>NZ_JBQUZR010000001.1:0-764655 GCF_056313745.1 Lysobacter sp. DMC97 | reverse complement strand
GTTCGGCTACCGGCGGATGGCGGCCTGGCTTGGCGTGGGGGAGGCCCGGGTCCGGCGCCTGTGGCGTTCGCTGGGTCTGAACATCCCGCGCCGGCGCCCGCGGCGTCGGCGCAGCGGCAGCGACATCCGCCTGCCCGGTGCGGTTCGGCCCAACGCCGTGTGGAGCTACGACTTCGTGCACGACCAGATGGTGGACGGACGCAGCCTGAAGCTGCTGTGCGTGATCGACGAGTACACACGGGAATGTCTGGCCATCGAGGTCGGGGCCAGCCTGCGGGCGCAGGATGTGGTCCTGACCCTGTCGCGGCTGATGCGGCTGTACGGCAAGCCGGCGTTCGTGCGCTCGGACAACGGCGCCGAGTTCACTGCGGCGAAGGTCATGCGCTGGTTGCGCGATGCCGCGATCGGCCCGGCCTTCATCGCCCCGGGCAGTCCGTGGCAGAACGGCTTCGTGGAGAGCTTCAACGGCAAACTGCGTGACGAGTTGCTCAACCGCGAGTGGTTCCGCAGCCGGGCCGAGGCCAAGGTGCTGATCGAGCGCTGGCGGCAGTTCTACAACGAGCGCAGGCCGCACAGTGCACACGGTTACAAGCCTCCGGCAAGCGTGCGCCGGAACTGGTCCGAACCCGATACCATCACCACAGGACTCACCGCCTGAGTGGCTACAAAATCCGTACGCAGGTCAGACAGACTGCCCCGGGCCCATCTGGACCCGGAGTTCACGTTACATGAAAGCGCCAGCACTGCTGCCTGCACGATCCAACAGGCTGACAGCACCCGCTGCCATCGACATTGATCGCCTTGATCGATGCATCACACACCAGCCCCCTCACTGCGGGAGCGGCGTGAGCCGCGACACCCGCCGCCCTGTAGGAGCGCCGGAAAGCGCGACCACCGCCCCGGCAGGCGTCTCCTGTGGGAGCGACGGAAGTCGCGACAACCGAAGCGGCAGACCTTCCGCCACCCGCACCGGGTCAAAATTCCACTGTCATCCTCGCGGTTTTCAACCGCCGAATGGCGGGTCACGCGAGGACCCAAGCCTGATCGCCCGAAGCGTTGGGTCCTCGCATGCGCGAGGATGACGGCCTTGTGCCTTCGTTGCGCGGCTCGCTGGAACCCATCCCCACCCCGGCCCTCCCCTTGAAGGGGAGGGAGCAAAGCAGCGCCGCCGCTTCTGTGGGAGCGGCGTAAGCCGCGACACCCGCCCTGTAGGAGCGCCGGCAGGCGCGACCGCCAGCCCGGCATGCCTCACCTGTGGGAGCGACGGAAGTCGCGACGACCGAAGCGGCAGACCTCCCCGCCCGGTCACACAAGAAATCTGACACCTCCCTCCTCGCGAACCCCTTGCCCCTCCAACCCCCAGCATTGCCCCAATTTGGTGCAGCGCCGACCCTCGAAGCGCCGACCTTGCCCCTCCAACCCCCACCGATGACGCTTTTTTCACCATCGATGCTCCTCGAAGGCGCAACGTTCCCCGATCGCGACTCGACTTCTGGCGCTTTTTTCGCCACGCATCCCCCTCGGAGCGGCAACGTCGGCCCTCGAAGCCGTACGCACGCCCCTTTTTGGTGCAACACCGACCCTTCCAGCATCAACGCCGACCCTTTCACCGTCATCGATGCCGCTTTTTTTCGCCATCGATGACCCTTTTCGGGTCGACGTTGCCCCTTCGAGCGTCATCGCTGCCGCTTTTTTCGCCATCGATGACCCTTTTCGGGTCGGCGCCTCCCTCGCGGGCGCCACAGCCGCCGCGTCGGCCCCCGAAGCCCCGCGTTGAAGCCCTCCCCTTCAAGGGGAGGGTTTGGGTGGGGATGGGGTAAGGCGTCGGAACCGGATGGGCCGGCCGCTGCGTTCGTCGCGACTCCCGTCGCTCCCACAGGTGAGGCCTGCCGCAGCGGTGGTCGCGCCTCCCGGCGCTCCTACAAGGGGATGGCTGCCGCAGCCATGTCGCGGCTTTACCAGCCTTCGGCTGTTGAAAACCGCCGCTCCCACAAAGGGGAGGGCAGGCAGGGGCATCAGCCCGCCGGTTCGATCACCAGCCGGCCGGCGTCCACGTGGACCTGCACGCGCTGGCCGGGGGCGAATCCCGCCCGTTCCAGCCACACGCCGCCGAGGCGCAGCACCGGGAAACGACGACTGCCCGTCCAGAACCCGTCGCGGCGGTGCTGGTAGCTGGAGTAGGCGAGGGTGAGCTGCCGCGTGTCGTGCTGCGGCGACGGCACGGGCGACCGGCGCGACGGCCGGCCGGTGGAGCGCGAAGTGATGGTCATGACGATGTCCTAGCGAAGTGTTCGAATGCGCCCCCCTGTTCAGAGGGGGCGGCCGGGTGCTTGAACACGGTGCTAGGCCCGCCCGCAGTTTTTCCCTTACGGGTCTTGCATGGCTGCGGACACCCGGCCACAGGTGAAGCTCGCCCTCCGCACGCGAACGCGCGGAAACAACGGGCGCAAAAAAACCGCCTGCCTGTCGGGTGCGGTGTACCGCCTAGCGAATGAAGGTGTGTTCAGCACCTGCCGCGACTCTAGTCCCGCCGCCCGCGACCGGTCAATGCGCAAACCCATCCCCACCCCGGCCCTCCCCTTGAAGGGGAGGGAGCAAAGCCCCTTCGCCCAAACCTGTGGGAGCGGCACGAGCCGCGACACCGCCGCGGCCGCCCTCCCTGTAGGAGCGCCGGGAGGCGCGACCAAAGCCGAAGCAAACCTCTCCTGTGGGCGCGACGGGAGTCGAGACGATCGCGGCCGCGGCCTTCCCGCCCATGCAGGAACGACCAACACAAGAGCCATCGCCCCCACAACCCCCTCATCCCGAACACCCACGCAGCGTGCGAAAGGATCTGCTGTGCGCCCTGTCCGAACCGATGGCGCATGCCCGTCCGCATCTACAAACGCCTCCGGTAACATCGCTGTCCGCAATGAAGGGGAGCCGTCCATGGCCAAGGCCACCATCGCCGACATCCGCAAGGCGATCCTGAAGGAACTGCCGAAAGACGGCACCGCCGTCGGCAACCAGCGCTTGCAGGAGCGCATCGCCGAACGGCTCGACGCGAAGGTGAAGGAAGACGACTACTTCGCGGCCCGTAATGCACTGATCGAAGAGGGCAAGCTACAAACCGGTCGCGGCCGGGGCGGCTCGGTCAGACGACGCCTGCGGACGGAACCCGCCGTGTTGATCGAACCGCCGATCGAGGAGCAGAAGCCCGCGCGCGAACGGCCGGCCGCCACGGCGAAGGCCAGAGCCGCAGGCAAGGCCGGCAACGCCACCGGCGATCTCGGTTTCGAGTCCGAATTGTTCAAGACCGCCGACAAGCTGCGCGGCAACATGGAGCCCAGCGACTACAAGCACGTCGCGCTCGGACTGATCTTCCTGAAATACATTTCCGACGCCTTCGAGGCCAGGCACGCGGCCCTGCTGGCCGAAGACGCACAGGCCGCCGAGGACAAGGACGAGTACCTGGCCGACAACGTGTTCTGGGTGCCGAAGCAGGCTCGCTGGTCGCATCTGCAGGCCAACGCCAAACAGCCCGGCATCGGCACCATGATCGATGACGCCATGCGTGCCATCGAGAAGGACAACGAATCGCTCAAGGGCGTGCTGCCCAAGGACTACGCGCGGCCCGCGCTGAACAAGGTGATGCTGGGCGAGCTGATCGACCTGATCTCCGGCATTGCGCTGGGCGAGGAAGGCAGTCGTTCGAAGGACATCCTCGGCCGCGTCTACGAATACTTCCTCAGCCAGTTCGCCGGCGCCGAAGGCAAGCGCGGCGGCGAGTTCTACACGCCGCGCTCGGTGGTGCGCGTGCTGGTCGAAATGCTGGAGCCGTACTCGGGACGCATCTACGACCCCTGCTGCGGATCGGGCGGGATGTTCGTGCAGTCGGAGAAGTTCGTGCTGGAACACGGCGGGCGCGTCGGCGACATCGCGATCTACGGGCAGGAGTCGAACTACACCACGTGGCGGCTGGCCAAGATGAACCTGGCGGTGCGCGGCATCGATTCCAGGATCTTCTGGAACAACGAGGGCAGCTTCCACAAGGACGAATTCGCTGCGCAGCGCGGAAGCGATGGCGCGCCGATGAAGGCCGACTACATCCTCGCCAATCCGCCCTTCAACATCTCCGACTGGGGTGGCGATCGTCTGCGCGAAGACGTGCGCTGGACGTTCGGCGTGCCGCCGGCGGGCAATGCCAACTATGCGTGGCTGCAGCACATCGTTCACCACCTCGCACCCAACGGCACGGCGGGCGTGGTGCTGGCCAACGGTTCGATGAGTTCCAGCCAGTCCGGCGAAGGCGAGATCCGCAAGGCCATGGTTGAGGCCGACGTGGTGGATTGCATGGTGGCGCTGCCCGGGCAACTGTTCTATTCCACGCAGATCCCGGCCTGCCTGTGGTTCCTCGCCCGCAACAAGAATCCCGGCAACGGCCTGCGCGACCGCCGCGGGCAAGTGCTGTTCATTGATGCGCGCAACCTGGGCGTGCTGGTCGACCGTACCCGCCGCGAACTGACCGGCGACGACATCCGCAGGATCGCCGACACCTACCATGCCTGGCGCGGACAACCGGATGCCGCGTCCAGCCCCCATGCCGATGCCCGCGCAAACGCCGATGATGTAGGGGCAGGCCCCCGTGCCTGCCCCGATGTATCGGCGACCGCGACCCGTGGTGGAACGATCGGCGACGGGGCGATCGCAGGGGGTGGGGCGACCACGGGTGGCGGGGCGACCAAGGGTGGGCGTCCCTACGGGGACATTCCCGGGTTCTGCAAATCTGCGACGCTGGACGACATCCGCAAACACGGCCACATGCTCACGCCCGGGCACTACGTGGGCGCTGCCGAACAGGAAGTCGACGGCGAACCTTTCGAAGACAAGATGCTGCGGCTGTCCGCGTTGTGGCGCAAACAGCGCGCGGAAGCGGTGAGGCTGGACGCGGTGATCGAAGCGAATTTGAGGGGGATGGGGTATGCGGGGTGAAAAATTGTTTGGCTCCATCCCGTCAGGTTGGAAATGCAAAACACTTGGTGCTGCGTGTGCAGAAGGTGGCGGAGATATCCAGACGGGCCCTTTCGGAAGTCAGTTGCATGCGGCTGACTATGTTCCCGTGGGCATACCATCGATCATGCCGCAGAACATTGGAGACAATCGACTTCACGAGGAGGGAGTCGCTCGTATTACGCAGCAGGATGCGCAGCGTTTGAGCCGCTACCTTGTCCGTGCCGGAGATATTGTCTATAGCCGGCGAGGTGATGTCGAACGTCGAGCCTTGGTGCGTTCTCATCAGGACGGCTGGCTATGCGGAACGGGTTGCCTTCGTGTTCGCCTTGGCGCAAAGGGGGCTGATCCTCGGTTTGTGTCCTACTACCTTGGCCATCCGAACGTACGAGAATGGATTGTCCGCCATGCTCATGGCGCGACAATGCCAAATCTGAACACCTCAATTCTGGGTGCCTGCCCTTTCTTGGAGCCGCCGATTGAAGAGCAGCGCTCCATCGCCGACATACTCGAAACCCTTGAAGACAAAATTGAACTCAACCGAAAGCAGAACGAAACGCTCGAAGCCATGGCCCGGGCCATGTTCAAGGCGTGGTTCGTGGACTTCGAGCCGGTGCGTGCCAAGATCGAAAGTCGCTGGCAGCGCGGTCAGTCGTTGCCAGGTTTGCCTGCGCATCTTTACGATTTCTTTCCGGATCGGCTTGTCGGATCGGAGTTGGGTGGTATTCCAGAAGGATGGCGAGTGGGTGGTGTTTGCGATATTGCAGATGTTCGCTATGGCGCGCCATTCGCGTCGTCGAAATTCAATTCAAGCGGGGATGGTCTGCCATTGGTGAGAATTCGCGACCTGCGCGGCGAGCGTCCTGGTGTATGGACGCAGGAAGTCCATCCAAAGGGCTACTTGATTCAGCCTGGGGACGTTATCGTCGGTATGGATGGAGAGTTTCGATCATATATATGGGGTGGGGCGCCATCTTGGATGAATCAGCGAATTTGCGCGTTTCATTCAAAGTCGCCGCATTGCGCCGTTTTTGTGCGTAACGCGATCGAGCCACATCTTGCTCGCGTTGAAGCAACGGAAGTTGCAACTACGGTTATACATCTTGGAAAAAGCGATATTGATGATTTTAGGATTCGTGTGCCAGAAGACTCTATAGCGCGGGAATTTGAAGGGCTTTGTCAGCCGCTTTTCAACAAAATAGTCGCGGGCAAGCAGCAGTCTACCTCCCTCATCCAACTCCGCGACACCCTCCTCCCCAAACTGATCTCCGGTGAATTGCGCGTCCCGGACGCCGAACGCATCGTCGGTGTGGCGGCGTGATCGATCGCGCCGACATCCGTCATCGGCGCAGCATCCGCTTGCGGGGCTACGACTACGCGCGGAACGGTGCGTATTTCGTGACGATCTGCACCCAATCCCGTGCCTGCCTGTTCGGCGACATCGTCGATGGGGGGATGCGGTTGAATGATGCAGGCCGCATGGTGCAACAGGCATGGGACGCATTGCCCCTGCATTACGCGGGCATCGGCATCGATGCCTGCGTGGTCATGCCCAACCACCTGCACGGCATCGTCGTCATCGACCCTGTAGGGGCGGCCCCCCGTGGCCGCCCCGATGTTCCCGGTGCCCATGCGGATGGCGCGCATCTGTCGGGGGCGGGGCAGACACGGGGGTCTGCCCCTACGGGGGTAGGTGATGCGGATGGAATGGGGGCGTCTGGAGTGGGGCAGACACGGGAGGCTGTCCCTGCGGGGGCGGGGTTGTCGCTGCCGGTGGCCGTGCAGCGGCTGAAATCCCTGACGACCAGGCGCTACATTGACGGCGTCAAACAGTACGGCTGGCCGGGATTCGATGGTCGGTTGTGGCAACGGAACTATTACGAGCACATCATTCGGGATGACGGTGCGCTGTGCCGGATTCGCGAATACATCGAGAACAATCCGATGCAATGGGCCATGGACCTCGAGAATCCGGCGTGTGCCAAGGGTGAGCAAGGGAGGGCGTGATGGCGTTTCTGTCGGAAGCCGAAGTCGAAGAAGCGTTGCTCGATCAGCTGCGTCCGTTGGGGTATCGCATCGAACGCGAAGACGACATCGGTCCGGATGGACGCCGGCCGGAACGGGACAGCCATGACGAGGTTGTGCTCCGCAGGCGGTTCGAAGCTGCCGTCGCGCGATTGAATCCCGGGGTGCCATTGGAGGCGCGGCAGGACGCTGCGCGGAGAGTGCTGCAGTCCGAACTGCCCTCGCTGCTGGAAGAGAACCGTCGTATCCACCGACTGCTCACCGAAGGCGTGGACGTCGAGTACTACGCCGACGACGGCACGTTGACGGCGGGCAAGGTCGCGCTGATCGACTTCGAGCATCCGGAGCGGAACGACTGGCTGGCGGCAAGCCAGTTCGTGGTGATCCATGGCGAGAACAACCGGCGACCCGACGTGGTGTTGTTCGTGAACGGCCTGCCGTTGGCGGTGATCGAGTTGAAGGCGCCGGGCAGCGCGGGGGCGCATCTGCTGGGTGCGTTCAATCAGTTGCAGACGTACAAGCAGCAGATCCCGCTGTTGTTCAACACCAATACGCTGCTGGTCACGTCCGACGGGATCGCGGCCCGCGTCGGTTCGCTCTCGGCCGACGTGGAGCGTTTCATGCCCTGGCGCACGACCGACGGCGCTGAGATTGCGCCCAAGGGCGCCCCGGAATTGGCGACCCTGGTCGAAGGCGTGTTCGAGCCATCGCGCCTGTTGCTGTTGCTGCGCGATTTCACCGTGTTCGGCGACACCGGGAGCGGTCTGGTCAAGCTCATCGCGGGTTATCACCAGTTTCACGCAGTACAGCGCGCCGTCGTCTCGACCGTGCGTGCGGCGGCGGACCACCGTGTCGCTGAAGACCCTGCCGGCTACGGGCTGCCCTCCGTGGCCGATCAAAAGCAGGGCGACAAGCGTGCGGGCGTGATCTGGCACACCCAGGGATCGGGCAAGAGTCTGCTGATGGCGTTCTATGCAGGCCAACTGGTCAAGCATCCGGCCATGGCCAACCCGACGCTGGTGGTGTTGACCGACCGCAACGACCTTGACGACCAGCTTTTCTCGACCTTCTCGATGTGCCGCGATCTGGTCCGGCAGACGCCGGTGCAGGCCGAGAGCCGCGAAGACCTGCAGAAGCTGCTGAACCGGGCCTCCGGTGGCGTGATCTTCACCACGCTGCAGAAATTCGGCGCCACCTCCGACAAGGGCATCGCCGAGCCGCTGACCACGCGGCGCAATGTGGTGGTCATCGCCGATGAGGCGCACCGCAGTCAGTACGGTTTCAAGGCGAAGGTCGATGCGAAGACCGGCGGAATTTCCTATGGCTTCGCCAAATACATGCGCGATGCCCTGCCGAATGCCTCCTTCATCGGCTTCACCGGCACGCCGATCGAGGCGGAAGACGTCAACACCCCGGCGATCTTCGGCCGCTACATCGATGTCTACGACATCAGTCGGGCGGTCGAGGACGGCGCGACCGTGCCGATCTACTACGAATCGCGGTTGGCGCGCATCGAATTGGACGAGGACGAGAAGCCGAAGATTGATGCCGAGGTCGATGCGCTGACCGAAGAGGAACCCGAGGCCGAGCAGGAGCGCTTCAAGAAGCGGTGGTCGACGGTCGAGGCGCTCGTCGGCAGCGATAGGCGTCTTGCGCTGGTCGCCAAGGACATCGTGGCTCATTTCGAGGACCGCGTTGTCGCGCTCGACGGCAAGGCCATGGTGGTCTGCATGAGCCGACGCATCTGCGTCAGGCTCTACGAAGAGATCATCAAGCTGCGCCCGGATTGGCACAGCACGGACGACAATGCGGGCGTGGTGAAGATCGTCATGACCGGCGCGGCGAGCGACCCGCAGGCGTGGCAGCAGCACATCGGCAACAAGGCGAAGGCGAGGCGGGACCTGCTCGCCAAGCGTGCCCGCGACCCCGAAGACCCGCTCAAGCTGGTGATCGTTCGGGACATGTGGCTCACGGGCTTCGATGCGCCGTGCATGCACACGATGTACGTGGACAAGCCGATGCAGGGGCACGGGCTGATGCAGGCCATCGCGCGCGTGAACCGCGTGTTCCGCGACAAGCCGGCGGGTTTGATCGTGGATTACATCGGTATCGCGCAGAATTTGAAGTCTGCGCTGCAGCAGTACTCGAAGGACGATCGGGAAAACACCGGGGTCGACGAAGGACTGGCGATCGCGCTGTTGATGGAGAAGTACGAGGTCGTCCGCGACATGTACCACGGCTTCGACTATGCCTCGGCAATGGGCGGCACGCCGCAGGAGCGTCTCGCGATGATGGCGGGCGCCATCGAATGGATTCTCGACCTGCAGCAGCAGTGGGCGGCGAAAGAGACGACCAAGGAGGGCAAGAAGAACGCGCATCGTCGGTACCAGGACGCCGTACTGGCCCTGTCCAAGGCATTCGCACTGGCATCCGCATCCGACGAGGCTCGCGCGATTCGCGAGGACGTCGGCTTCTTCCAGGCGATCCGCGCCGCGCTGGTCAAGAGTGGAACAGGGTCGGGCGTCACCAAGCAGGAGCGTGAACTTGCGATCCAGCAGATCGTCAGCCGTGCGGTGGTCTCGACCGAGATCGTGGACATTCTTGCCGCGGCGGGCATCAGAAGTCCGGATATCTCCATCCTTTCGGACGAATTCCTTGCCGAAGTCCAGCAGATGGAGAAGAAGAACCTTGCGCTGGAAGCCTTGCGAAAGCTCATCAACGATGGCATTCGCTCACGCGGCAAGGCCAATGTGGTTCAGACTAGGACCTTCTCGGCGCGTCTGGAAGATGCCGTGGCGCGTTACCACGCGAACGCCATCACGACAGTCGAGGTTCTGCAGGAACTGATTCAGTTGGCCAAGGAAATTCGTTCTGCTCGCGAGCGCGGAGGAGAGTCCGGCCTGTCCGAAGAGGAAGTCGCTTTCTATGACGCGCTGGCAGAGAACAACAGTGCGGTCGAAGTCATGGGGGATGAGAACCTGCGACTGATCGCGCACGAGCTTTTGGTGAGCCTGCGCGAAAACGTTTCCGTGGACTGGGCGCACCGCGAATCGGCACGTGCCCGCATGCGGGTGCTGGTCAAGCGCATTCTCAGGAAGTACGGCTATCCGCCGGACCTCCAGGATTCGGCTGTGCAGACCGTGCTGCAGCAGGCAGAAGCCTGGTCGTCAGGGTGGGCGGTTTCGAGGAGATAGCGTTGGCGACCATATGGGCTGCCGGCTGGAAACGCTGGTGAAAACGCCGGTGAAGGTGCCGGTGAAAACGCCGATGAGAGAGGGGGCGGCTTTTTTCACGGAAGTCGCGACTCCCGTCGCTCCCACAGGAAAGGTCGCGGGTGTCGCGGCTCACGCCGTTCCCACAATGGGCGCGAGGCGGGGTGTTGCGTCAGGTGTGTTGATGGATGACAGGGAGGCGTGGGATGTCGGAAGGTCGTGATCGGGAATCAGGGGATGTGGCAGTCGTGGCCGCAGCCGGTGCGGCAGGCGAGGGCGCCCTGGCGTCACCGCTGCGATCGACGCTGACGTGGGTCGCGGGCAACTGGCAGTGGTTTGTGCCGGGCGCCGGCGGCTTGCTGCTGCTCACTCACTTCTGGCGGATCGGGTTCCTGCCGTCGCTGTCCTTCGCGGACCTGGGGGCGGTGCTGGGGGCGTTCGTGTTGTTCTTCGTGGCAGGCGTCATCGCGTTTTCCGGATTGATGCTGCTGCCGGTGTTGATGATCGCGACGTGGGTGAACGGATCGGTGTTCCTGCCGCCGCCGAGGAAGCGGCAGTGGTCGACGGGCGAGACGATGGCCAGCCGCAAATCGTTGCGGTCCCCGGTGTCGGTGTCATCGCTGGAGTCGTTGTCCGTGGCGCATCGTCGTCAGCGCGGTTGGTCGTTGCAATCCGGGTCTTTGCCGTCGTTCCTGACGGCGGCGCTCGCTGCTTTGGCGATCTATGTCGGACTGGTGCTGGCAAGCGTCGAGTGGAAGCTGGGGTGGACGACGCATGCCTATGTTCTGTTGTTCGCGCTTTCGTCCGGATTCCTCTTGGCATCCTTCGTCGCGGTCGACAACGGTTGGGGACGGCGTCGCCTGTTGGCATGGCGCCAGCCCGTGTTGCAGTGGTTGCTCTTGTTTGTGCTCTATCTCGGTGCGTGGCCGTTCCTGCTCTTCCTGTTCGGGAAAGTGGACGGGTTCCACGGTGGTGGTGCATGGTTCTGGATGTCGGTGGTGAGCGTGCCGATCATGACGCCGCTCGCGCATTGGGGCTGGTATCTGTCGATGCGCGCGCCGAAGCGCAAGGTCACGACGCTTCGTTTCGTGTTGGTGGGCGTCGTGATGCTGTATTCCGGCCTGCCATTCCTGCTCGTCGACGCCACCGCCAACACGCTCGGTCTCGGGATGATGCGCCACGTCGATCTGGTGCTGACGACGCGCGGGTGCGACATCGTGCATGCGGGGTGGCCGGAGCGGGTGTGTGCGCCGGATCATCGCGAGGGTGTGGAGATGGGCGTGCTCGACGATGTCGAGGTCCTGACGCGGATCGGGTCGCAGTATTACCTCGCACCGCCGGGCGGGATCGAGGATGCGCATCTGGCACGGATCACGGTGCCGGCGTCCGAGGTGTTGGGGATGGTGAGGAAGTAGGTCGCGGAGGGGACTGCGGTGGTTTGTCGCGACTGCCGTCGCTCCCACAGGATGCGCTGGCCGCGGCTTTGTCGCGCCTCCCGGCGCTCCTACATGGAAGCGGGGTCAGCGGTAGGCGGCTGCGGGTTCGTTGACGCTGTCGGCGGTGGAGAGGACGAGGCGGGGGCGCAGCCAGTCGGCGAATTCGGCTTCGGTGAGGCTGCCTTCGGCGAGGCGCAGCATCGCGATGTACTTGTCTTCGTCGGTGGCGACCAGTTCGGCGTCGTTGAGGGCGAGGAAGACGCGGTAGCAGACGTGCGCGGTGCGCTTGTTGCCGTCGACGAACGGATGGTTGCGGGCCAGCCCGAAGGCGAGGCTCGCGGCCAGCGCCGCGATGTCCGGCGGCGGGTCGCCGTAGGAAAACAACTGCTGCGGCCGGGCGAGGGCGGAGTCGAGCAGGCTCTGGTCGCGTACGCCGCTGCCGCCGCCGTGCTCGGCGAGCTGGCGGTCGTGGATGGCGAGCGCCAGCCGCTGGGTGATCCAGATGATCATGGCGGGCTCCTCACTGCGCGAGCTTGTGCAGCACGAGGCGATCCTCGCGCATGATCTTCTCGGCCACTTCCATCTGCGCGGCGAGTTCGGGGTCGTAGGTGGTCAGGACGATGCCGCCGGGGGTTTCCAGCGCGTACAGTTCGTCGCCCTTTTCCAGCCGCAGGCGGGCGAGCAGCTCCTTGGGCAGGATGACGCCGGACGAATTGCCGACGGTCGTGATTTTCAGTTTCATGGCACCCTCACGGATTGTAGTTATAACGCACGTTATACGGTCTTGCCGCCCTTGGCAAGCGGCCATGAAAAACCCCGCCGGAGCGGGGTTCTTCGGGTGACATGCATTCGACCAGATCAGCCGTTGCGCAGTGCGGGATTGTCCCAGCCCGGGCGCGGGGCGAAGCGGTCGCCGTGCTTGTCCTGCAGGGCCTTGAGCCGGACCAGCAGCGGTTCGGTGCCGGTGTCGCGGATGTACTGGATCGGGCCGCCGCGGAACGGGGCGAAGCCGGTGCCGAAGATCACGCCGGCGTCCAGCAGTTCGGCATCGGCGACCACGCCTTCGTGCAGGGCGGCCACGGCCTCGTTGAGGAACGGCAGGATCAGGCGGTCTTCCAGATCCTCGGGCGCCTTGTAGTCGCCGGGGATCTCCGGCTTCTGCGCGCGACCGTCGACCCACTTGTAGAGGCCCTGGCCGTCCTTCTTGCCGCGCTTGCCGGCTTCCGGCGGCGAGGCGAGGGCGGCGGGGATCGGCAGGCCGAGGAACGGCGCGAGTTCGGCGCCGACGCCCGCGGCCACATCCAGGCCCACGGTGTCGATCAGCTCGATCGGGCCCATCGGCATGCCGAACTTCACCGCGGCCTTGTCGATGACCGGGCCGGGGATGCCTTCGGCGAACGCGGTCGCGGCTTCCAGCATGTACGGGAACAGCAAGCGGTTGACGAGGAAGCCCGGCGTGCCCGCCACCGGCACCGGCAGCTTGTCGATGGCCTTGCAGAACGCGGCGAGGCGCTTCTCGGTTTCCGGCGCCATCGTGTCGTGGTGGATGATCTCCACCAGCGGCATCAGCGCGACCGGGTTGAAGTAGTGCAGGCCGGCGAACTGCGCCGGGCGCGCGATGTGTTCGCGCAGTTCGGTCAGCGGGATCGACGAGGTGTTGGTGGTCAGCAGCGCGTCGGCCTTCATCTTCGGCTCGACGGTGGTGTAGAGATCGCGCTTGGCCTCGGGCTTCTCGATGATCGCCTCGATCAGCAGGTCGGCCTTCGCCACGCCGTCGCCGGCGAGGTCGGACACCAGCCGCGCGGCGACTTCGGGGCGCTTGCTCTCGTCCTTCACGCGCTTGGCAAACAGTTCCTGCGAACGCTTCATCGCAGTGTCGATGAAGCGCTGCTCGCGATCCTGCAACGTGACGTTGAAGCCCTTGTACGCGGCCCACGCGGCGATGTCGCCGCCCATCACGCCGGCGCCGACCACGTGCACGTGCGCGATCCCGTGATCCTTGCCGCCGAGGCCCTTCAGGCGCTCCTGCAGGAAGAACACGCGGGTGAGGTTGCGCGCGGTCGGGGTGCCGGCGAGCTTCACCACCGACTTGCGCTCGGCGTCGAGCAACTGCTGCGTGTTGCCGCTGCTGCGGCGCCACGTTTCGATCAGCGAGAACGGCGCGGGGTAGTGTTCCTTGCGTGCCTTGCGGGCGACCTGCTTCACCATCTGCGGCGCCAGCACCTGGCGGGCGATCCAGGTGTTGGTGATCCAGCCGAGGAAGCGCTGCTTGAACGGGCGCTCGGTGCCCTTCAGCGCGAGTGCGGCAGCGGTGTCGATCAGCGCGTCGGGCGCGGCGACGCGGTCGACCAGCCCCATCGCCTTCGCCGCGGAGGCGGACAGGGTGCGGCCGGTCAGCATGATGTCCATCGCCGCCGGTGCGCCGACGAGGCGGGGCAGGCGGACGCTGCCGCCCCAGCCGGGGTAGATGCCCAGCTTCACTTCGGGCAGGCCGATGCGGGTGGACGGGTCGGTCGAGGCCACGCGGTAGGTGCAGGCCAGCGAGATCTCGGTGCCGCCGCCCATGCAGAAGCCGTGGATCGCGGCGACGGTGGGGAAGGGCAGGTCGGCGATGCGCTGGAACAGCGTCTGGCCGCGGCGGATGGAATCGCCGATGGTGCCCTTGCGGTCGAACTCCTGGAATTCGCGGATGTCGGCGCCGGCGATGAAGCCCTTGGCCTTGGCCGAGCGCAGCACCATGGCCTTCGGCGGCTCCAGCACGATGCGTTCGAGCAGGGTGCCGAGTTCGATCAGCACGTCCTGGCCGAAGCTGTTCACCGATTCGCCTTCGCGGTCGAAGGACAGCACGAGCACGCCGTCCGGGCGCAGGTCGGTCTTCCAGTGGCGGAGTCGCAGGCCGTCGAGGCCGGGCTGGGGCGTGGTCATGGGTCGATCCATACGCTGGAGAATGGGGCCTATGATCCCGAGGCGGCCGGGACCGCGTCAAATCTGCCGCATCCGGGCCGCGACCGCTTGTGCCGGCGCCACCGGCGCCCCAGATGAACGGGTGTTGCATGCCGCCGGCGGCCTGACCTTCGGCGGGTCCGGGAACTTCCTCCCGCATGTATTGTCGGAACGACCGGCCCCCGCGCCGGACGATCCATTGCCAGGAGAGCCGGCCCGTGGCCGAGACGATGACCGAAAACGTGGACCTCGAACTGGTCCGGCGGGTACAGCGCGGCGACAGCGCGGCCTTCGACCTGCTGGTGCGCAAGTACCAGCACCGGGTGGTGGCGCTGATCGGACGCTACGTCCACGACTGGAGCGAGGCCCAGGACGTGGCCCAGGAAACGTTCCTGCGCGCCTACCGCGCGCTGGGCAATTTCCGCGGCGACGCCCAGTTCTCGACCTGGCTGCACCGGATCGCGGTGAACACCGCGAAGAACCATCTGGTGGCGCACAAGCGCCGGCCGCCGGGCGAGGACATCGACATCGACGATGCCGAGCAGTTCGAGTCGGCCCTGCGCCTGCGCGACAACGACACTCCGGAGCGCGAATTGATGCGACAAGAGATGGAACAAACGGTGATGCGTGCGGTCGAAGCCTTGCCGGAAGAACTCCGGGCGGCCATCACCCTGCGCGAGGTGGAAGGGCTGAGTTACGAGGAGATCGCGCAGCAGATGCAGTGTCCGATCGGCACCGTGCGATCGCGGATCTTCCGCGCCCGCGAAGCCATCGATGCGCAACTGCGGCCGCTGATGGACGCGGTCGACCCCCGCGCCCGGGCGACCCGCTGACCTTCGCGGTCGGCGCCCTCGGTCCGATTCCCTCTCCACGCTCCATGCCTTCATCGCGACGACACCCATGACCGGTACGCACGCCATGCCCGCCCTCGATTCCGACGCCCGCGACCTGCTTCGCGAACAACTGTCGGCAATGATGGACGGTGAACTTTCCCCCGACGAAACCCGCTTCCTGCTGCGCCGCATGCAGCACGACGATGCCCTCGCCGACAGCTGGGCCCACTGGCAGTACTACGGCGATGCGATGCGCGGCGAGTGCGCACGCGCGCTGCCCGCCGATTTCTCGAAGCGCGTCGGCCGCGCAATCGCCGACGACATCGCGCAGTCCGCCGCGCAGGCCGAAGCGGCCTCGCGGACGTCCTTCAGCCGCCTGCCGCTGGTGCGCTGGGGCGGCGGGGCCGCGCTGGCCGCTTCGGTGGCGCTGGCCGCCTTCCTCGCCGGGCGCATGCCGACCACGCCGTCGACGGCCACCACCGTGCCGCCGCCGGTCGCCGCGACTTCGGGCGGTGCCACGACGCCGGTGCCGCCCGCGCAGGTGGCCCTGCCGCACCCCGACACCGCGGCGCCGGTCGCCATTCCCGATGCCGCCGCCGGCGTGGCATCGCTGGCGACGGTGGCCGCCGTCGCCGGGACGCGCAGTCAGCGTGTGCACCGGATGGCCGCCGAACAGATGCTCGCGACCGACCGCGCCGTCGACGCGACCTCCCGCCGTGCCGTCGAACGACAGGGCGGCATCCTGGTCGCCTCGGCCGACGCCGCGAAGCCGGCGACCGACAATGCGATCGTGATCAAGCCCTGGCCGCGCGCGCTGGTCCCCGGTGCCTCCGGCAACGGGTCGCTGAATGCCGATTACGCCGGCGCCGCACTGGATCGCCACCCGGTCTTCCTGCCGCAGCCGATGCTGCCGGCCCGCGTCGATCCGCCGTTGCTGGCCCCGGCGCAGGCCGCCACGGACGCGCCCTGAGCGACGCGCCGCATCGATCTTCCTCCTGTGCCGTGCGCCTGCACGACGCGGGAGGTTCCGATCCCACCGCAACCCCTTCCTCGAGGACGATTCCCCGATGAACCCCCGTACCCGTACGTTCGCCCTCGTCGCCGTCACCGCGGCGGCGACCGCTGCGGCCACCACCGTGCTGCCGACCGTCGCCCGCCAGCCGGCGGCGACGGTCGCCGCCACCGCCGCCGAAGCCATCAACGCGCCGGCCGCGCCGCTCGTCACCGGCCTGCCCGACTTCACCCAACTGGTCGACCGCGTCGGCCCGGCAGTGGTGAACATCGAGGCCACCGGGTCCGGCGGCGGCCATGCGGTCGCGGGCATGCCGAACCAGGACGACATGCCGGAGTTCTTCCGCCGCTTCTTCGGCCCGGGCATGCCGATGCCGGGTGGTCCGGGCGGCCCGCAGGGGCAGGACGACGACGAGGACGGCGGCCCCGAGGGCCCCAAGAGCGTGTCGATCGGCACCGGCTTCCTGATCTCCGAGGACGGCTACCTGCTGACCAACCACCACGTGGTCGACGGCGCCACCGACGTGAAGGTGAAGCTGTCCGATCGTCGCGAATTCCAGGCGAAGGTCGTCGGCAGCGACCCGCAGTCCGACGTCGCGGTGCTGAAGATCCCGGCCAGCGGCCTGCCGTACCTGCGCGGCGGCGATTCCAAGGCGCTCAAGCCGGGCCAGTGGGTGGTGGCGATCGGTTCGCCGTTCGGCCTCGATCACTCGGTCACCGCCGGCATCGTCAGCGCGGTCGGTCGCGCCGCCAACGCCGAACAGCGCTACGTGCCCTTCATCCAGACCGACGTCGCGATCAACCGCGGCAACTCCGGCGGCCCGCTGCTCAACACCCGCGGTGAAGTCGTCGGCATCAACTCACAGATCTTCAGCAATTCCGGCGGTTACATGGGCGTGAGCTTCGCCATCCCGATGGACGTGGCGATGAACGTGGCCCAGCAGCTGCGCACTAGCGGCAAGGTCAGCCGCGGCCAGATCGGCGTGGTGGTCGGCGCGATCAACGCCGACGCCGCCAAGGGCTTCCGCCTGCCCGACACCCGCGGCGCGCTGGTCAACGACGTGCGCCCCGGTGGTCCGGCGGACAAGGCCGGGCTGCAGCCAGGCGACGTGATCCGTTCGGTCGACGGCGTGGCGATCGAGGATTCCAGCGACCTGCCGCCGGTGATCGGCGGGATGGCGCCGGGCTCGACCGCGAAGCTGTCGATCATCCGCGACGGCAAGACGATCGAGCGCAGCGTCACCCTGACGAAGCTCGACGAGGATCGTGTCGCGGGCGGCCCGGAGCGCCCCGAGCCCAAGCCCGCGGCCGCCACCGGCAAGGGTAACGCGCTTGGCCTGATCGGCCAGGACCTGGGCGGCGACGAGCGCCGCGACCTGGGCCTGCGCGCCGGCGAGGGCGTGGCCATCGCCCGGATCGAGGGCAAGGCCGCGCGCAGCGCCGGCCTGCGCCCGGGCGACATCGTCCTGCGCGTCGGCACCACGCCGGTGGGCAGCGCCTCGGCGCTGGACCGCGAGCTGGCCCGGGTCGACGACGCCGACACGGTGATGCTGCTGGTCCGCCGCGGCGGCGCCACCCAGTTCGTGCCGATCACCCCCGACAAGCGGGGCTGATCGGCCCCGCCCAGCGCCATTCCGGGCGTGCTTCCCCGCCGACGGCGGCCTCCGGGCCGCCGTCGGCGTGTCCGGCCGGGCGCCGGGCCGGACACGCCCTGTGCGATAATCCAACGTTTGACCCGAGCGGCCACGACGGCCGGCCCACGCCCCCATGTCCGACCCCATGCGGAACATCCGCAACTTCTCGATCATCGCCCACGTCGACCACGGCAAGTCGACCCTGGCCGACCGCATCATCCAGCTGTGCGGCGGGCTGGAGGCGCGCGAGATGGAGGCGCAGGTGCTCGACTCGAATCCGATCGAGCGCGAGCGCGGCATCACCATCAAGGCCCAGTCCGTGTCGCTGCCGTACAAGGCGAAGGACGGCCAGATCTACCAGCTGAACTTCATCGACACCCCCGGCCACGTCGACTTCAGCTACGAAGTCAGCCGCTCGCTGGCCGCCTGCGAGGGCGCGCTGCTGGTGGTCGACGCCGCGCAGGGCGTCGAGGCGCAGTCGGTCGCCAACTGCTACACCGCGGTGGAGCAGGGCCTGGAAGTGGTGCCGATCCTCAACAAGATCGACCTGCCGACCGCCGACATCGAGCGCGCCAAGGCCGAGATCGAGGCCGTCATCGGCATCGACGCCACCGACGCTGTCGCGATCAGTGCGAAGACCGGCCTGAACGTCGGCGACGTGCTGGAGGCGATCGTGCATCGCATCCCGCCGCCGAAGCCGCGCGACACCGACCGGCTGCAGGCGCTGATCATCGATTCGTGGTTCGACAACTACCTCGGCGTGGTCTCGCTGGTGCGCGTGATGCAGGGCGAGATCAAGCCCGGCGACAAGCTGCTGGTGATGTCGACCGGCCGCTCGCACCAGGTCGAGAACGTCGGCGTGTTCACGCCCAAGCGCAAGGCGCTGCCGAAGCTCGGCGCCGGCGAGGTGGGCTGGGTCACCGCGAGCATCAAGGACGTCCACGGCGCGCCGGTCGGCGACACTCTGACCAGTGCGCAGCATCCGGCGGCGGAGCCGCTGCCCGGCTTCCAGGAAATGCAGCCGCGCGTGTTCGCCGGCCTGTTCCCGGTGGACGCCGAGGACTACCCGGACCTGCGCGAGGCGCTGGAGAAGCTCAAGCTCAACGACGCCGCGCTGCGTTTCGAGCCGGAAAGCTCCGAGGCGATGGGCTTCGGCTTCCGCTGCGGCTTCCTCGGCATGCTGCACATGGAGATCGTGCAGGAGCGCCTGGAGCGCGAGTACAACCTCGACCTCATCACCACCGCGCCGACGGTCGTCTACGAAGTGCTGAAGACCGACGGCAGCGTGATGCCGCTGGACAACCCGGCCAAGCTGCCGCCGGTGAACCACATCGAGGAGGTCCGCGAGCCGATCATCCGCGCGAACATCCTCACGCCGGCCGACTACATCGGCAACATCATCAAGCTGTGCGAAGAGAAGCGCGGCGTGCAGATCGGCATCACCTACATGGCCAGCCAGGTGCAGATCAGCTACGAGCTGCCGATGGCCGAGGTGGTGCTGGACTTCTTCGACAAGCTCAAGTCGGTGTCGCGCGGCTACGCCTCGCTGGACTACCACTTCCTGCGCTTCGACGCCGGCCCGTTCGTGCGCGTGGACACGCTGATCAACGGCGACCGCGTCGACGCGCTGTCGATCATCGTCCACCGCAGCCACGCCGACCGCCGCGGCCGCGAGCTGTGCGAGAAGATGAAGGACCTGATCCCCCGGCAGATGTTCGACGTGGCCATCCAGGCCGCGGTCGGCTCGCAGATCATCTCCCGCAGCACGGTCAAGGCGCTGCGCAAGAATGTGCTGGCGAAGTGCTACGGCGGCGACGTCAGCCGCAAGCGCAAGCTGCTGGAGAAGCAGAAGGAAGGCAAGAAGCGGATGAAGCAGGTCGGGCGGGTGGAGATCCCGCAGGAAGCCTTCCTCGCCGTGCTGCAGGTGGACAACAAATAGTCCGGGCCACGAGAATCGACGGCGGGCCGCGGTCCGTCGCCGGTGCCCGGTCCCGTTTCCCATCCCGGTCGCGATGCCTTTCGCGATCCCGTTCGTGATCCCCGTTCCGAAGGAACTTCCATGGTCTGGTTCGAAATCCTGCTCGTCGCGCTCACGCTGCTGACCGGCGTGATCTGGCTGCTGGACAAGCTCGTCCTGTCCAAGCGCCGCGCCCGCGCCGACAACCTGCTCGACAGCGCGGAGGAGCCGGTGATCGTCGACTACGCCCGCGCCTTCTTCCCGGTGTTGGCGCTGGTGCTGGGCCTGCGCAGCTTCGTGGCCGAGCCGTTCCGCATCCCGTCCAGTTCGATGATGCCGACGCTGCTGATCGGCGACTTCATCCTGGTCAACAAGTTCGCCTACGGCCTGCGCCTGCCGGTGACCAACACCAAGATCGTGCAGATGGGCGAGCCGCAGCGCGGCGACGTGGTGGTGTTCCGCTACCCGGGCAAGGGTCCGGACGATCCGAACACCGGGCAGGACTACATCAAGCGCGTCATCGGCCTGCCGGGCGACACCATCGAGTACGCCGGCCACACGCTGACCGTCAACGGCAAGGTGCTGGACTACACGCTGGACGGCGAGTTCACCGGCACCGGCCGGAACGCCGAGATGAACGGCGCGGCCAAGTTGACCGAGAAATTCCCGGGCCACCAGCACCAGGTGCTGGAGCTGCCGGACCAGTTCGCCGACCCGCGCGGCGAGGGCACCTGGGTGGTGCCGGCGGGGCATTACCTCGTGATGGGCGACAACCGCGACCGCAGCGATGATGGTAGATTCTGGGGATTCCTGTCGGAAGACCGGCTGCGGGGCAAGGCCTTCCTGGTGTGGCTGAACTGCAGCGGCTGGTTCTGTTCCGACGGTTTCGACGCCTCGCGCATCGGCAACGGCATTCCCTGACGCCGGCACGCAGGCACCGTCGCCGGGCAACACCCGGATTTCTTCAATACGCCGATTTCCAGAGGGGATACGGATATGCGACGCAAGCAGAGCGGCATGACCTTCACCAGCTTCATCGTCGTGATGTCGGTGGTGGGTTTCTTCCTCTTCATCCTCATGAAGCTGTTCCCGATGTACCAGGAATTCTTCGCGGTCAAGACCGCCCTGAACGGGCTGTCCGCGGACCCGGAGACCGCCGTGCAGTCGCCCGAACAGATCAAGGACAAGTTCTTCAAGCGGCTGTACATCAGCTACTCGGAGAACGTGAAGCCGCAGAACGTGCACTTCGAGAACCGCAGCGGCGCCCAGGTGATGAAGGTGGACTACGAGGTCCGCAAGCCGCTGATCTACAACCTCGACGTGGTCGGCAAGTTCAGCGCCGAGGCGACCTTCGGCGGCAAGCCGGCGAATTGATGCCGGTGTTGCAGTGAACGCCGCCGTCTCCTGCGGAGGACACGTCTTCCGCGACGGCGGCCTGCTGCAGCGCGCGCTGACCCACCGCAGCGCCGCCGCCGTCCACAACGAGCGGCTGGAATTCCTGGGGGACGCGCTGGTCGGCGCGATCGTCGCCGACGCCCTGTGCGCACGCTGGCCGAAGGCGGCCGAAGGCGAACTCACCCGCGCCCGCGCCGAACTGGTGCGCGAATCCGCGCTCGCCGCACTCGCGCGCCGGCTGGAACTCGGGCCGCGGTTGCTGCTGGGCCCCGGCGAGATGAAGTCCGGCGGCCATCGTCGCGATTCGATCCTCGCCGACGCGCTGGAAGCGGTGGTCGGCGCGATCTACCTCGACGCCGGCTTCGACGTCTGCCGCGCGGTGGTGCTGCCGTGGTTCGCCGAGGCCATCGAGACCCTGCCGCCGCCGCACAGGCTTGGCAAGGATGCGAAGACCCGCCTGCAGGAATGGCTGCAGGGACGGCAGCGACCGCTACCGGCCTACGCGCTGCTGTCCGAGAGCGGCGAGGAACACGCCAAGACCTTCCGTGCCGAGTGCGCGCTCGCCGAACCGCCGCTGCGCCGCGAGGGCGAAGGCGCCTCGCGACGGGCCGCCGAGCAGGCCGCGGCCGAGGCCGTGCTGGCCGCCCTCGACGCCTGAGGACCGGGCGCCGCGATCGGCATTGACCGGTCGCCGCGGGGAATCCCGTGTCATCCGATGCCGTCCGCAGCGCGGAAGGCGCATCGTCATTTCCAAGGGACATCCGCCATGTCACGTGCCTCGACGATCGCGATCGTCGTGCTGGGTTTGCTCGTCCTCGTCGAGGGCGCCATGCTCCTGCACCGTCCCGTCGCGCAGGCGGACGCCACCGTGCGCGGCGAGGTCGGCGCCCGCGCGGAGAACGCCGAGGCGGCCGTTTCGTCCGACGTCGTTTCCGATCCGGCGCTGCAGGCCGTGCTCGATCGTCTGACCACGATCGATGCCCGTCTCGCCGCGCTCGAAGGCCCGGGCGGCACGCCTGTCGCGACGCCAGCGCCGGCGCATGCCGACGCGCCCGATCCCGCAGGCTTCGCCGACGCCGATCGCCGGCTGTCGACGCTGATCCCGGGGCGCGTGCTCGGTCACGAGGACGTGGCCCGCTTCCAGATGACGATCGGTGCGCTGCCTGCGGACCAACAGCTCGCTCTGTCCGCCGCGTTCGCGCGCGCGGTCAACGAGGACCGGATCCGGCTGCGGTTCTGAGCCACGCGTTCCGCGCCGGACCGAACCACCATCCCTCATTGGAGATATCGCATGAAGCGTCATGGAAAGATCGTCGCCGGCCTCGCGCTCGCACTGTTTGCCATCGGTCCGGCCTTCGCCGGCGCCCGCGTCGGCCCGTACACCGTCACCATCAACGATGCCTCGCGCATCGCCTACGGCGCGTTCGCGGATGCCCGCGCCACCGCCGACACCCAGCAGTGGATCGGCTGCTACCACAACGCGTCGAGCGGTTCGTGCGCGGCGACCAACGCCGCCGGCACCAGCCGCACCTGCACCACCACCAACGCGGCGCTGCTCGACGTGATCCGCAGTCTCACGCCGGAGTCGTACGTCTACTTCCAGTGGAACACCGACGGCACCTGCAGCTACGTCCTGGTCGAGAACAGCTCGCGCTTCAAGCCCGCGGCGACCTCGGGCACCTGAGGCCGGCCGTCCCGGTCGCCGCCCCCGCGGCGGCGACCGCCCGGGCTTACAATGCCCGGATGAGCGAATCCCCTTTCCGCGCCGGCCACGTCGCCGTGCTGGGCCGACCCAACGTCGGCAAGTCGACCCTCATCAACGCCCTGGTCGGGACCAAGGTCAGCATCGTCTCGCCGCGGCCGCAGACCACCCGGCACCGCATGCTGGGCATCGCGACCTTCCCCGAGGGCCAGCTGGTGCTGGTCGACACCCCCGGCATCCATGCCGACAAGGGCAAGGCCACGGCCTCGGCCATGCACCGGATGATGAACCGCGCCGCCCGCGGCGCGCTGGAAGGCGTGGACGCGGCGCTGCTGGTGGTCCGCGCCGGGCAGTGGACCGAGGAGGACACCCTGGCCCACGACGCACTGAAGGGCGCCGGCATCCCGACCGTGCTGGTGGTCAACCAGGTCGACCGCTATCCCGACAAGAGCGCGCTGCTGCCGTTCCTCAAGGACGCCAGCGAAGGCCGCGATTTCGCCGCGATCGTGCCGCTGTCGGCGCTCAAGCGCCGCGGCCTGCCGTCGCTGCTCAAGGCGGTGCTGCCGCTGCTGCCGGAACAGCCCGCGCTGTACGCCGAGGACGAGATCACCGACCGCAGCCAGCGCTTCCTCGCCGGCGAACTGGTGCGCGAACAGCTGATGCGCCAGCTCGGCGCCGAACTGCCGTACGCGACCACGGTCGAGATCGAGCGCTTCGAGGAGGAACTGCAGAAGCGCAAGGGCGCGCCGCCGCAGCCGATCTTCAACGTCGGCGCGGTGATCTGGGTCGAACGCGACGGCCAGAAGGCGATCGTCATCGGCAAGGGCGGCGCCCGCCTGCGCGAGATCGGCACCCAGTCGCGGCTGCAGATGGAGCGCATGTTCGGCGTGAAGGTCTTCCTCGAAACCTGGGTCCGCGTCCGCGACGGCTGGTCCGACGACGAAGCCGCGCTGAAGGCGTTCGGGTATTCGGACTAGTTTTCTTCGATTTCATTTCTTTCTTATCGAAGAATAATTGACCTCAATACAGAAAGGCATGATATGGAATCCAGCTTTTTGGTTTTTTCGAGCGGGATAGTTGGTGTGCTTTTGGGTGGAGGGGTAAATTACTATGCGACAATTCAAGCTAAGCGAAGAGAGTGGCGTCTCGAAATCTTGAGGCAGACAATTGCTGAGCGTCAGAGGCTTTATTCTGACTTCTTGTGCTCTAGCACAAAATTCGCTGTTGTTGCAATCGATAATAAAATTAGTGATGTAGAGAAAATTGACATTATATATAACGAGCTGGCTAGAATTGAATTGATCGCGACTGATCCTGTGGTTAGTGCTGCGAGGAAAATTTGTGATCATATTGTCTGTGCTCACGCTCAGAACAAAATTGAAAATACAAGTTTTCCTCAGATCAGAAAGGACTTTGTGTCAGCGGTAAGGATCGAAATTGAAGCGCTCTCGAAAGCCTGATTCAATAATTCGGTTGCGTTGAGGGTTTGATGCGCTACACCGCCGAACCCGCCTTCGTCCTCCACGCCCGCGCCTGGCGCGAGACCAGCCTGCTGGTCGAAGTGCTGAGTCGCGAGCATGGACGCATCGGACTGGTGGCGCGCGGCGTGCAGGGGCCGAAGAAACACCTGCTGCGCGCGGCCCTGCAGCCGCTGCAGCACATCCGCTTCGACGGCGTGCAGCGCGGCGAACTCGCGCAGTTGCAGGGCGCCGAAGCCATCGACGAGGCGCCGCGGCTGCTCGGCGAGGCGATGCTCGCCGGCTTCTATCTCAACGAACTGATGCTGCGACTCGCGCCGCGGCATGACGGCGTCGGCGTGCTGTACGCGATCTACGGCGAGACCCGTGCGCGGTTGGCGCTGGTCGACCTGCCGCTGGCGTGGACGCTGCGCCGGTTCGAGCGCGACCTGATCGAAGCGCTGGGCGTGGGCTTCGCCTGGGACACCGATGGCGACGGCCGCGACATCGATCCGGCCGCGCGCTACGTGCTCGATGCCGAACACGGGCCGCGCCGCCTGCTCGGCGATATCGATCGCCGCCAGACCGCGACCGGCCGCGCGCTGCTGGACCTCGCCGTCGACCGCGAGCCCTGTGCCGAGGACATGCCCGGCCTGCGTCGCGCGATGCGTGCGCTGCTGCTGCACCACCTCGGCGGGCGCGGCCTGAAATCGTGGGAACTGATCGCCGCGCTGCCGCGCGCGCCGTCGCCGGCTCAGCCGACCGAGAGTGCCGGGTCCGAAGACAGCGGATCCGACGACAGCGTGTCCTGAGCAGCGCCTTCGAACTGCGCGAGTGCGGCCGGATCGTCCGGCGCGTCGCGCAGCGCATCGACCGCGGCCGCCAGCCGTGCCGCACCGACGAAGCCGCAGCTCGCCTGGAGGCGATGCAGTTCGCCGCGCAGTGCGTCCGCATCGCGCCTGTCCGCGGCCTCGACGACGCGCGTCGCGACCTGCGCCAATTCCTGCAGGAACAGGCCGCGCATCGCGGCGACGTGATCGCGATGGCCGTTGAGCGCGCGCAGCGCGGCGGCATCGTCCCAGATCGGCGATTTGCCGCAGCGAAGCGGGGCGGCATTCGTCGTTTTGCCTTCCGACGCAGTGTCCGCCGCATCGCCCAGCACGCGCCGCACCGCCGCCTGTAATTGCGCCACGGTCAGCGGCTTCTGCAGCACTTCGCGGAAGCCGGCGTCGATCAGCGCATCCAGCGGTTCGCGGCGCGCTTCGGCGGTGTGCGCCAGCGCCGGCGTGCGCAGGCCGCGTGCGCGCAGTTCGGCTAGCAGCGTCGCGCCGTCGCCATCGGGCAGGTGGGCGTCGAACAGCCACAGGTCGCAGGCGTCGGCCGTCACGCGGGCCTCGGCCAGCGTCGCCGCCGTCGCGACCCGCGCGGGCAGGGCTTCGAGGGCCGCGGCCAGGAACGCCGCGCTCACCGGGTCGTCCTCCAGCAGCAGCACGCGGGGCGGCAGGGCGGGGCGGGCGGCGGATGCATTCATCGCGGGTCGTATACGCTGACGGCCATGTCGCCGCGCATCTTACGCATCCTATTCGCGCTCGTGCTGGCCGCCTGTGCGTGGCCGCACGGCGCGGAGGCACGCACGGCGACGGCACGGATCGCACGCGTGGCGACGGGACTGGCGACGCTGGAGCGCGTCGAGGTCCGCCTCGACTGGCCCGCCGAGGCCGACGCCGGCACGCTCCGTTTGCGGGTCGGCGCACTGGCCGCGCCCTCGCTGGGCTACGCCTTCCGCGACGTGGCTTGGCAGTGCCCGCTGCGCCGCGACGGCGAGGGCGGCTGGCGCTGCGCGGGCACGGTCGTCGCCGGGCGCGCGCCGCCGATGCGGCTGGACCTCGCGCTCGGCACCGCGTTCACCGACGTCGTCCTCGCCCGCGGCGATGCCCGCGTCGAAGTGCATCGTCAGGCCTCCACGCCGGACGACACCCGCATCGACCTCGTGCGCGTGCCGCTGGTGTGGACGCAGGCGCTGCTCGACCAAGCGTGGTCCACGGGCCGGCTGAAGCAGGGGCAGGCCGATGCGCACCTGCGCGTGAACGTGCCCGCACGCGGCCCGGTGCGCGTGAGCGGGCCGCTGACGATCGCTGGCGCGGGGCTGGAAACGCCGGACGCGACCATCGCCGCCGAGCATCTCGGCGCGACGCTCGCGCTCGACGCGCGCTTCGGCGACGACGGCGTGCGCACCATCGGCCTCGACGGCGCGCTGCATGGCGGCGAATTCCTCTACGGCAGCGCCTACGTGTCGCTGCCGGCGACGCCGGTGGCGCTGCGCATCGGTGCCCGCGGCGATGCCGCAGGCTGGCGCCTGCCGACGATCCTCTGGCGCGACGGCCGCACGCTCGCGGTGCAGGGCGAAGCCGCGTTCGCGCCCGACGGTGCCTTGCGTGCGCTCGACGTCGCGGTCGACAGCGACGACGTCGCCGAACTGCCCGCGCGCTATCTCTCCGGCTGGCTCGGCAGCGCGGGCCTCGGCGATCTCGCACTGGACGGCGCGGCGCACGCGCGGCTGCGGCTCGATGCGAACGGCCTGCAGGGCGCCGAAGCGCGACTGGCCGGTCTGACGCTGCGCGACGGCAAGGGCCGCTTCCGTTTCGACGGTCTCGACGGCGACGTGCGTTTCGAAGGCGGCTCGATGCCGGTCGACAGCCAGCTGTCGTGGCGCGAAGGCCGGCTGTACGACCTCGCGTTCGGCGCGTCGACGCTGGCCCTGCACAGCGCCGACGGCGGCATCGCCTTGCGCGCGCCGGCCACGATCCCGGTCGTCGGCGGCACGCTGCGCTTCGATCGCTTCCAGTTGCGCCCGCCGTCCGGCGCGCGGCGGCTGGAAGCCGGCTTCGGCCTCACCCTCGACGGCATGGACATCGGCCGGCTGGCGCAGGCGTTCGGTTGGCCCGCGTTCCGCGGCACGCTGGGCGGCACGATCCCGGACGCGCGTTACGCCGAGGATCGCCTGAGCTTCGAGGGCGGTCTCGACATGCAGATGTTCGATGGCCGCGTACGCGTGTCGTCGCTGGCGATGGAGCGTCCGTTCGGCGTCGCGCCGACGCTGTCGGCCGATCTCGCGCTGGAGAACCTCGACCTGCTCGCGGTCACCGAAGTCTTCGATTTCGGCAGCATCAGCGGCCGGCTCGACGGTGCCATCCGCGACCTGCGCCTGGTCGACTGGACCGCCACCGCCTTCGACGCCGACTTCCACACCGTGCCGCGCAAGGGCGTGCGTCAGCGCATCAGCCAGCGCGCGGTGCAGAACATCTCCAGCGTCGGCGACGCCTCGTTCGTCACCACGCTGCAGGGCCAGCTGATCGGGCTCTTCGACGACTTCGGCTACCGCCGCATCGGCATCGCCTGCCGGCTGCAGAACACGGTCTGCACGATGTCCGGGCTGGAAGGCGCCGGGTCGACGGCAACGTCGGGTTCAGCCGGCGGATTTACCATCGTCGAGGGCGCGGGACTGCCGCGCCTGCGGGTGGTGGGCTTCAACCGGCACGTCGACTGGCCGACGCTGGTCGAACGCCTCCAGGCGGTGGGCAGCGGCGACATCGCGCCGGTCATCCACTGAGGCCGCCCGGCCGGGGACCGGCTACACTCGATCACGATCTTTCACGGGAGAAAACGCATGCGTCGTCTGTTCGGGCTCTCGATGGTGTCCACGCTGGCCCTCAGCGCCTGCGTCACCATCAACGTGTACTTCCCGGCCGCGGAGGCCAAGGAAGCCGCCAAGGTCTTCGTCGAGAAGGTGCTCGACCAGGCCGACGCACCGCCGCCGCAGGCCGCGCCGTCCGGCGGCGGCATGGCGCTGCAGGCGCCGCGCTTCCAGCCGACCCGCTTCGTCGTGGATCGCCCGGCGTCCGGCGGCTTCGATCCGCTGATCCTGCTCGGCATCTCGCCGGCGATGGCGCAGGACCAGCCCGACTTCAACATCCAGACGCCGGCCATCCAGGCCATCCAGGCGCGGATGGAGCAGCGGTTCGACAGCCAGCTGCGCCCGCATTTCGACTCCGGTGCGCTGGGTTTCGGCAGCGATGGCCTGATCGTGGTCCGCGATCCCGCCGCGCTGGCGCTGAAGGATCGCGTGCCGGTCAACAACGCCGTCGCCGACGAGAACCGCGACCGCAAGGCCGTCTACCGCGAGATCGCGGTCGCCAACGGCCACCCGGAATGGGAAGGCCAGATCCGCAGCGTGTTCGCCCGCCAGTGGATCAGCAGCGCGAAGTCCGGCTGGTGGTACCAGCAGGGCGGGGCGTGGAAGCAGAAGTGAGCGGAAACGATAAGCCGCGCCTCATCATCGATGGCGCGGCTTTCGATACGTTGGAAGGGTTTTTCCGGCATTTCTCCGAGATTGCGCTCGGTGGCGGTCCATGGGGACGCAATCTTGATGCATTCAACGACGTGCTCCGTGGCGGATTCGGAACCCCGGATGGCGGTTTCATCCTCGAGTGGCGGAACCACGCGCTTTCACGGCTCCGGCTGGGCCATGCGGAAACGGCCCGGCAATACGAACGGATGCTGCAGACGTGCCATCCCAATCATGTGGCTCATTTCGAGTCCTTGCGGCGTGATGTCATGAGAGGGGAGGGGGCGACGGTCTTTGATTGGATCATCGGGATCATTGCCGACCATGGTCCCGGGGGCGATGAATCCGAGGACGGGATCGAACTTGTATTAAGTTGATGCCCGTACCCCCCGATTGGCGGGACGGGGCTGGCGCGCGCGCCGCCATGCGACAATCGCGGCCCGCTTTTCGCCTTCCGACCCGCCCGTGGCCCGCAATCGCATCGACCAGACCCCGTTCGCCCTCGACATCCTCGATCTGAGCCACGACGGCCGCGGCGTCGCCCGTCGTCCCGAGGGCGACGTGCATGCGGGCAAGACGGTGTTCGTGTCCGGCGCGTTGCCGGGCGAGCGGGTGATGGCGAAGCAGACCGCGAAGTCGCGGCATTTCGATGAAGCCGCGACCGTCGAGGTGCTGGTCGCGTCGCCGGACCGCGTCGACCCGCGCTGCACGCATTTCGGCACCTGCGGCGGCTGCGTGCTCCAGCACCTCGCCGAGGACCGCCAGATCCTCTACAAGCAGCAGGTGCTGCTGGACAACCTCCAGCGCATCGGTCATGTCGAGGCGAAGACGCTGCTGCCGCCGCTGGTCGATGCCGCGTGGGGCTATCGCCGCAAGGGCCGGCTGTCGGTGCGCCGGGTCGAGAAGAAGGACAAGACGCTGGTGGGTTTCCGCGAAGCCGATCCGCGCTTCGTCGCCGACCTGCGCGAATGCCACACCGTGATCCCGGCGATCGGCATGAAGCTCGACGCCATCGGCGCGCTGGTCGATGGTCTTGATGCCCGCCGCGACATCCCGCAGATCGAGTTCATCGCCGGCGACGCCACCGTGGCGCTGATCTTCCGTCACCTGCAGCCGCTGGGCGAGCGCGATCGCGATGCGCTGACCGCGTTCGCGCAGGCGCACGGGTTCGCGATCTTCCTCCAGCCCGGGGGCATCGATTCGGTGCAGCCGCTGTGGCCGCAGGATCCGCCGCTGTCGTTCGCGCTGGCGCCGTGGAACGTGGGATTGAAATTCCGGCCGCTGGATTTCATCCAGGTCAACGCCGGCCTCAACGAGAAGATGATCGCGCGCGCGCTGGAGTTGCTCGACGTGCAGCCGGACGATCGCGTGCTGGATCTGTTCTGCGGGCTCGGCAATTTCACGCTGCCGCTGGCGCGTATCGCGCGCGAGGTCGTCGGCGTGGAAGGCGAGGCCGGCCTCGTGATGCGGGCGCGCGAGAACGCGGCGCACAACGCGCTGGCGAACGCGCAGTTCCATGCCGCCGATCTCGCGCAGGATCTGTCGGGGCATGCGTGGATGCGCGCGGGCTTCGATCGCCTGCTGCTGGACCCGCCGCGTTCAGGCGCCGACGGCGTACTGAAGCAGTTGCCACTGAAGGGGCTGAAGCGGATCGTCTACGTCAGCTGCCATCCCGGCTCGCTGGCGCGCGATGCCGGCTACCTCGTCAACGAGCGCGGCTGGACGCTGGAGGCCGCGGGCGTCATGGACATGTTCCCGCACACCGCGCACGTCGAATCGATCGCGCTGTTCTCGCCGCCGCGCTGAGTCGCGCCGATTCGCCGTCGTCGCAAACGACGACGCCCGCGTGCGGGACGCGGGCGTCGGATGTGCCCGGCTTTTCCGTCAGAGCAGCGTGCGCGGGGCGATCACCGGAGCCGACTGCGACGGCTGTTCCGTCTCCTGCTGCGGCGCCGGGCGCTGCGGCTGCGGCGGTTCGGCCGTGGCCTGCGCACCGCTGACCTGCAGCGACTGTTGCTTCGCCTGGTCGACGGACACGTTGGCGTAGACCGCATCGGGCGCGCCCGGATGCGAGCCGTGGATCGCGAACACGCGATCATTGCCTTCGCCGACGGCGACCGACAGCTGCTTGGGATCGAAGCTATCGCGGTTGAAGCCCGGCGTCTGCGCGAGCTGCGCGGTCAGTGCGCCGGCGACGTTGCTGCGCTCGTCGGCATTCAGCGGCAGGCGCTGGGCATCGAGCGCGTGCATGCCGGCGTTCATCGCGGCGAACACGCCTTCGTAGGCGCCGAAGGACTTGTTCAGCAGCGCCTGGTTCTGGCTGGTGGCCGACACCTCGCGCACTTGCTGGGAATGCCGCTGCGCGATTTCGGAGGCGTGTTCCAGGCGCCAGGACTCGTAGCGCAGCACGCGTTCGGCTTCGCGCAGGCGTTCCTGTTCCGCGATCGTGTCGTCGATGCCGTCGTCGTTGTGGCGGCGCATGGCCAGCAGGTTGCGCTGTTCGTCGGCCGAGAGCTTGCGCTCGTGCGGCATCAGCATGGGGCCCGCATCGATCGGGTGGTCGCTCAGCGCCGGGATGGCGTCGCGCTGGTTCTGCGTCGTGTGTTCGGAGATTTCCCGGCCCAGCGATCCCGGCGTGTCCGGGCGGTTCTGGGGGGAGGTGCGCTCGCCGTGGTCGGCGTCGGCGCGGCGGTCTTCTTGCGGAGTTTCGCTAGGCATGGCGAGAGTCCCTGGTCGGTTGGACGATCGGCGTTCGTCAGTTTCGCCCGGCTGGCCGAGAATTGTTAAAAATTCGCTAATCGCCAGGCAACCGCAATCATCCTAGCACGCGATCCGGGCCCGCGGGCAACTCCGTCCGGGGCGTCGCTGATTCCCGCGCCGCTGCGCCTACAATACCGGCCCGCCTGAGCCCGGACCGGACCCGCCACCCCGTGGCCATCGAAATCGAACGCAAATTCCTGGTCCTCGACGACCGCTGGCGGGCGCAGGCGCATCGCACCATCCCGATGGCGCAGGGCTACCTCAACGACCAGGCCTCGCTGGACGAGGGCCGGCAGCAGGTGTCGGTCCGGGTGCGGCTGGAAGGCGACGAGGCGCGGCTGAACCTCAAGAGCCGCGACCTGGGCCATACCCGCGAGGAATACGACTACGCGATCCCGGTCGAGGACGCCCGCGCGCTGCTCGCGCGCTGCGTCGGCGGCCTGATCGACAAGCGCCGGCATCTGGTGTCGTTCGGCGACCACCTGTGGGAAGTCGACGAGTTCCTCGGCGACAACGCCGGGCTGGTCGTGGCGGAGGTGGAACTGGACGACGGCGACGAGGCGTTCGCGCGTCCGCCGTGGCTGGGCGCCGAGGTCACCGACATCGTGCGTTACTACAATCTGGCTTTGGCCGCGCGGCCGTTCTCGCAATGGCGCGACGACGAACGCGACGGCCGCGATCTGGAGTCTGTCCCATGCTCGTAATCGGCGTCGCCGGTCCGGAACTCACCGCGCAGGAACGCGACTGGCTGCAGCACGACGCCTGCGCCGGCGTGATCCTGTTCAAGCGCAACTTCGTGTCGCGCGCGCAGGTGGCGGAGCTGTCCGCGGCCATCCGCGCCGCGGCGCCGCGGCCGCAGTTGATCTGCGTCGACCAGGAAGGCGGCCGCGTGCAGCGCTTCCAGGACGGCTACAGCGCACTGCCGCCGCTGGAAGGGTTCGGCCGCCTGTATGCCGACGATCCCGCCGGCGCGCTGGCGCTCGCCGAGGAGCACGCCTGGCTGATGGCCAGCGAAGTGCGCGCCAGCGGCGTCGACCTCAGCTTCGCGCCGGTGGTCGACCTCGGCCGCGGCAACCTCGCCATCGGCAATCGCGCGTTCTCCGACGATCCGCAGGTGGTCGCCGCGTTCACCCGCGCCTACGTGCGCGGCATGCACGCCGCGGGCATGGCCGCGACGCTCAAGCATTTCCCGGGCCACGGCTCGGTGCTCGAAGACACGCATTTCGACGTCGCGGTGGACGACCGTCCGCTCGACGCGATCCGCGCCGAGGACCTCGTGCCCTTCGTCGCGGGCATCGACGCCGGCGCCGATGCGGTGATGCTGGCGCACGTGACCTATCCGCAGGTCGCACCGGAACCGGCGGGCTACTCGCCGTACTGGATCGAGACGATCCTGCGCAAGGAGATGGGCTTCCGCGGCGTGGTGTTCTCCGATGACATCGGCATGGCCGCGGCGTTCTCCGCCGGCGGGGTGAAGCAGCGCATCGACGCACACCTCGACGCCGGCTGCGACGTGGTGCTGGTCTGCCATCCGGAACTCGTCGAGGAATCGCTGGCGGCGGTCGAAGGCCGCACGCTCAACACGATGGCACTGACCGGCCTGCTCGGCCGCGGCGCCCTGGGCTGGGACGGCCTGCTGGCCGATGCCCGTCACGACGACGCCCGCACGCGACTGCAGGCGCATCCGGGAGACATCGCATGACTTCGCCACGACTCGCCGACGTGCTGGCCACCGCCGACCTGCTGCACGACCGCGCCGAACTCGACGCCGTGATCGCGACGATGGCCGACGCCATCGTGCCCGACTACGCCGACGACGACACGCCGCCGCTGTTCGTCACGATCATGCACGGCGGCATGCCGTTCGCGGTGCAACTGGCGTTCGCGCTCGGCGAACGCCGGCTCGACGTCGAATTCGATTACCTGCACGCCACGCGCTACCGCGGCAGCACCTCCGGCTCGGGACTGGCCTGGCTGCATCGCCCGGCGACGTCGATGCGCGGCCGCCGCGTGCTGCTGGTCGACGACATCCTCGACGAAGGCCACACGCTGCTGGCGGTGAAGCGCTGGTGCGAGGACCAGGGCGCACAGGACGTGCGCGTCGCGGTGCTGGCGGTGAAGCGCCACGATCGCCGCGTCGACGGCATCGACGCGGATTACGTCGGCCTCGAAGTCGTCGACCGCTACGTCTTCGGCTTCGGCATGGACTACCACGAGCAAGGCCGCAACCTGCCCGCGATCTACGCGCTGGCCGAATGACGGCGACCCAGACCATGGACGCGCCCATCGCACTGGCCGTCGTCGGCGGCACCGGCCTGTATCGCCTCGCCGAACTGCAGGACGTCGAGACCCACCAGCCGCCGACGCGCTACGGCGCGCCCTCGGGTCCGGTGCGCGTGGGCACGCTGGCGGGGCATCGCGTCGCCTTCCTCGCGCGGCATGGCGAAGGTCATTCCGTTCCGCCGCACCGCATCAATTACCGCGCGAATCTCGCCGCGCTGCAGGCGGTCGGCGCGACCCGCGTGCTCGCGCTCAACACCGTGGGCGGCATCACCGAACGCTTCGGCCCGCGCGTGCTGGCCTGCCCGGACCAGTTGATCGACTACACCTGGGGCCGCGTCTCGACGCTGTGCGAAGAGCCCGGCACCGAGGTGCTGCACGTCGACTTCGGCGACCCGTACACGCCGTCGCTGCGTGCGGCGGTGCTGGCCGCGGCGTCGCGGGCGGGCGTCGCGCTGGTCGACGGCGGCTGTTACGGCGCCACCCAGGGGCCGCGGCTGGAAACCCGCGCCGAAATCGCGCGCATGCGCCGCGACGGCTGCGATCTGGTCGGCATGACCGGCATGCCCGAGGCGGGCCTCGCCCGCGAACTCGGTCTCGATTACGCCTGCCTCGCGATCGTGGCGAACTGGGCCGCCGGGGCGGGGCCGGTGACCGACGAGGTCATCACCCTGGACGAGGTGCTGGCGAACGTCGAGGCGGCGAGCGCCGGCCTCGGCCCGCTGCTGGTGGCGCTGCTGGGGCAGGACTGATTGCCGCACGTCGGCGACGGGGGCGTCTCCTCTTGCGCGCCGTTCAGGGACATGCATACTCGCGCCTGTGCGCCCGCTACTCATGCGGTTCGCACGACACCGCATCCCAATCGAGGTCATCAGGAATATGCCGTACGGAACAGTGAAGTGGTTCAACGACGCCAAGGGATTTGGCTTCATCGCCCCGGAAGATGGCAGTGCAGACGTGTTCGTGCACTTCTCGGCGATCAACGCGAAAGGCTTCCGAAGCCTTCAGGAAGGTCAGCGCGTGAGCTACGAGGTGACCACGGGCCCGAAGGGCGCGCAGGCAGCGGGTGTCGTGCCGGTCGCCTGAGTCTGGCGATCGTGTCGCATCCCGATTCGAGGCCCCGCTCCGGCGGGGCCTTTTTCATGCTGGAACCGTGCCGATGAAAGCACCGTTGCGCATCGCCATCGTCGGTTACGGCACCGCGGGCCAGGCGCTCGCGGTGGCGTTGAGCCGCGATGGCCACGACGTCGAGGTCTTCGAACGCGTGCCCGATCCGGGACCGGTGGGCGCGGGTTTCCTGCTGCAGCCCACCGGCCTGTGTGCGCTGTGGTCGCTGGGCCTGCTGCCTGCGGTCCGCGCGCACGGCGCGCCGGTGCGGCGTCTGTACGGCGAGACGCCAGAAAGTCGCCCGGTGATGGACATGCGCTATCGCGAGCTGCATCCGGCGATGCACGGCCTCGGCATGCAACGCGGCGCGATCTTCCGCATTCTCGACGCTGCATGGAGCGAACGGCGCGCATTGCACTGCGGCCGATCGATCGTCTCCGTCGATCACGGACGTGGCGTGCTGCGCGATGATCAGGGCGACGAGCACGGCGCCTACGATCTGGTCGCGGTGGCTGACGGCGCGGCCTCGGCGCTACGCGCGGACATCGGCGACATCGCGCTGGACCGGCCGTATCCCTGGGGCGCGCAATGGTGCCTGGTGCCGGCCGCGGGCTGGCCGTGGATGGACGAACTGCGCCAGCGCTACCGGCGGGCGCGGCAGATGATCGGCATGCTGCCGGTCGGCACGCGCCCGGACGATCCGGTGCCGCGCCTGAGTTTCTTCTGGAGCCTGCCCGTGTCCGCGCTCGCCGAGGCCGGGCGCGATGCCGATCGCTGGCGTGCGGACGTCGCCGCCCTCTGGCCCGAGGCGCTGGGCCCGCTGCGCGACATCGCCGTGCCGGACGGCCTGGCGCAGGCGCGTTACCGCGACTGCGTGCTGAAGCGCTGGCATCGCGGCCGCGCGGTGCTGGTCGGCGATGCCGCGCACGCGATGAGCCCGCAGCTGGGGCAGGGCGCGAACATGGCGCTGGTCGATGCGCTGGCCCTGCGCGATGCGCTGCGCGACGCCGCGACGCTGACGGACGCGCTCGCCCGCTACGAACGCGGACGCCGTGCGCACCTGCGCGCCTACCACTTCTGGAGCCGCTGGCTGACGCCGCTGTTCCAGTCCGATCGTGACCGCGTCGCGGCGCTGCGCGATCGCGTGTTCCATCCGCTGTCGCGCGTGCCCGGCGGACGCGGGCAATCGCTGCGCGTGCTCACCGGCACGCGCAACGGCTGGTTCGGTGTCTGGCCGCTGCCGCAGGCCTTTCTCGACGCCTTCGCGGACTGAGGCCGCGCCGTCGCTCGGCCGCAGCGCCGTGCATGCGGCACCGCGACGGCGGCGCCTGCTAGAGTCGACGACATCCGAACGCCGCCGCCGATCCGCCCGATGACGAATGCTCCCGACCTGCCCGCCGACACCCATGTCGTGCGCAACCAGCCGCCGGAATTCGGCCCCTGCGATCTCTGGGCCGGCGATCCCGCGCTGCGCGAGGCGGTGGTGCGCGAGGGCGGCGAGCTCTTCGTCGCGCATCTGCACGCCTACGGCCGACTCGCCGGCGATGCGCTGTATCGCGCCGCGTTCGATGCGCATCGCGATCGTCCGCGGCTGCGCACGCACGACCGCTTCGGCCATCGCATCGACACGGTCGAGTTCCATCCTGCGTACCACACGCTGATGGACGCGGCCATCGCCGGCGGTGTCGCCGGGCTGTCGTGGGCGCCTGCGACGTGGTCGCTGCCGCAGGCGGGCGCGCACGTCGCGCGTGCGGCGCTGAGCTACCTGCATCACCAGGCCGAACCCGGCACCAGTTGTCCGCTGACGATGACGCACGCGGCGGTGCCGGCGCTGCGTCGCGCGCCGGCGCTGCAGGCCTGGACCGACAAGGCTGCCAGCGCACGGTACGACCCGCGCGACATCCCGATGGCCGACAAGGCCGGCGTTACGCTCGGCATGGGCATGACCGAGAAGCAGGGCGGCAGCGACGTGCGCAGCAACGAGACCGTCGCCACGCCGCTGTCCGGCGGCGACGACTACGCGCTGGTCGGCCACAAATGGTTCTTTTCCGCGCCGATGAGCGACGGTTTCCTGGTGCTGGCGCAGGCGCCCGGTGGCCTGAGCTGTTTCCTGATGCCGCGCCGCCTGCCCGACGGCGCGCGCAACGCGTTCCGCGTGATGCGGCTGAAGGACAAGCTCGGCGACTGGTCGAACGCGTCGTCGGAAGTCGAATTCGCCGGTGCCCGCGCGCATCGCATCGGCGACGAAGGCCGCGGCGTGTCGGTCATCCTCGAAATGGTGATGCTCACCCGGCTCGACTGCATGCTTGGCTCCGCCGCGGAGATGCGCATGGCGCTGTTGCAGGCGCTGCACCACGTGCGTCATCGCGTCGCGTTCGGGCGACGGCTGGTCGAACAGCCGCTGATGCGCAACGTGCTGGCCGACCTCGCGATCGAGTCCGAAGCCGCGGCCGCGTTCGCGCTGCGCGTCGCCGGTGCGGTCGATCGTGCTGCGCACGATGCGCGCGAGGCCGGCTTCGCGCGCGTCGCCACCGCGATCGGCAAGTTCTGGATCTGCAAGCGCACGCCGGCGTTCGTCAACGAAGCGCAGGAATGCCTGGGCGGCGTGGGCTACGTCGAGGAGACGATCCTGCCGCGGCTGTACCGGCAGGCGCCGCTGAATTCGATCTGGGAAGGCAGCGGCAACATCCAGTGCCTGGACGTGCTGCGCGCGCTGCAGCGCGAGCCGGGCGCCGTCGATGCACTGCGCGCCGAACTGCAGGGCGCCGCGGGGCGGCAGTCCGATTTCGATGCCGCCGTCGCCGCGCTCGAACGCGATCTCGCGGACTGGAGTGCGCAACCGCCCGAGGCCGCGCAGTTCGCGGCGCGCGCGCAGGTCGAGCGCCTTGCGCTGGCGTTGCAGGCGGCGACGCTGCTGCGCGGCGACAGTCCGCTCGCGGACGCCTTCTGCCGCAGCCGGCTGGGCGGCGCGCGCGGCGCGGTGTTCGGCACGCTGGCCGATGCCGGCGCCGTCGAATGCGCGCTGGCGCGGCTGGATGCGACCGCCACGCATTCTTCCCCGGGAGCACAGGCATGAATCCGATCGTTGTCCGCACCACGCTGGCTGCAGCGCTGTCGTTCGCGACTGCCGCCGCGACGTCGGTACCGGCCGTGTGGCCGCCGCCGTTGGCACCCGCGGCCGAGCAGGTCGACGCGATCCGCGTCGACAAGTCCGAACGTCGCATGGAACTGCTGCGCGGCGACAAGGTGGTGCGTCGCTATCGCATCCTGCTGGGCGACGCCCCGGTCGGGCCCAAGCGCAAGCAGGGCGACGAACGCACGCCGGAAGGCCGCTACACGATCACGTTCCGCAACGGCGCCAGTCGCTACCACCTGTCGCTGCGGGTGTCGTATCCGAACGCTGCCGACGCAGCATGGGCGAAGGCGCGCGGCCTCGATCCCGGCGGCGACATCATGATTCACGGCGGCACGCCGCCCGGTTACGGCCGCGACTGGACCGATGGCTGCATCGCGGTCACCAACGCCGAGATCGAGGAAATCTGGCGGCTGGTGCCGGTGGGAACGCCGATCACGATCTCGCCGTGACCGGTCGTTCCGTTGCGTCCTGCCGCAGGCAGCGCCGCGGCAGGACGTCGTGCGTCAGACCACCGGTTCGCTGGTCGCCGGCGCCGGCATCGCCGGGGCGCGGGCCAGTTCGCCGGCCTTGAGTGCGCCCATCAGCGACAGCAGCGTGCCGAGCGCGTTGCCGTCGCCACCGGCACCGCTGCCGCCGCCGAGCTGGATCTGCGGCACCAGCGGCACGCGCGAGGTTTCCAGCGCTTCGGCCAGGCGCAGCATCACCGTCTGCATCATCTGCTTGTCCGCGCCTTCGCCTTCCAGCGCTTCCGACTTGGCCTTGATCGCGGCCGCTTCGGCCTCGCCGACCGCCTTGATCGCCGACGCGCGGCCGCTGCCTTCCATTTCCTGCTTGAACTTCTCGGCGTGGGCCAGCGCCTCGATCTCCTGGCGGCGCTTCTCGGCGGCCTTCACCGATGCCGCGCCCATGTTCTCCTTGATCGAGATGTCGACCAGCGACGCGGTCAGTTCCTTCTGCTTCGACGCGCGCTGCTCGGCTTCGTTGAGCTCGCGCTGCTTGTCGGCCGCGATCTGCTTCTGGGCGAAGGTCTCGACCTGCTCGCGCGCGATCTGGCGATCGCGCAGCTGCGCCATGATGTACTCGATCTGGGTGTCGCCCGGCTGCGGCTTGGGCGTGCCGATCAGCACTTCCTGGAATTCCAGCGAGTAGGCGAGGAAGCGTTCCTTCATGTCGACGGAGGCCTGCGTCTGCAACTCGCTGCGCGACTGGATCAGCTCGATGAAGGTCTTGGTCTGCGAGATGTTCTTGAAGTACGAGGACACCATCGGGTCCAGCGTCTGTTCCACCAGCTGCGCGACGTTGCCGAAGCGCTGGATCACCAGCGGCGCCTTGCGGTAGTCGATGTGCACCACCACCGACAGCGGCAGGTTGGGCTCGAACGCATCCTTGGTGATCAGCGTGATCTCGCGCAGGTTGGAGTCGAAGCGCGAGCCGCTTTCGCCCGACTTCCACATCAGCACGAAGTTGGTGGTCGGCACCAGTTCGATCTTGCCGGCGTAGGTGTTGAACGCGTACTTGCCGGGCATCAGCGGATTGCGCCACACGCCGCGGCAGCCGTTCTCGACCAGTTCGCCGTGGCTGTAGTCGGTACCGGTGATGTCTTCGCCCTTGCCGCCGGTGTAGGAGACGACCACGCCGACGTGGCCGACGGGGATGATCGTCTTGTTGATGAACTCCACCGTCGCGAACAGGCGGTTGATGTAGTACGTGCCTTCGACCAGCACGCGTTCCTGGCGGCCGCGCAGGCCGCCGGCGGCGAGGAATCGCTCCGGTTCCTGGAACGAGTTGTGGCCGTCGCCGACGTCGGGCGCCAGCAGTTCGTCGCGCGGCAGGCCGGGGCCGTCCATCACGGTGACGATGGCGAGCTGGTCCGACTCGTGCGTGCCGGGGATTTCCTTGATGACGACCGGCACGAACGCACTGCGTTGCACGAGCACGCCGCGCATGTTGTCGTAGTACGCCTGTTCGTCCTTGTCGAGCGAGAGGCCGTAGGTGGCTTCGTCGGTCATCACCACGAACAGCGCCGGATTGATGATGTGCGTGCCTTCGCGCAGGATCTTGCGCTGCGGGCCCTTCTGGCCGCCGGTGGCGAGGAAGCCGCGCACGTCGCGGAAATCCTTCGCCTGCGCGTTGTCGGCGAGGGTCTGCCCGGCGGGCAGGTCATGGCCGTCGCGCGCGAACACGTAGCCGATCTTGCCCTGGGTGACGACGATCATCGGCCGGGTGTGCACGCGGTACTGCAGCGGCATGAAGAAATGGAAACCGCCGCGCAGGAGGTCGGGCTGGAAGCCCGCTTCGCCGTCGAGCGCGAGCAGTCCGTGTTTCACGGATCCCTTCGGGCTCCACAGTTTTTCGACGATGCCGATGCGGTTGTTGGGGATGTAGCGGATGACGCCGAGCAGGTACAGCGCGGCGACGAGCGCCACGAGCGAGAACAAGACGATGCCGGCGATGGCCAGCGGACCAAGACCAGAAACGAGGGGAAACATGAGAGGTGTCCTGAGTAGGAGTGGGGCGCGTTCTTCGGTTGCGTCGAAGGCCGGCGTTCGACATCCCCGCGCCGCTTGCGGCGAGGATGGAGTGCGGCGATGGAGATGCGGCGGACGTGGCGTCTGGGAGGCCTGACCGGAACGGCGCGCGCAGTATGCGCTTCCGCCTGCGGTTTTCCAGAGATGTGCGGGTAAACTTTCGACAGGGGTACGGAAAACGCCACGCCGATCAGGTGGTTGCATGTTTCGTGCGCTCGCGCACGCTTCCCGCGGCGCCGCGCGGGCACGATCCGCACCTTCGTTCCGCGTGGAAGGCACGCGCGGCCCGCGACCTGTGCCGCGTGGCGATGCGGCCGGTTGCGCGCGGTGCCTCGACGTGTGTTAAATGCGGGATGGGGATCAGGAGTCGTCGTGCCGGAGGGGACGTCCGGTGTGTGACGGCATGCAGCCGCCGATGGCGGCGAACGTGGGCCTTCGAAGGTACGAAGGGCACGCCACAGGGTGTCAGGGAGAACCGATGTACGGTGTGATTTTCGATTTTCTGCGCAGTTACGTGATCGAGCGCCACGGTGGCCGCGCCACCTGGGATGCGCTGCTGAAGGAAGCCGGCATCGGCTACAAGGTGTACTTCCCGGTCGCCCAGTATCCCGACGAGGAGATCGTCAAGCTCGCCACCACGGCCGCGGGCATGCTCAATGCGCCGCTGACGACCGTGCTCGAGGATTTCGGCGATTTCGTCGGCCCGTCGCTGGTGACGTACTACGAGATGTTCGTCAAGCCGGAGTGGCGCACGTTCGAAGTGCTGGAGAACGCGAGCTACAAGATCCACGACGCCATCCACAAGCACAATCCCAAGCGCAACCCGCCCGAACTGCGCACGTACCGCCAGGACGACGACCGGATGTTGCTGACCTATTTCTCCGAGCGCCGCCTGTGCTTCGTGGCCAAGGGCATCGTCCGCGGCCTGGCGAAGAAGTACGGGGAACAGATCGAGGTCCGCGAGACCCAGTGCATGCACCACGGGGCGAGCCAGTGCCACCTGGAGATCACCCGGAAGCCGGCCCTCGGCAGCGAGGGGGGGTATGCGGTAAGGTAGCGGGCTTCCCCAGCCCCCGACCGTCGCCGTGTCCGCCGATGCCCAGCAGGGCGCCTCCGCTCCGTCCGAGGCCGCCCCTTACAGCCCCCGTTCCGTCGAAACCGCCGCCCAGGCCTTCTGGCGCGACCGCCGCGCCTTCGAGGTCGATGAAGCCTCCGACAAGCCCAAGTACTACTGCCTGTCGATGCTGCCGTACCCGTCGGGCGCGCTCCACATGGGGCACGTGCGCAACTACACGATCGGCGACGTGATCAGCCGCCACCGGCGGATGACCGGCCACAACGTGCTGCAGCCGATGGGCTGGGACGCGTTCGGCCTGCCCGCCGAGAACGCCGCGCTCAAGCACAAGACCGCGCCGGCGAAGTGGACCTACGCCAACATCGACCACATGCGCGGCCAGCTGCAGTCGCTGGGCTACGCGATCGACTGGTCGCGCGAGTTCGCGACCTGCCGCCCGGACTACTACGTCCACGAGCAGCGCATGTTCACCCGGCTGATGAAGAAGGGCCTGGTGTACCGCAAGAACTCGGTGGTGAACTGGGACCCGGTCGACCAGACCGTGCTGGCGAACGAGCAGGTGATCGATGGCCGCGGCTGGCGCTCCGGCGCGCTGGTCGAGAAGCGCGAGATCCCGCAGTGGTTCCTGAAGATCACCGCCTACGCCCAGGAGCTGCTGGACGGGCTGGACACGCTGGACGGCTGGCCGGAATCGGTCAAGACGATGCAGCGCAACTGGATCGGCCGCAGCGAGGGCCTGGAATTCGCGTTCGACGTCGCCGGCAGTGACGACAAGCTGCGCGTGTTCACCACGCGGCCCGACACGCTGATGGGCGTCTCCTTCGTCAGCGTCGCCGCCGAGCATCCACTGGCGCTGCGTGCGGCGGAGACGAATCCGGAGCTGGCCGCCTTCATCGCCGAGCTGCGCAAGGGCGGCGTGTCCGAGGCGGAGCTGGAGACGCAGGAAAAGCGCGGCATGGCCACCGGCCTGTTCGCGATCCACCCGATCAGCGGCGAGCAGGTGCCGATCTGGGTCGCCAACTTCGTGCTGATGGGCTACGGCACCGGCGCGGTGATGGCGGTGCCCGGCCACGACGAGCGCGACTTCGAGTTCGCGACGAAATACGGCCTGCCGATCCAGCAGGTCATCGGCCTGCGCGGCATCGTGCCGCCGCACCTGCTGCCCGAAGAACACCGCTACGACACCGCGTGCTGGAAGCCGTGGTACGGCGACAAGACCAACCCCGCCGCGATGTGCATCAACTCCGGCGAAGGCCTGGACGGCAAGGGATATCGCGAGGCGTTCGACCATCTGGCCGCGAAGTTCGAGGCCGAAGGCCGCGGCGAGCGCAAGGTGAATTTCCGCCTGCGCGACTGGGGCGTGAGCCGCCAGCGTTACTGGGGCTGCCCGATCCCGGTGATCTACTGCCCGACCTGCGACGCGGTGCCGGTGCCCGAGGACCAGCTCCCAGTGCTGCTGCCGGAAGACGTGCAGGACGCGTTCGCGTCCGGCGCGGTGCTGTCGCCGATCAAGTCCGACCCCGAGTGGCGCAAGACCACCTGCCCGCACTGCGGCGGCCCGGCCGAGCGCGAGACCGACACCTTCGACACCTTCATGGAGTCGAGCTGGTACTACGCGCGCTACACCTCGCCTGGCGCGACCGACATGGTCGACGGCCGCGCGAAGTACTGGACGCCGGTCGACCAGTACATCGGTGGCATCGAGCACGCGATCCTGCACCTGCTGTACTTCCGCTTCTACCACAAGCTGCTGCGCGACGAAGGCCTGGTCGACAGCGACGAACCCGCGGTCAACCTGCTGTGCCAGGGCATGGTGATCGCGGAAACCTTCTACCGTGACAACGCCGACGGCTCGAAGGACTGGATCAACCCGGCCGACGTCGAGATCGAGCGCGACGACAAGGGCCGCATCGTCGGCGCGAGGTCGAAGGCCGACGGCGCAGCGGTGCGCATCGGCGCGGTCGAGAAGATGTCGAAGTCGAAGAACAACGGCGTCGACCCGCAGGCGATGGTCGACAAGTTCGGCGCCGACACCGTGCGCCTGTTCTCGATGTTCGCCGCGCCGCCCGAGCAGTCGCTGGAGTGGAACGAGGCCGGCGTCGAGGGCATGTCGCGCTTCCTGCGCCGGTTCTGGCGCGAAGTGACCACGCACGCGTCGCAGCCGGATCATCCTGAAGTCGACGTCGCCGCGCTGAACGCTGCGCAGAAGACGCTGCGTCGCCAGTTGCACGAGGCGATCCAGAAGGTCGGCGACGACTACGGCCGCCGCTACAGCTTCAACACCGCGATCGCCGCGCTGATGGAGCTGCTCAACCATGTCTCGAAGTTCGACGACATGAGCGAGCAGGGCCGCGCGGTGCGACACGAGGCGCTGCAGGCGATGGTGCTGCTGCTGAACCCGGTGACGCCGCACGTCTGCCACCACCTGTGGCAGGTGCTGGGCCATCCGGAGACGCTGCTGGAGGACGTGCCGTTCCCGCAGGCCGACCCGGCCGCGCTGGTGCGCGACGCGGTGACGCTGGCGGTGCAGGTCAACGGCAAGCTGCGCGGCACGATCGAGATGGCCGTGGACGCCCCGCGCGAGGCCGTCGAGGCCGCCGCGCTGGCCGAGCCGAACGTGGTCAAGTTCATGGACGGGCTGACGGTGTGCAAGGTCATCGTCGTGCCCGGCAAGATCGTGAACATCGTGGCCGGCTGAGGCCGCGTCCGCGCCGCCCGGCTTGCCCGCCGCCGCCCCCTCCGCCAGACTGCGCCCATGAAGATCGCCCGCCTCGCCTTCGGCCTCGCCCTGCTGCTCCCGCTCGCCGGCTGCGGCTTCCACCTGCGCAACGCCTTGGTCCTGCCGGCCGACGTCGGCCCGGTCGCGGTCACCGCGCGCGACCCGTACAGCCCGCTGGGCGACTCGCTGGCGCGCGCCATGGAGCGTGCGGGCGCGACGCCCGCCACCGCGGGTGCCGAGGGCGCGACCACGCTGGAAGTGCTGTCGGAGAAGTGGAACGACCTGCCGCTGTCGATCGACACCGCCGGCCGCGCCCAGGAATTCAGCCTCCGCTACGCCGTGGTCTTCCGCCTGCGCCACGCCGACGGCACCGACATCGTGCCGCAGCAGGCGGTCGAACTGTCCCGCGACTACATCGCGCCGCCGGCCGACTCCATCGGCCGCAACAGCGAACGCGAGCTGCTGGTCGAGGAAATGCGCAAGGACATGAGCGCGGCGATCCTGCGCCGCATCGACGCCGCACTGCGCGCGCCGGCCAGGACGCCCTGAGCGCGGCGCCCGCCGCCCGCCATGGAACTCTCCCCCGAACGCCTCGTCGCCCAGCTCGACAGCGAGCCGCTGCGGCCCGTCTACCTGATCGCCGGCCCCGAGCCGCTGCGGGTGCTGGAGGCCGCCGACGCCGTGCGCGCCCGTGCCCGCGCCGAGGGCATCGCCGAGCGCGAGGTGCTGGACGCCGACGGCCGCGACTTCGACTGGAACCGCCTCACCCAGAGCCTCGGCGCGATGAGCCTGTTCGCGACCCGGCGGCTGATCGACCTGCGCCTGCCGTCGGCCAAGCCCGGCAAGGATGGCGCCGAGGCGATCCTCGATTTCTGCAATCACCCGCCCGACGACGTGGTCCTGCTGATCACCGGCGAGGACTGGAGCCGCCAGCACGGCGGCAAGTGGAGCGAGGCCATCGCTCGCGTCGGCCACCACGCCGTGGCGTGGACGCTGAAACCGCACGAGCTGACCGACTGGGTCGAGCGCCGCCTGCGCGCCCGCGGCCTGCACGCCGACCGCGAAGCGGTGGAGCGGCTGGTCGAGCGGGTCGAAGGCAACCTGCTGGCGGCGGCGCAGGAGATCGACAAACTCGCGCTGCTGTCCGATGGCCAGGTCATCGACCTCGCCCGGATGGAGGCCTGCGTGGCCGACGCCGCGCGCTTCGACGTGTTCCGGCTGATCGACGTCGCGCTCAACGGCCAGGCCGCGCTGGCGGTGCGCATGCTCCACGGCCTGCGCGCCGAGGGCGAGGCGGTGCCGGCGCTGATGGGCATGCTGGTGATGGAACTGCAGCGCGCCGCGGCGCTGGCGCGGGTGCAGGCGCGCGGCGGCAACCTCGCTGCCGAATTCAAGGCCCAGCGCGTCTGGGATGCCAAGCAGGCGGTCTACCGGCGCGCGCTGCAGCGGCACGACGCCGCGCGCTGGGAGCGCTTCGTGATCGAGGCCGGCCGGGTCGACCGCATCGCCAAGGGCCGGTCGCGCCCGGGCGAGGAGCCCGCGGACGCGTGGCTGGCGCTGGAACGCCTGCTGCTGGCCGTCGCCGAACCGCGCGGCGCCCGGCTGCTGAGCGGCCGCGCGGCGGGCTGAACCATGCTGCTACGCGTCTTCTACGGCGGGACCTTCGATCCGGTGCACAACGGGCATCTGGCGATCGCGCATGCCGCCCGCGACGCCCTCGGCACCATGGTCCGGCTGATGCCCGCCGCCGACCCGCCGCACCGCACCGCGCCCGGCGCCACCGCCGAACAGCGGGCGGCGATGCTGGACCTGGCGGTCGCGGGGCAGGGCGGGTTGCGGGTGGATCGCCGCGAACTGGCCCGCGAGACCCCGAGCTACACCATCGACACCCTGCAAGGCCTGCGCGCCGAGTTCGGCGAGGCCGCGCCGCTGGCGTTCGTGATCGGCGCCGACAGCCTGTACGGCCTGCCGACGTGGAAGGAGCCCGAGGCGCTGGTCGCCGGCGCCCACTGGGTGGTCGCCGAGCGCCCGGGCATCGACCTCGACGTGCGCCTGCCGCCGGAAGCCACCCGGCTGATCGCCGGCCGCTGGACCCGCGATCCCGAGGACCTACGCGCGTCCCCGGGCGGCCGGGTGCTGCGCCTGCGCCACCCGCTGCATCCCGAATCCGCCACCGACATCCGCCGCCGGATCGCCGGCGGTGAGACCTGGCACCACCTCGTGCCGCCGCCGGTGGCGCGCTACATCGTCGAACACGGCCTCTACGGCGCGGTCCCGGTGACGGTCCGGTCGCCGCCGTCGCCGCGGGTATAATCCGGCCATTCCACGCGAGGACCGCTCTTGTCCAGTTCCAGCAATGCGCACGTGATCAAGACCGTGCTGCCCACCCCGGCGCCCGCCGTCGACGTCCTCCTGCGCCAGGTCCACGCCGCGGTCGAAGACCTCAAGGCCAAGGATGTCGTCGAAATCGACGTCCGCGGCAAGACCAGCGTCTGCGACTTCCTGCTCATCGCCTCCGGCACCTCGACCCGCCATGTGAAGTCGATCGCCGACGAAGTGGTGCGCAAGGTGAAGGAGCTCGACGTCATGCCGCTGGGCGTCGAAGGCGAACGCGAGGCCGAATGGGTGCTGGTCGACCTCGGCGACGTGGTCGTCCACGTCATGCTGCCGCGAGTGCGCGAGTTCTACGCGCTGGAGCGGCTGTGGACGGTCGGCGACCAGCCGCCGGAATCCGCCGACGCGGACTGACCGCGCGGACCCGAGCACGCCGCCCGACGTGCGGCATTCCACCGGAGAGGCGCGACGATGAGCGATCCGTACAACAGCACGAGCGGCGCGCTGCCGCCGCCGATGCCCGCGCCGCGGCGCATGCCGCCGGCCGCGCTGGGCGACGCGATGGTGACCACCGCGTTCGAGCTGCCCGGCTACCGCGTGGTGGAGAACCTCGGCATCGTCCGCGGGATCATGGTGCGGTCGCGCTCGGTGGTCGGCAATTTCATCGGCGGCCTGCAGACGCTGTTCGGCGGCAACATCACCATCTACACCGAACTGTGCGAGCGCGCCCGCGCCGACACCTACCGCGACATGCTGAGCCACGCGCGCCAGCTGCGCGCGAACGCCATCATCGGCATGCGCTACGACGCCACCGAAGTGATGCCCGGGCTCACCGAAGTGCTGTGCTATGGCACTGCGGTGATCGTCGAACCGATCCACGGCTGAGTCTCGCAACGTGAAGGCCCGCCTGATCGCCGTCGGCGAACGCGCGCCGTCATGGGTGGCGGAAGGCTTCGCCGAATACCGCAAGCGGCTGTCGCACTGGCTGCCGCTGGACCTCGTCGAGATCGAACCCGGCCTGCGTGGCAAGGGCCGCGATGCGGTGCGCGCGACCGCCGACGAAGGCGCGCGCGTGCTCGCCGCATTGCCGAAGTCAGCGCACGTGATCGCGCTCGACGGCCGCGGTCGTCAGCATTCCTCCGAACAACTGGCGCAGCGGCTGGAGCACTGGCGTGCCGGTGGCCGCGATCTCGCGTTCCTGATCGGCGGCCCGGAAGGGCATGCGCCCGACGTGCTGGCGCGTGCCGACGAACACTGGTCGCTGGGGCCGCTCACGCTGCCGCACATGCTGGTGCGGCTGGTGCTGGCCGAGCAGCTCTACCGCGCCGCGGCGCTGCTCGCCAACCATCCCTACCATCGCGCCTGACCACCGGACGGCGCACCGTCCGATGATCTGGCTGCGCGTCGCGACTCAGCCGGCGAAGCGCGGATAGTCGGTGTAGCCCTTCGCGCCCGGCGTGTAGAACGTGCTGCTGTCGGGCGCCGCCAGCGGCGCTCCGGCGCGGATGCGCTCCGGCAGGTCGGGATTGGCGATGAACGCGCTGCCGAACGCTACCGCGTCGAGCTTGCCCGCCGCGATCGCGGTGTCGGCCTCGGCCGGCGTGTAGCCCATGTTGCCGATCAGCACGCCGTCGTAGACCTCGCGCGCCGGCGTCATCACGTCGCCCTGCTGCTGGCCGAGGAAATCGGCGCGCATCACGTGCCAGTAGGCGAGATCGAAATCGTTGAGGCGCTTGCCCAGCCAGCGGATCAGGCCGACCGGATCGCTGTCGCGCATCGCGTTGTAGCTGTTGAGCGGCGACACGCGCACGCCGACCTTGCCGCTGCCCCACACCGCGCACGTCGCCTCGATCACTTCCAGCAGCAGGCGCGCGCGATGCTCGATCGGGCCACCGTACGGACCCTGGCGATGGTTCGCGCCGTCGCGCAGGAATTCGTCGAGCAGGTAGCCGTTGGCGCCGTGCACTTCGACGCCGTCGAAGCCGGCCTCGTGCGCGTTGCGCGCAGCGGTCTTGAAGCCGGCGACGATGCCCGGCAGTTCGGCGTCGTCCAGCACGCGCGGCATCACGTAATCGACCTTGCCCTTCGGCGTGTAGACCTGGTCGTTGTCGATGCGCAGCGCGCTCGGCGCCACCGGCTGTGCGTCGTCGTTGAGATCGGGATGGCAGGCGCGGCCGCCGTGCCAGACCTGCAGGACGATGCGTCCGCCCGCGGCGTGCACGGCGTCGGTGACGCGCTTCCAGCCGGCGATCTGCGGCTCGCCGTAGATGCCCGGCTCGTGCCAGAACGCGGAGTTGCCGGCAATCGCCATCGTGGCTTCGGCGATGATCAGGCCGGCGCTGGCGCGCTGAGCGTAGTACTCGGCCATCAGTGCGCCGGGCACGTGGTCGTCTTCGGCGCGGCAGCGGGTGAGCGGCGCCATCAGGATGCGGTTGGGCAGATGCAGGTCGCCGGCCTGCAGCGGGGTGAACAGGGAATCCATCGGGTCGGTCCTGGCCGTGAGGGGCGGTCAGTGTCGCCGTTGCCCGGGCCGGGCACCACGCGCACCGGCGGAACGATGCGGCGCGCGCATCGCGCCAAAAATTGCGGGAAGCCGACGAAAAAAAACCGCCGGTCGCATCGTCGACGACCGGCGGTAGTCCGTCTCCGGACCCGGGGAACACGGGGATCAATGGCAGGGCGTGCGCATGCAGATCAAGCGCAGACCGCGCACGAAAAGGATCACTGGCGACTGAGCGAGAAGTTCACCGGCACCAGGCCGTAGACCTGGATCGCCTGGCCGTCGCGGATCGCCGGCCGGAACTTCCACTTGCGCAGCACCTGGCGCTTGGCGGCATCGTCGAGGCGGCGGTTGCCGCTGCTGTGCTCGATGTCCACCGACAGCGGCGTGCCGTCGATGTCGACCAGCACCTTCAGCAGCACGGTGCCTTCGGCGCCGGCCATCAGCGCCTCGCGCGGATACGAGGGCGCGGGCGCGTCGGCGTACTGCAGGTGCTCGCTGGCGAGCGGGCCTACCGCTGGCACCTCGATCTTCGCGACCTCGGTGCCGATGTTCGTCGGCGGCGGCAGCGACATCTCGGTGGCGACATCGGTGAGCACCGGCGGTGGCGGTACCGTCACCGGCTGCGGACGGAGTTCGGGCTGCGGCGCCGCGGTCTGCGGCTTCGGGCGTTCGACCGGCACGGTCGGCGGCGGGGGCGGCGGCTTGGGTGGATCGAGCGGCACGGTATAGACGGGGGCCTCCGGCTGCGCCATCTGGATCGGTGCGGCCACCGGCACCAGCAGCAGCATGAGCGCGGCGATGTTCAGCGCGATCGCGCCGGCCATGCCGACGACGCGGGAGGGCTGGATCGCGGCGATGGCCTGCGCGAGGCCGTCGGCGCGGGCGTGGGTGCGGGACTGGGCCAGGATCATGGAGCACCTCCGTCGGTTGGGGACGTCGGTACGAACGGGGCAGGTGCCGCCGCGGGGTTGCCTGCCGAAGAAATTTTTTCGGGCCGCGTTTCCGTGGCCGGAAACGCCGACACCCGCCGGGCGGCGGGTGTCGGGTGGATTGCACGATGCGGCGGTGCCGCGCGGATCAGTCGGTCAGTTCGAACACCACGTCCAGCGTGATCGACAGCGAGGTTTCGCCCGGGGACACGGCGGTGTCGGCCGCGCCGACCATCGCCATCTTCATCCGCGGCATCGGACCCGGCAGGCCGCCGCTGCCGCCTTCGGCGACGCTGACGATGCGCTTCACGCGCTTGCCCAGCGCGGCGGCATAGAGTTCGGCGCGGGCCTGCGCCTTCTTCAGCGCAGCGCGGCGGGCCTCGTCGTAGACGGCCTCGGGTTCGTCGATCTCGAAGGTCGGGCCGTTGATCTGGTTGGCGCCGTTCGCCACCAGCGCGTCCAGCACCTTGCCCAGCTTCGCGATGTCGCGGACCTTCACGTTGACGGTGTTGCTGGCCTGGTAGCCGGTGATCGCCGGGGCCTGGTTCTCGGCGTAGCGGTACTGCGGGTTGATGCTGATGCCGGCGGTCTGCACGTCGCGCTCGGCGATGCCGGCGGCGCGGATGGCGGCCATGACCTTGTCCATCTGCACGGCGTTGGCGCGCATCGCGGTGTTGGCGTCCGTCGACTGGGTGACCACGCCGGCGGAGATCGTCGCCACGTCCGGCGTGCGGCTGGCGTGGGCCTCGGCGCTGACCGAGAGCAGGGTACCGCGTTCGGCGGCGGGGGACGATTCGGCGGAGGCGGTCATGGCGAGACCCGAGAGCAGGAGGAAGGCGAGGGCGGCGGCGAAGCGGCGCGGCGTCGAAGTGGGGCGGAGCGGCGTGGTGCGACGGACGTGCATGGGGGATTCCTTGTCGGGTCGGGACGGCAGGATGGTCCCGGTGGGCGGGTGAACGCACTGTGAGCTTGGTCGGGGTTCCGTCCCGACCCTTCCGGGGGCGGGCATTCAGCAGGGTATCCTAGCCGGATGTTGCATCTCGCCTCGAAATCCCCACGCCGTCGCGAACTGCTGGCGCTGCTCGGCCACGACTTCGGCATCCTCGACCTCGACCTGCCCGAAACGCCGGGGCCGTCGGAATCCCCCGACGACTACGTGCGCCGCGTCGCACGCGAGAAGGCCGGCGCCGGCTTGCTGCAGGTGATCGGCCAGCCGGGCGCGGTGGTGCTGGGCGCCGACACCGAAGTGGTGCTCGACGGCCGCATCTACGGGAAGCCCGCCGACGCCGACGAGGCCGCGGAGATGCTGCGCAGCCTGTCGGGTCGCACGCATGCGGTGATCTCGGCGGTTTCGGTGGTCGATGCCGGCCGCGAGCTGCAGGCGGTGTCGGTGTCCGACGTTCGCTTCGCGCCGCTGGGGGAGGACGACATCGCGGACTACCTCGCCACCGGCGAGTGGGCCGGCAAGGCCGGCGCCTACGGCATCCAGGGCCGCGCGCAGGTGTTCATCGCGCACCTGTCCGGCAGCTACTCGGGCGTGATGGGGCTGCCGCTGCACGAAACCGCCGGGCTGCTGCGCGGCATCGGCCTGGCGCCCACGCGCCGCACGACGGAGGCGGCGCGATGAGCGAGGAGATCCTGATCAACGTCACCCCGCGCGAGACCCGTGTCGCGGTGGTCGAGAACGGCATGCTCCAGGAACTCCACATCGAACGCGGCTGGCGTCGCGGCGTGGTGGGCAACATCTACAAGGGCCGGGTGCAGAGGGTCATGCCCGGCATGCAGGCCGCGTTCGTGGAGATCGGCCTGGACCGCGCGGCGTTCCTGCACGCCAACGACATCGTCCGCGCCAGCGTGGCGCCGGCCGACGCCGCGCTGGAAACGGCGCTGGAAACCGCGGTCGATGGCGATGCGGAAGCCGCCGCCGTCGCGGTGGTCGCGCCGGCCCCGGCGGTCGCGCCGCAGGTGGTGCCGCCGATCACCGAACTGCTGCGCGAAGGCCAGGAGATCGTGGTCCAGGTGGTGAAGGATCCGATCGGCAGCAAGGGCGCGCGGCTGACGACGCAGATCAGCATCCCTTCGCGCTACCTCGTGCTGCTGCCGCATTCGCGCGTGATCGGCGTGTCCTCGCGCATCGAGGACGAAGTCGAACGCCTGCGGCTGAAGACGCTGGTGTCCACCCACAACGCCGGTGCGCCGCACGGCTACATCGTGCGCACGAATGCCGAAGGCCAGCCCGCGGAAGCGCTGGCCGAGGACATCGCCTATCTCGCCCGTGCCTGGGCGCTGATTGAGCAGAACGTGCGCACGGTCGGCATCGGCCGCTGCGTGTACGAGGACCTCAGCCTGCCGATGCGCGCGGTGCGCGACCTGATGCGCCGCGACGTCGAGAAGGTGAAGGTCGATTCGCGCGAGACCTGCGAGAAGCTGCGCACGTTCGCGGCGAAGTTCATGCCCGGCCTCGCCGAGAAGATCGAGCCCTACAGTGGCCAGCGCCCGGTGTTCGACCTGTACGGCGTCGAGGACGAGATCCAGCGCGCGCTGGACAAGGAAGTGCCGCTGAAGTCCGGCGGCTACCTCGTCATCGACCAGACCGAGGCGATGACCACGATCGACGTCAACACCGGTTCGTTCCTCGGTCAACGCAACCTCGAGGAAACCGTTTACCGCACCAACCTCGAAGCGGCGCAGGCGGTGGCGCGGCAACTGCGCCTGCGCAACCTCGGCGGCATCATCATCATCGACTTCATCGACATGATCGATCCCGAGCATCGTCGCCAGGTGCTGCGCACGCTGGAGAAATCGCTGGCGCGCGACCACGCCAAGACCACGGTGTACGACTTCTCGCCGCTGGGCCTGGTGGAGATGACCCGCAAGCGCACGGTGGAGAGCCTGCAGCGCCAGCTCAGCGAACCCTGCCATGAATGCGGCGGCCGCGGCACGCTGAAGACCGCCGAGACCGTGACCTACGAGATCTTCCGCGAGATCACCCGTGCGGTGCGCCAGTTCGAGGCCGCGCGCCTGCTGGTGATCGCCTCGCCGAAAGTCGTCGCGCGCATCACCGAGGAGGAATCGCCCGCGGTGGCCGAACTGGAGGAATTCCTCGGCAAGTCCATCCGCTTCCAGGCGGACGAGCAGTACACCCAGGAGCAGTTCGATGTCGTGCTGCTCTGATCGCGCGCGGTCGCGCGGGGTGCCGGCCTGATGCCGGCGTCGCTGCGCCGCCGCCTGCGTCTGGCGCGCCGCGGGCTGTGGTACGTCGTCGCGGTCTCGATCGTGCTGATGGCGCTGAGTGCGGCCATCCTCAGCCAGTTGCTGCCGCTGGCGGAACGCCATCCCGACCGCATCGCCGAATGGCTGAGCGCTCGCGCCGGGCGGACCGTCCGCTTCGATCGCCTCGACACCGCGTGGACGCGGCGCGGCCCGCTGCTGCGGCTGGACGGACTGCGCGTGGGCGATGGCCCGAACGCCGTCTCGATCGGCGCCGCCGAGATCCTGGTCTCGCAGTACGCCGGCCTGCTGCCGGGGCGCTCGTTCACCGAACTGCGCGTGCACCATCTCGCGCTCACGCTGGAACGTGCCGACGACGGCCGCTGGCAGGTGCGCGGCCTGCCCGGGCAGGCGCAGGGCGGCGATCCGCTGAGCGCGCTGGAAGGGCTGGGCGAGCTGCAGGTGATCGACGCGAAGCTCGGCATCTCGGCGCCGTCGCTGGGCATCGAGACCACGGTGCCGCACGTCGACGTGCGCCTGCAGGTGCAGGGCAAGCACCTGCGCAGCGGCCTGCGCGCGCGCATGCGCACGGACGCCGCGCCGGTCGACTTCGTGCTGGATTTCGACCGCGAGCGCGGCGACGGCCAGCTCTACGCCGCGGCCCGCGACAGCGAACTGGCCGACTGGTCGCCGCTGCTGAAGGTCGGCGGCGTGACCGTGACCGGCGGCAGCGGTCGCGCCGAACTGTGGGCGACGCTGCGCCACCGCCAGGTCGCGGCGATCGCGGTCGATGGCGACCTGCGCCGCCTGCGCCTGCGCGGCGCGGCCTTCGCCGATGCCCCGGCCGGTGCGTCCGCCACGCAGCCGGTCGTGGAATTCGCACGATTGAAGACGGTCGCGCACTGGCGCAGCCGCGACGGCGGCTGGCGGCTGGATGCGCCGAGCCTGCGGGTCGAAGCCGATGCCGGCAACCGGTCGCAGGTGCTGGACGGCCTGGCGATCGCCGGCGGCCGCGAGTACGGCCTGCGCGCCGACCGTATCGACGCCGGCCCGCTGTTCGCGGTGTTCGCGCTGAGCGACCGCATGCCGCCGAAGCTTCGGCGCTGGCTGGTCGCGGCGCGTCCGGGCGCGGTGCTGGAACAGGTCCGCGTCGCCGGCACGCGCGGCGGGACGATGCAGGCCGCCGCACGCGTGCGCGCGCTGGGCTTCGCGCCGGTCGGCAACTCGCCGGGCATCGCCGACCTCGCCGGCCGCCTGCACGGCGACGGCGACGGTTTCGCCTTCACCTTCGATCCGGCGACGAAGCTGCGTTTCGACTGGCCCACCGGTTTCGGCGCGACCCACGTCGTCGGCCTCCGCGGCGAGGTCGTGGCCTGGCGCGACGAGGACCGCGGCTGGCGCGTCGAGACCCCGGCGCTGCGGCTGGACGGCGACGGCTACGGCGTCGATGCCCGCGGCGGCCTGTGGTTCCAGGGCGACGGCACGCGGCCGCGGATCGATCTCGTCGCCGATCTCGATGACGCCCAGGCGCCGGTGGCCAAGCGCTTCTGGCCGAAGTTCACGATGGCGCCGTCGCTGGTGCACTGGCTGGACGATGCGCTGGTGGCCGGGCAGGTGCGCGACGGCCGCGCGGTGGTCGCCGGCGAACTCGACGACTGGCCGTTCAAGTCGATCGACGGCGCGCCGCCGAAGGGCGTGTTCGACGCCCGCGCCACGCTGCAGGACATGCACGTGAAGTTCGCCGGCGACTGGCCGACGACCGCCGACATGGACGCCGACATCGCCTTCGTCGACAACGGCTTCCGGGTCGCCGGCAAGGCGGTGCTGGGCGAGGTCGGCATCCGCGAGTTCAGCGCCGGCATTCCCGATTACGCCGGCGGCCAGCTCGACATCCGCGCGCGCAGCGAGACCGACGCCGGGCGCCTGCTGTCGCTGCTGCGCGAGAGCCCGCTGCGTCGCGAGCACGGCAAGGTGCTCGCGACGCTGTCCGCCGCGGGCCCGGCGGCGGCCGATTTCAACTTCGTGATGCCGCTGCACGGCCCGCAGCCGCACAAGCCGAAGATCGACGGGTCGGTGGAGCTGCGCGGCGCGCGGCTGGCCGAATCCGAGTGGAAGCTGGCCTTCGCCGGCGTCACCGGCAAGGCGCGTTACGACGAGGCCGGTTTCACCGCCGACGGCCTGCGCGCGCAGTACGACCGCCAGGACGGCAAGCTTTCGCTGCGCGCCGGCCCCGGCCACGTGCGCGACCGGCGGCAGGGCTTCGAGGCCGAACTCGAGGCCTCGATGACCAGCGACGACCTGCTGGCGCGCGTGCCCGACCTCGCCTGGCTGCGGCCGCACGTGCGCGGGCGCTCGCGCTGGACGGCGGGCATCGCGATCCCGGCCGGGAGCGGCGGCGCCTCGCCGACCGCGACGACCCGGACCGCCGCATCGCCGGGCGTGTCGTCCCAGATCACGCACCTGCAACTCCGCTCCGACCTCGTCGGCACGGCGTTCGACCTGCCCGCGCCGATGGACAAGCCGGCCGGTGTCGCCCTGCCGACCACGCTGGACCTGCCGCTGCCGATCGGTCGCGGCGAACTGGCGCTCGCCTTCGGCCAGCGGCTGGCGCTGCGCGTGCGCCAGGGACAGGGCCAGCTCGGCATCCGGGCCGCGTTCGGCAGCGACCGCGTGGCCGAAGCGCCGCCGGCGTCCGGGCTGGTGCTCGGCGGCCGCGCGCCCACGCTCGACGCCATCGGCTGGATCGCGCTGACCGAGGGCGACGGCGGCAATGGCCGGCTGGCGCTGCGGCGTGCCGACGTGATGGCCGATCACCTGCAACTGCTCGGCGGCGATTTCCCCGACACGCGCTTGCAGATCGCGCCGGTGGCCGGCGGCCTGTCGGCGCAGATCGACGGCGCCGCGCTGGCCGGCGCGGTGACCATCCCCGACACCGGCGCCGGCACGATCTCCGGGCGCCTGCAGCGCGCCCACTGGCGCGCCGCGCCGGGCGGCGTGGCGACGGCACCGGCTGCGGCGCCCGTCGCCGACGGCAGCTTCGACCCGGCGAAGATCCCGGCGATCGCGCTGCGCGTGGACGACCTGCGCATCGGCGGGGCGGTGCTGGGCGAGGCGCAGTTCCGCTCGCGTCCCACCGCCACCGGCATGGACGTGCAGCAGCTCCAGACCCGCGGACCGAAGCGGAAGATCGACGCCACCGGCGAGTGGAGCGGTCGTGGCGCGGCATCGCGGACGCGGATCGACGCGCACGTCGCCAGTGAGGACTTCGGCGACTTCCTCGGCGATCTCGGCCTGAGCGGGCGCATCGGCGCGGGCAAGGGCCAGGTGCGGTTCGCCGCGCAGTGGCCGGGCACGCCGATGAACTTCCAGCTCGGCGCGCTCGACGGCGAACTGACCATCGACGTGCGCGACGGCCGGCTGGTGGAAGTGGAGCCGGGCGGCACCGGCCGCGTGCTCGGCCTGCTCAGCCTGGCCCAGCTGCCGCGGCGGCTCACGCTCGATTTCCGCGACTTCTTCTCGAAGGGGTTCGCCTTCAACACCCTCGGCGGCCACGTGAAGTTCGACGGCGGCAGCGCGCGCAGCGACGATCTCGCCATCGACGGCCCGGCGGCGCGCATCAACATCCGCGGCGCGGCCAACCTGCGCGCGCAGACCTTCGACCAGACCATCGAAGTCGTGCCCAAGGCCGGCAACCTGCTGGCCGCGGTCGGCGCCATCGCCGGCGGCCCCGTGGGCGCGGCGGTGGGCGCGGTGGCGAATGCGGTGCTGCAGAAACCGCTGGGCCAGGCCGCGTCCAAGAACTACCGCGTCACCGGGCCGTGGAAGGACCCGAAGGTGGAGGTCGTCGAACGGCCGCCTGCCTCGGCCTCCTCCGGGACGGCCGCGCGTGGGGCGCAGCGATGACCGCCAGCGCGCTGCGACCAGCGCGCGCCGCGGACGCCTTTCCCTTCGGTCGCGCGATCGTGCATCGTGCGACTTGATCCCGCGGCATCGCGTGACCATCTCCCTGTTTCCACTCTCCCCGACGCCCGCATGACCGACCTCGCCGCCACGTCGCTTTCCGAATCCCGACTGCTGTCCCCCGCCGGGCTCGATCTCGCCGGCCTGGACCGCGCGTTCGGCCAGCTGATGGGGCCGGGCATCGACTTCGGCGACCTGTATTTCCAGCATTCGCGCCGCGAGAGCTGGACGATGGAGGACGGCATCGTCAAGGACGGTGCGCATTCGATCGACCAGGGCGTGGGCGTGCGCGCGATCTCCGGCGAGAAGACCGGGTTCGCGTATTCCGACGAAGTGCACGCCGATGCGCTGCTGGCCGCCGCGCGCTCGGCGCGCGCGATCGCGCGCGAAGGCGATGCCCGCGCGCCGCAGGCGCTGGCACGCATGACCGCGCCGGCGGCGCTGTATCCGGGGCACGATCCGATCGACGCCTTCGCCAACGCCGACAAGCTCGACGCGATGCGCCGCGTCGACCGCCTCCTGCGCGCGGCCGATCCGCGCGTGCGCCAGGTGACGGTGTCGCTGAGCGCCTCGATGGACACGATGTTCGTCGCGCGCAGCGACGGCGTGACCGCCGGCGACGTGCGTCCGCTGGTGCGCTTCAACGTGCAGGTGATCGTCGAACGTAACGGTCGCCGCGAATCGGCGTCGGTGGGCTACGGCGGGCGCTACGGCTACGACGACCTGCTGGCCGGCGATCGTCCCGAGCGCTGCGCACGCGAAGCGCTGCGGCAGGCACTGGTGAATCTCGAAGCCGTCGACGCGCCGGCCGGCACCATGCCGGTGGTGCTCGGCCACGGCTGGCCGGGCGTGCTGCTGCACGAAGCCGTCGGCCACGGCCTGGAAGGCGACTTCAACCGCAAGGGCACGTCGACCTACGCCGGCCGCATGGGCCAGCGCGTCGCGTCGCGGGGCGTCACCATCGTCGACGACGGCACGCTGCCGGGCCGGCGCGGTTCGCTCACGGTCGATGACGAAGGCACGCCCACGGCGTGCACCACGCTGATCGAGGACGGCGTGCTGGTCGGCTACATGCAGGACACCCACAACGCGCGGCTGACGGGCGTGGCGCCGACCGGCAACGGCCGCCGCGAGTCCTTCGCGCACACGGTCATGCCGCGGATGACCAACACCTACATGCTGGCCGGGCAGGACGATCCCGAGGACATGATCCGCTCGGTGAAGAAGGGCCTGTACGCGGTGAATTTCGGCGGCGGCCAGGTCGACATCACCAGCGGCAAGTACGTGTTCTCGGCGACCGAGGCCTACCTGATCGAGGACGGCCGCATCACCGCGCCGGTGAAGGGCGCGACGTTGATCGGCAACGGCCCGGAGACGATGCAGCGGGTGACCATGATCGGCCACGACCTGGAACTCGACGAGGGCGTCGGCACCTGCGGCAAGAACGGCCAGAGTGTGCCGGTCGGCGTGGGTCAGCCGTCGCTGCTGATCGACCGGCTGACGGTGGGCGGGACCAAGGCGTGATCGGCGGCGGCGTCCGCGGATGGCGTTGACGTCACGCATTCCAGTGCGCGGATTTCGAGTGCGCGGATGTACCGCAGCAGGAACCGCGGGGTCCCGTGCTTGTGCCGCATGGCGCGCGCCTTCTGGATCATGCGCTTGAGCGTGTCGCGATCGGCGCCGGGATGCGCTTCGAGGAAGGCGGGCAGGGCGTCGAACCCCTCCGCGATCAGCCGTTCCCGCCAACGCACGGCCTGCAGCAGGTCAGGCGGCATCGGACCGGCGCGGCCCATGCGCTCAGGTCTCGTCGGCGTCCGCGTCGTCGCCGTCGAAACCGGCTTCGTCGCCTTGATCGTCGCCGTCGTCGGCCTGCGTCTCGAACAGGTCGCGCAGTTCGCGGAACAGTTCGCGGTAGGCGTGCGGCGGCTTGTTCTTCAGCCGTTCCTCGTGCGCGTTGCGCGCGAGCTGGCGCAGGTGCTGGCGGTCCGCGTGCGGGTATTCGGCGAGGAATTCGGCCAGCGCGGCGTCGCCGTCGGCGATCAGGCGCTCGCGCCAAGCCTCGGCGCGATGCAGCAGCGCCGCTTCGACGCGCCCGGCCTGGCCGTTGGCGTCCAGCGCGTCGCGGATCGCTTCCAGCGTCGCGTCGTCTTCCCGCCGCATCTGTTTCGCCAGATACTGCAGCTGGCGCTTGTGCGCGACGTGCGACGTGATGCGCCGGGTCTCGTCGATGTGCGGGACCAGACGGTCGGGCAGCGGCAGCTTCGACAGCTGCTGCGGTGTCAGCAGCGACAACTGCCGCGCCAGTTCGAGCACCTCCAACGCCTCCCGCCGCTGCTGGCTGCGGCTGGGGGACAGGAAGTCGCCGGTTTCGGGATCTTTGCCTCTCATCGCCACAGGATAAAGCATTGAACGTCATCGCTTCCGCCGCTCCCGTCGCCGACGACAGCCAGGACCGCCTGGATCGCCTGTCCGACCTGGCCCGCGACCTGCTCGCCCGCGCCCGGGTGCAGGGCGCCGACCAGGCCGAGGTCCGCTGCGACGAGGACCGCGGACTGGACGTCAGCGTGCGCATGGGCGCGGTGGAAAGCGTCGAATCCACCCGCGACCGCTCGATCGCCATCACCGTCTATTTCGACGGACGCAAGGGCAGCGCCAGCACCGCCGACCTGCGCCCCGACAGTCTCGACGCCACCGTCGCCATGGCCTGCGCCATCGCCCGCCACACCGAGCAGGACCCCGCGGCCGGCCTCGCCGACGCCGACCGCATGGCGACCGACCTTCGCGAGTTCGACGCCTGGCATCCGTGGGACCTCGAAGCCGACGACGCGGTCGACCTGGCGCTGGCCTGCGAAGCTGCCGGCCGCGACGCGGACCCGCGCATCGCCAATTCCGACGGCGCCTCGGTCGCGACCAGCCGCTCGATCGGCGTCTACGCCAATTCGCACGGCTTCCTCGGCCGCGAGCGCGACACCCAGCACAGCATCGTCTGCGGGCTGATCGGCGGCCGCGGCGACGCCATGCAGCGCGACCAGTGGTTCACCGTCGCGCTGGCCCGCGAGGATCTGGAGGCGCCCGAGGCCGTGGGCCGCCGCGCCGCCGAACGCGTGCTGGCGCGGCTCGATCCGCGCACGCTGCCGACCGCCGACATGCCGGTGCTGTTCCAGGCGCAGGTCGCGCGCTCGCTGATCAACCATCTGGTCGCCGCCGTCTCCGGCCAGGCGCTGTACCGCGGCGCCAGCTTCCTGCTGGACAGCGTCGGCACGCGCGTGCTGCCGGACTGGTGCGCGATCCGCGAGCGCCCGTTCCTGATGCGCGGCCTGCGCTCGTCCGCGTTCGACGCCGAGGGCGTCGCCACCCGCGAGGCCGACCTCGTCCGCGACGGCGTGCTGCAACGCTACGTGCTCGGCAGTTATTCCGCGCGCCGGCTGGGGCTGGAAACCACCGGCAACGCGGGCGGCGTGTTCAACCTGGAGGTCGCCGCGAACGCGGGCGGCCTCGACGACCTCGTCCGCGGCATGGGCACCGGCCTGCTGGTGACCGAGCTGATGGGGCAGGGCGTGAACGCCACCACCGGCGACTATTCGCGCGGCGCGGCCGGGTTCTACGTCGAGAACGGCGCCATCGCGTATCCGGTGGACGGCCTGACCATCGCCGGCAACCTGCGGACCATGCTGGCCGGGATCGAGGCCATCGGCGACGACGTCGATCCGCGCTCCCATCTGCGCACGGGATCGATTCTCATCGGCCGGATGACCGTCGCCGGCTCGGTTTGACGTTGCTGTTATCTTAGGCGCGCCTGCCGGTCACATGCCGGCGGGATCCTGTTCCTGTACCAGACCATCCACATCCATCTCCGGGGAGTAGCCACATGACCGATACCAACGACACCGCCGCACAGGGCTCCGCGCCCCAGGATCAGCGCACCCTCGCACTGATCGCGCACCTGCTGGGCATCCTCACCTGGTTCATCGGTCCGCTGGTGATCTGGCTGATGAGCAAGGACGACGCCAACAAGGGTTTCGTCACCGACCAGGCGAAGGAAGCGCTGAACTTCCAGATCACGGTGACGATCGCCTTCGTCGTCAGCTTCATCCTCACCATCGTCAGCCTCGGCCTGCTGTTCTTCCTGCCGACCCTCGTCGGCATCGGCAACCTGGTGATGTGCATCATCGGCGGCCTGAAGGCCAACAACGGCGAGACCTACCGCTATCCGTTCGCGCTTCGCCTTATCAAGTAATCCGGCGCACCGCGATCGTCCCGAAACGCCTCCGGCGCGCTGCGCCGGGGGCGTTTTTTCGTCCGGCGGTCAACCCGCGGCGCCGCGAGGCGTTTCCATTCGCGTCTTCCGGCGATGGAGCACGCGATGGGCATCGGGCAAGCGACCGCGGCGGTCAACCGATTCGGGCTGGGCGCCACGCCCGGCGAACTGGCGCAGGCGCGCGACGCACGCGATTGGCTGCATGCGCAGCTGCGGCGTGGTCCGGCGCTGGCGCCGTTCGCGAATCTTCCCGACAGCGCGACGGTACTGCGTCGCCAGAACGAATACCGGCGCGAGCGCAAGCAGACGCGTCCGCCGAAGCAGCGCAACGCGACCGAAGCCGCGCCCGTCGCGACCGACGCCGATGCGCGGGTGCCGGAACGCGAGCGCACGCCGCTGCAGCAGGCGATCCGTCGCGACGCCTTCGCCGATCTCGCGCTGCGCTATCGCGTGGCCGCGGACACCGATGCGCCGTTCGTCGAGCGTCTCGTGCATTTCTGGTCGAACCATTTCGCGATCTCGATCGACAAGAACCAGGCGCGCCTGCTCGCCGCGCCGATGGAGCGCGAGGCGATCCGGCCGCACGTCACCGGGCGCTTCGCCGACCTGCTGCTGGCGGTGGAAACGCATCCCGGCATGCTGCTGTACCTCGACAACGCGGCGTCGATCGGCGACGACTCGATGCTGGCGCACCGTGCCGCGCGACGCGACGGCAAGCGCAAGCTCGGCCTCAACGAAAACCTCGCCCGCGAGATCCTCGAACTGCACACGCTCGGCGTGAACGGCGGTTACGCGCAGCAGGACGTGCTGGAACTGGCGAAGGCGATCACCGGCTGGGGCACGCCGCTGCCGCGCGATGCCGGGCGTGGCGGCGGCAGTGCATTCGTGTTCCGCCCGATCGCGCACGAGCCCGGCACGCGCAGCGTGCTCGGCCGGCGCTATGTCGAGGACGGCGAGGCGCAGGGGCGGGCGATCCTGCGCGACCTCGCGCTGCATCCGTCCACCGCGAAACACCTGAGTTTCAAGCTTGCCCGGCATTTCGTCGCCGACGTGCCGCCGCCGGCGCTGGTCGAGCGCATGGCCGCGGCCTACCTGCGCAGCGGCGGCGAACTGACCGCGCTTTACGCGGCGATGATCGACGACGACGCGGCGTGGTCGGCCGATGCGCGCAAGTTCAAGACGCCGGAGGATTTCGTGATCTCGGCGATGCGCGCCGGCGGCATCGCGCTGGAGCGCGATCCGCGCGTGCTGCTGCGGCTGCTCGGCGCGCTGGGGCAACCCGGGTTCACGCCGCGCTCGCCGGCGGGCTTCCCCGACACCGCGGCCGACTGGGCCAGCGGCGATGCGCTGCGCAAGCGCTTGCAGGCGGCGACCGCGCTGTCCTCGCAGGTGGCGTCGGCGCAGCGGCCGCTCGATCTCGCCCGCGACGTGCTCGGCGACGCTGCGGCGCAGGGCCCGCTGGGCGAAGCGCTGCGTCGCGCCGGTTCGCCGCAGGAAGGCTTCGCCCTGTTGTTCTCCAGCCCTGCGTTCCAGTGGAGGGTGTGATGGCCGTGACCGATTTCCACCTGACCCGTCGCCGTTTCCTCGCCGCGCTCGGCGGCAGCGCGGCGCTGACGCTGTGGCCGGGCCTGTCGCCCGCGGCGACCGGCGGCGCGCAGACGCGGATGCTCGTCGTGCTGCTGCGCGGTGCGATGGATGGCCTGCACCTGCTGCCGCCATCGGACGACGCCGACTACCGCCGCCTGCGCGGCGCGCTGGCGGTGACCGACGCATTGCCGCTGGACGGCCATTTCGGCCTGCATCCGAAGCTGCCGTTCGCGCACGGCCTGTACGCGCAGCGCGAGCTGTTGCCGATCGTGGCGGTGGCGCCGCCGTACCACCAGCGCTCGCATTTCGATGCGCAGGACTGTCTGGAGAACGGCACCGCCGCGCCCGGCGGCGCGCGCGACGGCTGGATCGGTCGCTGCATCGGCGCGATGACCGCCGACGAAGGCGTGGCGATCGCGCAGGTGATGCCGCTGGCGATGCGCGGTTCGACCCGCGCCGGGATCTGGTCGCCGCCGTTGCCGCGCCCGGTGCCGGACGCGTTGATGCAGCAGTTGCAGCCGCTGTACGCCGCCGATCCGCGGCTCGCGTCGATGTTCGCCGACGCCATGGCCGAGGCCGGCATGGACGCCGCCGGCGACAGCCGCGGCGCGTTCCGCCTGCCCGACGCGATGGCCGCCGCGGCGCGGCGCATGCAGGGGGCGGACGCGGCGCGGATCGGCTTCGTCGAGGACACCGGCTGGGACACGCACCGCGGCCAGCAGGCGACGCTGGAGCGCAAGTTCGCCGAGCTCGACGCCGGCCTGCGCGCCTACCGCGAGGGCATGGGCGGCGATTGGGCGCGCAGCGTCGTCGTCGTCGTCACCGAATTCGGCCGCACGGCCGCTGCCAACGGCACCGCCGGCACCGACCACGGCGTCGGCGGCATGGCGCTGCTGGCCGGCGGCGCCGTGCGCGGCGGCCGCATCGCCGGCGACTGGCCGGGGCTGTCGCAGGCGGCGCTGAACGAAGGTCGCGATCTGCGCCCGACCACCGATCTCCGCGCGGTGTTCAAGGCGGTGCTGGCCGGGCATCTGGCGGTGCCGGAATCGGTGCTGGAAACGCGGGTGTTCCCCGACAGCCGCGCGGTGCGTCCGCTGGACGGCCTGCTGCGGGCGTGACGTTCGGCAGCATGGCCTCCGGCAGGGTGTCTTTCGTTGGCTTGTCCGGCCGCGCGCAAGCCCCATCCTGTGCCTGCGCCGGACGTTTCCGGCAGCGACCGGCGGGGGTGGCCCCGCGAGGAGTTCCCATGAACGACACCCTGTCCCACGACGCCGCGCCTGCCGTCGACATGCCGGCCGTCGACACCCCCGCCGGACTGGCCTCGAACGACCGCACCCTCGCCGCGGCCGCGCACGTCGCGGCGCTCGTGGCCGCGCTCGCGACGTCGTGGTTCGCGGGCGTCGCCGGCGCAGTGGCCGCGTTCGTCGTGTGGCTGCTGGTCCGTGACCGGTCCGCGTTCGCGGCGACGCACGCCAAGGAAGCGCTGAACTTCAACTTCAGCATGTTCCTGTACGCCGTCGCCAGCATCCTGCTGGTCGTGTTCACCCTCGGCCTGGGGCTGATCATCGCCGTGCCGCTGTGGATCGGCCTGGCCATCGCCTGGCTGGTGTTCACCATCGTCGCGTCGGTGAAGGCCTACGACGGCGAGACCTACCGCTACCCGCTGACGATCCGGCTGTTCTGATCGGCGGTCCGCAAGGTCGCGTCTGACTCTCCGCCCGGGGTGCGCGCCGCCCCGGGCGGTTTCGTTTCTGCATCCTCGCGCAACGGATCGCGTCGTCCGCGACTCCCTGTCCTCGTGTCGGCACCGCAGGTCGCGGTGCCGCGTCCATCGAACGAGACAGGGAGTCCCATGCGCCTGAAACCGCCGCAATCCACGCCGACGCTGCCGCTGTCGGACATCGAGGGCCATCCGATCCGCATCGGCGACGGCCGCAAGCTGCTGCTGTCGGTGTTCCGCGAGGCCGCGTGCCCGTTCTGCAACGTCCGCGTCTACGAGCTCACGCACGACCACGACGACCTGCGCGCCCGAGGGCTCGATATCGTTGCGATCTTCCATTCCGACGAGCGTGACGTGCGCCGCTTCATCGCGCGCCAGCCGCGGCCGTTCCGCATGGTGGCCGATCCCGAAGGCCGCGCCCACGCGGCGTTCGGCGCCGAGCGTTCGTCGCTGGGCAAGGCGAAGGCGCTGCTGATGCGGCTGCCTGCGCTGTTGCGGGGCCTGCGCCTGCTCGGCTTCGCGCAGGGCAGCCGCCCGACCGGCGCGCTGATGCCCGCGGATTTCCTGATCGACGGCAGCGGCCGCATCGTCGCGACGCATTACGGGCGCGATGCCGGCGATCACATGCCGATGGCGCGCATCCTGCGGTTCGCGGAGGACGGCACGGCCGGGTGAGGTCCGGCCTCAGCGGTCGCGTTCGACCACCTGTCGCGCCAGAGCAGCGAGCCGCGCGGCGCGCTCGCCGAACGGCGCCAGCGCATCGCGCATCGCGTCGGCCTGTTCGGCCAGCGCGGTGCGCGCGCCGTCCACGCCCAGCAGTGCCGGGAACGTGGCCTTGTTCTGCGCGAGGTCCTTGCCCGCGGTCTTGCCGAGCGTGGCGCTGTCGCCCTCGATGTCGAGCAGGTCGTCGCGGATCTGGAAGGCGAGGCCGAGCGCATCGGCGAAGCGGTCGAGCACCGCGGCGGTCTGCGCGTCCGCGCCGCTGGCGATCGCGCCCAGCCGCACCGCGCAGCGCAGCAGCGCGCCGGTCTTCAGCGCATGCAGCCGGCGCAGTTCGTCCAGCGCGATGTCGCCGCCGCGGCCGGTGGCGTCGATGTCGAACGCCTGCCCGCCGCACATGCCGGCGGCGCCGGCGGCGGTCGCGAGTTCGCGCACCATCGCGATCCGCGCGTCGGCGGGCAGCGCTGCATCGGCGAGTTGCCGGAACGCGAGCGCCTGCAGCGCGTCGCCGGCGAGGATGGCGGTGGCTTCGTCGAAGGCGACGTGCACGGTCGGTTGGCCGCGGCGCAGGGCGTCGTCGTCCATCGCCGGCAGGTCGTCGTGCACCAGCGAGTAGGCGTGGATGAGTTCGACCGCGGACGCCGGGGCGTCGAGCGCGGCGTCGTCGGCACCGAGCAGGGTGCCGGTGGCGTAGACCAGCAGCGGGCGCATGCGCTTGCCGCCGAGCAGCGCCGCGTGGCGCATCGCGGCCTGCAGGCGGGTGCCGGGGACGGCGTGGGCGTCGATCGCGCGGTCGAGCGTCGCGTCCGCGCGCGCGCGCCAGGCGGCGAAGGCGTCCGCGGGCGCCAGGCCGGCCTGCGCCGGCGGTGACGCTTCAGACATCGCCGAAGGGTTCCGCGGTCTCGGGCTGTTCCGGGTCGCTGAGCAGGCGCACGCGCAGTTCGGCCTGTTCCAGCGCCTGCTGGCAGCGGCGATAGAGGCCGACGCCGCGTTCGTACGCGGCGAGCGAATCCTCCAGGCTCATCTGTCCCTGTTCCATCTTCTCGACCAGACGCTCCAGCGCGTCCAGCGACTGTTCGAAATCCGCGACCGGCGACGCGGCGTCCGCGGCGGTCTCGGGCGTGTCCGTGGGTGTCTTGCGGGCCATGCCGGCAGTGTAGAGCGTGCGCTGCGGTTTTTCATGCACAGCGCATATCGGATGCGGGGAGGTCGCCGGCGTGCGGGTGGCGTCAGGTCCGGGTCCACGCGAGCGTCGCGCCGCGTTCCGCCAGCCACGACGCGAAACCGGCGTCGAGGAAGCGATCGCCGGCGGCCAGCAGCGTGCCGTCGGCGGCGCTCAGCAGCGGCAGCCGGGCGCGTTCCCACGGCGGCAGGCCGGCGTCCTGCAGCAGGTGCTTGAGCGCGTGACGGTGCGTGCGGCCGGGCAGCCGCAGGCGCTCGCCGCCGCGGCGCGCGTGGACGAGGCACGGGCCGGGCAGGGCCTCCGCGCCGGTCAGCGCGAGCCGGTCGCCGTTCGGCAGCGCCAGCGGCACGCGGCCGTCCCAGTCGCAGGACCAGCCCGCCGGCAGCGCGTGGCGCGGATCGACCGCGTGCAGGGCGTCACGCCAGCGCCGGAACGTCCGGCCGTGCCAGTCGACCGACGGCTGGCGATCCGGCGGGAGCGTCGCGTCCAGCAGGTGCGCCTCGATCCGCGCCACGGCCGCGGCCGACAGCGGCGGCCAGCCCAGCGTCGTCGCCCACAGGCGGAGCACCCGCGCGCGTTCCGGCGGCGCCAGCGCGCGCAGTACGGGTATCGACAGTGCTTCGTCGTCGGTGCGCACGTTCGCCAGCGCCGCGCGATCGTGTCCGGCCAGCAGCTCGGCCGATTCGCCGGCGAGCGTCGCCGCCCGGGCGAAGCCGGCGTCGGCGTGCGGCCAGCGTTCGCGCAGCAGCGGCAGCACGCGGTGGCGCAGGAAATTGCGGTCGAAGGCGGGATCGGCGTTGGTCGGATCCTCGATCCAGCGCAGGCCGCGGGCCTCGGCATAGGCGAGCAGCGCGCCGCGCGGGGTTTCCAGCAACGGCCGCCACAGCCAGCCGTCGCCGAACCGGCGCCACGGCCGCATCGCCGCCAGCCCCTCGGGCCCGGAGCCGCGCAGGGCGTGCAGCAGGAAGGTTTCGGCCTGGTCTTCGCGATGCTGGGCGAGGGCGAGGCAGTCGCCCGGCCGCATCGACGCCGCGAACGCGGCGCGGCGGGCCTCGCGCGCCGCGGCTTCGGGGCCGAGGCCGCTGTCGCGCGGCACAGTCACGCGATGGACGTCCAGCGCGATGCCCAGCGCCGCGCAGACCTCGGCGCAATGCGTCGCCCAGGCGTCGGCGTCGGCATGCAGGCCGTGGTGCACGTGGACGGCGCGCAGGCCGCGGGCGCGGATCGCCGGATCGCTCGCCAGCCGGTGCAGCAGCACGGTGGAATCGAGCCCGCCGCTGTACGCCGCCAGCACGGCGCCGTCGGCGGTCGCGCAGGGGATCAGGTCGAGGTTTGGCAGCGGGGCGGGCGCGTCGCGCATGCCGTCATGCTACCGGCCCGGAGGCCGGCGCCGAGGTTCAGGCCGGCAGCGAGGCCAGTTCGCGCTTGGCCGTCTCCACCCACGGCTTCTGCTGGCGTTGGTAGTACTTGGGCGCCAGGCCGGTGCGCTTGATCGAAGTGCGGAACACCTCGGCCGCCTCGGCGTTCCGGCCGGCGCGGCGCAGCAACTGGCCATAGCGCACCCGCGCTTCCTCGCCCGGGTAGCCGTCGGCCAGCGCCGCGTACTCGTGCAGCGCCGCCGGTACGTCGTTGACGGCCTCCAGGCAGCGGGCGTAGACCAGATGGCCTTCGGGCGAGCGGAAATCGGGATTGGCCGCGATCAGCGCGTCCAGCGTCTGCTTCGCTTCCGCCGGCAGGTCCAGCGCAAACTGCGCGCGGGCCAGCCCCAGCATCAGGTCGGGATCGGTGGCGTACAGCCCGCGCAGGCCGGAGCGGTACATCTCCGCCGCCTGCTGGTAGTCGCCGCTGTCGAAGCATTCCTGCGCCAGCCGCTTGCGGTTCTCCAGGGTGTCGGCAACGTCGAGCTGGCGCGACGCCTGGCGCTTGCGGCGTTCGGGATCGATGCGGTCGTGGGCCTGGTTCAGCACCTGCCGCGCCGCGCGGTTGTGGCGCAGGTCGGGCAGCAGTTCGGCGATGACGTAGGCGGTCACGCCGATGAAGGAGCCGGCCATCAGGATGAAGATCCACCAGTAGGCACGCCGCGTGCGCACCGCGTGGACGATGCAGGCGATCTGGACCAGCGCGGACAGCGACAGCAGTGGGTACATCGGCGGGCTCTCAGAGCAGTTTGTCGGCGGGTGCGCGCGGCCCCCGCCGCGATCGCCCGCGAGTGTAGACAGCGCCCCGGGGGCACTCAAGCCCGCAGCCGCCGCGCGCATCCCTGCTATCGTGCGCCGGTGCGCCATGGTCGGGTCCTGCGACCGTGCCCGCAGCAGGAGAACGACGATGTCGCCGCAAGCCCCCCACGCCCCGACGTCCGCGACGATCCGCGCAGCGTCCGTGTCCCGCGTCCCGCGATGGCCCGCGCCACTGGAGGTGCCATGACCGGCCCCTCGACGGACGGCAGCATCGACTGGTGCTTCGACACCCCGCGCCTGCACGGGCGCCTGGTCGACGAGCGCGATCGCGACCTCTACCGCGCGCTCTACACCGACCCGGCGATGATGGCGCACATCGGCCCCGCGCTCGCACGCGATGCCGCCGATGCGCTGCATGCGAAGGTCTGCGGCTGGAACCGCGAAACGCCGATGCGCGCGCGCTACTGGCGCATGAGCCTGCGCGACACCGACGAGGCGGTCGGCATGCAGTCCATCCTGCGCAGCGACGATGCGCCCGGCAGCGTCGAACTGGGACTGATGGTCCTGCCGCGCTTCCAGGGCATGCAGTACGGGCTGGAGATCACCGCGGGCGTGCTCGACCACCTGTTCGATCCGCGCTGGAAGCTCGATCTGCAGACGGTGATCGCCCGCCACGTGCCGGCGAACCTCGGCGTCGGCCGGCTCGGCGAACTGCTGCAGTTCGACGCCTGCCGCCTGCCGGGCCCCGATGCCTCGGGCCTGCGCATGACCCGCGAGATATGGGCTGCCGTCCGTGCCGCCCGCAGCGAAGGCGATGCGCCATGAGCGGGCCGGGCAGCTACTGCGCCGTCGGTCTGGGCATGATGCTCGGCGCGCACCTCAGCCCGCGCTGCCGCAGCGAGATCGAGCAGGCGGACGTCGTCTTCGGGCTGGTGTCGGACGCGATCGTCGAACTGTGGCTGGCGCAGTTGCGGCCCGACGTCCGCAGCCTCCAGCCGTTCTACGCCGAGGGCAAGCGGCGCACCGACAGCTACCGCGAGATGATCGACGCGATGCTCGCCGAAGTGCGCGCCGGCAAGCGCGTCTGCGGCGTGTTCTACGGCCATCCGGGCGTGTTCGCGCAGGTGCCGCACCATGCCGTCGCCGCCGCGCGCGCCGAAGGGTTCGAGGCGACGATGCATCCCGGCATCTCGGCGGAGGACTGCCTCTACGCCGACCTCGGCATCGATCCCGGCACCTGCGGCTGCCAGCATTTCGAGGCCAGCCAGATGATGTTCTTCCGGCGGCGCATCGACCCGTCGGCCTATCTCGTGCTCTGGCAGATCGGCCTCGCCGGCGACCGCAGCCTGTCCCGCTACACCACCGACGCCCCGCACCTGCACCTGCTGGTGGAACTGCTGGAGGCGCAGGGCTATCCGCCGGACCACGAGGTCGTGGTCTACGAGGCGGCGACCCTGCCGATCGCGCAGCCGCGGATCGACCGCATCCCGCTGTCCGCGTTGCCCCGCACCGAACTGCGGCTGCAGACCACGCTGGTGCTGCCGCCGGCCTGGCCGATGCAGCGCGACGAGGCGGTGCTGGCGCGGCTGGCGGCGCTGGACGCCGCACTGGCCCGTGCACAGGCCGGGGCAGGCGAGGGAGCGAAATCGGTACTTTTGCCGGAAACCCCCAGAAGTGATTGATATGAATGATCTTTTCGCATAGCCTGCGAATGCGGTCGTTCCGGTGCCGATTCCGGTTTGGGGAAAGCCGTTTGAGATCAAGGGGTTGTACCGAAGCGTCGCGGCAATCGTGACGGTCTGGCCGACAAGCGGTCGGCAGTCCGTTGAAACATCAGCAGAAGGGGGGAGTCGATGTCGAATGTGATCCAGTTTCTCGAGTCCATGGGTGCCAATGCGGCCATGGCGAGGATGTCCGCCGGGGAATACGAAGCCGTCATCGCGGGTCTGGTCGGGGAAGGCGAGTGCAGGACCGCGCTGATGCGCCGGGACCCGCGCGCGCTGACCCGCGCGCTCAACGGTCGCGACGTCATGATGTGCATGGTCTTCGCGCCCGACGAGAACGAGCAGGAAAAGGCGCCGGGCGAAGAGCGCGAAGACGAGAAGGGCCCGGACGACAAGAGTCTCGAATAATCCGAATCACGCGTCACTGAGAGATTGAGGTCTCCCCCTATGCAACGGAAGCATTTGGCAGTCCTGTTGGTTTCGCTGTTCTTGTTCTCGACGGGGACCGGCGCGCTCGCGGCCGGGAGGTCCTTCGACGCCGAACTGGCGGAGGCGGACCAGATCAGGAGCGCGCAGCCGAAGGCGTTTCTGGAGTTGCTCGGGCAGCTCCAGAAACAACGCAAGTCGGCCACGCGCAGCCAGGAAGAACGGCTGCGCTACCTCGAGGCCTACGCGCTCGGGGTGTACCGCGACAAGCCGGAAGACAGCATCCGGATGGCGTCGGCGCTGTTCGACGAGACCAAGGACGTGACCCTGAAGTACCGGGCCGGCAGCCTGGTCGCCAACCTGGCGGGTCTCAAGCGCGATTTCAGCACCGGTCTGCGCTTCCTGCAGAAGACGCTGGCCATCCGCAACAAGGTGGCGAACAAGGACATCCGCCACGATGGCATCGGTGCGGCCGCGGTCCTCTACAACGAGATCGGCCAGTACCAGATCGCGCTGAACTACGCGCGCGAGATGCTGGCGGACAACCCCGGTCCGCGCACCAAGTGCGCCGCCGGTTACGTCGAGATCCAGTCGCAGCTCGAATTGCATCAATTGCCGAAGGGCGACGACGCGGTGCAGAGCGTCATCAACGCCTGCTCCTCGATCCATGAAGTCATCCCGCTCAACCTCGCCAAGGTGGTGCTGGCCCGCAAGTGGGCGGGCGAGGAACGCCTGCCGGATGCGGTCAAGCTGCTGGAAGACGCCCTGCCCGAGATCGAGCGCACGCGCTACCCGCGCCTGATCGCCGGCGTGCACGCCTTCATCGGCGAGTTCAAGCTCAAGCTCGGCGACGTCGAGTCGGCCGAGAAGCACGCGAACATGACGATCGCCCTCGGCGAGCAGATCAAGTCGTCGGCCACGCTCGTCAGCGCCTACAACACCCTGTACCAGATCGCGTCGCGGCACGAGAAGCCGACGATGGCGCTGGAGCTGTACAAGCACTACGCCGAATCCGAGATCGCGCGCCAGAACGACGTGAAGGCACGCGAGCTGGCCTACGAGATCGTGCGCCACGAAACCCTGCGCCAGACCCAGCAGATCGCGCTGCAGGATCGTGCGATCAAGATCCTGCAACTGCAGCGCACGCTCGATCGCGAGAGCGCGCAGAAGGCGCGGCTGGCGATGGTGTTCCTGCTGCTGCTGCTCGCGGCCGCGGTGTTCTGGGCCATCCAGGTCAAGCGCCACCAGGCGCAGTTGCAGCGTCTCGCGCAGACCGACGGTCTCACCGGGCTGCGCAACCGCCACTTCTTCAGCCAGAAGGCGGAGCGCACGCTGGTCGAGGCCGCACGCGCCGGCGACACCGCGGCGCTGGTCATGTTCGACCTCGACCACTTCAAGGCGATCAACGACACCTACGGCCACGGCGCCGGCGACTGGGTGCTGAAGCAGGTCGGCAAGACCTGCGCCGCGCATTGCCGCCGCATCGACTACCTCAGCCGCATCGGCGGCGAGGAGTTCGCGGTGCTGCTGCGCGGCTTCGATCTTGCTGCCGGCGCGCGCCTGGCCGAGGACTGCCGCTCGCAGCTGGCGCAGATCGACACCCGCGAGAGCGGCTATTCGTTCGTCGTCACTGCCAGCTTCGGCGTCAGTTCGACCGCCGAATCGGGCTACGACCTGTCGCGCCTGCTGTCGCACGCCGACCAGATGCTGTACCGCGCGAAGAACGAAGGCCGCAACCGCGTCTGCGCCTACACCGCCGAAACCGCGGCCGAACGCCGCGCCTCGGCGAAGCGTTCGCCCACGCTGACGGTCGTCGGCGGTTGATGGCCCGAGGGCGGCGGTGACGTCGTCTCCCGTTTCCGGCGCGCCCGCGCCGGAGGACGGGACGGCAGCCCTGCCGCCCGAGCAGGCCCGGGCATTGCGCGAGGCCTACGCCACGCCGCCACGGGCGTACCACCATTTCGGCCACGTCATCGAGACGCTCGCGCACTTCCGCAGCGTCGCCGAAGGCCCGGGCTGGCAGGCGCCGGACGCGGTCCGGTTCGCACTGCTCTATCACGACGCGATCTACGTCCCGGGCCGCAAGGACAACGAGGCGCGCTCCGCCGATCTCGCGCGCGAGCACCTGTGCCGATGGCCGCCCGTCGCCGGTGTCGACATCGACCGCGTGGAAGCGCTGATCCTGCTCACCGCCCGCCACGGCGGGCTGCGCAGCGGTGATTTCCCCGACACGCCGGAAGGCGAGGACACGCGGCGGTTCCTGGACTGCGACATGGCGATCCTCGGCGCCGCGCCCGAGGCCTTCGCCGCCTACGATCGCGCCATCGCCGAGGAATACCGCGCGGTTCCGCGCTGGCTGTACCGGCGCAAGCGCCGCGCCTTCTTCCGCAGGCTGCTCGACAGCGAGCGCATCTTCCTCAGCGACTTCTTCCGCGACCGCTTCGAGGCGCAGGCACGCCGCAACCTCGCGAACGTGCTGGCGACGGGCGGTAAAATTGCGGGATGACATTGCCTGCCGACGCCTCCGCCACCGATGCGGTTCCCGCCATCGAACACATCGCCGCCTACCGCTTCGTCGCGGTGGACGATCCCGCCGCGCTCGCCGAACGACTGCGCGCCTCTGCCGAAGCGAAAGACCTGCGCGGCACGGTGCTGGTGGCACCGGAAGGGCTGAATCTGTTCCTCGCCGGCGCGCCCGATGCGATCGCCGGCTTCCTCGCCGAACTGCGCGCCGATCCGCGTTTCGCCGACCTCGTGGTCCGCGCCACCCGCTGCGCCTCGATGCCGTTCGCGCGGCTGAAGGTGAAGGTCAAGGCCGAGATCATCGCGTTCCGCCAGCCCGACGCCACGCCGCTCGCGTCGCGCGCGCCCGCGGTCGCGCCGGCGACGCTCGCGCGCTGGATCGCGCAGGGCGCCGACGACGCCGGTCGCCGGCTGGTGCTGCTCGACACGCGCAACCGCGAGGAGATCGCGCACGGCACCTTCGACGGCGCGCTCGTGCTGCCGATCGACAATTTCGTCGACCTGCCGACGGCGGTGCTGGCCGAGCGCGAGGCGCTGGTCGACGCGACCGTCGTCAGCTTCTGCACCGGCGGCATTCGCTGCGAAAAGGCGGCGCTGTGGATGCACGCGCAGGGCCTGGACAACGTGCTGCAGCTGGATGGCGGCATCCTCGGCTATTTCGAGGCGGTCGGCGGCTTCGGCTACCGCGGCGGCTGCTTCGTGTTCGATGAACGCGTGGCGCTCGATCCCGCGCTGGCTCCCGTTCGCGCCCGGGAACGGGCAGAATCGCTGCCTGGCACCCACTGAGCGAGGCGCACGGCAACGATGGCGGACATGGGCTGGATCGGACTGGTGCTGGCCATCGTCGCGGCGTATTTCGCGATCAAGGTGGTCAAGTTCCTGTTCAAGCTGCTGTGGTGGGGCATGGTGCTGGCCGGCGCGTACTGGTTCCTCGCGCCGATGCTGGACCTGCCGCGGCCGTTCGGCTGAGGACATCGCGATGGGTGAACGCGACCCGCGCATCGATGCCTACATCGCGAAGGCCGCACCGTTCGCACGGCCGATCCTCGAACACCTGCGCGCGCTGGTCCATGCGACCTGCCCGGATGCGGACGAGACGATCAAGTGGGGCATGCCGTTCTTCGTCGTCGGTGGCGCGTCGCTGTGCCACATGGCGGCGTTCAAGCAGCACGCCGCGTTCGGGTTCTGGCGCCACGTCGAGGTGATGGGCGGCGAACGCCCGGCCGAAGGAATGGGCAGCTTCGGCAAGCTGGCGACGCTCGACGACCTGCCGCCGAAGCGCACGCTCGCAACGTTGCTGAAGCGCGCCGCGGCGCTCAATGCCTCGGGCACGAAACCGCCCCGTGCGACCGCGAAGAAGACGCCCGCGCCGCTGCCGGAGATGCCGGCCGACTTCGCCGTGGCGCTGGATGGCGTGCCGGCCGCACGTCGCACCTGGGACGGCTTTTCGTCGAGTCACCATCGCGAATACCTCGAATGGATCCTCGGTGCGAAGCGCGCCGAGACCCGCGCGAAGCGCATCGCCCAGGCCGTCGAATGGCTGGCCGAGGGCAAGTCGCAGAACTGGAAGTACCAGAAGCGCTGAGCACTTGCGAAGAACCGGTCAGGGTGCTGCGGGCGCGTCCCGGTAGAGCCGCAGGAACCGGAACATCTTCGGCCACTCTTCCCGCGGCTTGAAGACGATGGCCACTTCCCGGTGTCCCAGGGCTGATTCGGTCAGAACGACATGGTCCTCGACCCGTTTCGCGTTTTCGAATTCCTGTTCGTTGGCCTTGCAGACCGCCTTGAAGAACGGGCCTGACAACCACGCGTGGACTTCAGGCGTATCCCGGAACTCCAGGTAGCCGGCCAGCGATGCGTGCGCGACCGCGACCATGGCAAAGCCGAGCGGGACGTCGTCCCTGACGAGGATGTACATTTTCATGAGCGGAAATCCGGAACGAAGTGAAGGCGCAAAAGGTCGGCCTGCCGGGTTGGCAGACAATGGGTCGCTTCAAGTTCGTTCGCGGATGCTTGCGATCATGGGGCAGTGATACCACGCATTGCATGACGCCTGCAATTTCCAGCAGGCATGTCGGGTCTTGCGGTCACGGCGCGGCGTCGACCCGCAGTACCGGATACAGCCCGAAGCGTTCGTCCCAGGCGCTGTGCCGGCGGTAGAAGAACGCGAGGCGCGCGGCCGGATCGGCGGCGAACGTCGGATCGTCCTTCAGCTTCTGCTCGAACGCGGCCTTCAGCGCCGGATCGTGGGCGAGCATGTCGCGGGCCACGTCCTCGGCGACGTAGTCCTCCATGTATTCCTTCTGCTCGAAGGCGTTGTTGAACTCGCCCCACGCGAGCAGCGAATCCGGTGCCTGCGGCTCCAGCAGCGACATCAGCAGCCGCGCCTTCGGCTGCGCGATCGGCACGAACAGCGCGCCGGCGCCGACGTCGCGGGTTTCCGGCGCCCACGCGCCTTCGACCGTCAGCCGCTGGTGGCTTTCGGTCGGCGCGGCGGAAAAGGTCGGCGTCTCGTCGCGGAATGTCTGCACCGCCAGCGCGGGATGCGCGGCGTCGAGGCGCGAGAACGCGATGCCGTGCTGCCGCAGCTTGACGGCAACGAGGTCCGCCCATGCGGCCGGCACCACGTAGCCGGCCTTCGGTGCGTCGACGACCAGCGCCGGCACGATCTCGTCGCGCAGCGGCAGCTTCCACACTTGCGGGGTCTTGTCGTCGTAGCGCGTCATCAGTGCGCCGGAGACCTCGGACGGCGTGCGCGTGTAGGCGTAGCCGAGGAAATCGATCGTGCGGACCTTGTCGGTCGCCTTCCAGGTCAGCGGCACGGCGTCGCCGCCGAGCGTGGCTGCGCGGGTGTCCGCGGCGTCGGCGAGGCGGCGCCATTCCGCGCCGTGCGAGGCGGTGAGATCGAGCACGGCGAGCACCGCGTCATGGGTGATCTTCACGCGGGTGGCGTAGTCCTTCCACGAATGCGTTTCGACCAGCATCGCCAGCCGGTTGCGCAGCAGGAAATAGCCGGTGGAGAACCGCGGCGGCGCGACGCCGTCGGTGAAGCCCGAAGTCGGGTCGTCGCTCTCGACGAACGACGGGTAGAACGGCACCGGCAGCGAACCGCGCTTGCGCAGGTGCTCCAGCGTGCCGTCGCGCAGTTGCAGGCCCGCGCCGCGCAGCGCGTCGTCGCCGGCGTGCAGCGGTTCGACCTGGATCGACACGTCGTGGCGGAACTTGGCGCCGTCGGTGACGTGCAGGTCGATCGTGGCGATCGGGTCCCACGCGTTCTCCAGCGCCAGCATCGCCTGCATCTCGGGCGCGTCGGCCTTCACGTAGTCGCGGTTGAGGTTGAAGTTCTGCGCGGTGACGCGCCAGCCCATCGCCTCCGGACCGACCTGGTTCGGCCGGTTCCAGCGGCTGAAGCGTTCGTGGCCGTCGATGTTGAACACCGGCACGAAGACGAGCACGAGTTTGTCGAGCGCGCCCTTCGCGGCCTGGCCGTCGAGCACTTCGCGCAGGGCGAGGAAGCCGGCGTCCTTGCCGTCGATCTCGCCGGCGTGGATGCCGCCCTGCACCAGCAGCACCGGCAGGCCCGCGGCCTTCGCCTGCGCCGGCGTGAATGCGCCGCGGCAGCTGGCGACCAGCGCCTTCATCGGCCGGCCTTCCGGCGTGGTGCCGAAGTCGATGCAGCGCACGGTGTCGGGATACCGCTGCGCGAACGCGTCGCACAGCGCGATGACCTCCGCGTAGCGGCCGGTGCGGACGAAGCCGCTGCGTTCAGCCTCGGTGGTCAGCGGCGCGGCGGCCCGTGCGGGCAGCGCGGCGGACAGCGCGAGCGCGAGGACGGCGAGGGCGGGCAGGGCGGTCGTGCGCATGGTGATCACGGAAGCGGAGGACGATCGCGCATTGTGCCGCGATCCCGGGGTGCAGGTGCCTGTCGATGGTCATGCGCGACCGGGCGGAAGCCTGTGCGACACTGGGGTTTTCGGGCAGGAGCCGCCATGACCGCATCGTCCCAGATCCTCTATTACGCGCCCGGCGCGGCCAGTTTCCTCGTCCACTGGATGCTGCTGGAAGTCGATGCGCCGCACACGCTGGTCCTGGTCGACACCGCCGCCGGTGCGCAGAAGCGGCCGGAGTACCTGGCGCTGAATCCCAACGGCGTGGTGCCGACGCTGGTGACCGACGGCGTGCCGCATTACGAGGCCGCCGCGCTGGCGATGCATCTGGCCGATGCGTATCCCGCCGCCGGCCTCGCGCCCGCGCCCGGCGACGCGGCACGCCAGGACTACATCCAGTGGATGTTCAACCTCGCGAACATGGTGCAGCCGCTGTTCCGGCAGTGGTGGTATCCGCACGAGCCGGCTGGCGAAGCCAACGCCGAGGTGGTGCTGGCGCACGTGCGGCCGCAGATCGAGGCGCAGTGGAACCGCATCGACGCGCACCTCGCCGCGCACGGTCCGCACCTGCTCGGCGAGCGCCTGACCGCGGCCGACTTCTACCTCGTGATGCTGATGCGCTGGTCGCGGAAAATGCCGAAGCAGGCGATCGAGTGGCCGCACCTCGCCGCGCTGGCCGATCGCCTGAAGGCGCGGCCGTCGTTCGCCGAGCTGTACCGCTGCGAGGGGCTGACCGAATGGGCGTGACCGCGCGGGAAGACGCCGCGGCGCGGCTGCCGCGCCAGATCCCGTTCATCATCGGCAACGAGGCCTGCGAGCGCTTCAGCTTCTACGGGATGCGCAACATCCTGGTGCAGTTCCTGATCGGCAGCGCGCTGCTGGCCTACCTGCCCGAGGCCGAACGCGAGGGCATGGCGAAGGAGGTCTTCCACAGCTTCGTCATCGGCGTGTACTTCTTTCCGCTGCTCGGCGGCTGGCTGTCCGACCGCTTCTTCGGCAAGTACCGCACGATCTTCTGGTTCTCGCTGCTGTACTGCGCCGGCCAGTTCTGCCTGGCGCTGTTCGACGGCAACCGCACCGGCTTCTACGCGGGGCTGTTCCTCGTCGCGCTGGGCTCGGGCGGGATCAAGCCGCTGGTGTCGTCGTTCGTCGGCGACCAGTTCACCCAGGCGAACAAGCATCTGGCGAAGATCGTCTACGACGTCTTCTACTGGACGATCAATTTCGGTTCGTTCTTCGCGTCGCTGCTGATGCCGATCCTGCTGCGCGAATACGGCGCGAAGGTCGCCTTCGGCGTGCCCGGCGTGCTGATGCTGATCGCCACGCTGGTGTTCTGGCTGGGACGGCATCGCTACACCCACATGCCGGCGGCCGGGCGCGATCCCGACGCCTTCCTGCGCGTGGTCGCGACCGCGCTGCGCGGCGGTCCCGCCGGCGCCACCGGCGCGGGCACGCTGATCGCGGCCGCGGGCCTCGCACTGGCGGCGGCGCTGCTGGTCGGCTGGGCAGTGACGCCGGCGTGGTGGCCGGAGAAGTTCGGCTTCGTGATCTCGTTCTGCCTGGCGTTGGGCGCGGTGCTGCTGTTCGGCGGCATCGGCACGGCGCTGCAGCTGGAGCGCGCCCGCGGTGCGCATGCCGATGCGGCGGTGGATGGCGTGCGCGCGGTGCTGCGGATCCTGATCGTGTTCGCCATCGTCAGCCCGTTCTGGTCGCTGTTCGACCAGAAGGCCTCGACCTGGGTGCTGCAGGGCAAGCAGATGGTGGTGCCGCACGACTGGGCGCTGTGGCCGAGCTGGCTGGTGAAGGAGGCCGGCCAGATGCAGGCGCTGAACCCGCTGCTGGTGATGCTGCTGATCCCCTTCAACAACCTCGTGCTCTATCCGGCGCTGACGAAGCTGGGCTTCCGGGTGACGGCGCTGCGCCGCATGGGCTTCGGCATCGCCTTCTCCGGGCTGGCGTGGGTGTTCGCGGGCATGTTGCAGCTGTGGATCGACGGTGGCGAGCCGGTGTCGCTGGCGTGGCAGATCCTGCCCTACGCGCTGCTGACCTTCGGCGAGGTGCTGGTCTCGGCCACCGGCCTGGAGTTCGCCTACAGCCAGTCGCCGCCGGCGATGAAGGGCGTGATCATGAGTTTCTGGATGCTGTCGGTGACCTTCGGCAACGTCTGGGTGCTGCTGACCAACGCCGGCGTGAAGAGCGCGGGCATGAGCGCGGCGATTTCGGCCTCGGGGCTGGGCGAGCACGCCTTCCTGATGTTCTTCTTCGCCGGCTTCGCGTTCGTGGCGGCGCTGGCGTTCGCGCTCTATGCGCGGCGCTATCCCATGCAGGACCATTACCGTGCGGTCTGAGTTGCGACGCCGACCCGCCCCGTTCCCCTTGCGCAGGAGTGTCCGCGAATGACCGGTTACGTCACGCTCGCGCTGATCGCGGTCACCGTGGTCGTGTCATGGCAGGCCTGGGACAAACCGCGGCTGCTCGACCGGCTGATCCTGTGGCCGCCGGCGGTGGAGCGCCAGCGCCAGTACGATCGCCTGCTGACCCACGGCTTCATCCACGCCGACTGGGGCCATCTGATCTTCAACATGATCGCCCTGTACTCGTTCGGCCCGGCGATGGAAAGCTATTTCGCCGGTCGCATCACCGCGATCGGCTATCTGGTGTTCTATCTGTCGGCGGTGGTGATCGCGATCCTGCCCACCTACGTCCGCCACAAGCAGGATGCGTCGTACCGCAGTCTGGGCGCCTCGGGGGCGGTGTCGGCGGTGCTGTTCGCCTTCATCCTGCTCGATCCCTGGGCGGGCATCTACGTGTTCCTGATCCCGGTCGCGATCCCGGCCTTCCTGTTCGCCGGACTCTATCTCGGCTACACGATCTGGATGGACAAGCGCGGCGGCGACAACGTCAACCACAGCGCCCACCTGTGGGGGGCGCTCTACGGGGTGGGATTCACGCTGCTGCTGAATCCGGAGCTGGCCGCCCGCTTCGTACGGCGGTTGACCAGCCCCGGATCGTTCTAGGCCGGATCGTTCCGGGGCCGGGGCTGCGAGGCAGCGCCCACGCGTCGTCAGGCCGCGTAGGCGCTGCGGGAACCGTCGCAGCCGTAGGTCTGCAGGAGCCGCTTCAGGATCACGTGGTCCAGCAACTGGTACTCGCGGGTGGCGGTATCGCCTTGGCGGGCGAGGTCGTACAGCCGGGCGACGATGTGGTCGTCGCTGACGTTGGCGGCCGGAGGTTCGATCTGCATGGGGTCCTCGGAGACGGAGTGGTGTGGGACGGGGACACGCTGCACGGGTGATTCGAGGGTGGACAAAGCAGGAAGCGTGCCAGCCGCTTCGCGCCGCCGTCCGCGCAGGAAACATGTCGCGCTGCGTCACAATGCGGCTGCGGAGGGAGGGATCGGCACTTCTCGTCCGTCTCAAGCAAACGCCCCCGGTGGCGGTCCCGTCCGGGCAAATCCGCGAAATTCCCGAAGTTTTCCGCAGGTGCCGCCCGCGCACGGGATGGCGGGGCGCCGCCCGACCGCCGTCCGGCGGGAAAGTTCCCCCGACGGCTTCACAAAAGCCCACATTTGTGGTGTATGTTGCGCGGACTGTTCCAAGCGGGATCACGGTACATCGTGACCCGATGCGGTAGATCCAAGGTAGCAACCGTCCTCACGGTCGGCCCAGACGATCCGCTCATCGTTCGCGTTACCCCTGGCTAGACAGTCGCGGCGCCCGCAAGCGTCGTGTATCCACCCAACTGTGCATGTGAGGAGTAACACCCATGTCCGATCGTCAGAGCGGCACCGTCAAGTGGTTCAACGATGCCAAGGGCTACGGCTTCATCACCCCGGAAAGCGGCCAGGACCTGTTCGTCCATTTCCGCTCGATCCAGGGCACCGGCTTCAAGTCGCTGAAGGAAGGCCAGAAGGTCACCTTCAAGGTCGTGCAGGGCCAGAAGGGCCTGCAGGCCGACGAAGTCCAGGCGCTGTAATCCAGCGTCCACGCGTCGAAAAGGCCCCGGGCGTCCGCGCCCGGGGCTTTTTTTCGCCCGGCATTCCCTGGTCGGGGCGCTTTTCGTCCGGCATCTGCCGCCTTCCTGGACGGCATCCGTTATCCTGCTGCGCGATTCCCCCCTCACACGATCGGGTCCCCCTCCCGACACGCCCCCATGTCCATGTCGCCCCGCCTTCGCCTGCCTGCCCGGACGCCGCGCGTCCTGGTGACCGCCCTCGTCCTCGGCCTCGCCCTCGTCGCCTGCAACAAGGACAAACCGCAGCCCGCCGCGCCGCAGCCCGCCCAGGCCGCGCCCAAGCCCGCGCCGCCGCCGGAGCTGAAGGACATCATCGAACACGATGCCCGCTACGTCGTCGGCATCAGCTTCCCGCCCGAGGCGAAGAAGTACCCGGGTCTCGCCGTCGCGCTGCAGACCTATGCCGACGGCGCGCGAGCCGAACTGCTGAAGGCGGTGCAGGGCGCCGATCCGGCGAAGCAGACCTCGCCGTTCGAGTTGTCGCTTCCTTTCAGTCTGCTGCTGGAGACGCCGGACGTGGTGGCGGTCGCCGCCGACGGGTCCAGCTTCACCGGCGGCGCGCACGGCGATCCACTGGTCGCGCGCTTCGTGTGGCTGCCGAAGCAGCAGAAGATGCTCACTGCCAACGACCTGTTCGCCGATCCGAACGCGTGGACCATGCTGTCCGACTTCGCCCGCGAGCAGTTGCACGCCGCGCTGTCGCAGCGTGTGGACGCCGACGAACTGTCGCCGGAGGAACGTGCCGACGTCATGCGTTCGGTGGGGCGGATGATCGACGAAGGCACGGAGCCGGCGGCGACCACCTTCGCCGCGTTCGAGCCGGTCGCGGCGCCGGCGCCCGACAGCGGCCACCTGATGGGCCTGCGCTTCGTGTTCCCGCCGTACCAGGTCGGGCCCTACGTCGACGGTGTGCGCACGGTCGACGTGCCGACCTCGGTGCTGCTGCCGTACCTGACGCCTGCGCTGCGCCCGCTGTTCGTGGACGTGAAGCCCGCGCCCATGCCGGTGCCGACCGACGCGGCCGCCGCGCCGCAGCTGTCGCCGCAGGCTACCCCGTAGCCGTCGACGCCATCGCGGCGAGCGCGGCGGACAGCGTCGCGCCGCACTCGGCGTCCAGCCGCAGCTGCGCCAGATCGTCGGCGCGGGTGCGGCCGCGGTTGAGGATCGCCAGCGGCAGCCCGCGCTCGCGGGCGATGCGCGCGAAGCGGAAGCCGGAATACACCATCAGCGACGTGCCGACCGCGAGCATCGCGTCGGCCGCCTCCTGCGCGGCCAGCGCGCGGGCGTAGCGCTCGCGCGGGACGTTCTCGCCGAAGAACACCACGTCGGGTTTCAGCAGGCCGCCGCACACGGTGCAGTGCGGTGGCTCGAAGCGGGCCACGGCTGCGGCGTCGATGTCGGCATCGCCGTCGGGCGCGGCGCCGGCCTCGCGCGGCCGCCAGCCGGGATTCGCCGCGGCCATCCGCCCCTGCAGCGCTTCGCGCGGCGTCGCGTCGCCGCAACCCAGGCAGACCACGCGGTCCAGCCGTCCGTGCAGGTCGATCACATCGCGACTGCCGGCGCGCTGGTGCAGGCGGTCGACGTTCTGCGTGACCAGCGAGGTCAGCGACCCGCGGCGTTCCAGTTCGACCAGCGCCGCATGCGCGACGTTCGGTTGCGAGGCCGAGAAGCCCGGCCAGCCGACGTGGCTGCGTGCCCAGTAGCGGCGATAGGTGGCCGCATCGCCGGTGAAGGCCTGCCACGTCACCGGTGGCGTGCGTTTCCATGCGCCGTCGGTGTCGCGGTAGTCGGGAATGCCGGAGTCGGTGCTGACCCCGGCGCCGGTCAGCACGAACACCCGCGGATGGCGTTCGAGCCACCCGCGCAGCGCCGTCGCCGGATCGCCGGCGGCGTCGGCGGATTCGGGCATCGGGACGGGCGTCTGCGGATCGGGCGGCATGCGGGCGTCGGACCTCTCGAAGGCCGGAAACGACACCGCCCGGGCGAGCCGGGCGGTGTCGGTGCAGCGGGGAGGGCGCTTACTTGCCGGTCAGGCCGCGACGCTCCAGCAGCGGCTGGATGTACGGGTCACGACCGGAGAAGTCGTGGAACAGCACCATCGCGTCCTTCGAACCGCCGCGGCTGAGCAGCGTGTCGCGGAAGTGGTCGCCGTTCTTGCGGGTCAGGCCACCGTTCTGCTTCATCCACTCGACGCTGTCGGCGTCCAGCACTTCCGACCAGATGTAGGCGTAGTAGCCGGCCGCATAGCCGCCCATGATGTGGCTGAAGTACGGGGTGCGGTAGCGCGGCGGCACCGGCGCGTAGTCCACGCCGATGTCCTTCAGCGCCTTCGCCTCGTAGGCCATCACGCCCTTGGCGTCGGGCAGCTGGTCGGCCGGCACCTGGTGCCAGCGCTGGTCCAGCATCGCCGCGCCGAGGTACTCGGTCGTCTTGTAGCCCTGGTTGAACTGGTCGGCGGCCAGCACCTTGTCCAGCAGCGCCTTCGGCATCGCTTCGCCGGTCTGGTAGTGCTTGGCGTAGTTGGCCAGCACTTCAGGCCAGGTCGCCCACATCTCGTTGACCTGCGACGGGTACTCGACGAAGTCGCGCGGCACGTTGGTGCCGCTGAAGTACGGGTACTTCACGTTCGAGAACATGCCGTGCAGCACGTGGCCGAACTCGTGGAACGAGGTGTTGACGTCGTCCCAGGTCATCAGCGCCGGCTTGCCCGCCGCCGGCTTGGTGACGTTGAGGTGCAGCGCGACGACCGGCTTCTGGTCCAGCAGTTCGGACTGGTCGACGTAGGAGCTCATCCACGCGCCACCGCGCTTGGACGAACGCGCGTACGGGTCGACGATCACGATCGCCAGCTGCGAGCCGTCCTCGTTGGAGACGTCGTAGACGCGCACGTCTTCCTGGTAGGTCGGCAGGTCGGTGCGGCGCTTGAACTTCAGGCCGTAGAGCTTCTCGGCGGCGAAGAACACGCCGTTGTTCAGGACGTTGTCCATCTCCAGGTACGGCTTGAGCTGGGCTTCGTCGAAGTCGTACTTCGCCTTGCGCACCTTCTCGCTGTAGTACAGCCAGTCCCACGGCTCGACGGCGAAGGTCGGCTCGCCCTTGGCCTTCTGCTCGGCGTCGATCATGGCCTGCAGTTCGGCGGCTTCCTTCTTCGCGTTGGCGACGGCCGGCGGCGCCAGCTGGGCCATCATCTTGTTGATGGCGTCCGGCGTCTTGGCGGTTTCCTCGGCCACGGCGAACGCCGCGTAGTTCGGATAGCCCATGATCGCGGCGCGTTCGGCGCGCAGCTTGGCGACCTTCGAGACGATGTCGGTGTTGTCCCACTGGTTGCCGCGGCTGCCGCGGGCCATCGAGGCCTTGTAGATGCGCTCGCGCAGTGCGCGGTTGTCCATCTGCGTGGTGATGGGCTGGATCGTGGTGTTGAGCAGCGCGATCAGGAACTTGCCCTTCAGACCCTTCTTCTCGGCGGCTTCGGCCAGCGGCGCGATCTGGTCGTCGGACAGGCCCTTCAGCTCGTCGCGCGAGTCGACCACGATGGCCGAGTCGTTCACTTCGTCGAGCACGTTCTGGTTGTACTTGGTGGCGAGGGTGGCCAGCTCGGCGTTGATCGCCTTCACCCGCTCCTTCTGCTTGTCGTCCAGCTTGGCGCCGGCGCGGACGAAGTCGGTGTAGTAGCGCTCGATCAGGCGCACGCCCTGCGGGTCCAGGCCCAGGCTCTCGCGCTTGTCGTACAGCGCCTGCACGCGCTGGAACAGCTTCGGGTTGAGGTAGATGCCGTCGTAGTGCGCGGCGAACTTCGGCGAGTATTCCTCGTCCAGCTTGTCCAGCGCGTCGTTGGTGTTGGCGCTAGTGAGGTTGCCGAAGACCTTGGCGGCGCGGCCCAGCAGCTGGCCCGAACGCTCCATCGCCAAGATGGTGTTGTCGAAGGTCGGCGCCTCGGTGCTGTCGGCGATCGCCTGGATCTCCTTGACCTGGTCGGCCATGCCGCGATCGAAGGCCGGCGCGAAGTCGGTGTCCTTGATCTTGTCGAATTGCGGGTAATGCAGCGGCAGGGGGCTTTCGGAGAAGAAGGGGTTCTCGTGGGCGGCGTCGGCGGGCATGGCGGCCTTGTCGGTGGCGGGCTTCTGTTCGGCGGGTTTGTCGCAGCCGGACAGCATGGCGGCGGAAAGAGCCAGCGCCAGGGCGCAGGCGATCGGGCGATTCATTCGGACGGTCCTCGGCGGTGCGAAGGGGCGGAAAAGCACCCCCCAGAGTAGCCCACGGCCCTTCCCCCCGGCCCGTGACGAAAGGCATGGCCCGGAGCCGGGGCCGGGCCGCGGTGACGGCCCATATCACGAATTGTTTACAATCCGCCGCGCGATGCGGCTCAGTACGGTCCGGCCCGGTGGCCGGCGCCCGCCCGGTCGCGCCTCCATCCCTCTCCCCAGGATCGCCCATGACCCCCTCCTTCCGCTCCCGCCGCGCCCTGCGTCTCGGTGGCCTTGCCGTCGCCATCGGTTTCGCCCTCCCGGCGATGGCCCAGGACGCCGCTCCGGCCGCCAAGGCCGACGCGCCCGAGCTCGACGCCATCACCGTCACCGCCCAGCGCCGCACCGAGAACATCCAGGACGTGCCGGTGGCGATCACTACCGTCGATCGCGAGAAGCTGGAAGCGCTGACCACCAGCGGCGACGACATCCGCCTGCTGTCGGGCCGCCTGCCCAGCCTGAACATCGAGTCCTCGTTCGGTCGCGCCTTCCCGCGCTTCTACATCCGCGGCCTGGGCAACACCGACTTCGACCTCAACGCCTCGCAGCCGGTCTCGCTGGTGTACGACGGCGTGGTCCAGGAGAACCCGATCCTCAAGGGCTTCCCGATGTTCGATCTCGACCAGATCGAAATGGATCGCGGCCCGCAGGGCACGCTGTTCGGCCGCAACACCCCGGCCGGCGTGCTGAAGTTCGAATCGGCCCGTCCGGAAGAGACCTTCGGCGGCTATGGCCGCGTCTCCTACGGCAGCTACGGCACCTTCAACCTGGAAGGCGCGGTCACCGGCCCGCTGACCGACAAGGTCTCGGCCCGCGTGTCGGTGCTGCACCAGCGCCGCGACGACTACGTCGACAACACCTTCAACGGCGCCGGCGACGACCTCGAGGGCTACCGCGAGACCGCCGCGCGCGGCCAACTGCTGTTCAAGCCGAGCGACACCTTCGAGGCGCTGCTGAACGTGCATTCGCGCAAGCTCGACGGCACCGCGCGGCTGTTCCGCGCCGGCATCATCAAGCCGGGCACCAACGACCTGGTCGACGGCTTCAGCCGCGACCGCGTGTCGATCGACGGCCGCAACGAGCAGAACCTCGACCAGCTCGGCGGCAACCTGCGCATGCGCTGGGACCTCGGCCGCGTCAGCCTGTACTCGATCACCGGCTACGAGAGCGTCGACGCCTACAGCCGCGGCGACATCGACGGTGGCTCGGTCTACAGCTTCCCGACCGGTGCGCCGGGCGTGGCGCTGTTCCCGGCCGAATCCGCCGACGGCCTGCCCAACCATCGCCAGTACAGCCAGGAATTCCGCGTCGAGTCGAACGAGTGGGGCCGCTTCGACTGGCAGGCCGGCCTGTTCTGGTTCGACGAGAAGATCGACGTCGACAGTTTCTCGTACGACGGCTTCGGCGGCGCGGAGAACGGCTACGCCCGCCAGCACCAGGACAACACCGCGTGGGCGGTGTTCGCCTCGGGCGACTTCGATGTCACCGATCGCCTGAAGCTGCGCGGCGGCGTGCGCTACACCGACGACCGCAAGGACTTCACCGCCGAGCGCGTGGTCGGTCCGTTCGGCCCGCCGATCGCGCCGATCACCGTGCACCCGAACGACAACGACGTCAGCTGGGACCTCAGCGCCGTTTACAAGCTCAACGACCAGATCAACCTCTACGGCCGCGTCGCCAAGGGCTTCCGCGCGCCGAGCGTGCAGGGCCGCCTGATGTTCGCCGACGCCTCGCTGCCGGCCAGCGAGCTGGTGACGGTCGCCGACACCGAGACCGTGCTGTCGTGGGAAGGCGGCGTGAAGGCGCAGCTGTGGGACAACCGCCTGCGCCTGGGCGTCGCGCTGTACCGCTACGCCGTCGACAACCAGCAGCTGACCGCGGTCGGCGGCGCGACCAACATCGCGCGCCTGGTCAACGCCGACAAGACCATCGGCCAGGGCGTGGAACTCGACGCGCAGGCGTGGCTGACCGACCACCTGTTCGTCACCCTCGGCGCCAGCTTCAACGACACCGAGATCCAGGACAGGAACCTGGCCGTGTTCGGCTGCGGCGGCGGTTGCACCGTGACCGATCCGGCTGGCAGCGTGCCCGGCACTTACCGCATCGACGGCAACCCGCTGCCGCAGGCGCCGCGCAACGTCTACAACCTGACCGCGCGCTACGGCCTGCCGGTCGGCAGCGGCGAGTTCTATGCCTACACCGACTGGGCCTACCGCGGCCAGGTGAACTTCTTCCTGTACGAGTCGACCGAGTTCACCGGCAAGTCGCTGCTGGAAGGCGGCCTGCGCCTGGGCTACGCCTGGAACAACGGCGATTACGACGTGGCGCTGTTCGGCCGCAACATCACCGACGAGACCGTGGTCGTCGGCGGCATCGACTTCAACAACCTCACCGGCTTCCTCAACGAGCCGAGCACTTGGGGCGTGGAGTTCAAGGCGCGGTTCTGATGCGCGTGCGTCGATCGGCACTTCCGATCGACGTGGTCGCCTGATGCAAACAGGAACGCCGGACGGGAAACCGTCCGGCGTTCTGCGTTCCGGGCTGGCGTTCGCTGGAGATTTTCCGGCACATCAATCCCGGAGGTTTGCGACCTCATGCCGCAGCGATCATTTTTCCGAGAAATGATGGTTGTTGAGACTGGGCGGGAAGCGGTCGCCCTTCTTCACATGACGATCGTACTGGGTACCCGCATAGGCCCCGGTCGAGTCGCTGTACTGTCCGTAGGTGGCGGTCTTGGGGCACTCCTGCCCGGACCAGTACTGGCCGTTTGCCATGATGTGTGACCTGTTCAGTGAGGGAAGAGACACCACGACGGAAATCCTTCGTGGCGCTTCCATTCTCTTGGTCCGGGCCGACACTTTCGAACGCTGATCAGGATGTGTTTCGTATCAATTTCACCGAGGGTGTCCGTTTCCATCTGCTGCCCTTCCTGAAACGCAGAACGCCGGACGGTTTCCTGTCCGGCGCTCTTCGTTTCAGGCGATGTTCCGCGATTGCGACGGTGTGAGACCTTCCCGCCTCAGAACTTGAAGCTGCCGTCGTTGCGCGTGGTGGTGCCGGTGCAGTTCGCGGGCAGGGTGAACTCGCGGTTGCCCGAGGTCGTGGCCTGGTTGCTTTCCCAGGTCGCCGTGCTGCCGTTCCACTTCACGTACTTGTACTGGATCGCCACGCCGGCCGGCAGGTTCACCGTGCCGGTCCACGGCACGTTCGCGCCGCTGCCCTGGATGGTCAGCGCGAAGCCCGCGCCCGGCGACCATGCGCCGAGCGCCGCGACGTTGCCGACGACGTAGAGGTTCTGGCCGAAGGTCGTGTTCGCGTTGGCGATGGTGAAGCTGACCGCGCAGGTGCTGGGCGCCGTGGTGGTGACGTTGAGCGTGGCGCTGCTGGCCGACACGTTGCCCGCGGCGTCGTAGGCGCGCACGGTGTACGCATACGCCGTGGACGCCGACAGCCCGGTGTCGGTGAAGCTGGTCGACGCGGTGGTGCCGATCTGGTTGCCGTTGCGGAACACGCGGTAGCCGGCCACGCCGACGTTGTCGGTGGACGCGGTCCAGCCGATCGTCGCCGAGGTCGCGGTGACGCCCGAGGCCGCCAGCCCGCCCGGCACCGATGGCGCGGTCGCGTCATCGTTGAGGCAGGGATCGGTGGTGGTGATCGCGCCGTTGGAGATCGCCGACAGGCCGGTGCCGACCGGGTAGTTCGCGCCGTTGCGGCTGTCCCACGTGCCGCTGCCGTTGTTGAACGTGACCTGCGCACCGGTGGCGGCGCCGAGGTTCAGCGTCTTCACCACCCAGCCGGTGCACGCCGCGCTCATGGCCACGCCGGGCACCGCGGTCCAGCTGCCGCCGTTCGGCGCGTAGTGGATGTAGGTCGTGGTCCACGTCGCCGACGGCTTGTAATAGACCGTCGCAGTGTTGTTCACCAGCGGCGGCGTGGTCACCGACAGCGCGGTGCTGGCGGCCGACACGTTGCCCACGGCGTCCTGCGCCTTCACGGTGTAGCTGTAGGCGGTGCCCGGCGTCAGCCCGCTGTCGGCGTAGCTCGCCGCGGCGGTGGTGCCGACCTGCGTGCCGTTGCGGAACACGAGGTACGACGACACGCCGACGTTGTCGGTGGACACCGTCCACGCCAGCGTGAGCGAGGTCGAGGTCAGGTTCTGCGCGTTGAGCCCCGCGGGCACGGTCGGCGCCTGCGTGTCCGCGCGCGCCGGCGTGGTCACGGAGACGGCGGTGCTCGCGGCGGAGAGATTGCCCGCGGCGTCGTAGGCGCGCACGGTGTAGCTGTAGGTCGTCGACGGCAGCACACCGTTGTCGACATGGCCGGTGCCGGTGGTCACGTCCGCGATCTGCGTGCCACCGCGATACACGCGATAGCCGGCGACGCCGACGTTGTCGGTGGCCGCGACCCAGCCCAGCGCGACCGAGTTGGCGTCGATGGCGTTGCCGGTCAGACCTGTCGGCGCGGTCGGGGCCTGCGTGTCGAGCGTGCACGGGTCGGTGCCGGTGCTGACGGCGCCGTTCTGCACCACCGAGATCCCGGTGCCCAGCGCGTAGTTGCGGCCGCCGTTGTTGTCCCAGGTGCCGCTGCCGTTGTTGAAGGTCGCGGCGAGGCCGGTCGCGCTGCCGAGGTTCGCGGTGTAGCGATACCAGCCGGTGCAGGCGACGCTCATCGCCACGCCGGGTACCGTGGTCCAGGTGCCGCCGGTGGGCGAGTAGTGCAGGTTGACTGCGGTCCAGCCCGCGGCCGGCCGGTAGTACACCGTCGCGACGTTGCCCGCGGCGGTGCTCGCCGAGGTCGCGGCCGAGGCGGCCGACAGATTGCCCGCGGCGTCCTTCGCCTTGATCGTGTAGCTGTACGCCGTCGACGGCTGCAGGCCGTTGTCGGTGTAGGTCGTGCCGGTGACGCTGGCGGCGAGCGCGCCGTTGCGGAAGACCTGGTAGCCGGCGACGCCGTAGTTGTCGGTGGCGGCGGTCCAGCTCAGCGCGATCGAACTCGCGGTGGTCGCGCCCGCGACCGGTGCGCCGGGCGTCGACGGCGGCGTGGTGTCGGGCGCCTTCGTCGTGATCGCCAGCGCCGCGCTGCGTGCCGACTGGTTGCCGGCGCCATCGTAGGCCAGCACCTGGTAGCTGTAGCTCGTCGAAGCGGCGAGCCCGCTGTCGTCGAACTGCGTGCCGCTGCCTGTGCCGACCAGCACGCCGTTGCGGAAGATCTGGTAGCCCGCGACGCGCACGTTGTCGGTCGCCGGCGACCAGCTGATCGTCACCGAACGGTCGGTGAGCGCGCTGGACGTCAGGCTGCCCTGGAACACCGGCGGCGTGGTGTCGACGGTGAGGAACGGACGCACGCCGGCGACGGTGCCCGCGGTGTCCTCGACGTAGCCCGAGCCGGTGGTCGTCTTGCGGTAGGTGCCCGCGCCGACGTAGACCTGCTGGATGTCGCTGCGGGTGACGTTGCCACGCGTGTCGGTGGCTTCGATGTAGTAGTCGAGCAACTGGTTCCGGTACTGGTTGAAGTAGGTGTAGTAGAGGTTGCCGATCTCCTGCGCCGGCAGCACCTGCATGGTCTGCTGCGTCACCGGCATCCACGACACGCCGTTCATCACCGGCTTGAGGTCGCGCACCTGCATCGGGTACGAGGTCCACGCGCTCACGCTCGCCGGCGTGATCGACAGCCCGGGCTTGCCGACCATCGCCGCCGGATCGTAGACCTTGTAGGTGTCGTCGTTGCCGTCGATGGTGGTCGAGGCGTGCGTGCGCACCTTCACCTGGATGCTGGCGATGTTCGAGAGGTCGTACGCATAGGTGTAGACCGCGAACTCGTGGTTGTAGTGCTGCACCGTCCAGCCTTCGGCCTTCGACGCGTTCACCGAACCCGGGTTGTACGGATAGCGCTGCGGCCACCACACCGACGGCCCGGTGCGGTCCTTGGCGACGTTCGGCTGCACGTACTGCTTCGAGAAGTACAGCGAGTTGTTGAAGGCGAGCGTCGGCTTGACGTTGTCGTCCTTGTTCTCGTCGTAGTAGCCGAAGCCGGAATCCATCGACGGCAGCAGGAAGTACCACGCCAGCTCGGCCGGATTGGCGCCGCCGGCGTAGTCGCTGGCCGGATTGCCCTTCACCGGGAACGAGATCATCCACGGATTGAGCTGGTTGCCCGGCGGCACGACCTGCTGGTCCAGCGTGGTCGTCGGCGACCAGTACGCCGGATGATCGTCCAGCCAGATCTGCTCGGCGGTCTTCGCGTAGTTGAGCGCGGCCTGCAGCAGCGCGAAGTTGCGCTCCAGGTAGTGCCAGCCGTACTCGAACGACACCGTCGCGCCTTCGGCCACGCCGTTGAGGTTGGTCTTCGGCGAGAGGTTCATGCCGGTGGCGGCGTTGAACGCGGGGAACTGGCCGTTCCAGATCACGAACGGCAGGTGCCAGTGGTACCACGTCGGATCGGACGACGAATCGCGGGTGTCGATCCACGAACCGTCCTGTACGTGCTGCACGTCGGCGGCGGGGATCGGGAAGCGCTGCAGGTATTCGTCGATGCCGAGGCAGTAGCCGCTGCCACCGCAGGTGGTGCCGTAGCCGTTCTGCCACGTCGGCAGCGAACCGGCGCGGCCGCCGGAGTTGTCGCCGTCGTGCGCGACGACGAAGAACTGGCGCGGCTCCAGCGCGGTGTAGGGCACGTATTCGTCGACGGTGACCGCGCCTTCCCAGCCTTCCAGCCACGAGCCGTTCTGGCTGACCGGAATGCCCGCGAGCTTCGTCACTTCACCGGTCGCCGGATCGACGTGGCGCACCCAGTGCGGCGTCGACGCGAACGGATACTTGTTGACCACGACCTGCTGCTCGTGCGCCATGCCGGCCGCGACCCAGCTGCCGGTGGTCGAGGTGTTGCGCAGATCGGCGCGATTCGGCGGCGAGGTCAGGGTGTCGCCGTTGGCGTCGTAGGTCGCGTACGGATAGTCCTTCAGCGTGCGCGAGAAATGGTTGTTGCCGATCACCGACCACTGCACGCCGAGCTTGGCGAGCACCGGGATCAGGCGTTCGGAAAAGCCGAGTTCGGTCGGGAAATAACCGCGCGACGAGCGGAAGTTGCCGCCGAGGAAGTACGGTTGCGCCAGCGTCGCGTTCTGGTAGATCAGGTCCTTGAGGAAATACTCCGATCCGACCAGCGGTCCCATGCTGTGGTGGCCGGTGAAGTGGATGAGGTCCAGCGTGCGGTAGCCGTTGGTCGTCGGCAGGCCGCCGTACGCGGTGCGCCACGATGCGCCCCAGTTGGTGTTCGTGTAACCGGGGACGTTCTGCAGGCGTTCGAGGCTGTCGACGTTGTTGACCACCGCGCCGGACATCGTCACGTGGATCTGGCCGTTCGCGCCCGACCAGTTGCGCACTTCGTTCGCGACCTGTTGCGGCCACCACTGGTACGCGCCGGTCTTCGCGTCGTGCGCGTAGTAGGTCACCAGATCGTCGTGCGGCATGATCGTGCCGCCGAGCGACGCCGGCAGGTAGTAGCTGTAGCCCGGCGGCGGATTGTTCTTCAGCGCGATGACGTCGCCGTCGTAGAGATAGCGGATCGGTGCGCCGGTTGCGGTCGCGTTGTAGGCCTGGCCGACATTGACCGCGTAGAACGGCCAGAAGTTCGGCATGTGGTTGTGGTAGACGTGCGCGGCGGGGATCGCCGCGTTCGCGCCGGGCACGGCGCAGCAGGCCGCGAACATGCCGGCCGCGAGTGCGGCCGGAACGCTGTGCAGTTTCATCGTTTTCTCTCCGTGAACGCCGATACGCTTTCCGCGGGACGCTGTCCATCCGCGCGCGAACACCCTGCGTCTCGCATGTTCCCCGCGACGCCGGCCGGAGAGGATTATTGGTGCGTATCGCTTTGCAGCATGCATCCGTGCAAACGTATACATGCAGGAGAGCGTGACGCCGCGCCCGAACGCGTGATTCCGCAGCGCGGCGGCGCTTTCCTGTTTTCGATGTCAGTCGCGTGCGCGTGCCTGCGCGTTGGCGTTCACCGCGGCCTGCATGTACGCGGCGAGACCGTCGGCGCGATCGTCGTAGTGCGCGCGGAAACGTTCGTCGCCGGTGTAGAACGCCGCGACCTGCACGTGCATCGCATGGCTGCACGGATAGAACCAGCGATCGATGTGCTCGCGATGGAGTTCGGCCAGGGCCATCGCGCGTTCGCCGTCGGCCGCGTCGCCCTGCTGCATCGTCGCCAGCAGCTGGTCGGTGATCGCGTCGCTCTCGGCGCGGATCTTCGCCCAGTCGTCCTTGGTGTAACGCGCGGTGCGCTGGCGCGAGATCTTCCACGCGTCGGTGTCGCCCCAGCGGCGTTCGGCTTCCTGCGCGTATTCGCCGTTGCGGAATTGGTCGTGGCCTTCGAACAGGGTGTCGATGTTCATGGGTGTGCTCGCTTCGAGGGTGAGAAGGGTCGCATCGATCGCGCCGAGCACGGCGTCCGCATGCGCACGCTGGCGTTCCAGCGTCGCGCGCTGCGCGAGGAGGGCCTCGCGCCGACGTGCGACGGGCGCGTCCAGCAGGTCGCGCACGGCGTCCAGCCCGAAGCCCAGTTCGCGCAGCACCAGCACCTGCTGCAGCCGCTGCAGGTCGGCCTCGCCGTAGAGGCGATAGCCGGCGGCGCTGCGGCAGGTCGGCGAGACCAGGCCGATCGCGTCGTAATGGTGCAGTGCACGCACGGTCAGGCCGACGAGGGTGGCGACCTGGCCGACGGTGCGCTCGCGGACGGGCATGGCGGGCTCCTGTGGAATCGACGGCGTCGATGCGAGGCGCATGCTCCGGCCTCACGCCGCGTCAGGGTCAAGCCCCATTGTGCGCCGCCCGGCACACGCCGGCGCGCCGCGAACCGGCTGGAGCGTGTCATGCCCTTTTTCATACGCCGCGAAGCCCGTCCGCGGGCGCGAGCCAAGGCGCGGCCCACCGCCAAGGCGGGTGGCCTTGGCAAGGGCCGCAACGCCGGATCGCGCCCGCGGACGGGCTTCCCGAAGGGTTGCGCCCCCGGGCCACCGCATCGGCGGCCCGGGGGCGCAACGCGGCGCATGAAAAAAAGCGTGACACGCTCTAGACTCGGCCGGACACCCCGCGGGCTGCGACCCGCCGTCTTCCGGCTCCCAGGAGAACGCCATGCTGCGTCACGCCTTCTGCGGTCTGCTGTTCGCATCGGTCCTGCTGTCCCCGGCGCTGCATGCCGCGGAGACCACCCGCTACACCGTGCTCGTCGATGGCGGCAAACAGGCCGGCCACCAGATCGTCCAGCGCAACGACGACGGCAGCGTCCACGTCGACTTCGTGTTCAAGGACAACGGCCGTGGGCCCGAGTTGAAGGAGGACTTCACCCTCGCGCCGGACGGCACGTTCGTCACCTATGCAGCCAAGGGCACGTCGACGTTCGGTGCGCCGGTCGACGAAACGTTCCACGTCGCGGACGGCAAGGCGACGTGGAAGTCGACCTCCGACGCAGGCGAGCAGCCCGCCGACGCCGGCGCCGCGTACTGGCCGATCGGCGGTACGCCGCAGAGCGGTGCGCAGGTGCTCTCCGCGCTGCTGGCGCGCAGCGACAATCGCCTGCCGCTGATCCCCGGCGGCACGCTCAGCGCCCGCGCGGTCGCCGACGTCACCCTCGCCGGCGACCGCAAGGTGCGCCTGATGCGCGTCACCGGCGTCGGCTTCACCCCGCAATTCATCTGGATGACCGCCGACGCGCAGCCGCGCTTCTACGCGCTGATCGTGCCCGGCTATCTGCAACTGGTGGAGGAAGGGCGCGAAGCCGATGCGGGGATGCTCGAGGAACGCCAGAAGCAGGCCGAGACCGATGCGCTGACCGAACTGCGTGACACCCTCGCGCATCCGCTGCGCGGCACCACGCTGATCCGCAACGCGCGCATCTTCGACAGCGAGGCCGCGACGCTCGGCCCCGCCTCCGACCTGCTGATCGCGAACGGCCGGATCGTCTCGATCTCGGGCGCGAACGAGGAAACCGCCGCGGCGGACCAAGTGATCGACGCCGGCGGCCGCGTGCTCACGCCCGGCCTGTTCGACATGCACGGCCACACCAGCGCCTGGCAGGGCGGGCTGCACCTCGCCGCGGGCGTGACCACCGTGCGCGACATGGGCAACGACAACGCGACGCTGCAGCAGCTCATCGCCGACGAGCGTGAGGGCAAGGTGCTGTCGCCGTCGATCGTGCCCGCCGGCTTCATCGAGGGCGAAAGCCCGATGTCCGCGCGCAACGGCTTCGTGGTCTCCGATCTCGACGGCGCGAAGAAGGCCGTCGACTGGTACGCCGGCCACGGCTATCCGCAAATCAAGATCTACAACTCCTTCCCGAAGGCGATCCTGCGCGAGACCGTCGCCTACGCGCACAGCCGCGACCTGCGCGTGAGCGGGCACATCCCCGTGTTCCTGCGCGCGCAGGACGCGCTCGACGCCGGCTACGACGAGATCCAGCACATCAACCAGGTGCTGCTGAACTTCCTGGTGAAGGACGACACCGACACCCGCACGCTGGAACGCTTCTACCTGCCGGCGCGCGGCGTGGCCGACATGGATTTCAACGCGAAGCCGGTGCAGGACTTCATCGCGCGCCTGGCCCGCGACCAGATCGTGATCGACCCGACGTTGACCACGTTCGACTTCATCCGCCAGCGCGCCGGCGAAATGTCGCAGGCCTACGCCGACGTGGCCGAGCACATGCCCCCGGACGTGCGCCGCGGCCTGAAGAGCGCGGAGTTCGACATCCCCGACGACGCAACCGCCGCGCGCTACAACAAGTCGTACGAGAAGATGATCGAGTTCGTCGGCCGCATGTACCGCGCCGGCGTGCCGATCGTGGCCGGCACGGACGCGACGCCGGGCTTCACCCTGCAGCGCGAACTGGCGCTGTACGTGCAGGCCGGCATGACGCCGGCGCAGGCGCTGCAGGTCGCCACGCGCAACGGCGCGAAGTATTCGCGCACGCTCAACGACCGCGGCACGATCGCGGTCGGCAAGCGCGCCGACCTCGTGCTGTTCGACGGCGACCCGACCGCCGACATCGCCGACGTGCGCAAGGTCGCGCTCGTCATCAAGAACGGCGAGGCCTACTATCCGGCGGAGATCGACCAGGCGCTGGGCATCGCGCCGTTCGCCGAGCCGGTGAAGCCGCAGCCTGCCGCCCCCTGAGCCTTAGCGACGCGCCCGCAGCCGATCCCTTCGCCTGTCCTTCGTTTCCCTTTTTACTTTTCCACGGAGCCGCACATGCAGACCGCCTACGACTTTTCCGCCGTCGACATCGATGGCCACGACCAGGCGCTCGCCGACTATCGCGGCAAGGTGCTGCTGGTGGTCAACGTGGCCTCGAAGTGCGGTTTCACGCCGCAGTACGCCGGCCTGCAGAAGCTGTGGGAGACCTACCGCGACCGCGGCCTGGTGATCCTCGGTTTCCCGTGCGACCAGTTCGGCCACCAGGAGCCGGGCGACGAGGCCGAGATCCGCAACTTCTGCTCGCTGACCTACGACGTCGATTTCCCGATGTTCGCCAAGGTCGACGTCAACGGCGGCAAGGCGCATCCGCTGTGGGCCTGGCTCAAGGACCAGAAGAGCGGGCTGCTCGGTATCGGCGCGATCAAGTGGAACTTCAGCAAGTTCCTGATCGGCCGCGACGGGCGCGTCATCGCGCGCTATGCGCCGACCGACAAGCCCGAGTCGCTGGCGAAGGACATCGAGGCCGCGCTGGGGTGATGCCGCACGTGCCATGAGCCAAGGGGCGAGCCACGGGGAGGCGGGTTTCGAACTGGCACTCGCCACCGAGAGCAGCGCGCTGGTGGCGACGGTCACCGGTCGCATCGACGCGGTCGAGGCGCTGATCGCGATCTTCCTGCGCATCGCCGAGGCGGTGCGCACGACCGGCGTGCGCCGGGTGCTGGTGCTCGACCACACCTTCGGCGTGGTGCCGCCCGAGGCGCAGCTGCGGCGGTTGTTCGCCTCGCTCGAAGGGCAGGCGATGGAGGCGGTGCGGCTGGCCTACGTCGATGCCCGCGGCACCGCGATCAGCCGCATGGAACTGGGCGAGATCCTCGGCCGCGAGCACGGCTACGACTGCCGGGTCTTCGACAACGAGGCGCGCGCGCGGATCTGGCTGCATTACGGCGAATCCTGACGCGGGCGAACGGTCGCGGCCGCAGGCCGGCGTCAGCGCGGGGGCGTCGCTTCGCGGCGCGCGTCGATGCGGCGCAGCAGCGTCTCCATCGCGGGCGTCCATACCCGCCAGGCATGGCCGCCTTCGGGCGTGAGCACGTGGTCGGGCGGCAGCGTCGGCGCGAACAGTGCGATGGTGTCGCGCAGGCGGTCGCGCGTGCCACAGGCGAGCCAGACCCGCTGTCCCGCCGCGGGATCGCGGGCGATCGATTGCAGGTGCCGCCACAGGTCGCGCTGCCAGTCGTCGAGGTCGCCCGGTTCGCCGTCGGGCGGCGTCCAACGCAGCAGGCCGCCCGCCGCGGCCACGCTCTTCGGGACGGCACCATCGCCCAGATAAGGCGCGAGCAGCAGCAGGCCGGTGGCTTGGCCCGGATACCGACGGTCGTAGAGCAGCGTGCCCAGCCCGCCCAGCGACGCGCCGCCGAGCCAGAGTTCGCGGTAGCCGCGCGCCCGCGCCGGCTGCATCACCTGCGCGTCGAGCCTTTCGGGCACGTCGCCGCGGCGGTAGTCGGGCAGGCGCAGTTCGGCGAACAGCACGTCGGCATCCGGCCAGACCCGCTGGATCGCCTCGGCGACGCCGCTGCGGCCGAGCGCGGCCAGATCGTCGGCGCGGCCGGGCAGCACGACCACCAGCCGGCGCTGCGCCTGCGGCGGCGCGGCCGGTGCCGGGATCAGGCGGGTCGGGATCATGCTGCTCGGGACCCGGCCGTCGGCAGCGGGCATCGACGCGCACCCGCCCAGCCACGCGGCCAGCAGCAGGAGGACGGGCAGGGTGAAGACAGGCAGGGCAGGGCGCATCGCGGTGTCCGGAGTCGGATGACTCCGGCGATACGGGCGGCGCGGTGCCGCGGATGCGCGGACGCCCGTCTACTTCTCGACGAAGGCGCGCTCGAACACGTATTCGCCGGCGGTGCCGATGCGCGGCGAGGCGGTGAAGCCGCGGCGATCGAGCATGGCGCGGAAATCGGCCAGCATCTGCGGGCTGCCGCAGATCATCGCGCGGTCGTGGGCCGGGTCCAGCGGCGGCAGGCCGAGGTCCGAGGCGACGCGGCCGGCGTCGAGCAGGTCGGTAATGCGCCCGCGCTGCAGGCGGCCGTGCCAGTAGAAGTCCTCGCGGCTCACCGCGGGGTAGTACAGCAGCTTGTTGCGGATTTCCTCGCCCAGGTATTCGTGGCACTGCAGCCCGCGGCTGATGTAGTCGCGATAGGCGAGGTCGGGTTCACCGCGCACGCCGTGGCAGATGATCACCTTCTCGAAGCGTTCGTACGTGGCTGGGTCCTTGATCACCGCCAGCCACGGCGCCAGGCCGGTGCCGGTGGACAGCAGGTACAGGTTGCGGCCCGGGTGCACGTCGGAGATCAGCAGCGTGCCGGTGGGCTTGCGGCCGATGAGGATCGTGTCGCCCGGCTTGATGTGCTGCAGCCGCGAGGTCAGCGGCCCGTTCTGCACCTTGATGCTGAAGAACTCCAGTTCCTCTTCCCAGTTCGCGCTGGCGATGGAATAGGCGCGCATCAACGGCTTGGTCGTGCCGTCTTCCTGCGGCACCTCCAGTCCGATCATCACGAACTGCCCGTTGTCGAAACGGAAACCGTCGTCGCGCGTGGTGGTGAAGCTGAAGTAGGCGTCGGTCCAGTGACGGACGTCCAACACGGTTTCCGTGCCGTAGGGGGAGGCCATGCGTTAGGGGTCTGAGGAGTCGCTGGCGCCGATTATAGACAAGCGCGTGGACGCGGGAATTTGATTCGGCTCAGAAACCCCCGCCCGGGCGGGCGGGGGCAGGCACGCAGGCGCTGCGGTCACAGCGTGAGCGTGTGCACGACCTGGGTGCGGTCGTCCGGGTCGGGCGTGCTCTTGAAGCCCAGGTGATGCGCGAGATGCGCCATTTCCAGGTTCTCGGCGAAATCCAGCGAGACCATGCGACGGATGCCGCGCTCGCGGGCGGCCTCGATCAGCCGCTGCATCAGCGCCGTGCCCAGGCCGTGGCCCTGCCAGTCGTCGAGCACGGTCACCGCGATCTCGCACTCCAGCGGGTCGTTGCCCACGGCATAGCGGGACACGCCGACGATGCGGGTGTCGTCGCCGTCGCCGGACAGCGCGACGAAGGCTTCGTCGTTGACGTGGTCGACGTCCACCAGCTTGTTGACCAGCGCCTCGTCCGGCTCGGTGAACTGTTCCTGGAAGCGGTAGCGGCGGGCACGCGGCGACAGCGCGGTGATGAAGGCGCGCTCGGCGTCGGCATCGCTCGGGTTCATCGGGCGGACCAGCACCTGACGGCCGTCCGACAGGGTTTCCAGCAGGTAGGGCAGGAAGCTGTCGGGGGCGGGGATGGGCGAGACATCGTTCATGGCGAGGCTCCGGGTGGGATGCCTGCATGTTGCGCCGCAGCAAGGTCGGGTTTTCTGATCCGGATCAGTTTGCCCGCATCCGTTTGCCCGGGCACCGTCGCCGGCCTGCGACGAACGGTGCGGGACATGCCGGGGGGGCGCCCCGATGACGGGCTCAGCGCTCGGCAGCGGCCTTCAGGTTGGCCAGGCCGGCCTCGAAGTCCTTGCCGACCATCCGGTCCATGCCGACCACGGTGTCCATCAGCTTGGAGACGTACGGGCTGGGGCCGCGCATGGTCCAGGTCACGTCCGTGCCGCCGTCCTTCGGGACCAGCATGAACTCGACCGTGTTGTTCGCCGGGAACGGTTCGACGAAGTCGAGCTTGATCAGCAGCTTGCCGGGCGCGGTCGCCTCGGTGATCTCCATCCGGCCCTCGCCGGCCTTGTTGTTGCCGCGCCAGGCGTAGACCGCGCCGACGCCGCGCTCGGCGCCGCTGAAGGTGCGGGTCATGGCCGGGTCCAGCTTCTCCCAGGGCGACCATTCGCCCCAGCGGTGGAAGTCCTCGATCAGGGCGAAGACCTTCTCCGGCGGGGCAGAGATCGTCGCCCGGCGCTGGACCTGGAAGGTGTCGGGCCGGGTCGCGGCGTACAGCAGCACGCCGGCGATCGCGACGATCAGGACGATGAGGATCTTCTTCAGCATGGCGTTCCTTCGGGAATGGGTTCCCGGGGCATTCTCCGCCGATGGTCGGGGGGCGCAAGTGCGGCCCGGGCCGGTGCCGCAGGCTAAAATCGCGGCCCCACACGTCCCGAAGACCCGTCCGTGTCCGCAGCCCACGCCTCCGCCATGCCCGCCGAACGTCGCCCGGTGTCGATCCGGCAGGACGACCTGATCCAGTCGATCGCCGACGCCCTGCAGTACATCAGCTACTACCACCCGGTCGACTACATCCGCGGCCTGGCCGCCGCCTACGAGCGCGAGCAGTCGCCGGCCGCGAAGGACGCGATGGCGCAGATCCTGATCAACTCGCGGATGTGCGCCGAGGGCCACCGCCCGATCTGCCAGGACACCGGCATCGTCACCGTGTTCCTCGACATCGGCATGGACGTGCGCTGGGACGACGCCACGATGGGCGTCGAGGACATGGTCCACGAGGGCGTGCGCCGCGCCTACAACGACCCGGACAACAAGCTGCGCGCGTCGGTGCTGGCCGATCCCGCCGGCAAGCGCACCAACACGAAGGACAACACGCCCGGCGTGGTCAACGTGAAGATCGTGCCCGGCAACACCGTGCACGTGACCGTCGCCGCGAAGGGCGGCGGCTCGGAAGCGAAGTCGAAGTTCGCGATGCTCAACCCGTCCGACTCGATCGTCGACTGGGTGCTGAAGACGGTGCCGACGATGGGCGCCGGCTGGTGCCCGCCGGGCATGCTCGGCATCGGCATCGGCGGCACCGCCGAGAAGGCGATGCTGCTGGCGAAGGAAGCGCTGATGGAGCCGATCGACATCCAGGACCTCATCGCCCGCGGCCCGTCGAACCGCGCCGAGGAACTGCGCATCGAACTGCACGAGAAGGTCAACGCGCTGGGCATCGGCGCGCAGGGTCTGGGCGGCTTGACCACCGTGCTCGACGTGAAGGTCAAGGATTACCCGACCCACGCCGCGAACCTGCCCGTCGCGATGATCCCGAACTGCGCCGCCACCCGCCACGCGCACTTCACGCTGGACGGCAGCGGCCCGGCGACGCTGGAACCGCCGTCGCTGGAAGACTGGCCGACGCTGACCTACGACGCTTCGAAGGGCCGCCGCGTCGACCTCGATACGGTCACGCAGGACGATGTCGCCTCGTGGCAGCCGGGCGAAGTGCTGTTGCTCAACGGCAGGCTGTTGACCGGTCGCGACGCCGCGCACAAGCGCATGGTCGACATGTTGAACAAGGGCGAGCCGCTGCCGGTCGACCTGCGCGGCAAGTTCATCTACTACGTCGGTCCGGTCGATCCGGTGCGCGACGAGGTCGTCGGTCCCGCCGGCCCCACCACCGCCACGCGCATGGACAAGTTCACCGAACAGGTCCTCGCCCAGACCGGCCTGCTCGGCATGGTCGGCAAGGCCGAACGCGGCCCGGTGGCGATCGAAGCCATCAAGAAACACAAGTCCGTCTATCTCATGGCCGTCGGCGGCGCCGCGTATCTCGTGTCGAAGGCGATCAAGGCCGCGAAGGTCGTCGGTTTCGCCGACCTCGGCATGGAGGCGATCTACGAGTTCGAGGTGAAGGACATGCCGGTCACGGTCGCCGTCGATGCGCAGGGCACCTCGGTGCACCAGACCGGTCCGCGCGAATGGCAGGCGAAGATCGGCAAGATCCCGGTGGTCGTCGCCTGAGTCATCGCCGCATCGTCCAGCGCACATGCGAAGGGAGCCGCGATCGTCGCGGTTCCCTTCGTCGTGATGGCGTCTGTACGGCGGTGTCAGATCAGGCGGGCGCGGCCGTCGCGGACCTGCACGCGCGAACCCACGGCGATGCCGTTGAGGTCGTCCTGCGACACCACGACCTCGCGGCCGTCGCGCATGCGGACGGTGATGTCGTAACCCTTGCCGTACTTGTTCTGCACCGAGTTGCCGATGGCCGCACCCGCGACGGCACCGGCGGCGGTGGCGGTGTTCTGGCGGCCCTTGCTGTCGGTGTTGTCCTGCGCGATCTCGCGCGCGGCGAGACCGCCGATCACCGCGCCGACGACGGCGCCGGTGGCGTTGGGCGTGCGGCTGCCCTTGCCTTCGTCGATGCGGACCACGGTGCCGCAGTCATAACAGGCATCGCCGTAGGTCGAAGAGCCGCCCGAGGCGTAGCGGGGCGGCGGCGAACTGGCGCAGGCCGACAGGGTCAGGGCCGACGCGAGGGCGAGCGAAGCGATCAGGGACGTGTTCATGCAGTTCTCCTGCGATCGGATGGGGGCATCGCGAAGCCTGTCTCGCGATGCGCCGACCGTAGGCGCGGCAGCGTGAATCGGATGGAAACCGCCGCGCGCGTTCATCCGCATCGTGCGTGATGCGCGGCGATGCGGCGATACGCGCGCCGCGGCAAGGCGGAACGCCTGATCAGATCCCGCGGAAATAGATGTCGACGTAATCCGTCGCGCTGTCGCAGGGATTGTCCATTTCCTGCATCCGCCAGTACTTGCGGCCTTGTCTGGTCGCGAAATGGAAGGTGCCGTGGCGTCGGCATTCCGCGCCGCCGGCGATGTGCGAGACGCGGGTGAGGACATCGCCTTCGACGGTGAATCCGTTGGCCGTGGCCGCGACGATCTGGCCGTCGATGCGGACGTAGTCGCCGGCGCTGTCGTCGTGGCCGGTCTGCTCGCCGGTGATCGAGAGCGTGCCGTCGCGATCGGTGACGATCACGCGTCCCGCGCCGGACAGATCGCCCCAGCCGATCCACTGCAAGGTCAGACGGTGGTTCCCGACCAGACGCGCGCGCGCCGCGGCATCGATTCCCGATGCCGGGGCCGCCGATGCGATGGCGACGCAGGCGCAGAACAGGGCCGGCCACAGACGGATGATCGGACGCATCGCGGACTCCGGACAACGCGGGGAGCCGCCATGATCCGCCACGGCGACAGGCGGATCAATGTCGCGGCTGCGACGCTTCGCCGGAGCGCGATGGCGCGGGCGCGGGCCTGCCGCGCGCAGCGGCCCGCCACAGCAGCAGGCCCAGTGCCGACAGCGCGCCCCAGGTCGCGAGGTAGCACCAGGTCGCCGGTCCCGAATGGCCCATCGACTCCAGGCCCGTGGCGGCTTCGATCCGCGACCACAGCGGCGACAGCACCGCCGCGGCGACGAAGGCGAACGGCGCGACCGCCATGAGGATCATCACGGCGACGATGAGCGAACGGATCAGGCGCATGCGGACCTCCTTCCGGCGATCACGGCTTCCGGCCGTCGGGCTGCAGCAGGTTCTGGCCGGTGGCGTCGGCGCGGGCCTCCGCCACCTGCGCATCGATCTCGCGGTTCACCGAGGTGTCGGTGCCACCGTTGTGGTCGGGTTCCGGCGTGGCCGTCGCGTGCTCCTCGCGCAGCCGGGCGATGTAGTGCACCGTCCGCGGCGCCTGGATGCCCGCGTGCGCGAACGCCGCCTTGGTATGGCGCATGGCTTCGCTGCGGGTCTTCGCCAGGTCGCTCTCGCGCTGGTCGATCCAGCCGTGGAAGCGCAGCACGATGCCGTTGGTGCCGTTCTCGACCACCTGCCACGACGGCGCGGGATCGTCGAGCACGCCCTCGATGCCGGCGATGGCTTCCATCGCCAGCGTCTGCGACTGCCGGATCGACTGGTTGCCGTCGATGGTCATCGTGAACTCGAAGCGGCGCTTCGGGTTGCGGCTGTAGTTGAGGATGACCGACTTGAACACGAGGTTGTTCGGGATCTGCAGGTGCGTGCCGTCGAAGGTCATCAGCACCGTGGCGCGCGAGTTCACCGAGATCACCTTGCCCTCGCGGCCGTCGATGTTGACGGTGTCGCCCGGCTCGAACGGCCGGCGCACGCTGAGCAGGATGCCGGCGATGTAGTTCTCGGCGATGTCGCGGAAGGCGAAGCCGAGCACGAGGCCGACCACGCCGGCCGAGCCCAGCACCGCGCCCACCACCGAGGTCAACCCGACCAGGTCCAGCGCGATCAGCACGGCGACGAGCATGATCGCGGTGCGCACGATGGTGCGCACGAGGCCGTCCATGTACGGATTGCTCGAACGCAGGTGCAGCACGTGCATGCGCTTGCTCACGAAGCGCGAGAACCACAGCGCGAACAGCACCACCAGCACGGCGAGGACCAGTTGCGGGATGCGTTCGAGCAGGCGCAGCAGCGAATGGTTGGCGTAGTCGAGCATCGCCCGCGCGCAATCGTGCAGGCCGTCGAAAGTGCACTCCGGTGGTGGCGTGCCCTTGTCCGCGGGCGCCGCCTTGGCGGGCGCGAGCAGGGCGGCGAGGGCGGCGGCGGTCGGATCGGAGCTTTGCATCGTGCGGCGGCGTCGGCTGGAGTTGCGTCGTAAAGGCTTGCGTCGGAAGGGCCGGCTTCGGAAGGGCTGGCTTCAGAAGAACCAGGCGATCAGGAACAGCCCGATCATGGCGAAGGCGAGCGCGAGTTTCAGCACCACGCCGAACAGGATGCCCAGCCAGGTGCCGAGACCGACCTTGGTCGCGTGGCCGAGGTCCGCCTTCGCGAGCTTGCGGCGATGGATCAGTTCGCCGATCACCGCGCCGATGAAGGGCGCGACGAACACGCCGACCAGGCTGAAGAACAGGCCGACCACCGTGCCGATGGCCGCGCCCACCAGCGCCAGCCGGCTTGCGCCGACGCGCTTCGCGCCCATCGCGGTGGCGGCGAGGTCGACCGCTAGCGACAGTGCGGTCAGCACGCCGAGCGCGACCAGCGTCCAGACGCCGATGCGCTCGAAACCGTCGGCCCAGGCGGCCAGCAGCATGCCGGCGTAGACCAGCGGCAGGCCGGGCAGGGCAGGGAGCACCACGCCGATCAGGCCCAGCAGGATCAGGGCGGCGGCGAGCACGTAGAAGAGTATCTGCGGATCCATCGGACGTCCGGTCCGCGGGGACGGAGGGCCGCGGCGGCCGCATCATGGCACGCCGGCGGCAGCGGGGGATGACCCGGAAGTGACCCCGGCGGATGTCCCGATCGCCGTGTGGCGTGCCTGGAAAGGAAACGGCCCGCCGAAGCGGGCCGTTTCCGTGCAACAGGCAATGCCGATCAGTTCTGCGCCGGGGTGTTCTCGGCGAAGTACTCGTGGTTGTCGGCGTTGTCGAGCGCGTTGGTCGGGTTGCTGATCGCCAGGCTCTTGGCGCCGGCCTGGCCGTAGACCCAGTCGTCGGTCCCGGCCACGACGTTGAAGTGGCTCATTTCGTGGATCAGCGTGCCGGCCTTCGAATCCGTGCCCGTGTTCGGCGCGCTCCAGAACGCGTTGCAGACGTAGATCTGGTACGGCTGGGTCGGATAGACGTAGGCGTAGTAGCTCTGCGAGCAGCCGCAGTTGATGGTCACCTGGCCGGCGTTCTGGTTGATCGCAGTGCTGATGTTGGTGAAGTGCTGCTTGGCGGTGGTGTAGCGGCTGGACGTATAGGCGCCGAACCACGAGGTATAGCGCGGACCGGTGGTGCCCGCGTTGAGGTAGCCCTTCGCGTTGGTCGCGTAGGTGCGGGCCGAGGTCACCGCGGTGCCGGCCGAGGTCTGGCGGGCGGTGGTGCAGCCGACGTAGTTGACGCCGTTGACGACCACGCCCTGGACCGGCTTGGCCTTGGTCGAGAAGCCCATGCGCTGGGCCGGCGTCTGCTGGCCGTTGTCGACCCAGATGCGCAGCGGGGCGCTCTGCGTGAGCAGCGGCTGGCCGTTGGCCTGCTTCAGCATCGTGCCGCCGGACAGCGAGGCATGCTGCATCGGGGCGGCGAAGGTGACGGTGTAGTCGCCGCCCTGCGAGAGGTCGTAGGCCGCGCCGAGGTCGAGCGTGGTCTTCATCGCACGGCCGGGCTGCAGCACCACGAAGTCGGCGGCGGTCGGCAGGCCGCGCTTGACCATGCGGCCTTCGTAGCGGACTTCGACGCCGTCGCGGCTGATCGAGAACAGGTTCGACTCGGCCATCACCGACGGCAGTTCCCACTTCGGAACGCGCACGGTCTTGCGGCTGGTGTTGGTGACGGTGACTTCGACGATGCCGTCGCCGAGCGAGAGCATGCCGACGCGCAGCGGATTGGAGGTCTGGACCGCAGGCGTGGCGGCGGTGGAGCCGAACGCGGCGGCGATGCCCGCGACGAGTGCGGTGGTGGCGCCGAGCGTACCGATAGCTTTGAGCTTCATTCCTTGTATCCCCGGATTGGAAAATGCCCGCGGTCTGCGGGCAATCCGATCATACGGGGCTTCGCGCCTGCCGTGCACGCTGCCGTGCAACAGCTTGCGTGCCGGGGTGCGGCGGGTCCGCGGGGCAGCCCGCCGCGTGGTTCGGGATCAGCGGAAATCCTGGTGGCAGCCCTTGCAGCTTTCGCCGATCTTGGCCGCGACCGCGTTCACGCCTTCGCAGTTGATCGGCGGCGAGGACAGCGCCGCATCGAGCGTGGCGCGCATGCCGCTGGCCTGCTTGGTGAAGCGCTCGTCGTCGGCATCGCCGGGGAAGGCGCGTTCCAGGTCGTCGGCCATCGTCCGCAGGCCCTTGAGGTGCGGGATGATGTCGGTGGCGTTGCAATGGTTCGCAGCCGCCTTCTCGCCGAGCTGCTTCATGTGCCATTCCTGCACGAACATCACGCTTTCCGGGAAATGGTCGCGGCGCTGCTGCCAGGTGCGCATCAGCATGACCACGGCGATGCCGCCGACGGCCAGGCCCAGCAGGAAGACGAAGAAGTAGCGGCTGAAGGCCGAGGACTTGGGCTTGACCGGGTCGGGCGTGGTGGACATGGGCGTCTCCGTGACGGATGTCGAAAACATACCACGACGACCGTCCATGCGTGCCCGCCCGGTACACTGTCGCGATGACTGCCGATGCCCTCGACTCCCGCCCGGAAACGCCTGCCCCCGCCGTCCTCGACGCGGAGTGGACCGATCGCTTCGCCGGCATCGACCGACTCTACGGCCGCGGCGCGCTGGCGACGTTCGCGCGCAGCCGTGTCGCCGTCGTCGGGCTGGGCGGCGTCGGTTCGTGGGTGGTCGAAGCGCTCGCCCGCAGCGGCGTGGGACATCTGGTGCTGATCGACGCCGACGACCTCTGCGTCTCCAACACCAACCGGCAGTTGCCGGCGCTGGAAGGCCAGTACGGACGCGGCAAGGCCGAGGCGATGGCCGAACGCTGCCGCGCGATCAACCCGGCGATCCAGGTCGAAGCCGTCGCGAGTTTCCTGACGCCGTCGAACCTCGAGGCGTTGCTGGGCACCGGCCACGATCTGGTGATCGACGCCTGCGACAGTTTCCGCACCAAGGTCGAGGCGATCGCCTGGTGCCGCCGTCGCAAGCTGCCGATCGTCACCGTCGGCGCCGCCGGCGGGCGACTCGACCCCACGCTGGTGCGCGTGCGCGATCTCTCGCGCACCGAGCACGACGCGATGCTCGCGCTGATCCGCAAGAAGCTGCGCGCGGAGTTCAATTTCCCGAAGAATGCACAGCGCTATTTCGGCGTGCCCTCGATCTATTCGCTGGAGAACGTGCGCTATCCGCAGGCCGATGGCAGCGTTTGCGGCCTGCGTCCGCAACTGGGCGCGGATGCCGCGCTCAAGCTCGACTGCGGTGCCGGGCTCGGTGCCGCCACGCACATCACCGGCGCGTTCGCCTTCGCTGCCGCCGGCAAGGCGCTGGAGATGCTGCTGAAGCCGAAGCGCACCGCGACGACGCCGTAACCCGGTTTCGTGGAGTTTCGGTAGAGCGGAGCAAAGCTCCGCTGCTGCGTCTCCGGAAACGGGACAGCGGAGCTTTGCTCCGCTCTACGAACCCTTACGCAAGCGGGGAAAGACGGAACAGGCGCTCCGCATTCGCGGTCGTGGCCGCCGCGAGTTCGGCAGGCGTCATGCCGCGCAATTCCGCGACGGTGTCGAGCACGCGGACCAGGCGCGCCGGTTCGTTGCGCTGTCCGCGATGATCGCTATCCGGTTGGTCGGGGGCGTCGGTTTCCAGCAGCAGGCATTCGATCGGCAGCGTCGCCGCCAGCGTGCGCAGGCGGTTCGCGCGTGCGTACGAGACCGGCCCGCCGATGCCGACGAGGAAGCCGAGATCGAACAACCGCTTCGCCTGGTCGGTGCTGCCCGGATAGCTGTGGATCACGCCGCGCAGCGGGCCGAAGCGGCGGATCGCGGCCAGCACCGCGTCGACCGCGCGTCGCGCATGCACGACCACCGGCAAGTCGAAATCGCGCGCCAGCCGCAGCTGGCCATCGAAGAACAGCGCCTGCCGCGCGGGATCGAGCCCCTCGACGAAGAAGTCGAGCCCGCATTCGCCGACGGCGACCGGATGCTCGCGTTCGATCCACGCGCGCAGTTCGGCGAGATGCGTGTCGCGATGATCATCGAGATACATCGGGTGCAGGCCGTAAGCCGGCAGCAGACCGACCTCCGTCGCGCAGAGGTCGCGCAGTTTCGGCCAGCCGGCGGCGTTCACCGCCGGCACGATCTGACGCATCACGCCCGCCGCGCGCGCCCGCGCGAGGACCGCGTCGCGATCGGCGTCGAATTCGGGCGCGTCGAGATGCGCGTGGCTGTCGACCAGCATGCGTCGGTCAGGTGCTGCGCTGGCCTTCGATCGGCGGTTTGGTCGACTGCACTTCGGGTGCGCGGCGCTTGCGCAGGCTGGCCAGCAGCAGTGTGCCGATGCCCAGCAGCAGTTCATCGATGAAGGGAATGAAATCGGGGATCACCATGTCGATCGCCCACAGGGTCGCGGCGATCACGAACAGGCGCGGGAAACTCAGGCGACCCAGAAAGCCGAGGATCGGGGCGAGGAGCGGGTTGGCCATGGCGGCGACTCCGGAGCGGTGCGAATGCGCGAACGCTATCACGCTGCCTGCGGCTTTCGGGGTGCGATTCAGGGTTTCGTCACGGGCGGCCGGCCGGAATCGGTCCGGGTTCAGCTTGCCGGTGCTGCAATCCGCCCTCAGCGGGGGAATCCACCGAACGCTGTCTTTCAGGAGGACCGCATGAACCAGAAGACCACCATCGCCGTCGCCATCGGCGCACTGCTCCTCGGCGGCGTCGCCACGGCCGCCTATCTCGGCAACCGTGCCCCGGCCGGGGCCGGCCCGTTCGTGACGCCGTCCGATCTCGCCCGCCCGGCCTCGCTCGCCGCGGACGACCATCCCGCCGACGACAACCGCATCCCGGCCGCGGGCGGCCTCGAATACGCCGACGTGGTCGCGGTGAAACCGGTCACCGAACGCTCGGCGCAGTACGCGACCGTGCTGGGCACCGAGCCGATCCGCGAGACCACCACCGCCAATACGCCGCGCGAAGTCTGCGAGGACGTGGCCGTGCAGGAACGCCTGCCCGAGCGCGACGGCAACGTCGGCGGCACCGTCGCCGGCGCCGTGATCGGCGGTCTCGTCGGCAACCAGATCGGCAAGGGCGACGGCCGCAAGCTGGCGACCGTGGCCGGTGCCGTCGGCGGCGGCTTCGCCGGGCACGAGATCGACAAGCGTCACGTCGGCGGCAAGGTCGTGACCCGCACCGAACGCCAGTGCCACACCGTCACCGACACCTCCAGCAAGAGCCGCACCGTCGCCTGGAACGTCACCTACCGCAATCCCGACGGCAGCACCGGCACGATGCGCACCGACCGCAAGCCGGGCAGCCGCATCCCGCTGGGCCATCGCGACGACGTCGTCGGCTACGACGTGACCTACCGCTACCGCGGCACCGAGCAGCACCTGCGCATGGACGAGAAGCCGGGCGATCGCCTGCCGGTCGTCGATGGCCAGGTGGTGACCGCCGTCGCCACCGCCGGGGCCCCGGGCCGCGGCTGAGCAAGCTTCCGGGAATCGCGATCGCTCCCCTCGGACGATCGTGCCAGGCGGGGCCGGAGCGATCCTGCCCCGCCGCTTTTCCGGGGTCTGGCGAAATCGCGGGGTTGGCGTCCGAAGTCGGCGTTTCGCCGATGCGGTCTTTCCGGTTCGCAGGTATCGATTGTGCAGGATGCCCCCTTACAATGGCGTTTTGCCCGTCCAAGACCCCGAAACCATGGCCCTGCATCCCTACGATCTGTTCGACGTCCGCTCCCTGCTCAGCGAAGAAGAGCGTGCCGTGCAGGACACGGTCGCCCGTTTCACCGACGAGCGCGTGCTGCCGATCATCGGCAAGGCCTTCGACGAAGGCCGCTTCCCCAAGGAGCTGATCCCCGAGATCGCCGAACTCGGCCTGCTCGGTCCTTCGCTGCCCGAGAAGTACGGTTGCGCCGGCCTCAACGGCGTCAGCTACGGCCTGATCTGCCAGGAGCTGGAGCGCGGCGATTCCGGCATCCGCAGCTTCGTCAGCGTGCAGTCGTCGCTGTGCATGTATCCGATCTACGCGTATGGCAGCGAAGAACAGCGCATGCGCTGGCTGCCGGACATGGCCGCGGGCAAGGTCATCGGCTGCTTCGGCCTGACCGAGCCTCACGGTGGCTCCGATCCGGCGAACATGAAGACCCGCGCTGTGCGCGACGGCGGCGACTGGGTGATCAACGGCTCGAAGATGTGGATCACCAACGGCAACCTGGCCGACATCGCGATCGTCTGGGCGCAGACCGACGACGGCATCCAGGGCTTCGTGCTGGAGAAGGGCATGCCGGGCTTCACCGCCCAGGAAATCAAGCACAAGATGAGCCTGCGCGCGTCGGTCACCAGCGCGCTGTTCTTCGACAACGTGCGCGTGCCGGACGCCAACCGCCTGCCGAACGTGAAGGGCCTGAAGGGGCCGCTGGGCTGCCTCACGCAGGCGCGTTACGGCATCACCTGGGGCCCGATCGGCGCCGCCATCGCCTGCCTCGACGAAGCGCTGCGCTACAGCAAGGAGCGCATCCTGTTCGATCGCCCGGTCGCGGCGACGCAGAGCGCGCAGATCAAAATGGCCGACTGGGCCCGCCGCATCACCGCCGCGCAGCTGATCTCGCTGCAGCTCGGCCGCCTGAAGGACGCCGGCAACATGCAGCCGACGCAGGTGTCGCTGGCGAAGTGGAACAACGTGCGCATGGCGATCGACATCGCCCGCGAGGCCCGCGACCTGCTCGGCGGCGCCGGCATCACCACCGAGCACTGCCCGATCCGCCATGCGCTGAACCTCGAATCGGTGATCACCTACGAAGGCACGGAGACCGTGCACCAGCTGGTGGTCGGCCGCGAACTGACCGGCATCAACGCGTTCTGACCGGCGCGGGGGCGCGACGCGCATGGACACACCGGTGATCGAAACCGAACGCCTGATCCTGCGCGTCCCGCGGATCGAGGACTTCGACCGCTACGCCGAATTCTTCGCGCACGACTCGTCGGCCGTCATCGGCGGCCCGTACGTGCGCGCGGATGCGTGGCGGCGGTTCCTGCAGATGCCGGGCGCGTGGATGCTGCAGGGATTCGCGATGTTCTCGGTGATCGAGAAGTCGAGCGGGCAGTGGGTCGGGCAGGCCGGGCCGTGGTATCCGGACGGCTGGCCCGGCACCGAAGTCGGCTATGCGTTCCACCAGGACGCGCGCGGCAAGGGCTACTGCACCGAAGCCTGCGTCGCGTCGATGGACTGGGCGTTCGACGTGCTCGGCTGGGACGACGTCATCCATTCGATCCGGCCGGACAACGTGCCGTCGCAGAAGGTCGCGCAGCGCCTGGGTTCGACCAATCGCGGGCCCGGTCCGTTCACGCCGCCGCACGACACGCACGTGATCGACCTCTGGGGCCAGACCCGCGACGAATGGCGCGTCAACCGGGAGCGCTTCGCATGATCACGCTGTACGGCATGTCCACGTCGGGCAACTGCTACAAGCTGCAATTGCTGATGGCGCAGCTCGGCCGCGATTACGACTGGGAAGAGATCGACGTCGACCGCGGCGAGAACCTGTCGCCCGAATTCCTCGCGATGAACGATCGCGGCAAGGTGCCGGTGATGCGGCTGGCCGACGGCCGCACGATGTCCGAGTCGAACGCGATCCTGAACTACCTCGCGCAGGGCACGCCGCTGCTGCCGGACGAGGCGTGGGATCGCGCGAAGACGCTGCAGTGGATGTTCTTCGAGCAGTACAGCCACGAGCCGTACATCGCGGTGTCGCGCTTCATCCGCAAGTTCCTGCCGCCGGACCATCCGCGCCGCGCCCACCTTGATGCGCTGAAGGCGTCGGGCAACGAGGCGCTGGCGGCGATGGAACGGCACCTGTGCCGGCTGCCGTGGTTCGGCGGCGAGCGCTACACCATCGCCGACATCGCGCTGTTCGCGTACACCCACGTCGCCGAGGACGGCGGCTTCGACCTCGGCGGCTATCCGCATATCGAGCGCTGGATCAAGCGGGTGATGCTGCAGCCGGGCTTCGTGCCGATGCGCGACGCCGACCGCCCCGAGGACTGATCCCGCCCGCGCGTCGCGGTAGAGCGGAACGCAGTTCCGCTGTCCCCGGCTCCGGAGCCGCTCCGGTTTCCTGCCGCGGTCTCCACCGACATCTTCCGCAGCGGATCTTCGATCCGCTCCACAGAGGCAAGAGCACCACACCATGTTCGCCACCGTCCCGAATCCCATTCCCGCCCGCATGAAGGGCCTGAACCGCGCCGAGATCTGCGACGTCAATTTCCAGGCGTTCGTGAAGGACTGGGACGGTGCCGTGCAGCCGAAGCCGGCGCCGGGCGAAGCCATCCTCGACGGCAGCGCGCTCGACGCGCAGGGCTTCCGCGAACTGTTCGAATCGCAGCTGATCTCGCGTCACCTCGACCTGATGGCCCGCGTGCTGCGCGTGCAGAACAAGGTCTTCTACACGATCGGTTCGTCGGGCCACGAGGGCAACGCGATGGTCGCGCGGCTCACGCGCCACACCGATCCCGCGTTCCTGCATTACCGCTCGGGCGGCTTCATGGCCGAGCGCTTCCGCAAGCTTCCGGGCATGGATCCGGTGATGGACTCCGCGCTGTCGTTTGCGGCCAGCGCCGAGGACCCGGCCAGCGGCGGTCGCCACAAGGTGTGGGGCAGCAAGCCGCTGTGGGTGCTGCCGCAGACCTCGACCATCGCTTCGCACCTGCCGAAGGCGCTGGGCACCGCGATCGCGATCGAGCATGCGCGCCGCATCGGCCACGCGCTGCCGATCCCCGACGACAGCATCGCGATCTGCTCGTTCGGCGATGCCTCCAGCAACCACGCCACCGCGCAGACCGCGTTCAACGCCGCGGCGTGGACCGCATACCAGAAGCTGCCGGCACCGGTGCTGTACGTGTGCGAGGACAACGGCATCGGCATTTCGGTGAAGACGCCGGACGGCTGGGTCGCGCGCAATTACCGGCATCGTGAAGACCTCGACTACTTCTACGCCGACGGCCTCGATCTCGCCGCCGGTTACGGCCAGGTGCAGGCCGCGGTCGAACACTGCCGCCGCACGCGCCGCCCGACCTTCCTGCACCTGCGCACCACGCGGATCATGGGTCACGCCGGCACCGACTTCGAGATCGAGTGGCGGAACATCGAGGAACTGTGCGCGGTGGAGGCGAGTGACCCGCTGCTGCGCAGTGCGCAGATCGCGCTGGAATCCGGGCTGATGTCGAAGGACGAGATCCTCGGCCTGTACGAGGCGACGCGCGCGAAGTGCTTTGCTGCCGCCGAGGATGCCGATCGCCGCCCGCGCCTGACCACGCTGGAAGACGTGATGAAGCCGCTGGCGCCGTACACGCCGGACAAGGTGCAGGCGGAAGCCGCGCGCTTCGACTACGCCGAGAAACGGCTGCAGGTGTTCGGCGGCGAGGCGAAGCTGCCGGAGAAACAGCCGGCGAAGCATCTCGCGATCCAGATCGGCATGGCACTGCACGACCTGTTCTGCAAGTATCCCGAGACGATGCTGTTCGGCGAGGACGTGGCGCAGAAGGGCGGTGTCTACACGGTGACGAAGGGCCTGCACAAGGCGTTCGGGCCGAAGCGCATCTTCAACACGCTGCTGGACGAGACCGTGATCCTCGGCCTCGCGCAGGGCTACGCGAACATGGGCATGCTGCCGATGCCCGAGATCCAGTATCTCGCGTACTTCCACAACGCCTGCGACCAGATCCGCGGCGAGGCGGCGAGCCTGCAGTTCTTCAGCAACGGCCAGTACCGCAACCCGATGGTGATGCGCATCGCGTCGCTGGGCTACCAACGCGGCTTCGGCGGCCATTTCCACAACGACAACTCGATCACCGCGCTGCGCGACATCCCCGGCCTCGTCGTCGGTTGCCCGTCGCGCGGCGATGACGCGGCGACGATGCTGCGCACGCTGATGGCGCTGGCGAAGGTGGATGGCCGCGTCTGCGCCTTCCTCGAACCGATCGCGCTGTACATGGCGAAGGATCTGTACGAGGCCGGCGACGGCCTGTGGCAGACCGAATATCCGTCACCCGAGCAGGCGATGCCGTTCGGCGAAGGCCGCGTCTATGCGCCGGAAGACGGCAGCCGCGGCGACGACCTGGTGGTCTTCACCTTCGGCAACGGCGTGCCGATGAGCCTGCGCGCCGCGCGCCGCATCGAGGCGAAGCACGGCTGGAAGACCCGGGTGGTCGACCTGCGCTGGCTGGTGCCGCTCAACGAGGCGTTCATCCGCGAACAGGCCGCCGGCGCGAAGCGCATCCTCGTCGTCGACGAGGGCCGCCGCAGTGCGGGCGTGGGCGAGGGCGTGATCACCGCGCTGGTCGAGGGCGGGTTCGGCGGCGTGCCGCTGAAGCGCGTGGTCGGTGCCGACACCTTCACCCCGCTCGCGGGCGCCGCGTTCCTGGTGATCCCGGCCGACGACGACATCGTCGCCGCAGCGGACGCATTGGCTGGCTGAACACGGGATCGTGCGGCTGACAGCGATGGGGGGCGTTGCTACACTCCGCCCGTCCCCCATCCCCCTTTCCGCGCGCCGTCGCGACCGCCCCGCATCGGGTGCCGTCGTGCCACGGCGCCCGCGGACTTGGCTGCAGGTGTCCCGCATGCGTGTTCCGATGTCGTTCCTCCCGGGCCTCGTGCTCGCCGTCGCCTTCGCCGGTGCGCCCGTCGCGGCGCTGGCCGCGACCCCGCCGCCCGCCCCGGTGTCCAACGCGACCGTGCTGGCGCTCTACGTGCCGCCGTCGGACCTGACCTCGCGCGGCTACCTCACGCGCCTGAACGTGTGGATCGAACCGGGCAAGGCGCTGTCGGACGCGCTGGACGAGGTCGTCCCGCTGTATTTCCCGAACCGGGCCCTGCTGCCCGCATCGGCCGGGCAGAAGTACGGGCTGCTGCTCGACATGAACCCCACGTGGACCCCGGTCGCGGGCAAGGTCCACCTGACGATCCAGTACGACGTCTACGATCCCGACGGCAAGAAGCTCCACGGCGACAGCGTCGACCGGATCGTCCCGGTGAAGGGCACCAACTTCAACGCCGCGGCGTTCAGCGCCTCGCGCCAGGCGGTCCAGGCCGTGCTGCAGGACGTCGGCCGGCAGGTGAACCCGTCGCCCGAGGCGTTCCCCGACCGCGGCGAGACCGCGAAGATCGATCCCGCCCTCCTGGTTGATCACGCCAAGCCGCTGCGCACCGGCACCGGGTTCTTCATCAACCGCACCGGCCAACTGCTGACCGCCGCCCACGTGGCCCGCGACTGCACGCTGCTGGAAGCGCACCAGGACGACAAGACCTTCGCCGTCACCGCGAAGGCGTCCAGCGACCTGCTCGACGTGGCCGTGCTCGATTCCGGGCGTCCGCGCGAGAAGCCGCTCGTGTTCCGCGACGGGCAGGCGATCCAGCTCGGCGAGTCCGTCACCAGCGTCGGCTATCCGCTGCACGGCCTGCTCGGCGATTCGCCGAACCTGACCCGCGGCAACGTCAGCGCCAGCAAGGGCATCCGCGGCTCGCTCGGCCATTTCCAGTTCTCCGCGCCGATCCAGCCCGGCAACAGCGGCGGGCCGATCGTCTCCGACAACGGCGAGGTGCTGGGCATCGCGGTGAGCACGCTCAATGCCGAGTCGCTGGTGAAGGACGGACTGATCCCGCAGAACGTGAATTTCGCGCTGGATGCGCGTCACGTGGTGAAGTTCCTGCGCCGCGAGGGCGTGGCCTTCGACGTGTCGAAGCCGCAGGGCGCGGGCAGCATGCAGATCGCCAACGAGGCCGCGCTGTCCAACACCGTCCAGCTGAACTGCTACCAGTGACCGGAGCCGACGCCATGATCCGCACCGTTTTCGTCGTGCTCTGCCTGGGCATCGCCTCGGCCGCCTCCGCGGCCAAGCCGGTGCCGCTCGTCGTGCCCGGTCGCGCCACCGTGTCCGTGCCGGCGACGCCTGCGCCTGCTGCGCCCGCGCCCGCGCAGGGCGAGGCATCTCCCACGGCCGCCGCACCCGCGGATGCAGTGCCCGCGCCGCCTGCGGGGCCCTCGCTGCCGGCGATGATCTTCCTCAGCTCGCTGGCCGAGGACGAACTGTTCAAGATCTTCAAGGCGCAGCCGGGCTACGCCACGCTGGACAAGGAGCTCTACGGCAGCCCGCTGAAGCTCATCGTCACCCACACCAGTCGCCCGACCGCGGGTGGGCAGGCGGCCGGCCTGCTCAGCGCCGTGCTGTCCGGCAGCACGCTGGGCCTGCTGCCGGTGGTGACCAGCGAGCGTCTGGTGATCCGCTACGAGGTGATGCTCAACGGCAAGACCGTGGCCAGTTGCAGCTTCGAGCGCACCTCCACCCGGGCGATCAACATCTGGGCCGCCGGCGACGCCGATGCCGGGCTGGGCAAGGACGGCATGGCCTGGCTGAAGTCGACGGCGGCGGAGGCCGCTGGCAAGCTGGCGGCCGACCCGGCGCTGGCCGCGCTGCAGCAGGAAATCCAGTTCTACTTCCCCGATGCCGCGCCCGCCAAGGCGCAGGAAACGCCGGCGGCCGGCGCCCCCAAGCCGGCCTCCTGAGGCACCCGGCCGCGGTTGGCCCGTTCCGGGCCCCGGTGTAAGATCGGGCCCGTCATGCCGCAGGCCACGAGGAGTCCGTGATGCAGTACGCACCCCAGAACCCGTCCGATCCCGGTCATCCCGACCACGACCGCTACATGAACATGCGGAACATGGTCGAGCGCATGCACGGCGAGAGCGGCATTGCCGCCAATGGCGACATGAACGAGCGCGCCACCGCCGCGATGTTCCGCGCCTACAAGGCCGAAGCGACCCGCGAGAACGCGTCGCTGGATCCGCGGGCCGACGTCGACGGCGTCGTGCTCAGCCGCGGCGACGTGCCGGGCCGCTACGCGATCATGTACCAGGGCGATCCGAACAACCCGACCGTGCGCACGCTGGCCGTGCCCACCCAGGACCTGACTCAGCCGGCCGAGCGCAATTTCGACGAGGTCAACCGGATCAACGCCCAGCAGGGGCCGCAGCTCGCGCAGGCCCAGGTGCAGGAACAGGCCCGACAACAGGGCGGTCAGGAACAGGCGCCGGCGCAGATCGGGTCGCGTTCGCTGTTCTGATCGACGCCGATCCCGTCAGCGCGCCAGCCCGTCCCGGAGCTGTGCGAAATGCCAGGAAGCCCCGCCCGCCGCGGGGCTTCCGTCGTTTCGGGCGGGCGCCGATGCCGCATCGAGTGGCACCACCGCCAGCGCGAGGTCGCCGGCCGTGGACACGACGGTCCCGGCCTGCGGATCGGCGACGTCCAGCGCCGATCCGGGCGCCGGCGGCGCGTCGGCGGCGATCAGCGCCAGTCCTCGCTTCGCCTGCCCGAGGAAATGCGTCCGCGCCACGATCTCCTGACCGGGGTAGCAGCCCTTCTTCACGCTGAAGGCGCGCAGGCGGTCCAGCGACAGCTGCTGCGGCGTCCACTGCTCGGACTGCGCGGCGTCGAGCCGCGGCCAGCCGTGTTCGAGGTCCTGGCGCCGCCAGAGGGCGAGGGCAGCGAGGTCGTCGTCGGCTACCACCGCCGGGCCGATGCGCAGGCTGCGGCCCGCGTGGCCTCCGTCGAGGTCGCCGGAGAGGTCCAGTTCGATGGCATGGGCCGGGTCGCCTGCCCAGTGGTTGCCGGAGGCGAGATCCGACGCGCTCAGCCGGCCGGCGATGGCCAGGTCGTCGCGCACCGCGATCGCGACCTTGCTGCGGAACACGAAGCGGCGCAGCCGGTCGGCGAGGGCGTCCGCATCTGCATCCGGAACGACCAGCCACACCGTATCAGGGGCGATGCGCACCAGTCCGAACAACGCAATCACCCGGCCCTTGGCCGTCAGCCAGCCGTTCCACTGCCAGCGGCCCTCTTCCAGCGCAGCGACGTCGTTCATCGTCTGCGCCTGCGCGAACGCGACGGCATCGCGTCCTGCCAGGGACAGTAGACGATGGTCTGAGAGACGGAACCAGCGGTCCGGTGCAGCTTGCGGGTTGTCCGGCATGGGGGCGGGACTTAAACTTCACGGTTCAGGAATCCCGACCATGATAGGCGAAACCGTTCTCATCTCCGCGACCGATCCGGAACTCCCGGTCACCGAACCGGCGCCCGCGCAGCGGCCGCCCGTCCCGGCGAAGGAGATCGGCGGTCGCGAGGGCCCGGACCCCACGCGCTACGGGGACTGGGAAAAGAACGGACGCTGCATCGATTTCTGATGCGCTTGCTTGTTTAGATGCTCCGGACCCTCCGGGGCGTTGTTCCTCACTTGACCGACCAGGGCGCCATCCGAATGACCCAACGCGCACGTCCCCTGTCGCCGCATCTGCAGATCTACCGCAAGCAGATCACCAGCGTGATGTCGATCCTGCATCGCGTCAGCGGCATCGTCCTCTCCCTCGGCGCGTTCGGCCTGGCCTGGTGGCTGCTGGCCGTGGCCCGCGGCGGCGAGAGCTACGCCAACGCCGCGGCCCTGCTGGCCTCGCCGTTCGGCAAGCTGGTGCTGTTCGGCTTCTCGCTGGCGCTGATGTACCACCTGCTCAACGGCATCCGCCATCTGCTGTGGGACCTCGGCTGGGGCTTCCGCATCCCGCAGGTTTACCGCTCCGGCTACACCGTGATCGCGCTGACGTTCGTGTTGACCGCCCTGATCTGGGTCGTCGCACTGGGAGGCAAGGCATGAGCACCCCGACGACCCGCGATTACCGTTCGCCGGTGGGCCGCGCCCGCGGCCTGGGCTCCGCCAAGTCCGGCACCGGGCATTTCTGGTGGCAGCGCGTTACCGCCGTGTTCCTCGTCCTGCTGGCGCCATGGGTGATCGGCATGCTGGTCGCGCTGGCCGGCGCCGACCAGGCGCAGGTGCAGGCGGCGTTGGCGAAGCCGGTCAACGCGATCGCGCTGGCGCTGTTCGCGATCAGCCTCTTCGCGCACGCCCGCCTCGGCCTGCAGGTGGTGATCGAGGACTACGTCCACCACCGTGCCATCGAACTCGCGCTGCAGGTGCTGGTGCTGTTCGCCTGCGCGCTGGGCGCCCTCGCTTCCCTTTACGCGATCGGCCGGATCGCACTGCTGGCCTGATCGACATGACTGCCTACAAGATCACCGAACACAAGTACGACATGGTCGTGGTCGGCGCCGGCGGTGCCGGCCTGCGCGCCACCTTCGGCCTCGCGCAGAAGGGCCTGCAGACCGCCTGCATCACCAAGGTCTTCCCGACCCGCTCGCACACCGTCGCGGCGCAGGGCGGCATTTCCGCCGCGCTGGGCAACATGGGCGAGGACGACTGGCGCTTCCACTTCTACGACACCATCAAGGGCTCGGACTGGCTGGGCGACCAGGACGCGATCGAGTACATGTGCCGCGAGGCCATTCCCGCGATCATCGAACTCGAACACCAGGGCGTGCCGTTCTCGCGCACCGAGGACGGCAAGATCTACCAGCGTCCGTTCGGCGGCATGACCACGCACTACGGCAAGGGCACCGCGCAGCGCACCTGCGCCGCCGCCGACCGCACCGGCCACGCGATCCTGCACACGCTGTACCAGCAGTCGCTGGCGCACGACGCGCGGTTCTTCATCGAATACTTCGCGCTCGACCTGATCATGGACGCCGAAGGTGCCTGCCGCGGCGTGCTCGCGCTGGACATGGCCGAAGGCACGCTGCACCTGTTCCGTTCGCAGGGCGTGGTGCTGGCCACCGGTGGCTACGGCCGCGCGTACTTCTCGGCGACCTCGGCGCACACCTGCACCGGCGACGGCGGCGGCATGGCGCTGCGCGCGGGCCTCGGCCTGCAGGACATGGAATTCGTGCAGTTCCACCCGACCGGCATCTACGGCGCGGGCTGCCTGATCACCGAGGGCGTGCGCGGCGAAGGCGGCATCCTGCGCAACAACAAGGGCGAGCGCTTCATGGAGCGCTACGCGCCGAACGCGAAGGACCTCGCCTCGCGCGACGTCGTCTCGCGCTCGATGACGCTGGAAATCCGCGAAGGCCGCGGCGTCGGCGAGCACGGCGACCACATCCACCTCGACCTGACCCACCTCGATCCGAAGGACATCCACGAGAAGCTGCCCGGCATCGCCGAGAGCGCGCGGATCTTCGCCGGTGTCGACGTCGAGAAGCAGCCGATCCCGGTGATCCCGACCGTGCACTACAACATGGGCGGCATCCCGACCAACTACCACGGCGAAGTGGTGCAGCTGCGCAACGGCAACCCCGATGCGGTGGTCCCGGGCCTCTACGCCATCGGCGAAGCGGCGTGCGTGTCGGTCCACGGCGCGAACCGCCTCGGGTCGAACTCGCTGCTCGACCTCGTGGTGTTCGGCCGCGCGGTCGCCAACCGCTGCGCCGAGACGATCAAGCCCGGTGCCGCGCACAAGGCGCTGCCGTCGGACGCCTGCGACCAGGCGCTGGCCAACCTCGACCGTGCCCGCAACGCCAACGGCGGCACGTCGACCGCGGAGCTGCGCCTGCGCATGCAGCGGATCATGCAGAAGGACGCGGCCGTGTTCCGCACGCCGGAAGGCCTGAAGAACGGCGTCGAGCGCATCCGCGACTGCGTGAAGGGCTTCGAGGACGTCCGCGTCAGCGACCGCTCGCTGGTGTGGAACTCCGACCTGATCGAGACCCTGGAGCTGCAGAACCTGCTCGGCCAGGCGCTGGTCACGATCGTGTCCGCCGAGAACCGCAAGGAATCCCGTGGCGCCCACGCCCGCGAGGATTTCTGGGCCAAGGACGAACAGGGCAACCTCGCCGACGAGGGCATCCGCGACGACGAACACTGGATGAAGCACACGCTGTGCTGGACCGACGGCGCGGGCAACACGCAGATCGACTACCGCCCGGTGCACATGTACACGCTGACCGGCGACGTCGACGTCGTTCCGCCGAAGAAGCGCACCTACTGACCGCCCACGGCACCGCACCGCATTCCGGATCGAGACAATGGCCGAGTTCACCCTTCCCAAGCATTCCAAGGTCCACAAGGGCAAGCGCTTCTCCGCGCCGGCCGGCGCCAAGCGGGTGCGCGAGTTCAAGATCTACCGCTGGAGCCCGGACGACGACGAGAACCCGCGCACCGACACCTACGAGGTCGACCTCGACACGTGCGGGCCGATGGTTCTCGACGCGCTGATCAAGATCAAGAACGAGATCGACCCGACGCTGACGTTCCGTCGTTCCTGCCGCGAGGGCATCTGCGGTTCGTGCGCGATGAACATCGACGGCACCAACACGCTGGCCTGCACCAAGGCGATCGACGACTGCGGTGGCAAGGAGGTCCCGATCTACCCGCTGCCGCACATGCCGGTGATCAAGGACCTGGTGCCCGATCTCACGCATTTCTACGCGCAGTACGCGTCGATCCGCCCGTGGCTGCGCACGCAGACCCCGGCGCCGCCGGATCGCGAGCGTCTGCAGTCGAAGGAAGACCGTGCCAAGCTCGATGGCCTGTACGAGTGCATCCTCTGCGCCTGTTGCAGCACCAGTTGCCCGAGCTACTGGTGGAACGGCGACCGTTACCTCGGTCCGGCGATCCTGCTGCAGGCCTACCGCTGGATCATCGACAGCCGCGACGAGGACACCGGCGCGCGCCTCGACGATCTGGAAGACCCGTTCAAGCTGTATCGCTGCCACACGATCATGAACTGCGCGCGCACCTGCCCGAAGGGCCTGAACCCGGCGCAGGCGATCGGCGAGATCAAGCGGCTGATGCTGGCGAGACAGGTGTGATCCGCCGGGGCGGGTCGCCCGTGCGCATCGCATGGCGGGGCGCGCTCGTCCTGTGCGCGGCGGTGTCGCTCGCGCATGCGGAGCCGGCGAAAGAGTCGGCCGCAGCGGAACCCGTCGATCCGCAGCGGCTGCACCGGATCGAAACGCTGGTCGACGTGTCGCAGTTCCCGAAGATCTACGACACCACGATGCTGAGCATCGCCGATCCCGCGTCCGAGGACGCCGCCACCCGGCTCGTCGCCGACACCATGCGTCTGGTCGTGTGGTCCCGCTCCCGTGACAGTTGGCTGCTGCTGATGGCGCGCACCATTCCCGACGACGTGCTGGGCCGGGCGGAAACGTTTTACGCCAGCGATGCCGGACGTGCGCTGGTCGCCTGCATCCGCGCGGCGGAGGGGCAGGCGGCGATCCGCGCATGCGCCTCGATTCCGGAGATCGGCGATACCGATGTCGCCGACTACGTCAGCGGCGATTTCCTGCGTCCGCATGCCAGCGAGGAGACGGTCTCGGCCGTCTTCAGCGGCACGTTCTGCAGTGCATTGGCGCAGGATCGGTCGCTGCTGGAGCGCATCGCGGCGGCGTGCGAGAAAGATGCTTCGCCGAAGGCCTGTGCGGCCTTCACCCGGCGCGAGGGCAGGGTCGAACTGGACCACGATCACTGCGTCCACAGCTTCTGACCGATGATCGGCCGAAGCAGGATCGACTGAAACAGGTTTGAGTGAAGCAGGTTTGACTGAAGCAGGATCGCCCGGACCATGACCGACCCGCATACCAGCACCGCCCTCTTCCTGCCCGGCCTCGCGATGGTCGCGCTGACCTTCGTCGTGCTGGCGGTGATGTTCCGGCGTCGCGTCGCGCAGATGAAGCGCGACCGCATCCGCCCGCAGCAGGTCGCGACGTCACAGCAGGCCGCGGCGCTGTACGCCGACGTCGCCCCCGCGGACAACTTCCGCAACCTGTTCGAGATGCCGGTGCTGTTCTACTTCGCGCTGGCGGTGGCCGCGATCACCGGCCAGACCGGGCCGTGGGTGCTGGGCCTCGCCTGGGCCTACGTCGCCGCGCGCATCGTCCACAGCGTCATCCAGTGCACCTACAACCGGGTGATGCACCGTTTCCGCGCGTTCGCGGCCAGCGTGTTCGCGCTGCTCGCGCTGTGGTGCGTCATCGGTTACGGGCTGCTCGCACCATGAGTGCCGGATCCGACGACGCCACGCGCCGGCGCCTGCGCTGGCGCTGCCGTCGCGGCATGCGCGAACTCGACCAGCTCTGCCTGCGCTATCTCGATCGCGTCTGGGGCGAGGCGTCGCCGGACGAGCGCCACACCTTCGAGCGCCTGCTCGCCTGCGAGGACGACCGCCTGTGGCGCTGGTTCCTCGGCCACGAGGCGCCCGACGACACCGAGCTGCATGCGCTCGTCGAACGCATCCGCGCCCTCCCGGTTTGAGCTGCGCGCATCGCGCTGGCCGATCGCCGCGCTGCTCGCGCTGTCGGCGCTCGCGCCGCTGGCCGTGCTCGCGTCGGAGATGCCGCGCGCCTTCGCATGGCCGCTGGCGTTCGCCGCATGCGCGACCGCGCTGTGGCGCGCCCGGGGCGAGGCGCGACGACCGGCGTGCCTGATCGTCGTCGACGGCGATGGCCAGACCACCGTCGATGGCGCCGCGGTGAGCGACCTGCGCGTCGACTGGCGCGGCCCGCTGGCCTTCGTCGCCTGGCGCGAGGCGTCGGGCCGGATCGCCCGCGGCAGCTTCTGGCCGGACACGCTGGACGCCGCCGGGCGGCGTGAACTGCGTCTGGCCGTCGACCGGATCGATGCTGTGCGCCGGGCAGGGCGGATGGCACCATAGCCGGATTCACCCCGCGGGTCGCCATGTTCAAGCCCCTGTCCGTCGCCATCGGCCTGCGCTATCTCCGCGCCAAGCGCCGCAACGGCTTCATCTCCTTCATCTCGCTGGCCTCGATGCTGGGCATCGCCCTCGGCGTGGCCGCGCTGATCACGACGCTTGCGGTGATGAGCGGCTTCCAGCGCGAGATCCGCGACCGCATGCTGCAGATGGCCGCGCATGCCACGGTCAGCGCCGACGGCCAGCCGCTGCAGGGCTGGGCCGAGGCGGTGACCGAAGCGAAGCGTGATCCGCGCGTCGCCGGCGCCGCGCCCTACATCGAGCGCCCGGTGATGCTGCAGGGGCCGCAGGAGGAGGGCGCGCTGCTGCGCGGCGTCGATCCCGCGATGGAAGGGCAGGTGTCGGTGCTGGCGAAGAAGATGGTCGACGGCACCTCGCTGCAATCGCTGGTGCCGGGCGAGTACCACATCGTCCTCGGCCGCGAACTGGCGCTGTGGCTGGGCGTCGGCGTCGGCGACACGGTGATCGTCTACACCCCGGAATTCCAGAGCACGCCGCTGGGCGCGATGGTGCAGACCAAGCGCTTCAAGGTCACCGGCCTGTTCGAGGCCGGGCATCAGGATTTCGACCGCCACCTCGCCGTGGTGCACATCGCCGACGCCCAGCGCCTGCTGCGCATGGGCGACGGCGTCACCGGCGTGCGCCTGCGCATGCACGACATGGACCAGGCCTGGGACGTCTCGCGCGAACTCGCGCGCCGGCTCGCCGCGCGGATGGACGAGACCTTCCGGGTCAGCGACTGGTCGCACGAGAACGCCAACATGTTCCGCGCGCTCAAGCTGGAGAAGACGATGATGGCGATCCTGCTGTCGCTGATCATCCTGATGGGCGCCTTCACCCTGGTGAATTCGCAGGTGATGCTGGTCACCGACAAGCAGGCCGACATCGCGATCCTGCGCACGCTTGGGCTGACACCGGGCGGGGTGATGCAGGTCTTCATGGTGCAGGGGTCGATGATCGGCATCATCGGCACCGTTTCCGGCGTGGTCGGCGGCATCCTGCTCACGCTCAATCTGCAGAGCATCCTCGAAGTCATCGAGCGCGCCTTCCACGTCGAGCTGCTGCCGGAGGACGTCTACTACATCACCGGCCTGCCCACCGAACTGCGCGCGTTCGACGTGACCGTGATCGCGCTGGTGGCGCTGGCCATGGCCTTCCTCGCCACGCTGTACCCGGCCTGGCGCGCGGCGCGCACCGCCCCGGCGGAGGCCCTGCGCTATGAGTGAGCCGGCGATGCAGGACGCGGTCCTCCGCTGCGAAGACCTGACCATGACCTACGCCGAGGGCCGGCTGCACACGCCGGTCTTCGCCGGGCTGCAATTGTCGGTCGCCCGGGGCGAGACGGTCGCGATCGTCGGCGCCTCCGGTGCGGGCAAGAGCACGCTGCTGCACCTGCTCGGCGGTCTCGACCGACCGACCCGGGGCGAGGTCTACGTCGCCGGCCAGCGCATGAGCGACCTCTCCGATGCCGACCGCGGCCGCCTGCGCAATCGTGCGCTGGGCTTCGTCTACCAGTTCCACCACCTGCTGCCCGAGTTCTCCGCGCTGGAGAACGTGATGCTGCCGGTGCTGCTGAATGGCGCCCCGGTGGCCGAGGCCGACCGGCGCGCGCGTGGCCTGCTCGAAGCGGTCGGCCTGGGCCATCGGCTGGAACACAAGCCGGGCGAGCTGTCCGGCGGCGAACGCCAGCGCGCCGCGGTCGCCCGGGCGCTGGTGAACCGGCCCGCCTGCGTGCTGGGCGACGAGCCCACCGGCAACCTGGACGAGAAGACCGCGGCCACCGTGTTCGACCTGATGCTCGGGCTCAATCGTGAACAGGGCACCAGCCTGGTCCTGGTCACGCATGACCGGGGACTGGCGGCGCGGCTGGATCGCGTCCTCGAACTCCACGAAGGCCGCCTGCGTCCCGCCTCCTGAGGCTTGTCCCGTCCTTGTCCGGGCCGGGCCCGGAACCGTGCGCCCATCCACGCGATCGATGACGGATGCAAGCGCGATGCCCCGGTTTTCCGGCGCGAATCCGCCTTCCGCGCCGCCCGTGCACGGGCAGGCTGCGGCAACGGTGTCGATCGCACAGGGATTTCTTGACCAATCACGTGGGAACGGGCTATGTTCCCCCGACGCAGCCAAGGATGCGTTCCAGCCTGCCGCCCCGTGGACCCCGGTCTGCAGGTTGCGGGGTGCGGGGGAGCACACTGGGATGAGCAGAAGGACGCCGCAGCAGTTCGCGACTTTGGGGAACGACCGGCGGCGATGATCGGTGCGAGGAGGGGGCCTGATCTGTCGTGACAACAGGGAATCCGCCTACCAGCACCCGGTCGTACCGTGTCCGGTGCCATTTGCCCGTCGACGTTCCGCCCGAGGCGACCCTGGTCGGCTTCCGTGCGCGGACCCGTTCCGTGCCTGCGTTCCAGCCGTCCGTGCCGCGGGCGGGTGGGGTTGCCGTTCCATCCTGTGTTTCACTCAATTTCTCCGATCTTCTCCCGGGTGGCGTGTGAAATCTCGAATCTCGATCCTGACCAAGCTCATGTTCGCCGTGCTCTGCGCGGTGGCCCTGTCCAGCTGCGCCACGCGCCCGGCACCCGACTTCGGCGGTCGCTGGAAGACCGTCAACCGCTTCGCGGAAGAGACCCAGGCGCTCCCGCTTCAGGACACCTATCTCTACTACGCCTCGCCCATGGACCGCACGCTCAAGAACATGCTCGAGCGCTGGGCCGACGACTCGCACATGACGCTGACCTATCGTCACCCGATGGACTACACCCTGTATTCGGCCGTCGCGGACATCCGCACGCCGAGCCTGCAGGAGGCCGTGTCCCAGCTCAACGCCGCCTATGCCGCGCAGCAGGTCTCGATCGGCGTGAGCGGCAACGAGATCGTCGTGCGCATCGCGTCCGGTGATGCCGGCAGCGGGAGTTCCGCGCCCTGACGCGCGCCGGCGACGGCGCTTCGGTGCCGTCCGCCGGGTCCGGAACCCTTCCAATCCATTCGGGACTACAGGCTTCAGAATGCTAGGCAAGAAAAAAGAATCGCCGCAGATCGACAATTCGGTCGCGAAAGGCGTCAACTTCGAGGTCAGCATCGCCGACCTCGCCCGGCGCAGCGAAAAGCGCGCGTGGATGATCGCCTGGACCTGCCTCGGCATCGTGATCGCGATGGTCGGCGGGTTCATCTACATCCTTCCGCTGAAGAAGGAAGTGCCCTACCTGATCATGGCCGACGCCTTCACCGGCCAGGCCACCGTCGCGACCCTGCGCGGTGATTTCAACAGCCCCAACAGCATCACCCAGAGCGAAGCGCTGGGTCGCAGCAACGTCGCCCAGTACATCATCGCCCGCGAGTCCTTCGACGTGGCCATGATGAACCTGCGCGACTGGGATCTGGTGAACGTGCTGTCCTCGCCCAACGTGCGCAACGGCTACGCCGCCATCCACGCCGCGAACAATCCCGACAGTCCGTTCAAGAAGTACGGCAAGGAACGTGCGGTCCGGGTGAAGATCCTCAGCATCCAGCTGGATCGCAAGGGCTCGGGCGACAACGCGCGCAACAGCGCCACCGTCCGTTTCCAGCGCGTCGAGTACGACAAGAAGACCGGCGACACCAAGCCGATCGACAGCAAGATCGCGCGGCTGGAATACACCTACAAGCCGAACCTGTCGATGGACGACAAGCAGCGGTGGAACAACCCGCTGGGCTTCCAGGTCACCGAGTACACCGTCGATACCGACTACGCCGCGTCGCCGCCGGTCGAGAACCCGGTCTCCGCGCAGCCGCAGGTGCCCGCCGGCTACCCGCAGCAGCCGTACCCCGGCCAGCCGTATCCGGGACAGGCGATTCCCGGTCAGCCGATTCCGGGCCAGCCGGCGGTCCCGGGTCAGGCGATTCCGGGTCAGCCCATCCCGGGCCAGCCGGGCCAGGTCCCGGCCGGTCAGGGCCAGGTCTACCCGTCGGCGCCCGACTTCGGCAACCCCGCCGCCGCGCCGCAGCCGCAGTACCCCGCCGGCGCCGCCCCGGCCGTCCCGCAACAGGTTCCGGCCGCGCAGGCCCCCAATCAAGTCAATGGAGTAGGCAACAGATGAGTCGCTTGCATCGCTCTTGCTATGCGGTCCTGCTGTGCGTGCTGGCGTCGGTGGCGCTGGTGCGGCCGGCGTTCGCGCAAGCCATCGTCGAGTACGAATACGAGCCGGACCGCATCTACGAGGTCCGCACCGGCCTGGGCATCACCACCCAGATCGAGTTGAGCCCCAGCGAGGAGATCCTCGACTACAGCACCGGTTTCAATTCGGGCTGGGAACTCAACCGCCGCGACAACGTCTTCTACCTGAAGCCGAAGAACACGGACGTCGACACCAACATGATGGTGCGCACGGCCACGCACTCCTACCTGTTCGAACTCAAGGTGGTGGCGACCGACTGGACGGCGCTGGAGCAGGCCAAGCGCGCCGGCGTGAACTACAAGATCACGTTCATCTACGGCAACAGCACGGTGTTCTCGGCAGCGGCGGCGGCCGAGGCCAAGGGTGCGCCGAAGCCCCGCCAGAGCGAGATCGACACGGAGCTGGACAAGACCAGGACGTACTACTTCGACTATTCGTTCTCCACCCGGACCAAGAACAAGTGGCTGATCCCGGTGAACGTATACGACGACGGCCAGTTCACCTACATCCGTTTCAACAACGTCAACCGCTTCCCGTCGGGCGACTTCCCGGCGGTGTATGCCCGCGATCGTGAGGGTGGCGAGGATTTCCTGGTCAACACCACGGTCGAGGACAACACCCTCGTCGTCCATGGCACCTATCCCTTCCTGGTCGTTCGCCACGGGAAGAACGTCGTCGGTCTGCGTAGGAACAAGCAAAAGTGAACCAGAATTTCCCGCCGAATCCGCCGGGACAGTCCGGCGACTACCCCTCTGGCGACCCGTACGGCCAGGGCTACGATCCCAACGCGCAGGGGAGCAATCCCTACTATTCCGCGCAGCAGCCGCAGGCGCAGCAGCCCGACCTCGATGCCGGCGCGCCGCAGCTCAAGTCCGCCGAATCGCAGCGCATCAACCGCAAGATGATCATGATGCTGGGCGGCATCGTGGTGCTCCTCATCCTGATGACGCTCGTCGTGCTGAAGAACGCGACGTCGAAGAAGGAAGACGACGTCAAGAAGCCGAAGGAAGAGAAGGTCGTCATCCCCGACCTGCCGAAGGGTGCGGGTTCGCCGAACGGTCCGGATTTCGCGGACGTCCAGCCCGAACCGCAGCCGGTGCCGGTCCAGGAACTGCCGCCGCTTCCGCCCGAGGAGCCTGCCGCACGTTCCGCGAACAACAACCGCGGCAACGGCCGTGACGACAACAGTGACCGCGACTACGGTCCGCCGGTGCCGCAGGGCCCGACGCTCGCCGAGCGCCGCATGGGCATCACCGATGGCCGTGGCGGCGGTGCGCCGGGCACGGGCCAGGCCAACGACCCGGTGCTGAACGCGATGCTCGAGAACCTGCACAGCGCCACCGCGCAGCAGAACGGCGGCGCCCCCGGCGGGGCGGATGCCGCCGCTGCGGCGCGCAACGGTGGCAACAAGGTGAGCATCGCCCAGTACCAGCGCAATCCCGACACGCTGATGGTCCGCGGCACCTACATCCGCTGCGTGCTCGAGACCCGCATCATCACCGACGTCGACGGCTTCACCTCCTGCATCGTCACCGAGCCGGTGTACTCGATCAACGGTCGCAAGCTGCTGCTGCCGAAGGGCTCCAAGGCCCTCGGCCGCTATCAGGGCGAGCCGAAGGGTCCGCGCGTCGCGGTGGTCTGGGATCGCATCACCACGCCGAACGGTCTCGACCTGACGCTGGAAGGCGCGGGCGTCGACAACCTCGGTGGTGCCGGCCATCCGGGCGATTACAACGCGCACTGGGCCAGCAAGATGAGCTCGGCGCTGATGATCAGCCTGATCAGCGACCTGTTCAAATACGAGGCCGCGGAACACGGCCCGGCGACCGACTCGGTGACCACCGGCGGCAACATCGTCACCCAGCCGTTCGAGAGCAACACCTCGAAGACGATGGAACGCCTCGCCAACCAGGCGCTCAGCAAGTCGCTGGCGCGTCCGGCCACGGTGACCATCAACCAGGGCACCGTGCTGAACATCTACGTCGCCCAGGACGTCGACTTCTCCGGCGTCATCCACCGCTGATGGGCGGTCCGGCGCGGCGCGGGGCGTGTCTTCCGACACGTCCTGGCGCCGCGTCGTCGTTTCCGGGGTGCCGTCGTCTCGCCGGCATGGCACTTCCCGATTTCTTTCGCCACTGATTTCCTTCGCATTCCCTTCGTGCCCGGCATCGCCGGTCCCGCCGCCCCGCAAGCCGACCGCAGCCCCCCATGGACATCGACAATTCACCGATCGCCAACGTCTCCAACGACTTCCTGGAATACCAGTACAGCGTGCTCGGCATCCTCGAGTACATGTCCTCGCCGGAAGTGACCGAAATCTGCATCAACCGTCCGGGCGAGCTGTATCTCGAAACCACCTCGGGCTGGAAGCACATCGAGGTCCCGTCGCTGACCTTCGAGCGCGCCCGCCAGTTCTGTACCGCGGTGGTGAACGAAAGCAACACCGGCCAGCGCATCACCGACGTCGACCCCGTGGTGTCGCTGACCTTCCCGACCGGCCAGCGTGCGCAGTTCGTGATTCCGCCGGCCTGCGATGCGGGCAAGGTCTCGATCACGATCCGCCTCCCGGCCAAGCGCACCTTCACGCTGCAGAACTACGTGGACAGCGGTTTCTTCAAGCAGATCCTCGAAGGCGCGCCGGAAGTCAGCGATTTCGACAAGGAACTGCTGGCGCTGCGCTCTGAGCGCAACTACGCCGACTTCTTCAAGAAGGCGGTGCTGTACAAGAAGAACATCGTCGTCGCCGGCGCCACCGGCAGCGGCAAGACGACCTTCATGAAGTCGCTCGTGGGCCACATCCCGCATGAAGAGCGCCTGGTGACGATCGAGGACGCCCGCGAGCTCTTCATCGACCAGCCGAACATCGTGCACCTGCTGTATTCGAAGGGCGGCCAGAGCGCGAGCAACGTGACCGCGAAGAGCTGCATGGAGGCCTGCCTCCGCATGAAGCCCGACCGCATCATCCTGGCCGAGTTGCGTGGCGACGAAGCGTTCTACTTCATCCGAAACTGCGCGTCGGGCCACCCGGGTTCGATCACCAGTTGCCACGCCGGCAGTACGGCGCAGACCTGGGACCAGCTGGCGCTGATGGTGAAGGCCTCGAACGAAGGTTCGGGCCTGGAGTTCTCGGTGATCAAGCGCCTGCTGATGCTGACGATCGACATCGTCGTGCACATCAAGGCGCACGCCGGCAAGCGCTACATCACCGGCATCGACTTCGACCCGAGCCGTTCGCTGGGCCTCGCCGGTGCGGGTTGATCGGCGCGGATCGAAGCGGTTCGAACGACGAAAGGCCCGGCATTGCCGGGCCTTTTCGTTCAGTCGCGGGTTTCTTCGAGCGTCGCGACGCCATCCGTCGCGATGCGGACCGTGATCCGGCGATCGAATTCGTCGTCGCGCATCGGCGCGACAGCGCAGCCGCACAGCGCCGACGCGATCGCCGGCACGGTGTTGCTGTGGCCGACGACCAGCACCGTGCCCGACGCATGCGTCGTCCGCAGCGTGGCCGCGAAGGCATCGGCCGGCATGCCCGCCTCGTAGGTGCGCACGCGCAGGCCGTGCGCCTCCGCCGTCGGCTGCGCCGTGGCCTGCGTGCGGCGATAGCCGGTGGCGTAGACGGCCGCGACCGGAATGCCATCGAAGGACGCCGCGAGCCGTGCGGCCCGCGCACGCCCGACGTCGCTGAGCGACGGATCCTTCGGATCGTCGGTCGCCTTCTCGGCATGTCGGACCAGCACGAACGTCGTCATCGTTTCGCGATGCGTGGTGTTCGCAGGATCACCGGCGCGCAGCGATGTGCAGCCCGCGACGGATGCGAACGCGGCGACCAGCGCGCAAAGCAGCGTCCGCCTGTTCATGACGCCGGCGCCAGCGTAGTGAGCAGGCCGCGTGCCGCGCGGATGCGCTCGGCGGGATCGGGCAGGTCCAGCGTGATCCGCAGCTTGTCGGGGCCGTCCATGCGGTAGTGCTTCGGCTGGCCCTGGATCAGGCGGATCACCGACATCGGATCGACCGACGGCTTCTCGACGAACTGGATGCGGCCGCCGGCAGGGCCGAGATCGAACTTGCGGATGCCCAGCGCGGTCGCCGACAGCTTCAGTTCGGCGACGGCGAACAGCAGCTTCGCCGGGTCGGGCAGCAGGCCGAAGCGATCGACCATCTCGATCTGCAACTCGCGCAGACGGTCGGGATCGCGCGCACTGCTGATGCGCTTGTACAGCGTCAGGCGCGCATGCACGTCGGGCAGGTAGTCCTCCGGGATCAGCGCCGGTGCGTTGAGTTCGACCTCGGCGCCGCGCTGTTCGTCCAGCTCCAGGCCCAGTGCGTCGACGCCCGGCAGCTTGCCCTGGCGGATGCTGCGCACCGCGCGCTCCAGCAGTTCGGTGTACAGCGAGAAGCCGATCTCCGCCATCTGCCCGCTCTGGTCCTCGCCCAGCAATTCGCCGGCGCCGCGGATTTCCAGATCGTGGGTCGACAGCGTGAAGCCGGCGCCGAGTTCGTCCATCGACGCGATGGCGTCGAGGCGTCGGCGTGCGTCGTCGGTGATGTTGCGTCCGTCGGGGATCACGAGATAGGCGTAGGCGCGGTGGTGCGAACGACCGACGCGGCCGCGCAACTGATGCAACTGCGCCAGGCCGAACTTGTCGGCGCGGTTGATGACGATGGTGTTCGCGTTCGGGATGTCGATGCCGGACTCGATGATCGTCGAGCACAGCAGCACGTTGAAGCGCTGCTTGTGGAAATCGAGCATCACCTTTTCCAGCTCGCGCTCCGGCATCTGGCCGTGCGCGATGCCGATGCGCGCCTCGGGCACCAGCGTTTCCAGCTCGCGCTGCATGCGGCCGATGCTCTCGACGTCGTTGTGCAGGAAGTACACCTGGCCGCCGCGCGCCAGTTCGCGCTGGAACGCCTCGCGCAGCTGCGCGTCGTCCCAGGGCACGACGAAGGTCTGCACCGCCAGCCGGTGCGCCGGCGGCGTGGCGATGATCGACAGATCGCGCAGGCCGGTCATCGCCATGTTGAGCGTGCGCGGGATCGGCGTGGCGGTGAGGGTGAGCAGGTGCACGTCGGCGCGCAGCGCCTTCAGCGCTTCCTTCTGGCGCACACCGAAGCGTTGTTCCTCGTCGACGATGACCAGCCCGAGGTCCTTGAACTTCACGTCGGACTGCAGCAGGCGATGGGTGCCGACGATGACGTCGATGCGGCCGTCGGCGACCTTCTCCAGCTCGGCCTTGATCTCCTTCGTCGACTTGAAGCGCGACAGCACCTCGACCTTGAGTGGCCAGTCGGCGAAGCGGTCGCGGAAATTGCGGTAGTGCTGTTCGGCCAGCAGCGTGGTCGGCACCAGCACCGCGACCTGCTTGCCGGCCATCGCCGCGGCGAACGCCGCGCGCACCGCGACCTCGGTCTTGCCGAAACCGACGTCGCCGCAGACCACGCGGTCCATCGGCCGCGACGAAGACAGATCCCGCAACACCGCTTCGATCGCCGCCAACTGGTCCGGCGTTTCCTCGAACGGGAAGGTCGCCGCGAACGGTTCGTACACGCCGCGGTCGACGTCCAGCGCGAGGCCGGCGCGGGCGTGGCGCTTGGCCTGGATTTCGAGCAGTTCGGCGGCGACATCGCGGACCTTTTCCGCGGCTTTCTTCTTCGCCTTCGTCCACGCCTCGCCGCCCAGCGAATGCAGCGGCGCGGTGTCGGGGGAGGCACCGCTGTAGCGGCTGACGAGGTGCAGTTGTGTCACCGGCACGTACAGCCGGTCGCCCTTGGCGTATTCGATGTCGAGGTATTCGCCGGTCTGGCCGCCCGCGGACAGCGTGATCAGCCCGCGGTAGCGGCCGACGCCGTGATCCTCGTGCACGACCGGCGCGCCTTCGGCCAGTTCGCCGAGGTCGCGGATGATCGCTTCCGGCTCGCGCCCCGCGCGCCGACGGCGTCGCGGCTGGGCGGCGCGATCGGGGAACAACTGGCGCTCGGTGACGACCAGCCACGGCGCGGCGTTCGCGGGATCGCCGTCGACGCCGAAGCCGTTGTCCAGCGGCGCCACCGCGATGCACAGCGTCGCGTCGGCGACGGTCGGTGCGAGGAAGTCGGGGAAGCCCGCGATCACCTGCGGCTTCAGGCCGCCGCTGTGCAGCGTGTCGAGCAGCGCCTCGCGTCGCCCGGCGGAGTCCGCGGCGATCAGCACCCGGCCCGGATACGCGTCCAGCAGCGACTGCAGTGCGGCCGCGGGCGCGGCGTCCTTCATCATCAGCGGCAGGTCGGGCGCGGGCTGCACGCCGAGCGGCAGTGCGTCGTCGCGACGCGGATGCGCGTCGCCACAGACCTCGATGCGGCGGCCGCGGTTCAGGCGTTCGCGCAGCGCATCCGGCGACAGGTACAGGTCGTCCGGCGGCAGCAGCGGATGTTCGATGTCGTGGCGGCGCTGCTCGTAACGCTCGCCGGTGCTGCGCCAGAAATGATCCGCCGCCTCCTGCACGCCGTCGCCGAGCAGCGGCAGCGCCTCGGCGTCGAGATAGTCGAACAGCGTCGCGGTCTGCGCGAAGAACAGCGGCAGGTAGTACTCGATCCCCGCCGGCGCCAGACCCGCCTTCAGGTCCTGGAACAGCGCGCTGCGGCGGGTGTCGATGTCGAACCGGTCGCGCAGCGTGTCGAGCGCGCGGCGCAGCGCGTCGCCCTCCAGCGGCACCTCGCGCCCGGGCAGCATCTGCACCGAGGCGTACCGGTCCAGCGAGCGCTGCGACTCCGGGTCGAACGCGCGGATCGATTCGATCTCGTCGTCCAGCAGCTCGATGCGGTAGGGCTCGTCGGCGCCCATCGGGTACACGTCGAGCAGGCCGCCGCGCACCGCGAAGTCGCCGGGATCGAACACCTGCGGCACGTTGCGGTAGCCCGCGCCTTCCAGCCGGCGCTTTTCGGCGTCGAGGTCCAGCCGCTGGCCGACCTTCACGTCGAAGCTGCCGCCGACCACGTGCGAAGGCGGTGCCAGCCGCTGCATCAGCGTCTGTACCGGCACCACCACCACCCCGCGTTTCAGCGTCGGCAGCCGGTGCAGCGCGGCGAGGCGCTGCGAGACGATGTCCGGGTGCGGGCTGAAACGATCGTAGGGCAGGGTTTCCCAGTCGGGGAACAGCAGGACCGGCAGCGCCTCGTCGTGGCCGATCAGCGTGCGCAGGTCCTGTTCCAGCTGGTGCGCCGACTGGTTGTCGCGGGCGACGGCCAGCAGCGGGCCGGCGTGCGTGCGGGCCACGCGTGCGATCGTCCAGGCGAGCGCGCTGGCGCTGGCGGGCATGCGCCACCACGCGCGGGTCTGGCCGGGGCGGGGCAGCAGTGAAACGGAAAAGGCATCCATCGATGCGGTCATCGACACGGTCTGGGGGCAGGGCAGAGGGCGGACAGGGTAGCCCCGCGGGGAGGACGCGTCATCCCGCGCAGGCCGCACGCAGCGATCCGCCCGGAGGCGCCGTCACGCCCGATCGTCGTCGCGATCGGCGGCGCGGCCGGCGGCCGCGGCAGGGGCGGCGTCCAGCTCCAGCACCACCCGCACCAGCCCCGGCGTGTCGGCGGTCTCGCGGTGGAAGCCCAGCGAGTGCGCCAGCCCCAGCATCGCGGTGTTGTGCTCCAGCACCTCGCCGTACAGCCGTCGCAGCTGCTTGCGCCGCGCCCAGCGCACCAGGCGCAGCATCAGCAGGCGGCCCAGGCCCATGCCACCGATGAAGTGGCTGACGAGGATCGCGAACTCGGCGTCGCGGGTGCCCGGGGCGATGGCGACCCGGGCCACGGCGCCGATCAGCGCCTGGCCGGGCGGCAGGGGCTCGGCCGCAACGAGGGCGAACTCGCGCTCCGGGTCCGGCCGGGTCAGGCGCGCGGCGGCTTCCGGCGTGAGTTCCTTGATCGCGTACAGGAAGCGCTGGCGGATCTCGTCCGGCCGCAGCAGGGTGAAACCGGCGCGCAGGGGCTCGGCGTCCTCGGGGCGGATCGGCCGGATCAACAGTTCCCGGCCGTCGAGCAGCTGCTTGTACTCGTGCCAGGGCGGTAGACGGTCGCGCTTCACCGCCGCATCTTCGCACAGCGGGAATGACGGAAAGCGCCAGTCGTCGGACACCGGGCATGCCGCACGGTGGCTCCGGACGGCGCCGTGCGGCATGCCCGCCGGCGCCTGCAAGTGCCTGTTAAACTTGTCGTTTCGCATCCAGAAAAGGAACCTCCCGATGTCCGCCGGCGGCGACTCCACCCGTGCCATCCTCTTCGCGCTCGGCGCCAACTTCGCGATCGCCTGTTCCAAGGGCGTGGCGGCGTTCTTCACCGGCTCCGGCGCGATGCTGGCCGAGACCGTGCATTCGCTGGCCGACTGCGGCAACCAGCTGCTGCTGATGCTGGGCATGAAGCAATCCCGCCGTGCGCCCACCGCCGATTACCCGCTGGGCTACGGCAAGGCGATCTACTTCTGGTCGTTCCTCGTCGCGCTGATGCTGTTCAGCGTCGGCGGCATGTATTCGCTGTACGAAGGCCTGCACAAGCTGCGCCATCCCGAGCCCCTGCGGCAGTGGTGGTGGGCGGCCGGCGTGCTGGTGTTCGGCCTCGTCGCCGAAGGCATGTCGATGCGCGCCTGCCTGCAGGAAGTGAAGAAGGCCCGCGGCGATCGCTCGCTGTGGCAGTGGTTCCGCGAGAGCCGCCAGGCGGAACTCGTGGTGATCTTCGGCGAAGACCTCGCCGCGCTGATCGGCCTGGCACTGGCGCTGGCGGCGGTGATGCTGACCGTGGTCACCGGCGATCCGATCTGGGACGCGCTGGGCACGCTGGCCATCGGCCTGCTGCTGGTGGTGGTGGCGGTGTTCGTGGCGATCGAAGTGAAGGCGCTGCTGATCGGCCAGAGCATGGATCCGGATCGCGAACAGGAACTGCGCGGCTTCATCGCGGCGCGCCCGGAAGTGGCCGGCGTGATCAGCCTGATCACGCTGCAGCTGGGCAACGAGGTGATGCTGTCGGTGCAGGCGCGGATGGCGCCGGCGAGCAGCGCCGACGACCTCGTCGAGCGCATCAACGCGGTCGAACGCGCGGTGAAGCAGCGCTTCCCCGAGATCCGCTGGAGCTTCTTCGAGCCGGACAACAAGGGCCAGGACTGACCTCGGTCGATCGTCCCGGAATCCGGACGCTCAGGCCGGCGCGCGCAGCCACTCGGTGCGCGCGCTGGCGCCGGCCTCGCCCAGCACGTCACGCAGGGCGTCGCACGCCGCCCGCGCGGTCGCATCGAATTTCCATGGCGCGTTGAGCACCACCAGGCCGCTGCCGTTCATGCGTAGCGGCGAATCGTCGGGACGCACGCACAGCTCGCACAGCAGCGCGGATTTCGCGTCCAGCGCCGCGACCGCGCGCCGGAACGGCTGCAGCGCGGCGCCGACCTTGATCGGATACCACAGCGCGATCACGACCTGCGGCCAGCGCGCGAGCGCGTCGCGGATCGCCGCCAGCGCGATGTCGAATTCCGCCAGCTGCGCTTCGTACGGCGGATCGATCAGCACCAGCCCGCGGCCGAATTTCTGCCCGTCGACCCTCGGCGGCAGCAGCGCGCGCATCGCCGCGTAGCCGTCGCGCACGTGCACGCCGACGCGGGCGTCGCCGCCCAGCGCGCGTTTGAGCAGCGCCGCGTCGTCCTCGCGCAGTTCGCAGCAGGCGATGCGGTCCTGCGCGCGCAGCGCATGCGCGAGCAGCCACGGCGAGCCCGGGCAGGCGTCGTCGCCGCAGGCGGCGCGGCAGGCGCGGACGGCGTCGAGGTAGCGTGCCACCGCCGGATCGGCCGGCGGCGCGGCCAGCAGCCGCAGCAGGCCGCCCTCGGCTTCGCCAGTGCGCTGCGCCGCGTCGTCGCCCAGCGCGTACACGCCGGCGCCGGCGTGGGTGTCCAGCGCGAACAGCGGGCCCGGCTTCACGGTCAGGGCGTCGCACAGCGCCAGCAGCAGGACGTGCTTGAGCGCATCGGCGTGGTTGCCGGCGTGGAAGGCGTGGCGGTAGTTCATGCGCGGGCGGCGAAGGCGGGGCAGGGCGACCGGGAGCGCCATGGTAGGCCAAACCCGCCGCGCGGACCGCCTACAATGCCGGTGTCCCCACGCGATGCGCCCATGGCCGCGACCTCCACCCTCCTCGTCGTCGAAGACGAAACCGCGATCGCCGACACCGTGCTCTACGCGCTGCGCGCCGAGGGCTTCGCGGTCGAACACATTGCCCTCGGCAGTGCCGCGGTGCCGCGGCTGCGCGCTGGCGGCATCGACCTGGTGGTGCTCGACGTCGGCTTGCCCGACATCACCGGCTTCGAGGTCTGCCGCGCCATCCGCGCCTTCAGCGAGGTGCCGGTGATCTTCCTCACCGCCCGCGACGGCGAGATCGACCGCGTGGTCGGGCTGGAACTGGGCGCCGACGACTACGTGGTGAAGCCCTTTTCGCCGCGCGAACTCGTCGCCCGCGTGCGCGCGCGCCTGCGCCGCCGCGCGCAGGCCGATGCCTCCGCGTGGCGCACGCACGGCACCTTCGCGATCGACCGCGAGGGCCGGCGCATCCGCTACCGCGAACGCGCGCTCGACCTCACCCGTTACGAATACGGCCTGCTCGAAGCGCTGCTGCAGCGGCCCGGCGCGGTGCTGTCGCGGGCGCAGCTGATGGACCGGGTGTGGGCCGACGCGATGGAGAGCGGCGACCGCACCGTCGACACCCACGTGAAGACGCTGCGCGCCAAGCTGCGCGCGGTCGACGACGCGCTCGGCCTGCCCGACGAGGACCCGATCCGCACCCATCGCGGCCTCGGCTATTCGCTCGAGACCGGCGAGCGCTGAGCCACGCGCATGCGCATCGGCCTCCGCATCCTGCTCGGCTACTTCCTGATCGTCGCGATCGCCGCGCTGCTGCTGGGCCGTGTGTTCCTGCAGGAAGTGAAGCCCGGCGTGCGCCAGGCGATGGAAGACACGCTGGTCGACACCGCCAACCTGCTCGCCGAGCAGGCGGCGGACGACATGATCGCGGGCCGCATCGACGACGGCCGCTTCGCCGCGCACGTGCGCGCGCTGACCGACCGCGACCTCGGCGCCGACATCTGGGGCTTCCGCAAGCGCCGCGTCAGCACCCGCATCTACGTCACCGACGCGCGCGGCATCGTCGTGTTCGATTCCGACGGCCGCGACGTCGGCAAGGACTATTCGCGCTGGAACGACGTCTATCTCACGCTGCGCGGCAAGTACGGCGCGCGCTCGACGCAGACCGACCCGAACGACGAAACCTCGTCGGTCATGCACGTCGCCGCGCCGATCAAGCAGCGCGATGCCAGCGGCGACCGCATCATCGGCGTGCTCACCGTCGCCAAACCCAACCAGACCATCGCGCCGTTCATCGCGCGCAGCCAGGAGGTGATCCTGCGCTGGGGCATCGTGCTGCTGGGCGTGGCGCTGGCGATCGGCCTGCTCGCGGCGTGGTGGCTGTCGCGCCAACTCGATGCGCTGCGCCGCTACGCCGACGCCGTGGCCGCCGGCGAACGCGCCAGCCCCCCGGACAGCGCCGGCGAGTTCGGCGACCTCGGCCGCGCGCTGGAGACGATGCGCGCGAAGCTGGAAGGCAAGCAGTACGTCGAGCAGTACGTGCATGCGCTGACCCACGAACTGAAGAGCCCGCTGGCCGCGATCCGTGGCAGCGCCGAATTGCTGGAATCTGCCGGTGGCGCCATGCCCGAGGCCGACCGCGCCCGCTTCGTCGCCACCATCCACGCGCAGAGCGAGCGCATGGCCGAGATGATCGACAAGCTGCTGGCGCTGGCGGCGGTGGAACACCGGCAGCGGATCGAACAGCCGCAGCGGCTGGAACTGCGCGCGATCGTCGACGAGGCCGCGGAGCGGATCGCACCTAAGTTCGCGCAGCGCTCGCTGCGGCTGGAGATCGACGAGGACGAGGCGGCGCGCGGTGCGCGTGTCTCCGGCGATGCCTTCCTGCTGCGGCAGTCGCTGCTCAACCTGCTGGAGAACGCCGCGGATTTCGCGCCGCCCGGCAGCGTGGTGGAGCTGTGGCTGCGGCGCGAGGGCGAGATGCTGGTCGCCGAGGTGCTGGATCGCGGCCCGGGCGTGCCCGACTACGCGCTGGATCGCGCGTTCGAGCGTTTCTACTCGCTGGCCCGCCCCGCGGGCGGCAGCCGCAGCAGCGGGCTGGGGCTGTGCTTCGTGGCCGAAGCCGTGGAACTGCACGGCGGCAGCGCGACCCTCGGCAATCGTGAAGGCGGCGGGGCCGTCGCGTCGCTGCGGCTGCCGGTGGCCTGAGTTGCCTTCCCGGGCCCGGTAGAGCGGCCTGACCCGCCTTCGGCTGTTGAACACCAGGCCGCTGCGTTTCGCGATGACATCAAGAGCAGTGGCTTGGTAGAGCGGCCTTCAGGCCGCTGCTTCTCGACACAACGAAAAAAGCAGTGGCCTGAAGGCCGCTCTACCGAAAGCAGCGTCCGCGTTCGGGCGTGACCACGCCGCCCGGCTTCACGCCGGCTTCACGCAAGCGCCATCGCCGCCCCGCGCGGGCTGTCGAGACTGGCTCCGTTCCCAACCACGGAGGCCGCGATGCGCCTGCTCCTCAAGACCCTGATGGTGGTCGGCATGACCATCCTGCTGCTCGTCCCGCTGATGATGATCCGCGGCACCATCCAAGAACGTCAGTCCTACCGCGACGAGGCGGTTCGCGCCGTCACCCGCTCCGCCGCCGGTGCGCAGTCGCTGGTTGGTCCGGTGCTGGTGGTGCCCTACGTCCCGACGATCGAGGTCGAGGAAAAGAACAAGGACGGCGTGGTCATCCGCAAGGTGAAGAAAGAGGGCGAGCCCGGGCAATGGGTGTTCTTCCCGGAGACCATGGACGTGAAGGGCGTGATCACGCCGCACAGCCGGTTCATCGGCCTGCACGAAGTGCGCAGGTACGAGCTGAAGGACGTCACCTCCGCCGCGTTCGCGGCGAAGATCCCGGCCGACGAGAATCCCGAACTGCCGACGAAGTTCGGCCAGCCGTGGCTGATGTACGGCATCGGCGACGTGCGCGGCCTCGTCGGCCTGCAGAAGCTGCGCGTCGACGGCGCGGAAGTGCCGCTGGAACGCGGCCTCGGCGCGCGCGAGGGCAGCGGCCTGCATGCGCTGCTCGCCGCACCGACCGCCGGCACGACGCTGAAGTTCGACGCGACCCTGGAATTCTCGCTGGAAGGCACCGAGACGCTCGCGATCGCGCCGCTCGCGCAGCGCAACCGCGTGGTGCTGGATTCCGCATGGCGCCATCCGCAGTTCAACGGCTCGTTCACGGCGCGCAAGCAGTCGATCGGCGATGCCGGCTTCCATGGCGAGTGGGAAGTCTCGTCGCTCGCGACCAACGCGCAGGCGCAGTACCTCGGCGGCAAGACGCTGCCCAACCTCGGCGCGATCGGCTTTGGCGACGTGGGCGGCGGCGACACCGGGCTGGACGTGGTGTCGGTGTCGCTGGTCGAGCCGGTCAACATCTACTCGCAGGCCGACCGTGCGACCAAGTACGGCATCCTGTTCGTGCTGCTGACCTTCGTCGGCTTCTTCATGTTCGAACTGATCAAGCTGCTGCGCATCCACCCGGTGCAGTACGGCCTGGTCGGGCTGGCGCTGGCGATCTTCTTCCTGCTGCTGGTCGCGCTGTCCGAACACATCCCCTTCGGTCAGGCCTACCTTGCCGCCAGCGCGGCCTGCATCGGCCTGCTCGGCTACTACGTCAGCCACGTGCTGCGGTCGTGGCTGCGCGGCCTCGGCTTCACCGCGATGCTGACCACGCTCTACGCCGTGCTGTACGGGTTGCTGATCTCGGAGGACAACGCGATGGTGCTCGGTGCGGGCCTGCTGTTCCTGATCCTGGCCGCGATCATGGTCGTCACCCGTCGCATCGACTGGTACAGCATCGGTAGCGGCGCGACGCCGAATCGCGAGACCCCGCCGCCGATGCCGGCCGCCTGACCGGAGCGCATGGCATGAAGACGTTGTCCGGGCACTTCGTCGCAATGCTCTGCGGCCTGTTCTTCGCCACCGCGGGCATCACCAGCTGGACGCTGTACCGCGAGACGCTGCGCCAGGATTGCGGGCTGGTCGAGACGCAGGCGCGGGCGATGGTGATCGAGGACCTGCGTGCGCGCGGCCTGCCGGCGCACGGCCTCGATCCGGCGGCCGACGCCGGCCTCTGCCGCTTCGACTACCGTTACGCCGGCGACGGCCTCGCCATCGACTACGCGGTGCGTGCGGACTGGCGGCAGGGCGTGACGCTGGCGCATCGGGACAGTTCCGGTCGTTGAGGCATGACCTGCGGCCGCTCCGGGCGAATGCCCGGGGCGGCCGCGGCGTTCCGGCGTTCGGGCGGTCTAGAATCGGCGCATGACCGAGACCGTCACCGACATCCGCCGTTTTTCCGGCGCCGACATGCGCCGCCACCTCGACGCCGTCGCCGCGCTGCGCATCGCCGTCTTCCGCGACTGGCCGTATCTCTACGATGGTGATCCGGCGTACGAACGCGAATACCTCGACGCCTACGCCATCTCGCCCGACAGCGTGTTCGTGCTCGCCTTCGACGGCGACGTGGTGATCGGTGCTTCCACCGGCCTGCCGTTGGTCGACGACACTGCGGAGTTCCGAGCGCCGTTCGACGCCGCCGGCCTCGACGCGGCGCAGGTCTTCTACTTCGGCGAATCCGTGCTGTTGCCGGCGTATCGCGGGCGCGGCATCGGCCATGCCTTCTTCGATCATCGCGAGGCGCATGCGCGCGCGCTCGGCCGCTTCGACCTTGCCGCGTTCTGCGCCGTCGATCGCGCCGACGACGATCCGCGCCGCCCGCCGGGTCATCGCGGCAACGAGACGTTCTGGACGAAGCGCGGCTACGTGCGCCGCCCGGGCATGACCGTGCGCCTGCACTGGAACGAACTCGACCGCGGCGACATCGAGCACGGGCTCACGTTCTGGACGCGCCCGCTCGCGCAGGAGACGCAGGCATGAAGATCGCGGTCGCGAAGTATCCGATCGACGCGCCGGCCACGTTCGACGCATTCGCCGCCAAGCAGGCGCGCTGGATCGCCGAGGCCGCCGCGCTCGGCGCGCGCGTCGCGGTGCTGCCCGAATACCTGTCGCTGGAACTGGGCGCGACGTTCGCACCGGACATCGCGGGCGACCTGCACGCGTCGCTGGCGGCGATCCAGTGCCATCGCGCGGCGTGGATCGACCTGTTCTCTGGGCTGGCACGCACGCACGGGCTGTATCTCGTCGCCGGCACGTTCCTGCTCGATGTCGGCGGTGGGCGCCATCGCAATCGCGCCGATCTTTTCTCGCCCGACGGCGGCCACGCCTGGCAGGACAAGCTGCAGCTCACCGGCTTCGAGAATAAGACCGGCGTCATCGACGGCGGCGACATGCTGAAGGTGTTCGAGCTTGACGGTGTCCGCGCCGGCATCGCGATCTGCTACGACATCGAATTCCCGCTGCCGGTGCGCGCGCAGTGCGAAGCGGGTGCGCGGCTGCTGCTGGTGCCGAGCTGCACCGACACCGCCGCCGGCGCCACCCGCGTGCGCGTCGGCTGCCTCGCACGCGCGCTGGAGAACCGCGCCTTCGTCGCGAAGGCGGTGACCGCCGGCGAAGCGCCGTGGAGCCCGGCGCTCGACGTGAACACCGGCGAGGCGACGCTGTACGCGCCGATGGACGTCGGCCTGCCCGCCGACGGCCTGCTCGTGATCACCGACGGCGATTACGGCTGGGCCTGCGCCGACTGCGACCCGTACGCGCTCGCCGATAGCCGCGCGCAGGCGCAGGTCGCGAACGATCGCGATTGGGCGGGGCAACTGGCACCGGCACTGCGGCAGGCTCGGATCGAAGTGATGGGCTGAATGCGCGGACGGCCTGTTCGTCCTGGTGCGCTTTCCAAGGCGACGTGTCATCCCGAATTGGAGCCCCGGAGGGCGGCGGACAGGAAGTCCGCCGTTTTTCGACGAGGCAGGACGCCTCGTCGAAAAAGCCCAGTCACGATCCAGCGGGCAGATTTGCCTTGGACCTGAGTGTTTCTTTGGTGACTTTCTTTGCGCCAAAGAAAGTCACCCGCGCGCCAGCGCGGAAAAGATTCCGGGCTGTGTTGCAGGCACGTGAGGATGCGATGGTCGCATCCACGATCGATGCATTTGAATCCGTGATGCAGGCTCAGACCAGCAACCCCACCACATCCTCGCGCACCCACAACGACCCCGCCGCCAGCGCACTGCCGAGCCCCGTCGCGGCAAGCACGTCGCTCGGGTAGTGCAGGCCCAGCACCACGCGCGAAGCCGCAACGCTGGCGGCGAACGGAATGAGCAGCCAGGCGAGCGCGGGCACGTAGGCGAGGGTGACGATGGTGAAGGCCACCGCGTGCAGCGTGTGGCCGGACGGGAAACTGAATTCGTCCAGCGGCGCGACGCGGGCGCGGATGCGCAGGTCGGCGGCGCAGGGGCGCGGGCGGCGGGTGCCGGCCTTCAGCGCCTTGTAGAGCACCAGCGACACCGCGCCGACGACGATCATGTGCAGCGCCGCTGCGCGTCCGGTGGTACCGCCGAACAGCGCCAGCATCGCCATCAGCGCGTACCAGAACACGCCGTCGCCGAGGCGGCTGACGGCGGCGAAGAAACGCAGCGTCGTGCGCCGGTCGCACAGTGCGTTGGCGCGCAGGCACCAGCGCGATTCATTCGCCCGCAGGCGATGCCACAGCGAGATCGGGTTCGTGATCGCGGTCATGACGCGGCTCCGCGTGGGCGTGGGCGAGGCGTTGCAGGATCGCGTCGAAGTCCGCGGCGACGCGTTCGGGGCGCAGCATCGAGACCGCGTCGCGCGCGGCCAGTCGCATGTGCGCGCGCAGGGCCGGATCGGTGGCGATGCGCACGGCGGCATCGACGAAGGCATCGTCGGCATGGTCGTCGCGATCGTCCACCGCCGCGCCGTGTTCGCCGTCGCGCAGGCATTCGCGCGCCGCGCCGTAGTCGAAGGCGACGGTCGGGATGCCGCTGGCCATCGCTTCCAGGGTGACGTTGCCGTAGGTCTCGCTGCGGCTGGGGAACAGGAACAGGTCGGCGCTGGCGAAATGCTGCGCCAGCGCTTCGCCGCGCTGCATGCCGCAGAACACGAAATCCGGATGCTCGCGTTCCAGCCGCGCGCGTTCGGGGCCGTCGCCGACCCACACGAACCGCGCCGACGGCAGCGCGCGCTGCAGGGTGCGGAACGCGCGCACGGCGAGATCGAGGTTCTTCTCCGCGGCGATGCGCCCGACGTGCACGACCGCGAGGTCTTCCGCGCGCAGGCCCCATGCGGCGCGCAGGGTGTCGTCGCGCCGGTGCGGATGGAAGTGCGTGGTGTCGACCGCGCGCGCGAGGCGCGTCGGATGCGCGAAGCCGAGGCCGCGCAATTCCTCGCGCAGGGCTTCGGTCGGTACCAGCGTCGCCTGCCCGGCGTTGTGGAAGCGGCGCATCCACGCCAGCGCCACCGGCGCCATGAACGGCACGCCGTAGTCGCGCATGTAGCGATCGAAGCGGGTGTGGAAGCCGGTCGCGACCGGGATGCGCAGTGCGCGTGCGGCGCGCAGTGCCGACCACCCCAGCGGGCCTTCCGTGGCCACGTAGATCGCGTCCGGGCGCTGGAAATGCCAGGCGGCGACGAGCTTGTCCGTCGCGGGCAGGCCGAACCGCAGGCCGGGATAGCGCGGCAGCGGCAGGCCGGCGACGAGCCGTTCGTGCTTCGCGGGTCGCTGTCCGCGCTGCTGGCGCGGGCGGATCAGTTCGACCGCGTGTCCGCGTGCGCGCAGGCCTTCTTCCAGGCTCTGCACGGTCAGGGCGACACCGTTGATCTCGGGGGCCCAGGTTTCGGTGACGATCGCGTAGCGCATGCGCGGACTCCGGTTTCGCAGAGTCTGCGCGGTGGCGATGAAACATCGGTGGCGGCGGGATGAACCGATGGTGGCGCCGTCGTGACGGCGCGATGACGCGGGCGCGGGCTCAGTCGGCCAGGCCGTCGACCACGTCGCCGTCGCGCACGATGCACCAGCCCGCGTTGTGGTGTCCGAACGGACTGCGATCGTCGATGTGTTCCCAGTGCCAGAGCACGTCACCCGGCTGCATGCTCGCAACGAACGCGCGGAATCCGCGGCGGTCGGCCTTGCCGGGGATGCGGCGCACGATGGCCTCGACATCGACCACCGGTTCGGTCAGCGCGTCGCGCAGCAACGCGAGCCACGCCGCCTTGTCGAACACCGGGCCGCCGGCCATGGGCTCAGCTTTCGAGCTTCAGTTCGATGCCGAGGCCGGCCATGCCTTCGGGTTCGTGCACGAGGTCCGACAGCAGCAGCGGGCGTTCTTCCAGCCACGCCGGCGACAGCGCGAGTGCGAGGCTGGCGTTGCCGCAGCGCAGTTCGAGCCGCGGGATGGTTTCCGCCTCGTGCGAACGGTGCAGCAGCACCGCGAGTCGCAGCAGCGCGGCGCAGCGTCGTGCGGGCGCGAGCAGGCGATCGGGCAGGGCTTCGAGCAGCTTGTTGGAGACGTTGCGGCGATGGTTGCGCACCAGCGCGGCGAGGAACAGTTGCTGCTGGCGCGAGAAGCCGGCGATGTCCGAATGCTCCAGCACGTAGGCGCCGTGCACGTGGTACTGGCTGTGCGCGATCGCCAGGCCGAGTTCGTGCACGCGTGCGGCCCACATCAGCATGCGCCGCTTGTCGTCGCCGAGATTCCAGCGCGGTTCGACCTGGTCGAACAGGCGCAATGCGGTGTCTTCGACCCGTTGCGCCTGCGCACGGTCGATGCCGTAGCGCTGCATCAGCGCGTCGATCGAGGCGTCGCGCGGGTCGTCGGCGCCGCCGCGGTCGATCATGTCGTACAGCACGCCCTCGCGCATCGCGGCCTTGCTGACCAGCATGCGCTTGAGGCCCAGCGTCTCGAACGCGGCCTCCAGCACCAGCACGCCGCCGGCGATGATCGGCCGGCGATCCTCGGGCAGGCCGGGCAGGTCGATGGCGTCGATGCGGTCGGCGGCCAGCAGGCGGTCGCGCACCACCGGCAGCGCCTCGGCGGTGACGGCGCCCTTGGTCAGTTTCATCGCCGCGCAGATCTCGCCGATCGCCTTGTTGGTGCCGGACGAGCCGATCGCCTCCTGCCAGCCCAGCGCGCGGTACAGGCCCGCGAACTGCTGGAATTCGGCCTCGATCTCGGTCAGTGCTTCCTTCCAGCGCTTCTTCGACAGCTTGCCGTTCGGGAAGAAGCGGCGGGTGCTGGCGACGCAGCCGATCTGCAGGCTCTCGCGTTCGATCGCGTCGAAGCCGGAGCCGATGATGCATTCGGTGGAGCCGCCGCCGATGTCGATCACCAGTCGGCGCTGCGCCGGTTTCGGCGGCTGCGCGTGGGCCACGCCGAGGTAGATCAGGCGCGCTTCCTCGCGGCCCGACACCACTTCGATGCCGTGGCCGAGCGCGCCTTCGGCTTCTGACAGGAAGACCTGCGGCTGGCGCAGCGCGCGCACGGTGTTGGTGGCGATCGCGCGCACCGCGTGCGGCGGGAAGTCGCGGATGCGTTCGCCGAAGCGCGAGAGGCAGTCCAGCGCACGCTGGCGCGCCTCGGGCGAGAGGCCGCCGCGTTCGTCCAGGCCGTCGGCCAGGCGCACGGTCTCGCGCAGGCGGTCGATGGTGCGCAGCTGGCCCAGCACGTTGCGCGCGACGACCATGTGGAAACTGTTCGAGCCGAGGTCGATGGCGGCGAGCAGGGCGCCTTCCTGCAACGGAAGGGCGGGCGCGCGGCCGGAGGCGGCGGATCGATTCAAGCGGGGGCCTTCTGGGGCAGGCCGGCGCGTACGCCGGCGAATGCCGCGCAGACTACCAACACGCCGGCCCGAACGGAACCGTTTTCAGGCCCTCGACGATGGTCGGATCGACAGCGCGATCGACCCTGCGATCGACGCCGTCAAAGGCCGAGCACGCCCAGCAGCGTCGCCTGCGCCGAATGCGGCGGATGTGCGTCGTCCGGCGCGATCCGGCGATAGCTGCCGTCTGGCAGCAGCTCCCAGGCGTTGAGGGTGTCGCGCAGGTAGTTGTCCAGCGATTCGGTCTTCACCCGCTTGGCCAGTTCGGGGTCGAGGATCGGGAAGCCCGTCTCCACCCGGCGCAGCAGGTTGCGCTCCAGCCAGTCGGCGCTGGAGCAGAACAGCTCCGGCGAGCCGTCGTTGCCGAACCACCACACGCGGCTGTGTTCGAGGAAGCGACCGACGATCGAGCGCACGCGGATGTGCTCGGACACGCCGGGCAGGCCCGGGCGCAGGGTGCAGGCGCTGCGCACGATCAGATCGATCTCCACGCCCGCCTGCGAGGCGGCGTACAGCGCGCGGATCACCTGCGGTTCGTTCAGCGCGTTCATCTTGGCGATGATCCGCGCCGGCCTGCCGGCGAGCGCATGCTTCGTCTCGCGTTCGATGCGCTTGAGCACGCCGTCGTGCAGCGTGAACGGCGATTGCAGCAGGCGCCGCAGCTTGATCGCCGGGGCGAGGCCGGAGATCTGCTGGAAGATCTGCTGCACGTCGCTGCCGATGTCCGGGTTGGCGGTGATCAGGCCGAAGTCGGTGTAGGCGCGCGAGGTGCCGGCGTGGTAGTTGCCGGTGCTCAGATGCGTGTAGCGGCGCAGCGTGCGGCCTTCGCGGCGCACGATCAGCAGCATCTTGGCGTGGGTCTTGTAGCCGACCACGCCGTAGACCACCTGCACGCCGGCGTCCTGCAGGCGATCGGCGAGGCGCAGGTTGGCTTCCTCGTCGAAGCGCGCGCGCAGTTCGACCACCACGGTCACGTCCTTGCCGTTGCGCGCCGCCTGGATCAGGTGTTCGACGATCGGCGAATCGCGGCCGGCGCGGTACAGCGTCTGCTTGATCGCCAGCACGTTCGGATCCTCGGCCGCCTGGCGGATGAGGTCGAGCACCGGCGAGAACGCGTCGAACGGATGGTGCAGCAGCAGGTCGCCGGCGGCGACGCGCGCGAACACCGACTCGCCTTCCAGCGGGTTGCGCGCCTGGAACGGCGGGAATTTCAGGTCCGGACGGTCTTCCAGGTCGTACACCTGCACGACGCGGTTGAGGTTGACCGGGCCGTTGATGCGGTACACCGCGTTCTCGGGCAGGTCGAAGTTCTGCAGCAGGAAATGCACGATGTCCTGCGGGCACTGTTCGGCGATCTCCAGCCGCACCGCGCGCAGGTAGCCGCGGCCGAGCAGTTCGTCGCGCAGCGCGAGCGCGAGGTTCTCGACTTCCTCCTCGTCGACGATCAGCTCGGAATTGCGCGTCACCCGGAACTGGTAGGCGCCCTTGACCTTCATGCCGGGGAACAGCTCGCCCACGAACTCGGACAGGATCGACGACAGGAACACGTAGTCGCGGTTGCGCTCGTCGTCCGTGGCCTCGTCGGGCACGCGGATGATACGCGGCAGCGAGCGCGGGGCGCGCACGATCGCCAGGTGCGCTTCGCGGCCGAAGGCGTCGCGGCCTTCCAGCACCACCACCACGTTCAGCGACTTGTTGAGGATCTTCGGGAATGGATGCGACGGGTCCAGGCCCAGCGGCGAGAGCACCGGCATGATCTCGTCGAGGAAGTACTGGCGCAGCCACGCGCTCTGCGCCTCGGACCACTGCTCGCGCTGGAGCAGGCGCACGCCGGCGTCGAACAGCGCGGGGCGCACGTCCTCGTAGAAGCAGCGGTACTGCTCGCGCACCAGTTCGGCGGCGCGATCATGGATGCGCCGCAGCAGGCTGGCGTGCGGGATGCCGTCGGCCGCCAGCGGCATGCCGAAGTCCAGTGCGTGGCGCACGGTGGCGGCGCGGATCTCGAAGAACTCGTCGAGGTTGGTGCAGGAAATGCACAGGTAGCGCAGCCGCTCCAGCAGCGGCACCGACGGATCCTGCGCCTGCGCCAGCACGCGGAAGTTGAAGTCGAGCTGCGACAGTTCGCGATTGAGGTAGAGCCCGGTGTCGCGCAGCGGATCGGCGTCCTGCACGACCTCGGGGGCGGGCGTCTGCGGACGGGCGGGCGGGCGTTGCGAACGGCGGGAGGTCATGCGGATTCGTCGGAATGGGCGTTGGCGGGGAGCGGCTCGCGCGCGCGGACGCGCTCGCGGCCGAAGCGGCAGGCGAAGCGGCTGCCGCGGCCGACCTCGCTCTCGATCTCCAGCCGCGCCTGGTGCAGGTTCAGCACGTGCTTGACGATCGACAGGCCGAGGCCGGTACCGCCGCTCTCGCGCGAGCGGCTGGTGGAGACGCGGTAGAAACGTTCGGTGATGCGCGGCAGGTGCGAGGCGGGGATGCCGTAGCCGGTGTCCTCGACCGCCAGCGACACGCCGCCGTCGCGTTCGGGCAGGAAACGGATGCGGAGGCTGCCGCCGGCCGGGGTGTAGCGGATCGCGTTGCTGACGAGGTTCGAGAACGCGCTGTGCAGTTCCTTGGTCGAGCCCCACAGGTCGACGCCCGCGGCGTCCTCGACGGTGACGGTGTGCCGGCGCTGGCTCAGCGCTTCGGCCTCGCGCCGCAGCGAGGCCAGCATCGACGGCATCGACACGGTTTCCTCGGGCAGCGCTTCCTGCGCTTCCAGCCGCGACAGCGTGAGCAGGTCCTCGACCAGTTGGGTCATGCGCTGCGACTGCCGCTGCATTTCGCCCAGCATCGGCGCCCAGTCCGGCTTCTCTTCCGGATCAAGCATGTCGAGGTAGCCGTGGACCACGGTCAGCGGCGTGCGCAGTTCGTGCGAGACGTTGGCGACGAAGTCGCGGCGCATCTGCTCCAGCCGCATCACCTTGCTCACGTCGCGTGCGACCAGTAGCCACAGTTCGTCGGAGTAGGGGATCAGGCGCAGGCTCAGGCGCAGGTCCGGATGCACCGGGGAGGGCGTGTCGGTCAGCGGTTCGGCATGGCGGCCGGCGGCCAGCCAGTGCGCGACCGGCAGCGGCTGCAGACGATCGCCCAGCGAGGCGCCGAGGTCGCGCGGATAGCGCAGGCCGAGCAGGCGGGTTGCGGCCTCGTTGAACCACTGGATGCGCTGGCTGTTGCGTTCGACCACCACGATGGCGTCGGGCATCGCGGTCGCCGCGGCGCGGTAGGCGCGGAGCATCGCGATCAGGCGGCGCTTGCGTCCGCGGACCTCTTCCTGGCGACGGTGCAGCAGGCGGTCGAGCTGGTTCCAGACGCCGCCGCCTTCGGGCGGAAGCTCGCGCTGGCGGGCGGTCAGCCGCAGCAGCAGCCGGCGGAGCTTCCAGTAGTGCCAGGCGACCACGCCCAGCGCGGTCGCGGTGAGGACGGGCCACGGCTGGCCGATCGCGACGCCCAGCGCGAGCCCGGCCGCCAGCGCCAGCACCAGCTGGCCCAGGGTCCTGAACCACGCGGAGCGGGCGTCGGTCGGCATCCGCGCAGTCTACCGGCAATCGTCGTCGGGGCCGGCGCGCTCAGAGCGTGGCGGAGAAGCGGTAGCCCGCGCCGCGCACGGTCTGCACCATGCCGTCGAGCTGCACCGGCTCCAGCGCGCGCCGCAGCCGGCGGATGTGCACGTCGACCGTGCGCTCCTCGACGTAGGTGTTGCCGCCCCAGACGTGGTCCAGCAGCTGGTTGCGGGTGTAGACGCGCTCGGCATGGGTCATGAAGAAGTGCAGCAGGCGGTATTCGGTCGGGCCGATCTGCACCTGGGTCTCGCCGGCGAACACGCGGTGCGAGGCGCCGTCGATGCGCAGGCCGCCGACCTGGACGCTGCCGTCCTCGTCGTCCTCGCGGGCGCGGCGCAGCACGGCGCGGATGCGGGCGAGCAGTTCGCGCGCCGAGAACGGCTTGACCACGTAGTCGTCGACGCCGGCTTCCAGCCCGCCGACGCGATCGTTCTCCTCGCCGCGGGCGGTGAGCATGATGATCGGGATCTCGCGGGTCAGGGTGTCGCGGCGCCAGCGCCGGGCCAGTTCGAGGCCGCTGGTGCCCGGGAGCATCCAGTCGAGCAGGATCAGGTCCGGCACGCGCTCGGCGATGGCGGCCTGCGCTTCGCGGGCGTCGCCGGCGTGGATCGGTTCGTACTCGCCCTTGCGCAGGGCGAAGGCGACCATGTCGCGGATCGCGGGTTCGTCGTCGACGATGAGGATGCGCTTCTGCATGGGCTGCGGCGTGGTCCACTGCGGGGGAAGGCCGGTCGCTGAGGGCGCGACCGGGCGCAGGGCACAGTAGACGACACTTTTGTGACCGGACGGTGACGACGGAAGCTCCGCCGCAACATGCCCGCCGACGGCCGCGTCAGCGCCGGCGGCGAAGAAGCCGGCGCTGCGTCAGAGCCGGCGTTCGAGCTCGTCGTCGCGCACGCCCTGGCGGCGCAGTTCCAGCACCGACGGCGTGATCTCGGCGATGCGGGCCTCGATCCGGGCGCGGGCGTAATAGTCGACCTCGGGCCGCTTGAGCAGCGTGTTCAGCTGCACCAGCGCGCGTTCCGGACGGCCGTTCAGCACTTCGGCCTCGGCATAGGCCTCGCCGGCGCGGACCGGGTCGCCGGCTACTTCGCAGGCGCGGGCAAAGGTCTGCTGGAAGATCGGGTCGTCCTTCGCCGAGACCAGCAGCGGGCGCAGCACGGCCTGCGCGCGGCGGCCGGACTCGACGTCGTTGCGCTCGGCCAGCATGCGCGCGTAGCTGAGGCTGCCGGCGCGGTGCTGCGGCATTCGCGCGAGCAGGGCGTCCATGCGCTTGTCGGCGGCGGCGAAATCGCCGGCGTGCGCCTCGGATTCGGCCATCGCGATCACCACCCACGGGTCGTTCGCATGGTCGGCCAGCAGCGCGAGCAGTTCCTTCCTCGCCCCGGGGTAGTCGCCGTTGCGATCGTGGGCGAGGGCGAGGCCGTAGCGCTGGGCGTCGGTGAGCGGCCTGGCCTTGCGCATGCGCTCGTACTCGCGCACGGCCTCGACGGGCGTGTCGGCGCTGAACACGCGGATGCGTTCGCGCGCCCAGCCGAACTGCACCGCGTCGGCGCCGGCGGGCGCGCCGGAGACGCGCATCCCCGGCGGCAGCAGCGGATTGCTGCCGAGACCGCCGCCGGCGTCGAACGACGGCGGTTTCGCCGCCAGCGTCTCGGCGCGGGCCTTGGCTTCGCTGATGCGGGTGGTGGTGACCGGGTGGGTCTGCAGGTAGCCCGGCGTACGCTCGCGCTCGCCGCCCTGGTTGACGCGGGAGATCGCCTGCATGCGTTCGAACATGCTGACCATCGCCTGCGGGTCGTAGCCGGCGCGGACCAGCGTCTGGATGCCGAGGCGGTCGGCCTCGGACTCGTTGGAGCGGGTGTAGTCGATCTGCCGCTGCGCCATCAACGCCTGCGCGGAGGCCATCGCCGCCATCGAGGCGTCGCCCGAGGAATTGCCGCCGGCGGACTGCGCCACCGCGATCGCGCCCAGCATCGCCAGCAGGATCGGCACGCTGTCCTTCTGCGCGCGTTCGGCGGCGCGCAGCACGTGGGTCTGGGTGACGTGCGCGACCTCGTGCGCGAGCACGCCGGCCACTTCGTCCTCGCTCTCCGCCGCCAGCACCATGCCGGCATTGGCGCCGACGTAGCCGCCGAGCGTGGCGAAGGCGTTGAACTGGCGATCCCGCATCAGGAAGAACGTGAACGGCTGCTGCGGCTTGTCGCTGGACGCCGCCAGCCGGTGACCCACCGACTGCAGCCAGCCGTCGATGAGCGGATCGTCGAGGATGTAGCCGTAGTGGCGCAGCTGCGCCAGCATCATGCTGCCGTACTCGGCCTGCTTCGCCGGGTTCAGCAGTTCGTTCGCGGACGATCCGATGTCCGGCAGCTTCGTCTCCTGCGCCGGGGCGACGGCAGCGGCGAGCGCGAAGGTGAGGGCGGCGATGGCGACCGGCAGGCGCATGGGACGATCCAGGACGGGGATTGCGGCGACAGGATGACGCCTGCGGCCGACGCAGGCGTGAATGCGTTGTTAATCCGACCGGGATGACCGGGTCGATCCGGCTCGTCCGCGCACCGTTCTCCCGGGCGCAGGCCTCTCTTCGGTGGATCGTTGTGTTGCCTGTCCACGCATGCCGTCCGGCTGGAAATGGCCGGAACCGCCCCCCATCATGCCCAGTCCGCCGCCAACGCCGGCGCCTGCCGCCGCGAGGAGCCCCGCTTGAACACCGCCGCCCATCCGCCGATCACGATGTACACGACGGCCATCTGTCCGTACTGCATCTCGGCCAAGAACTTCCTGAAGAGCAAGGGCCTGACGTGGAGCGAGGTCCGGATCGACACCGACCCCGCCGAGCGCCAGCGCATGGTCGATCGCACCGGCCGCACCAGCGTGCCGCAGATCTTCGTCGGCGACGTCCACGTCGGCGGCTTCGACGACATGATGGCGATGCACCGCGCCGGCCAGTTCGAGCCGCTGCTCGCCGGAGGTGCCGCATGAGCGCCGATGCCGGCACCGGGCAGGCGAGTGAGCAGGCAAGCGAACAGGATCGCGTCGCCGCCTTCACCGCGTTTCGCAAGCGCATGAACGAACGGATCCTGGCCGAGCCGAACCAAGTGGTGCGCCGCTTCTTCGCGCTCGATACCCAGACCTACCAGCCCGGCGCGCTGGACGTGAAGACCAAGGAACTGCTGGGTCTCGTCGCCTCGCTCGTGCTGCGCTGCGACGACTGCATCAGCTACCACGTGGCCCAGTGCCGCGAGGCCGGCGTGCATCGCGACGAGATGTTCGAGGCGTTCTCGGTGGGGCTGGTCGTCGGCGGCTCGATCGTCATCCCGCACCTGCGCCGCGCGGTCGATTTCCTCGACCGGCTGGAGCAGGGCGAGGCCGCCGCGGCCCCTGCGCACGAGCACGGCTGACCTGCGCCGGGCACGGGTTTCCCCGGTCCGGGCGGGACATCGCCACGCGCCTGCGACCATCGTCTGAACGCGCCGTTCGAGCAGGATCGGCGGCGTTCCGGCATAATTCGCGGGTTGTTCCGCCGCCTGCGTCCCCGCGACGCCCTCGCGGCGGCACGCGCCGTCCGATCAGATCCCCGACGACCGAAGGCCCCGCGCACGCGCGCCGGGGCCCAGCTGGAACAGACCCATGACCCAAACGATCACCGTCATCCGCGGCGATGGCATCGGCCCCGAAATCATGGAGGCCGCGCTGTCCGTGCTCGACGCCATGAACACCGGCCTGACCTACGAAGAAGCCGACGCCGGCATGGTCGCGCTCGAGAAGCACGGCGAGCTGCTGCCGCAGGCGACCCTCGACTCGATCCGCCGCAACCGCATCGCGCTCAAGAGCCCGCTGACCACGCCGGTGGGCGAGGGCTTCAGTTCGATCAACGTGGAACTGCGCAAGCGCTTCGATCTGTACGCCAACGTGCGCCCGGCGAAGTCGTTCCCGAACACCAAGTCGCGCTTCCCGTCGGGCGTGGACCTGATCACCGTCCGCGAAAACACCGAGGGCGCGTACATCGGCGAAGGCCAGTCGCTGTCGGAAGACGGCGAGACCGCGATGCTGACGCAGAAGATCACCCGCCGCGGCTCCGAGCGCATCGTCCGCTACGCCTTCGAGCTGGCCCGCAAGACCGGCCGCAAGAAGGTCACGGTCGTGCACAAGGCCAACATCCTGAAGTCGACCTCGGGCCTGTTCCTGAAGACCGCACGCGCGGTTGCCGCGGAATACCCGGACATCCAGTGCAACGAGATGATCGTCGACAACACCTGCATGCAGCTGGTGATGCGGCCGGAGCAGTTCGACATCATCGTCACCACGAATCTCTTCGGCGACATCATCTCCGACCTCTGCGCCGGCCTCGTCGGCGGCCTGGGCCTGGCGCCGGGCGCCAACATCGGCACCGAGGCGGCGATCTTCGAGGCCGTGCACGGCTCGGCGCCGGACATCGCCGGCAAGGGCCTGGCCAATCCCTGCGCGCTGCTGATGGCGATCGGCCAGATGCTCGACCACATCGGCCAGCCGGAGAACGCGAATCGTCTGCGCGCGGCGATCATCGCCACGCTGGAAGCGAAGGATTCGCTGACCCCGGATCTCGGCGGGACCGGCAACACGATGTCGTTCGCGAAGGCGATCGCCAGCCGGTTGTAAGCCGCGGCCCGCTCGCGAGACCCGAAACGAAACGGGGCGCCATCGGCGCCCCGTTTCGCATGTGAGGGATCGAACTGCCCTCAGCGGCGCTGCAGCTTGGCCAGCAGGCGCAGGATTTCGAGGTACAGCCACACCAGCGTGACCATCAGCCCGAACGCGCCGTACCACTCCATGTACTTCGGCGCGCCGCTGTCGACGCCACTCTCGATGAAGTCGAAATCCAGCACCAGGTTCAGCGCCGCGATGACGACCACGAACAGGCTGAAACCGATGCCGATCATCCCGGAGCCATGGATGTACGGGATCTGGACGCCGAAGAACCCGAGCACGATCGTCGCCAGATAGACCAGGCAGATGCCGCCGGTGGCGGCGACCACGCCGAGCTTGAAGTTCTCCGTGGCGCGGATCAGCCCGGAGCGATAGGCGAAGAGGAGCGCGAACAGGGTGCCGAAGGTCAGCATCACGGCCTGCAGCACGATCCCGTGGAAACGGGCGTCGTAGATCGCCGAGAGCGTGCCGAGGAAGAAGCCTTCCAGCAGCGCGTAGAGCGGCGCGGTGACCGGCGACCATTCCTTCTTGAAGGTGGTGATCAGCGCCAGCACGAAGCCGCCGAGGGCGCCGCCGATCAGGTACACCATGGCGCCCGGCGCGAGTTCGCCCGGCGCGGAGAACGTCCGCGACCACGCGAACGCGGCCGTCAGCACCGACAGCAGGAGCAGGAAACCGGTCTTGTTGACCGTGCCGCCGAGCGTCATCGCGTCCGTGCCGCCACGGACGACGCGGCCGCTGCCGACGTCGAGGAAGGTGGAGTCCGAAAGGACCGGATTGCCGCTGCGCATGATGGCTCCCTGGGGAATGTCGGGTCTGAAGCGCGCAGGATACCCGCTCGATGTCGTCTTGCGCGTTGACAGCACGGCCAGTGCTCCCGACAATAGCCGGCCGAACGCACCGGCGGGGTATAGCGCAGTCTGGTAGCGCGCCTGCTTTGGGAGCAGGATGTCGGGGGTTCGAATCCCTCTACCCCGACCAACTCCCGGCGGCTTCCGTCGTCGTGTGCCGCTCCGTCCGTCCCGCTATCATGCGCTCACGCGCCCGTAGCTCAACCGGATAGAGCACCGGCCTTCTAAGCCGGCGGTTGCAGGTTCGAGTCCTGCCGGGCGCGCCATGCGCAGGCATGGACGGGGAAGGTTCATCGCCCGGCGGGGCGCCACGGATCGGCGAAACGTGCGGTTGCAAGCGTTCCAATGGTGGCTGTAGCTCAGTTGGTTAGAGTCCTGGATTGTGATTCCAGATGTCGGGGGTTCGAGTCCCCTCAGCCACCCCAGATTCGAGGTTGCCGCAGCGTCATTTCACCGCAACGTGCGCGATCTTCCGGCAACGCCGGTATCGAGGCACGAAAAACGGATTGCGACGAAGTGGGGAAGTGCGGTATCCTTTGCAGCATCGGGCCGTTAGCTCAGTTGGTAGAGCAGTTGACTCTTAATCAATAGGTCCAAGGTTCGAATCCTTGACGGCCCACCAGTTCCAGCAGCGCCCGGCAATGCCGGGCGTTTTGCTTTGCGCCTTCCGGCGAACGCGCCGGGGCGACATGCGAGAGTGGCGAAATTGGTAGACGCAACAGATTTAGGTTCTGTCGCCGCAAGGTGTGGGGGTTCGAGTCCCCCCTCTCGCACCACGCCGCAGTGGCGTTGACGCTGCGGTGCAGATGAACGAGCCGTGGCGAGGGGCAGCCCCGAAGCGCCGCGGATCTCGGGCCATGGGCGCTCCCGGCCACGGATCGTCGCCCTTCACGTTTTTCCCGGCTTCTCCCCCGGCGGCGCCACGTCCTGCGTCCCCATTCCCGCCAACCATCGCCTCAATCTGGCGGGAAGGCCCGTAATCGGACACACTATCCCGTTCCGCCGGGGGCGCATGCCCCGATGGCCGCCCGGACCGGTGGCCAGGATCCCAACCTTTCATCGCCGGCCGCGCGAGGGCGCGGCAGCAGGAGTCGCCAGCAATGCAAGTTTCACTCGAATCCGTGGGTAATCTCGAGCGCCGCATGACCCTGCGCGTGCCGACCGAGAGCGTCGAGAGCCGGATCGGCGGCCGCCTGCGCGAACTCGCGCGCACCGCCAACCTCAAGGGCTTCCGCCCGGGCAAGGTGCCGACGAAGGTCATCGAGCAGCGCTACGGCGCGCAGGTCCGTGGCGAGGTGCTGGACGACCTGCTGCAGCAGGGTTTCGACCAGGGCGTGCGCGAGAACGAACTGCGCCTGGCCGGCAACCCGCGCATCGAACCGTCGGAAGACGCGGGCGAGGGCGAACTGGCCTTCGTCGCCACCTTCGAGGTGGTGCCGGACTTCGGCGAGATCGACGTGACCAAGCTGGAAGTCGTGCGCGACACTGCCGAGGTGACCGAGGACGACATCGATCGCATGATCGAGAACCTCCGCCTGCAGCGCCGCAGCTGGACGATCGTCAACCGCCCGGCCCAGGCTGGCGACGCGGTGGACGTCGAGACCTGGTCGCTGGTCGACGGCGAACGCCTGCCGCCCGAAGGCGCCGAGCGCGGCGTGACCATGATCGGCTCCGGCGGCATGTACCCGGACATCGAGAACGCGCTGGTCGGTCTCAGCGCCGGCGAAGACCGCACCGTGACCGTCGATTTTCCGGCCGACTGGCGCGTGCCGCAGCTGGCGGGCAAGCAGGCCGTGGTGAACGTGAAGATCGAGGCCGTCTCCGAGCCGGTGCAGCCGGAAGTCGATGCCGACTTCATCCGCAGCTTCGGCGTGAAGTCCGGCGACATGGCCCAGTTCCGCACCGAGATCCGCAGCAACCTCGAGCGCGAGCTGAAGGGCGCCCTGATGGCGCGCCTGCGCCGCGAGGTCGGCGAGCAGCTGATCCTGGCCTACGCCCATGTCGAGATGCCGCCGCGTCTGGTCGAGAACGAAGCCCGCGCGATGCTCGCGCAGACGCTGGAGCAGGCCCGCCAGCAGGGTCGCCAAGTCGAGGCGCCGGAAGAGGCGTGGCGCGACTTCCTCGAATCGGCCCGCAAGCGCATCACGGTCGCCCTGGTGGTCAGCGAGATCGCCCGCCGCAACGGCCTGTCGCTCGATCCGAAGCGTCTGAACGAAACGCTGCGTCTCATCGCCTCCACCTACGAAGAACCGCAGCAGGTCATTGATTTGTACCGCAGCGACCGCCAGCTCATGGCCGGCCTGCAGAATCGCGTCATGGAAGAGCAGGTCATCGACTGGATCGCCGAGCGCGCCGTCCACACCGACCGCACGCTCGCCTTCCAGGACGCGATCGCCCCGCAGTAACCTGCTGCGGGCCCTGCCTCCGGGCCGCGGCGACGCGGCCCACCCCCACGACCGGTGCGACCACGCATGAACAGTCTCCAGACCAAAGCCCTCAACCTCGTGCCGATGGTGGTCGAACAGACCAGCCGCGGCGAGCGCGCGTACGACATCTACTCCCGGCTGCTGAAGGAGCGGGTGATCTTCCTGGTCGGCGGCATCGACGACTACATGGCCAACGTGATCGTCGCCCAGTTGCTGTTCCTCGAGGCCGAGAATCCCGAAAAGGACATCAGCCTGTACATCAACTCGCCTGGCGGCGTGGTCACCGCGGGCATGGCGATCTACGACACCATGCAGTTCATCAAGCCGGACGTGAGCACCATCTGCGTCGGCCAGGCGGCCAGCATGGGCGCGCTGCTGCTGGCCTCGGGTGCGAAGGGCAAGCGCTATGCGCTGCCGAACTCCCGCGTGATGATCCACCAGCCGCTGGGCGGCTTCCAGGGCCAGGCGACGGACATCGACATCCACGCCCGCGAGATCCTGACCCTGCGCCAGCGCCTGAACGAGATCCTGTCGCACCACACCGGCCAGGCGCTGGAGACCATCGCCCGCGATACCGAGCGCGACAACTTCAAGAGCGCCGAGGCCTCCCGCGACTACGGTCTGGTCGACCACGTGCTGGAACGCCGCCCGGAAGAGTCGATCCAGCCGGCGTGATCCGACGCCGGCCGGGTCATCGGCCGGTGCAAGCTCCTGATTCCAATAGGCATCCTGAATCCAGCCCCGGCCCGCTTGCGGCCGGGAGCCCGGATGCTATCCTCCCCCTACCTGCGTCAGAGAACCCCAGCAGCATGAGCGAAGACCGGCAAGGCCGCAGCGGCGACGGCAACAAGATCCTGTATTGCTCGTTCTGCGGGAAAAGCCAGCATGAGGTCCGCAAGCTCATCGCGGGCCCGAGCGTGTTCATCTGCGACGAATGCGTCGAGCTGTGCAACGACATCATCCGCGAGGAGCTGGAGGAGAAGGCGCAGGCCACCCGCAGCCATCTGCCCAAGCCGCGCGAGATCCTCGAAGTCCTCGACCAGTACGTCATCGGCCAGTCGCGCGCCAAGAAGACCTTGGCGGTGGCGGTGTACAACCACTACAAGCGCATCGAGAGCCGCCAGAAGAACGACGACATCGAGCTGGCGAAGTCGAACATCCTGCTGATCGGGCCGACCGGCTCGGGCAAGACGCTGCTGGCCGAGACCCTGGCCCGCCTGCTCAACGTGCCGTTCACGATCGCCGACGCCACCACGCTGACCGAAGCCGGTTACGTGGGCGAGGACGTCGAGAACATCATCCAGAAGCTGCTGCAGAAGTGCGACTACGACGTCGAGAAGGCGCAGCAGGGCATCGTCTACATCGACGAGATCGACAAGATCTCGCGCAAGAGCGAGAACCCGTCGATCACCCGTGACGTGTCCGGCGAAGGCGTGCAGCAGGCGCTGCTCAAGCTGATCGAAGGCACCGTCGCCAGCGTCCCGCCGCAGGGCGGCCGCAAGCACCCGCAGCAGGAATTCCTGCAGGTCGACACGCGCAACATCCTGTTCATCGTCGGCGGCGCGTTCGCCGGCCTCGACAAGATCATCCAGCAGCGCAGCAGCGAATCCGGCGGCATCGGTTTCGGCGCCAAGCTCAAGAGCAGCGAGCGCAAGGCCGATGTCAGCAAGGTGCTGTTCGACGTCGAGCCCGAGGACCTGATCAAGTTCGGCCTGATCCCCGAATTCGTCGGCCGCCTGCCGGTGGTCGCGACCCTCGAGGAACTGGACGAAACCGCGCTGGTGAAGATCCTCACCGAGCCCAAGAACGCGATCAGCAAGCAGTTCCGCAAGCTGTTCGAGATGGAAGGCGTGGAGCTGGAGTTCCGCCAGGACGCGCTCCTGGCGATCGCCCGCAAGGCGCTCAAGCGCAAGACCGGCGCGCGCGGCCTGCGCACCATCGTCGAATCGGTGCTGCTCGACACGATGTACGACCTGCCGTCGCTGGAGAATGTCAGCAAGGTGGTGGTCGACGAATCGGTGATCGAGCACAAGTCCGAGCCGTACCTGATCTACCAGACGCCGCCGAACAAGGTCGCGTCCGCCGAGTGACGGTAGCGCCACGGCGTTTCCCCGCGCGGGCATCCGGACATCCTCCGGGTGCCCGTTGCGTTTTCGGGCATCGCGATCCGGGATCGATCGATCCCCGTTCGGCGGGCCGCGCTTGCATCCCTTCCGCAGCGGCCCCATAACGGGCCGAAGGTTGGCGCTTACCGGGCGCCGGCATCCCGATCGGAGCCCCCCATGAGCGATTCCTCCGCCAGTCCCTTCGTCGACATCCCCGTGCTGCCGCTGCGCGATGTCGTCGTCTTCCCCAGCATGGTCATCCCGCTGTTCGTCGGGCGCGAGAAATCGATCCGCGCGCTCGACCTGGCGATGGACCGCGACAAGCGCATCCTGCTGGTCGCACAGAAATCCCCCGAAACCGACGATCCCGTCGCCGCCGACCTGTACGAGGTCGGCACGCTCGCGCAGGTGCTGCAACTGCTGAAGCTGCCCGACGGCACGATCAAGGTGCTCGTCGAAGGCGTCTCCCGTGCGCGCCTGACGCGCGTGCACGAGGCCGACGGCGCGCTCGCCGGCGACGCCGAGGTGCTCGATCCGGTCGAACGCCACGACCCGCGCGAGGTCGAGGCCATCGGGCGTTCGCTGATGAGCCTGTTCGAGCAGTACGTGAAGACCAACCGCAAGCTGCCGCCGGAGCTGATGCAGACGCTGTCCGGCATGGATGAGCCGGGCCGCCTGGCCGACACCATCTCGGCGCATCTCAGCGTGCGCCTGGCCGAGAAACAGCGCCTGCTGGAAGCGGTCGAGATCGGCAAGCGGCTGGAACTGCTGGTCGGGCTGGTCGACGGCGAGATCGACGTGCAGCAGTTGGAGAAGCGCATCCGCGGCCGCGTGAAGTCGCAGATGGAGAAGAGCCAGCGCGAGTACTACCTCAACGAGCAGATGAAGGCGATCCAGAAGGAACTGGGCGAGCTCGACGACGCGCCGAACGACATCGAGGACCTGACCCGCCGCATCGCCGAAGCCGGCATGCCCAAGCCGGTCGAGACCAAGGCGAAGTCCGAACTCAACAAGCTCAAGCAGATGTCGCCGATGTCGGCCGAGGCCGCGGTCGTGCGCAACTATCTCGACTGGGTGCTCGGCGTGCCCTGGAACAAGCGCAGCAAGATCCGCAAGGACCTGAAGGTCGCGCAGGAAACGCTCGACGCCGACCACTACGGCCTGGAGAAGGTGAAGGAACGCATCCTCGAATACCTCGCGGTGCAGACCCGCGTGAAGCGGATGAAGGGCGCGATCCTGTGCCTCGTCGGTCCGCCGGGCGTGGGCAAGACCTCGCTGGGCCAGAGCATCGCGAAGGCCACGAACCGCAAGTTCGTGCGCATGTCGCTGGGCGGCGTGCGCGACGAGGCCGAGATCCGCGGCCATCGCCGGACGTACGTCGGTTCGATGCCGGGCCGCATCGTGCAGAACCTCAACAAGGCCGGCAGCCGCAATCCGCTGTTCGTGCTGGACGAGATCGACAAGATGTCGATGGACTTCCGCGGCGATCCGTCGGCGGCGCTGCTGGAAGTGCTCGATCCCGAGCAGAACAGCGCCTTCAACGACCATTACCTGGAAGTCGACCTCGACCTGTCCGAGGTGATGTTCGTCGCCACGTCCAACTCGCTGAACATCCCGGGGCCGCTGCTCGACCGCATGGAGGTCATCCGCATCCCCGGCTACACCGAGGAAGAGAAGCTCAACATCGCCGAGCGCTACCTGCTGCCGAAGCAGCTGAAGGCGAACGGCCTGAAGCCGGCCGAACTGAAGGTGTCCGAAGACGCGTTGCGCGACATCGTGCGCTACTACACGCGTGAATCCGGCGTGCGCAATCTCGAACGCGAGATCTCGAAGATCTGCCGCAAGGTGGTGAAGGAAATCGCGCTGGCCGGCCCTGCCGCCGCGCCCGCAGCGATGCCCGCGAAGGGCGCGCGCAAGGCCGCGACGGCGAAGGTCTCCGCGCCGGCGAAGGCGCAGAAGGCGGTGAAGAATGTCGCCGTCAACGCGAAGAACCTCGACAAGTATCTCGGCGTGCGCCGTTTCGACTATGGTCGCGCCGAACGCGACAACGAAGTCGGCATGGTCACCGGCCTGGCCTGGACCGAAGTCGGCGGCGACCTGCTGCAGATCGAATCCACGCTGATGCCGGGGAAGGGCCAGCTGATCCTCACCGGCCAGCTCGGCGACGTGATGAAGGAATCCGCGTCGGCCGCGCTGTCGGTCGTGCGCGCGCGCACCGAACGTCTCGGCATCGAGGTCGATTTCCTGCAGAAGCTCGACGTGCACCTGCACGTGCCCGACGGCGCCACGCCGAAGGATGGTCCGAGTGCGGGCATCGCGATGGCGACGGCGCTGGTGTCGGCGCTGACGAAGGTGCCGGTGCGCGCCGATGTGGCGATGACCGGCGAGATCACGCTGCGCGGCAAGGTCACTGCCATCGGCGGCCTGAAGGAAAAACTCCTCGCCGCACTGCGCGGCGGCATCCGCACCGTGCTGATCCCCGACGAGAACCGCAAGGATCTCGCCGACATTCCGAAGACCGTCACCGACCGCATGAAGATCGTGCCGGTGCGCTGGATCGACGAAGTGCTCGATCTCGCGCTCGAACATCCGATCGCGCCGGCACAGGCGAAGTCGCCGGCTAAGAAAACGGCGCGTGCACCCGCCCGCAAATCGACGCGCCCCGCCGCCAGCACGCGCCGGGAAGTGCGCAAGCACTGATCGAAACGCCCCGGTCACGATGTCCGCAACGCGATTGCGGATGTCGTGCGGATTGCCGTTTTCCCTGCATTTTCAGCGCTTTTCGGTTGCGCGGGGGGATGCTCCGCTGTATAACGGACGCCCGCGGAGGCCGGCGGATCGCATCTGCCGTTCGTCGGAACCACATCCGCATCCGTACGCAAAGACGCTGCACGACAGCGCACGTGCGCCGCACGCCATTCCCCCTCTTCCGATTGGAGTCCTTACATGAACAAAGCCGAACTCATCGATGCGATCGCCGCTTCCGCCGAGCTCTCCAAGGCCGACGCCGGTCGCGCGCTCGACGCCACCGTCGCCGCCATCACCAAGGCCCTGAAGCAGGGCGACAGCGTCGCGGTCGTCGGGTTCGGTTCGTTCGTCGTGCGCGAGCGCGCCGCGCGCACCGGTCGCAATCCCAAGACCAAGGAAGAGATCCAGATCCCGGCCTCCAAGACCCCGGTCTTCAAGGCTGGCAAAGCGCTGAAGGATGCCGTAAACTGATCAGCTCTTCCCGTTGGGGTGCTTAGCTCAGCGGTAGAGCGTCTCCTTTACACGGAGAGGGTCGGGGGTTCGAAACCCTCAGCACCCACCAGGAACGCAAATGACCGGACATGCTCTTCCGTTCGGTCGCAGGTTCGAGTTAGAATGCGCGCCGCACGATGACGCCGGTTCACACCGGCGAATTCATCCAGAAACACCGGGTCGCAGGTGCGTTGCAGCAAATCGGGTCATACAGCGGAGTGGTAGTTCAGTCGGTTAGAATGCTGGCCTGTCACGCCGGAGGTCGCGGGTTCGAGTCCCGTCCACTCCGCCAATTCCCGCCCCATGCGTTACACGACGAAGGCACCGGCAACGGTGCCTTTTGCGTTTCCGGGCTTCCGCGCCCGGATCCCGCGGCGCGGGGGGCTGTGCGTAGGGGGCATGCCGAGGCCTGCCGCAGCCGCTACACTAGTCGGCTCCTCTTCCGGCACCGCTCGACAATGCTGCAGGCCCTTCGCGATAAATCCTCCGGCTGGATCGCCACCGTCATCCTCGGGCTCCTGATCGTCCCGTTCGCGTTCTTCGGCGTCGAGCAGTACCTCGTCCAGCGCAACGACACCTTCGCCGCCCGCATCCAGTCGCCCCCGTCCTGGTGGCCGGGCGCTCCCGACTGGTGGGTCATGCGCAAGCTGGTCTGGCAGACCGACGACATCGGCCCGGACGAGTTCCGCGACCGTTTCGAGCAGGCCCGCCAGCAGCAGCGCGCGGCCGAGGGCGATGCCTTCGATGCGCGCCGTTTCGAGAGCGCCGACAACAAGGAGCGCATCCTCGACGCCTTGATCGACCAGCGCGTGATGCGCATGGCGGCGCAGCGCGACGGTCTGGTCATCGGTGACGCGCAACTGCGCGACGCGATCGAGGCGATCCCGGACTTCCAGGTCGACGGCAAGTTCGACGCGCAGCGCTACCGCATGCTGTTGACCACGCTCAACCCGCCGCAGACCCCGATCCAGTTCCAGCAGACCCTCCGCGATTCCCTGCGCGACCGCCTGCTGGCCACGCGCCTGGCGGAATCGGCGTTCGTCACGCCGAGCGAAGGGCAGCGCCTGATCACGCTGCTCGGCGAGAAGCGCGACGTGACGTTCGCGATCCTGCCGACGCCGGCGGCTGACACTGCGCCCGTGACCGCGGCCGAGATCGCCGCCTGGTACAAGGCGCACCCGTCGGATTTCCGCACGCCGGAACAGGTCACGATCGAATACGTGGACGTCGATGCCGCCGCGCTGCCGCCGGCACCCGCCGCCGACGAGAAGGCGCTGCGTGCACGCTACGACCAGGAAAAGGCGCGTTTCGTCGAGCCCGAGCAGCGCCTGACCTCGCACATCCTGATCAAGGTCGATGCCAAGGCCGACGCGGCCGCGCAGAAGGCGGCCGAAGCCAAGGCACGCGACCTGCTGAAGCAACTGCGGGCCGGCGCCGATTTCGCCATGCTGGCGCGCCAGAACTCCGAGGACGCTTCCAAGGACGCCGGCGGCGACCTCGGCTGGATCCAGAAGAACGGGCAGATGGTGAAGCCGTTCGAGGACGCGGTGTTCGCGACCGCGGCCGGCAGCATCTCCGAGCCGGTGAAGACCGAGTTCGGCTGGCATCTGGTGCAGGTCCGCGAGATCAAGCCCAGCCACGGCAAGAGCTTCGAGGAAGCCAGGCCCGAACTCGAGCGCCTCGTCGCCGAGTCCGACCGCGAGCGCGCCTACAACGACCTCGCCGGCCGCCTGTCGGACGAAGTGCTGAAGAATCCGAACTCGCTGGTGTCGGTGGCCAAGACCGTGAACCTGTCCGTGCAGCGGCTCGGGCCGTTCGCCCGCGGCCAGGGCACCGGCATCGCCGCGACGCCGGCGGTGCAGCGTTTCGTCTTCTCGGAAGAGGCCAAGGAACGCCGGCAGTCCAGCGACCCGATCGAGATCGCGCCGAACCACAGCGTGCTGGTGCGCGTGGTCGAGCACACGCCGGAACAGGTGCAGCCGCTCGACAAGGTCGGCGTCCGCGTGGTGGCCGCCGTGCGCGCCGATCGCGCCTCGAAGGCCGCCGAGGCCGAGGCCGAGGCCGCGCTGGCCCGCCTGAAGAAGGGCGAGACCCTCGTGGCGGTCGCCACCGAGAAGCATTGGCAGGTCACCCCGGTGCCGGGCGTGCCGCGCAACGCGCCGGTGCCCGATGCGCAGGCGAACGCCGCCTACTTCGCGGTGCCGCCGCCGACCGACGCCAAGCCGTCGGTGGGCAAGGTGCGGGCCGCGGACGGTCGCTGGATCGTGTTCGCGGTGACCGGCATCGGCCACGCCGACGAGAACGAGATCAAGCCCGAGCAGCGCGTCGGTTTCCTGCGTGCGCAGGCCGCGCGCACGGGCGACGAGGATGCGGTCGCCACCGGCAAGGCCGAGCGCAAGCGCATGAAGATCGAGAAGGCGCTCGATCGGATCTGATCGCCGGCTCTGACCGCCGCGCTCCGTTCCTCCGAGACACGAAAAAGCCCGGCTTCGGCCGGGCTTTTTCGTGGGCGTCGCGGCCGCCGGAGCGGCCCCGGCGGCGTGGCCTTCACTCGATCCCGGTCATGCCGAGGATGTTGTAGCCGGCGTCGACGTAGGTGATCTCGCCGGTCATGCCCGACGCGAGATCGGAGCTGAGGAACGCGGCGACGTTGCCGACATCCTCGATGGTGACCGTGCGGCGCAGCGGCGCGTTCTGCTCGACGTGGCCGAGGATCTTGCGGAAGCCGGCGATGCCCGCGGCGGCAAGCGTCTTGATCGGGCCGGCGGAGATCGCGTTGACGCGGATGCCTTCGGGGCCGAGGTTGCAGGCGAGGTAGCGCACGTTCGCCTCCAGGCTGGCCTTGGCCACGCCCATGAGGTTGTAGCCGCTGAGCACGCGCTCGGCGCCGAGATAGGTGAGGGTGAGGATCGATGCCTGGCGGCCGGTCATCATCGGCCGCGCGGCCTTCGCCATCGCGGCCAGCGAATACGACGAGATGTCGTGGGCGATCGCGAAGTTCTCGCGGGTCAGGCCGTCGAGGTACTGGCCGGCGATCGCTTCGCGCGGGGCGAAAGCGATGGCGTGGATCAGGATGTCGAAGCCGTCCCAGTGCTGGCCGAGCGCTTCGAAGCACGCGGCGATCTGGGCGTCGTCGGCGACGTCCAGCGGCAGCACGATCTTCGAGCCGTATTCGGCGGCGGCGCTTTCGACGCGCGACTTCAGCTTCTCGTTCTGGTAGGTGAAGGCCAGTTCCGCGCCTTCGCGGTGCATGGCCTCGGCGATGCCGGTGGCGATCGAACGCTCGCTGGCGATGCCGGTGATGAGCGCGCGCTTGCCTTGCAGGAAACCCATGGGCGATCTCGTCATTCGTCGGGGGGCGGCTAGTGTGCCATGCGCCCCCGACCGTGGGCGCCCGTATGGTCGGCCTGTCCGGGTGTGGCGCGCGTGCGGCGCGTCACGCCCGGAACGTGTCCTTCCAGCCGCGCAGGGCGGCGAAGGTCTCCCGCCGGTCCGCGGGCGGATGGCCGAGGCGGGCGGCGATCGCGTCGCGCACGGCCGGCGTGTCGCAGCGCAGGAACGGGTTGGTCGCGCGTTCCTGCGCGATCGTGGACGGCAGCGTGCTCGCGCCCGCGGCGCGCAATGCGCGCACCGCGTCCGCGCGAGTGCTCAGGGCCGGATTCCCCGGATCGACCGCGAGCGCGAAGGCGGCGTTCGACGCGGTGTATTCGTGGGCGCAGCAGACGCGGGTGTCGCCCGGCAGTGCGGCGAGGCGATCGAGCGAGGCCAGCATCTGTGCCGGCGTGCCCTCGAACAGCCGCCCGCAGCCGAGGCTGAACAGCGTGTCGCCGCAGAACAGCAGGCCGCCGTCGGCATCGCCGGGGGCCGCGCAGACATAGGCGACGTGGCTGCGGGTGTGGCCCGGGACAGCCAGCGTCTCGAACGTCAGGCCCAGCGCCTCGACGCGGTCGCCGTCGGAAACGCGGGCGGTCGCACCGGCGATCCGGGCGTCGTCGGGCGCGTGGACCGCGAGCGACGGCCAGCGATCGAGCAGCGCCGGCAGGCCGCCGATGTGGTCGCCGTGGTGATGGGTGACGAGTACCGCGACCGGCCGCAGGCCCGCGTCGGCAGCCGCGAGCACGGGGCCGGCGTCGCCCGGGTCGACCACCAGCGCCGCGCCATCATCGCCGGCCAGCACCCAGAGGTAGTTGTCGTCGAAAGCGGGCAGGGCGATGAGGCGCATGGGCGGTCCGGCGGATGGCTCGGCATACAATGGCACGATGCCCGCATTGTCCCACCCGTTGCCGTCCGATGCCGCCATGCAGTGGTTCCTGCAGCCGGCCGGGCAGGCCGTGCTCGACAGCGAGCACACGGTGGTGGCCGATGCGCTGACCGCGCATCCGGTGGTGGGCCTGCCATGGCTGTGGCTGGCGCCCGCGCTGTCCTGCGACCCGCCGAACGGCCGCGGCCTGTGCCTGGTCGCCAGCGGCACCGGCTGGTCCGGCACCGTCCGCTGCGGCCTGCCGCTGCCGCTGCCCAGCGAGTCGCTGGGGGCGGTGGTGCTGCAGCATGTGCCCGGCGAAGGCCCGGGCGAGGCGGCCGCGCTGATCGAGGAATGCGCCCGCGCGCTGGTGCCCGGCGGACGGTTGGCGCTGCTCGCGCTCAATCCGCATTCGCCGTACCGCCTGCGCTGGCGTGGCCGCCGGCTGGTGGCCCGCGATCCGGCCGTCTGGCGCCGGCGGCTGGCCGAGGCCGGCCTCACGCCCGAACCGACGGCGCAGGGCATCGGCCCGCAGTGGTCGCCCACTGCCTCGCCCGCGCTCCAGTCCGGTGTCGGCCTGCATGCCGCCTTCCTCCAGCGTGCCGAGAAGCGCGCCCTTCCGATCACTCCGATCCGCCCGCGGCTGCCGCTGGCGATCGCCGATGGAGTTCCTTCCGCTTGAACGTTCCGGCTTCCTCCTCGTCCAGTCCCGCTTCCGCCCTGAAGCAGGTCGAGATCCACACCGACGGCGCCTGCCTCGGCAACCCCGGCCCCGGCGGCTGGGCGGCGCTGCTGCGCTACAACGCCACCGAGCGCGAGGTCGCCGGCGGCGAGGCGCAGACCACGAACAACCGCATGGAACTGATGGCCGCGATCATGGGCCTGGAAAGTCTCAGCCGGCCGTGTTCGGTCACGCTGTTCACCGACTCGCAGTACGTGCGCCAGGGCATCACCGAATGGATGCCGAACTGGGTGCGCCGCCGCTGGAAGACCGCCGGTGGTGATCCGGTGAAGAACCGCGACCTGTGGGAGCGCCTGCACGCGGCCGCGGGCCGCCACACGATCGACTGGCGCTGGGTGAAGGGCCATTCCGGCGATCCCGACAACGAGCGCGTCGACCAGCTCGCCCGCACCCAGGCCACCGCCTTCCGCAGCGGAGCCCGTGGCGCATGAGGCAGATCGTCCTCGATACCGAAACCACCGGCCTCGAGTGGAAGAAGGGCAACCGCGTGGTCGAGATCGGCTGCGTGGAGCTGGTCGAGCGCCGGCCCACCGGTCGCACCTGGCAGCAGTACATCCATCCCGAGCGCGAATTCGAGCCCGGTGCGCAGGAAGTCACCGGCCTCACGCTGGAATTCCTCGCCGACAAGCCGAAGTTCGCCGAGATCGCCGACGCCTTCCTCGACTTCATCGACGGCGCCGAGCTGATCATCCACAACGCCGCGTTCGACGTCGGCTTCCTCGACCACGAACTGTCGCTGCTGGGGCCGCAGTACGGCCGCCTGCACGATCGCGTGGCGGGGGTCGAGGACTCGCTCGACATGGCGCGCAAGCGCTACCCGGGCCAGCGCAATTCGCTCGACGCGCTATGCAAGCGGCTGGGCGTGGACAACGCCCATCGACAACTGCACGGCGCGCTGCTCGACGCCCAGTTGCTGGCCGAGGTCTACCTCGCGCTGACCTCGGGGCAGGGCGAGATCGGCTTCGGCCAGTCCGCCGACGGCGAGTCCGGCAATGCCGCCACGCGCGCGGCCTTCGCGATCGCCCCGGCGGACGCCGCCCGCCGCCCGCGGGTGCGCGCGACCGACGAGGAAGCGGCCGCGCACGAGGCCCGGCTGGCCACGATCCGCAAGAAGGCCGGCCGCTGCGTCTGGGACGCGGCCTGAACGCAGGCCGGCATCCGTTCAGATTCGCGTGGCCGCGCCCGACGGACCGCGCATGGGCCGCGGGTACAATCCGCGCGTCGTCCGACCAACCAGGAGTCCACGCGTGCCGACATGGTTCGTGACCGGCGGTGCCGGTTTCATCGGGGGGAATTTCGTGCTGGAGGCCGTCGCGAGCGGCGTGCGCATCGTCAATCTCGACGCGCTCACCTACGCCGGCAACCGCGACACCCTCGCCGCGCTGGACGGCCATCCCGACCACGTCTTCGTGCGCGGCGACATCGGCGACCGTGAGCTGGTCGCCTCGCTGCTGGCGACGCACCGGCCCGACGCGATCGTCAACTTCGCCGCCGAGAGCCACGTCGACCGTTCGATCGATGGTCCCGCGGCATTCGTGCAGACCAACGTCGTCGGCACCCTCGGCCTGCTCGAATGCGCCCGCGACCACTGGAAGTCGCTCGACGGCGACGCCCGCGACGCCTTCCGCTTCCTGCACGTGTCCACCGACGAGGTCTACGGTTCGCTCGGCGACACCGGCAAGTTCACCGAGACCACGCCGTACGCGCCGAACTCGCCGTATTCGGCGTCGAAGGCCGCGTCCGACCATCTGGTCCGCGCCTTCCACCACACCTACGGTTTGCCGACGCTGACCACGAACTGCTCGAACAACTACGGGCCGTTCCAGTTCCCCGAGAAGCTCATCCCGCTGATCATCGCGAAGGCGCTCGCCGGCGAGACGCTGCCGGTCTACGGCGACGGCCGCAACGTGCGCGACTGGCTGTACGTCGGCGACCACTGCAGCGCGATCCGCGCGGTGCTGGCGCGCGGCCGCGTCGGTGAGGTCTACAACGTCGGCGGCGACGCCGAGCGCGAGAACATCACCGTGGTGAAGACGATCTGCGCGCTGCTCGACGCGCGCCGGCCGCTGGCCGACGGTCGCGCCCGCGAATCGCTGATCGCGTTCGTGAAGGACCGTCCGGGCCACGATCGCCGCTACGCCATCGACGCGTCGAAGCTGAAGTCGGAACTGGGCTGGTCGCCGTCGCTGAGCTTCGAGCAGGGCATCGAACGCACCGTCGACTGGTACCTCGACCATCAGGATTGGGTGCAACGCGTGCTCGACGGCAGCTACCGCCTCGAACGCATCGGAGCGGCGGCATGACCACGCGCAAGGGCATCATCCTCGCCGGCGGTTCCGGCACGCGGCTGTATCCGATCACGCAGGCGGTCAGCAAGCAGCTGCTGCCGGTGTACGACAAGCCGATGATCTACTACCCGCTCAGCGTGCTGATGCTCGCCGGCATCCGCGAGGTGCTGGTGATCAACACCCCGCACGAGCAGGCGCTGTTCAAGACGCTGCTCGGCGACGGCTCGCAGTGGGGCATGCGCATCGAATACGCGGTGCAGCCCAGCCCAGACGGCCTGGCGCAGGCGTACCTGATCGGCCGCGACTTCGTCGACGGCCAGCCGAGCTGCCTCGTGCTCGGCGACAACATCTTCCACGGCCCGGGCCTGACCGCGATGCTGCGCGAAGCCGATGCGCGCACGCTGGGCGCGACCGTGTTCGGCTACTGGGTGCGCGATCCGGAGCGCTACGGCGTGGCCGAGTTCGACGCCACCGGCCGCGTGGTCGGGCTGGAGGAAAAGCCGGCGAAGCCGAAGTCCAGCTACGCCGTCACCGGCCTGTACTTCTACGACGGCCGCGCCAGCGAATTCGCGTCGGAACTCAAGCCGTCGGCGCGCGGCGAACTGGAGATCACCGATCTCAACCGGCGCTACCTCGACGACGGCAGCCTGCACCTGCAGCGGCTGGGGCGCGGTTATGCGTGGCTCGACACCGGCACCCACCAGTCGCTGCTGGAAGCGTCGAACTACATCGAGACGATCGAGGCGCGGCAGGGTCTGCGCGTCTGCTGCCCGGAAGAGATCGCGTGGAGCAACGGCTGGATCGACGCCGCCCAGCTCGAAGCGCTGGCGAAGCCGCTGGCGAAGAACGGCTACGGCCAGTACCTGCTGAGCCTCGCCGAGCGCGGCTTCGTGCCCTGACCGCGGGACCCGCATGACCTCCATCACCGAAACCGATCTGCCGGGCTGTTTCGTCGTCGAACCGCAGGTGTTCGGCGACAGCCGCGGCTTCTTCTTCGAATCGTTCAACCATGCACGCTTCGCCGAAAAGGGGCTCGTGCTGCCGGCGTTCGTGCAGGGCAACGTGTCCTCGTCGACGCAGGGCGTGCTGCGCGGCCTGCACTACCAGTGGCCGCGGCCGCAGGGCAAGTACGTGTCGGTGGTCGAAGGCGAGGTGTGGGACGTCGCCGTCGACATCCGCCGCGGCTCGCCCACCTTCGGGCGCTGGACCGCGGTGGTGCTCAGCGCCGACAACAAGCGTCACTTCTGGATTCCGCCGGGCTTCGCGCACGGCTTCGTCACCCTGAGCGAACGTGCGGTGTTCACCTATCTGTGCACCGCGCCCTACGACCGCGAGGCCGACGCCGGCATCCGCTGGAACGACGCGACGCTGGCGGTCGACTGGCCGGTGTCCGCGCCGGTGCTGTCGGACAAGGACGCGAAGGCGCCGTTCCTCGACGACGTGGCGCCTGAGCGGCTGCCCGTCTACGCGGGCTGAGGCGGCGATGCGCATCCTGCTATTCGGGGCCAACGGACAGGTCGGCACGGAACTGCGCCGCAGCCTCGCGCCGCTGGGCGACGTGGTCGCGGCCACGCGCAGCGGCACGCTCGACGCTGGCGCCGCCTGCGAAGTCGCCGATTTCGATGCGCCCGCGTCGCTGCCTGCGCTGGTCGAACGCATCGCGCCCGACGTCGTCGTCAACGCCGCCGCGTACACCGCGGTCGACCGCGCCGAAAGCGATCGCGACGCCGCCTTCCGCGCGAACGCGGAAGCGCCCGCGCGCATCGCCGAGGCCTGCGTTGTGCGCGGCGCGCGCCTGATCCACTATTCGACCGACTACGTGTTCGACGGCCACGGCACGCGCCCGTACCGCGAGGACGATCCGACCGCGCCCGCCGGCGTGTACGGCGCCAGCAAGCGCGCCGGCGAGGAGGCGATCCTCGCGCGCGGTGCCGACGCCCTCATCCTGCGCACCGCTTGGGTCTACGCTGCACACGGCAAGAACTTCCTGCGCACGATGCTGCGCCTCGCCGCCGAGCGCGACGTGCTGCGCGTGGTCGCCGACCAGACCGGCACGCCGACGTCCGCCGCGCTGATCGCCGACATGACCGCGCGCGTGCTGGCGCGCCGCGACGTCGGCGGCATCCGCCATCTCACCGCCGCCGGCCAGACCACGTGGCACGGGTTCGCCGAGGCGATCGTCGCCGGCGCCCATGCGCGCGGACTGCTCGCACGTGCGGTGCCGGTCGAACCGATCGCGACCGCCGACTACCCGACGCCCGCCGCGCGGCCGGCGTACTCGGTGCTCGACACGTCGCGGCTGGCCGCCGACCTCGATGTCCGCCTGCCGGACTGGACTGCCGGACTGGCGGCGGTGCTCGACGAACTTCGTTAACATCCCGGGTCTGCGCGTCCGGTCGATGGGGGCCTCCAGGCGGGCGGTGATCCTCGCCGCCGCCGTTTTTCGTTGACAAGACGTTGGCCCGGCCGGGGCCCAAGGAGCCGAGAATGAAGCCTGTTGCGATGTTGCTGTCGACGCTGCTGCTGGCCGCGCCCGCCCTGGCGGGTGCGCAGGCGCCGAAGTCCTACGAGATCGAGGATTTCGTCCGGGAGAGCAAGTTCAAGGAAGTCGCGGTGTCGCCGAAGGGGACCTATGTCGCCATCGCGGTACCCGAAGACGCCAAGACGGTGATGTACATCCTGAAGACCGGCGAGCGCAAACCGCTCACGCGGGTCGACGTCAGCGCGCGCAAGAGCCACGTCTATGACATCACCTGGGTCAGCGATCACCGCCTGCTGTATTCGGTGGCGGTGAAGGACCAGCTCGACGAACGTCCGGCGAGGACCGGCGAAACCTGGGCGATCGAGGCGGACGGCAGCAAGCGCATCCGGATCGGCGGCTATTACGGCGTGCGGATCCTGGACACGCTCGACGACGACGACGACCACATCATCGCCACGATCTACACCGGCGGCGACGGCTTCACCAAGATGGCCCGCCTCGACGTCTACGGCGGCGCGGAGAAGCGCCTCGCGGAGGCGCCGATCCGCTACGGCTGGTTCATGGCGGACAGCAAGCAGGAAGCGCGCTTCGCGGGCGGCGAGGACAAGCAGGACATGAAGCGCCTGTACTGGCGCAAGCCCGGTTCGGACAAGTGGGTCGTGATCAACGACCAGGCCGCCACGGGGCTGGACGTCGTGCCGATCGGCATCTCGGCGGACGACAAGACCGCCTACCTGCAGACGGAGGAGCCCGCCGGCCCGGATTCGATCCTCGCCTTCGACGTGGAGACCGGCACGTCGAAACGGATCGTCCACGACGACGATGCCGATCCCACCGGCCTCATCAATGCGATCGGCAGGCGTGCCCCCATCGGCGTGTTCTATGCCGGGGCCACGCCGCGCTACGTCTATTTCGATCCGGATTCCGAGGACGCGAAGGCGCACCAGCGCCTGCAGAAGGCGTTCCCGGGGATGGTGGTGCGGACGTCGCGTTACACCACGGCGAAGCGCGAGGTGCTGGTCTACGCCTACAGCGACCGCGAGCCGGGCGGCTACTACGTCATGAACCTCGACACCCGCCGGGTCTCGCCGATGATGTTCGCGGCGGACTGGCTGGAACCGGAGCGGCTGTCGCCGACCCGCGATTTCTTCTTCAAGGCGCGCGATGGCCGCCGCATCCCCGCGTTCCTGACCGTGCCGGTGGGCAGCAGCGGCAAGCAACTGCCGCTGGTCGTGCATCCCCATGGCGGCCCGTATGCCGCCGACGACTGGGGCTACGACCCCGACGTGCAGGTGCTCGCCGCGCACGGCTACGCCGTGCTGCAGGTGAATTTCCGCGGCTCGACGGGGTATGGCCTCGACCACGAGACCGCGGGCTACCGGCAGTGGGGCCTGGCGATGCAGGACGACCTCACCGACGCCACCCGCTGGGCGATCGACCAGGGCATCGCCGATCCGGCGCGGATCTGCCTCTACGGCGCCAGCTACGGCGGCTATGCCTCGCTGATGGGCGTCGCGAAGGAGCCGACCCTGTACAAGTGCGCGATCGGCCAGGTCGGTGTCTACGATCTCAACCGGATGCGGTCCGACGATTCGCTCGGCAACGACTACCTCCGCCATTACCACGAGAAGGTGATGAATCTGGGCGACCTCGGGGCGGTTTCGCCGACGCGTCTCGCCGAGCGGATCAAGGTCCCGGTGTTCATCACCTCCGGCCATCTCGACGAACGCCTGCCGATCGCGCAGTCCGAGACGATGGAAGCCGCCCTGAAGAAGGCCGGCGTGCCGGTGGAGACGCTGTACTTCAAGACCGAGGGCCACGGCATCTACAAGCGCGAGCACCGGGCCGAGTTCTATGCCCGGCTGCTGGCTTTCCTGCAGCGCAACATCGGCGGCCGCGCGCCGGTCCCGGTGGCGGACGCCAGCGCCGACTGAGGCCGCCCCGCCCGGGGGGCATGACGTGGGGCAGGGGAGGCGAACGGGGCGGACGGTTACAATCCGCCCCGGATTCCCCGGAGTTGCCTGCATGAAACGCGCTTTCCTCCTGCTCGCCCTGCTGGTCGCGCAGCCCCTGGCCGTGGTCTCGGCCCAGTCGCCGGCGCCTGCCGGCGATGCTTCGCCCTACAACCTCGGCGACTTCATCCGCGACGATCGCTTCGTCAACGTGAAGATCTCGCCCAAGGGCACCTACGTGGCGGCCACCGTGCCGCTGGGCGAGGACGACAAGACCGTCCTGGTCATCCTCAAGCCGGGCGAGAGCAAGCCCTACGGCCACGTCACCCTCAAGGACAGCCACACCCACGTCGCCGACTTCTGGTGGGTCAGCGACGAGCGCCTGCTGTTCACCGTCGGCGAACGCGCCGGCGGCCTGGAGCGCCCGGTCAGCGTCGGCGAGATCTGGGGCACGAATGCCGATGGCAGCAAGCAGGGCATCGTCGCCGGCATGCGCGCCTCCGACACCGGCGCCCGCGCTACGCCGTCGCGCGCGGGCGGCAAGGCGCGCACCGAGATCGCCGCGATCCAGATGGTCGATACCCTCGTCGACAACGACGACGAAGTGCTGGTGACCGTCACGCCCTACGGCGGCGGCGAGATCCCCTACACGTCGCTCGAACGCATGAACGTCTACACCGGCACGCACAAGCCGCTCGCGCGCGCGCCCGTGCGCGGCGCGACCTTCCTGGTGGACTACAACGGCCAGGTGCGGTTCGCGTCGGGCATGAACCGCGAATTCAAGGAAGTGCTGTACTACCGCAAGGACGACAACGCCGAATGGCAGCTCGTCAACGACGAGTCCGCCACCGGCCGCAAGATGCAGGCGCTGGGCTTCAGTCGTGACAACGCCACCGCCTACATCGACGCCGAAGAAGAGACCGGCCCCGACTCGCTTCGCGCCTTCGACACGGCGACGATGACGATGAAGCAGATCGCGCGCGACGATGACGTCGACCCCGCGGGCCTGCTGCGCTGGGGCGGGCAGCGTTACCCGATCGGCGTGATGTTCTGGGGCGCGAACCGTCCGCGCTTCGAATACTTCAATCCCGAGTCGACCGAGGCCAAGCTGCACCAGGCGCTGCAGGCCGGCTTCGATGGCGACGTGGTGTTTCCGGTGTCGAGCACGACCGACGGCCACTACGTGCTGCTGGAAGTCACCAGCGACCGCAATCCGGGCCAGCTCTTCATCCTCGACACGCAGAAGAACAAGGCGACGAAGTTCATGAATCGCGCCGACTGGCTCGATCGCGCCCGCCTCGGCACGATCCAGCCGGCCTACTTCAAGGCGCGTGACGGCCTCGACGTGGAAGTGATGCTCAGCGTGCCGCACGGCAGCAGCGGCAAGAACATGCCGCTGATCGTGCATCCGCACGGTGGTCCATTCGGCGTCGAGGACCAGTGGGCCTACGACCGCGACGTGCAGATGATGATGGCGCACGGCTACGCGGTGCTGCAGGTCAACTTCCGCGGCTCGGGCGGCTACGGCAAGGCGTTCCTCGAAAAGGGCCACAAGCAGTGGGGCCTGGCGATGCAGGACGACCTCACCGACGCCACCCGCTGGGCGATCCAGCAGGGCATCGCCGATCCGAACCGCATCTGCATCTACGGCGCCAGCTACGGCGGCTACGCCTCGCTGATGGCGGTGGCGAAGGAGCCCGACCTGTATCGCTGCGCGGTCGGCTACGTCGGCGTGTACGACCTCAACATGCTGTGGGGCCGCGGCGACATCAGCCAGTCCTCGTACGGCCGCGACTTCCTGTCCGATGCGCTGGGCAAGGACCAGCTCGATGCCTCGTCGCCGACCAAGCTGGCGTCGCGGATCAAGGTGCCGGTGTTCCTCGCCGCCGGCGGCGCCGACGTGCGTGCGCCGCAGTCGCATTCCGAGGCGATGGCACGCGCGCTGCGCGCCGCGGGCAAGTCGGTCGACGAGATGTACTTCGCGACCGAAGGCCACGGCTTCGTGAAGAAGGAGAACCAGTTCGCCTACTACACCAAGCTGTTCCAGTTCTTCCAGGCGAACCTCGGCGGCCGCGCCCCCGTCGCGCCGCCGAAGACGAACTGATCCGGCAGCGGTTTCCACTCGCGACAACGGCGCCCAAGGGCGCCGTTGTCGTTTGTGCACATCGGATTCGTCGAGCGCGGCGCCTGCCGCGCGTGGCGCGGAGGATCAGGCCGAAGCGGTGACCAGCGTGCCGATCGGCTCGCCGCCGAGGATGCGCAGCAGCACGCCCGGCTGGCCCATGTCGAAGATGCGCAGCGGCAGCGCGCTGTCGCGGCACAGCGCGAAGGCGGCGGTGTCCATCACCTGCAGGTCGCGGGCGATGACCTCGTCGTAGGTCAGGCTGTCGAAGCGCACCGCGTCGGCGTGCTTCTTCGGATCCTTGTCGTACACGCCGTCGACCTTGGTCGCCTTCAGCAGCAGGTCGGCACCGATCTCGATCGCGCGCAGCGCGGCGCCGGAGTCGGTGGTGAAGAACGGGTTGCCGGTGCCGGCGGCGAAGATGGTGATGCGGCCCTTCTCGAGGTGGCGCACCGCGCGGCGGCGGATGTAGTCCTCGCACACGTCGTTGATCTTGATCGCGCTCATCACCCGGCACTTGGCGCCGAGCTTCTCCAGCGCGTCCTGCATCGCCAGTGCGTTGATGACCGTGGCGAGCATGCCCATCTGGTCGCCGGTGACGCGGTCCATGCCGCCGGCGGCCAAGCCGGCGCCGCGGAAGATGTTGCCGCCGCCGATGACCAGCGCGATCTCCGCACCGGCCTCGCGCACTTCGATGACTTCGCGGGCCAGACGGCCGATGACCTTGGGGTCGATGCCGTAGTCCTCGTCGCCCATCAGGGCCTCGCCGGAGAGTTTGAGCAGGACGCGGCGATAGGCGAGGGTCGACATGGGGAACTCCGGGGCTGGCAAACCGCGGAATTCTAACCCGCGGGCATGAGCACCGGCACGCGCATGGTGCGATCAGCCGGCCGGTTCGTACACCGCGTACAGCTTGCGCGCAGGTTCCAGCACGTCCCACAGCCCTTCGAAACCGGCCGGGATGACGAAGCTTTCGCCCGGGCCGAACACGGCTTCGTTGCCGGCAGTGTCGACGAGGCGCACGCGCCCGGCCAGCAGGTGGCAGAACTCGTGTTCGGTGTAGCGCACCCGCCAGGTGCCCACATCGCCTTCCCACACGCCGCAGTGGAAGGCGTTCGAGGGATCGGACCACGCGTTGGCCACGGCCTGCGCGGGCGTGCCGGCGACGAGGCGATCCGCCGCCACCGGCGTGCGTTCGGCGCCGTCGGCGGTGGACGGGAGGCGGACGATGGACGAGGTCGGGCGCATGGCGGCATTCCGGGAGGCGATGGCCCGGGATGGTGCCCGTCGACGGTGGCGGCCACAATGCCCCGGTCATCCACCGCGGAGCGCCCCATGACCGTGCACAGCCTCGACGACTTCGTGTCCCGCACCGGCGAGCGCGACCTCGTGTCCGACACGTTCGAGCTGGAAAGCGCGCGCATCCTCGAAGCCCGCGTCGACGGCATGGTCTGGGCGAAGGCGGGCTCGATGATCGCGCGCAAGGGCGACATCCGCTTCACCCGCCAGGGACTGCTGGAGCAGGGCCTGGGCACGCTGTTCAAGAAGGCGATCAGCGGCGAGGGCATGCACCTGATGCGCGTGGAAGGCCGCGGCCGCGTGTACCTGGCCGACGTCGGCAAGAAGATCACCCTGCTGCGGCTGGAGGGCGAGCCGATCTTCGTCAACGGCAACGACGTGCTGGCGCTGGAATCGTCGGTGACCAGCGAGATCCACATGATGCGTCGCGGTGCGGGCATGCTCAGTGGCGGATTGTTCAACATGAAGCTGGGCGGACACGGACTGGTGGCGATCACTTCGCACTACGATCCGCTGACGCTGCCAGTGAGCGCGGCCACCGGGCCGGTGTTCACCGATCCCAACGCGACCGTGGCGTGGTCGGGCGGGCTGTTGCCGGAGCTGGTCACCGACATCAGCCTGCGGACCTTCGTCGGCCGCGCGTCGGGCGAGAGCCTGCAGCTGAAGTTCGCCGGCGAGGGCTGGGTCGTGGTGCAGCCGTTCGAGGAAGTCGCGTTCCAGCATCGCGGCGGCGCGGGCAACGGTCGCGGCGGCGGGCTGTTCGACTGAGCCCGCCGATACCGGGTGCCGGCGCGATCAGACCGGTCGCCGGATCGGCAGCAGCCCGTGGCGGTGCGCCTTCGTGATCACGTGGCAGCGGTTGCGCGCTTCCAGCTTCTGGAACAGGTTCTGCAGGTGGAAGCGCACCGTGGCCTGGGCGATGCCCAGCGCAGCGGCGATCTCCGCGTCGCTGTGGCCTTCGGCCAGCAGCTCCAGCAGGTGGATCTCGCGCAGGCTCAGGCGAACGCTGGACGAGGCGCTGTCGCCGAGTCGCGACAGCGCCTGCATCAGCGACGGGAACAGCGTGGCGAGGATCGGGCCGCTGCCGGCATGCCGGGTCCGGGCGCGCATCGGCGCCGACATCAGCAGGAAGCGGCCGTCCTGCACGCGGCCGCCGGAGAAGCCTTCCAGCGGCCGCCGGAAATCGCGGGCGGCGTCGCACAGCCGGCGGAACAGCGTGCCCTGCGGAAAGGCGCCGCGCGGCAACGCTTCCAGCCGGACCAGCGGCGGTCGCGGGAAGAATTCGTTGCCCTCGAAGATCTCGTTGACGATCGGATCGGCGTAGGCGAAGCCTTCGCGCAGGTACAGCGACATCCACGCGGCATCGTGGCCGAGCCCGAGGATGCGGTGGTCGTCGTACGACAGGGTGGAGGAGAACAGCAGGAATTCCTGCAGGTCCAGCCACTCGCGGATGTCGGTCATGCAGGCCATGACCTCGTCGTTGCTGGAGGCGGTCTCCAGCCGGACCCGGCAGTCCGCCAGGCGGGAGCGCTCGCGCGCGTCCAGCAGGTGAGGCGAGAGTTCGGTCGCCAGCGCCGTTGCGTGCATGGATCGGATGCTCCCCGGTGTAGGCCCCCCTGCGCCGTGGATCGTGCGGCCGGCGTCGCGCCGGTCCGTCCGCATCCTAGCAATCGGGGGGCGCATGGACCGTGATGCCGGTCGGGTCTCGGGCCGGGGCCGCCGTCGCGAACGCGGCGCGGGTCAGGCGATAGCGACTGAGCGCGAGCAGCGCGACGGGCGTGCCGGCGAGGATCAGCAGCGCCGGCGTCACCGCCAGCCAGTAGCGCGTGGCCTCGCCCTGCACGGCGAGGGCGGGGTCGTAGCCGATGCGGTGCAGCAGCCAGCCGCTGGCGGCGATGCTGGCACTGCTGCCGACCTTGTACGCGAACACGTACAGCCCGGTGTAGCTGCCGGCGACGGATTCGCCGGTGCGGCGCTCGTGCACTTCCGCGCAGTCGGCGACCATCGCGTAGGGCAGCGACCAGAACGCGCCGGTGCCCGCGCCGGCCAGCACCTGGAACGGCAGCAGCGTCATCACCACGTGGCCGGCCGGTGCCAGCGGGAACCAGCCCCAGGCCACGTGCGCCAGCGGCCCGAGCGCGAACCCGCCGATCGCCACCAGCGCGGCGACGATCAGCGTCGGCTTCTTGTCGAAGCGACGACCGAGGCGGATCCACAGCGGCTGCGACAGCGCGGCCGCGCCCAGCAGCGCCAGTCCCAGCACGCCCATCTGCGGCCCGGACAGCCGGTAGGTGTAGGTATAGATGTGGTTGGCGAGCGAGATGCCGATCTGCAGCGTCAGCTCGATGCACAGGATCGTCAGCGCGAGGGCGCGCAGGTTGCGGTCGCGCAGGAGATCGCGCATCGCCCGCATGCCGACGCGGTGCGCGGCCATCGGCGCGCGCAGCCGCGGGATGAAGCTCCACGTGCCCGCCAGCGTGGTCGCGGTGGCCAGCAGCGCCAGCACGGCGCAGGCCACGCCCATCGGCGCGTAGACCGCCGGGTTGAGCTGCCCCTGCGGGAATGCGGCGGTGGGCCGGAAGAAGACCAGGTTGCTGCCGACCAGCGCGAACAGCATGCCCAGCACCTGGAACGCCGCGCGGTAGCCCTGCGCGACGGTGCGGGCGTCGTAGCCGTCCACGATCTCGCCGCCCAGCGCCGTGTGCGAAATCATGAAGGCCGCGATCGCGGTCTTCAGGCCGATCATCGCCGCCCCCAGCCACAGCGCGGTCGCGACCGGGCCCAGCCCGTGCGGCGTCGCCCACAGCGCGACGGTCAGCGCGGCGGTGGCGAGGCCGCCGATCGCCATGAAACCGTGGCGCCGCCCGAAGCGATGCGAGCGCGTGCGGTCCGACCACCAGCCCAGCGGCAGGTCGATCAATGCGTCCCACAGCGTGGACAGCGCCATGATCAGCCCGGCGATGTCCGCGGGCACGCCGAGGATGGCGGTGGCGAACAGCAGGTAGAAGCCGCTGACGAGGTAGTACGCCGACAGCGCCATGCTGCCGCTGCCGTAGCCCAGCAGCCGCCACGTGCCGGCCTGCGCCGGCGTCATGCGCGGGCTCCGGCCTGCGTGCCTTCGGCGTGCGCGCCGACGCCGATGTCGTTGTCCAGTGCGCCGCGTTCGATGCCGTCGCGCACCTCGCGATGCAGCAGTTTCGCGAGGAAGCTGCGCGGCAGTTCGTCGACGATCAGCAGCCGATCCGGCCGTTGCCAGTCGGGCAGGGTGGTGTCGAGGCGTTCGCGCAGGTCGCGTTCGATCTGCGCGTGATCGAGTCCGCGGCTAGCGCGCCGCAGCGACACGCACAGCCACACCTGGCCGCGCGCCTGCACCAGCGCGGCTTCCTTCACGTGCCGGCATTCGTGCGCGCGATCCTCGACGATCCGCGGATACAGCCGACCCTGCGGCCGTTCGATCAGGTTCTGCTGGCGATCGAGCACGTGGATGCGTCCGGCCGGGTCGAAGTAGCCATGATCGCCGGTGCAGTACCAGCCGTCGCGCAGCACGTCGCGGTTGAGGTCCGCGCGGCCGACGTAGCCTTCGAACACGGTCGGCGTGCGCACCCAGATGCTGCCGATCGTGCCGGCAGCGGCGACGCGGTCGTCGTCGTGGCGCACTTCCAGGCCGACGCCGCTGGCGATGAAGCCCGACGACGACAACACGCTGGCCTGCGGTTCCAGGCCGTCGTCGACGTGCGCGTCCGGCGGCAGCATCGCGATCGGCGGCAGCGCTTCGGACATGCCGTAGCCCTGCTGGAAGATCGTGCCGAACCGGATCAGCGCTTCGCGCAGCTTCGCGACCGGCATCGTCGCAGTGCCGTAGATCACCTGGCGCAGGCTGGCCATGTCGGCGGCGGTCAGGTCCGGGTGGTCGAGCAGGTCGATCAGCAGGCTCGGCGTCGTGAACAGGTGCGACGGGCGCTCGGCGCGCAGCGCGTCGATCAGCGCGTCGGCGGTGTAGTCGCGGGCGAGGATCATCTCGCCGCCGCCGAGCAGCGTCGGCAGCACCACGCCGCTGCCGGCGCCCGAGAGCGGAATGCCGACCAGCATCCGCGACCGTTCGCGCGGCGGGTCGCTGAGGTTGAGCAGCAGCAGGCTCACGCTGTGCAGGTAGGGCGCGTGCTTCAGCGCCAGCAGCTTCGGCACGCCGGAGGTGCCGGAGGTGAAGCCCAGCGCCAGCGCGTCGTCGGGGCCGATCGCCTCGTCGCTCGCCATCGGCGTCGACGCTGCGAGACGCGCTTCGAGATCGCCGTCCGGCCCGCAATCCCAGATCGGTGCGCCGCCGGCGGCGACGTGCGCCTCGACGAAGCCGGCCGGCATCCGCGACAGGTCGATCATCAGCAGCGCCGGGGCGAGATCGCGCACGGCCTGCGTCACCAGCGCCGCGGAATGCGCGGGCGTGAAGCCGACCAGCACCGCGCCGGCCTCGGTCGCGGCGAAGCGCACGACCAGTTGCGGCCATTCGTCCGGCAGCAGCACCACCACCCGCGCGCCCTTGCGCACGCCCGCCGCGCGCCACGCCCCCACCAGGCGCCGCACGCGATCCTCGACCTCGCGATAGGTCCAGCGCACCGTCGGCGTCGCCAGCGCCGCCGCGTCCGCGTGCCGGCGCAGCGCGAAGCGCTGCAGGTCGCGCAGGCTGTCGGCGCGTTCGACCTTGCGCACCATCGCCGCGATGCGCAGGCGCGCCAGCCACGACCGGAAGATGGTCATGACGGGGTGTCCATGCCCGGCAGCGCCTGGAAGCCGGCGCGGTTGAACGTGTCTGCGAGGTGCCCGAACTTTTTTTCCGCCACGCGCAGCTTCAGCCGCTGCAGCGGCCCGCGATTGCCCCAGCGCAGGCGGCCGCGGCGGAACTCGCCGAGATACGCGTCGAACTGGCAGAACGCCGGCGCCGCGCGCAGCGGCCGGCGCTTGAGCAACGCCACCAGCGTCTCGGTGCAGACCATACCCGCGATCAGGCTGATCGCCGCGGCCGAGGAGGGACCCGCCTGTTCCTCCGGCACGACGTGCGCGGCGTCCATGTACGTCCAGTGCCGGCCCTTCGGCGCCAGGCCGACGAGGAACCGCATCATGATGTCGAACGGCGCCATGTCGTCGCGCAGGTCGAAGTAATCCTCGTAGGTCATGCCGTCGGCGGTGAACACGCCCATCGTGCCGGACAGCCCCAGCGGCGCGCCGAACAACACGGGGATCCCCATCGCCCGTGCGGTGCGGTACATCAGCAGCCGCGCGGGCTGCGCGAACACGTCGATCGCGTCGAGCACCGCGTCGGCACCGTCGAGGAAGTCCTCGATGTTGTGCGGGCCGACGCCCTCGCCGAACTCGCGGATGTCGACGCCCGGCTGGATGTCGCGCGCAATCTCCGCCATCACCTGCGCCTTCGGCCGGCCGACGGTGCTGGACATCGCGCCCGCCTGCCGGTTGGTGTTGACGACGCCGAAGGTGTCGAAGTCGGCGATGCTGAAGCGGCCCACGCCCATGCGCGCGAGCGTGGTCAGGTAGATGCCGCCGGCGCCGCCCATGCCGACGATCGCCACGCGCGAGCGGCGCAGGCGATCCTGCTCCTCGCGCGACACGATGCCGAGATTGCGCTTCGTCGCGAGCGCGTAGTAATCGTCCGGGTCCATCATCGCGGCGTCCATGGCGATCCCGCTCAGAAGGAGTAGCGCAGGCCGACGCCGAACGTGCGCGGCACCGGAGCGGACACCAGCGGCTGGAACAACTGCCGGCCGGGACGCTGGTGCGTCGCGAACTCGAACACCGTCGCCGGGTCGGTGAGGAACAGCGCCGCGCTCGCCGCGTCGTCGTCGAACACGTTGTCGACCCACACGGTGACTTCGACCGGCCCGCGGCGCACGCCGGCGTGCAGGTTCACGCGGGTCGACGCCGGCACGGTCGCGGTGGCGGTCTGCACCGCGGCCATGCGATCGCGGTACTGCGCGTCGCCGCGCACGTAGCCGGTCCAGTCGCCGAACGCGAACGTGCGCATCGCGCCGAGGTTCGCGGTCCATTTCGGGCTGTACTGCAACGGCTTGCCCGACAGGTCCGGATCGCCGCCGATCGCGCCGATCAGCGGGAAGAGGTAGTCGTCGTACACCGAACGGTTCCAGCTCGCGCCGCCGCGCAGCGTCCACGCGGTGGTCGGGCGGAATTCGAAGCTGGTTTCCACGCCGCGCGAGGACGTGCGGCCGGCGTTGACGTTCAGCACTGCGCCGAGCTGGCCGATGCTGCGCACGATCTGGTCGTCCCAGCGGATCGCGTAGGCGTCGGCTTCCAGCAGCAGGCGGCCGTCGAGCAGGCTGAACTTGCCGCCGACCTCGTAGTTCATGCTGCGCTCGGCGTCGTAGCGGCGCTCGGCGGGCGTGATCGCGCCGTTGGTGATCAGGCTGTTGAAGCCGCCGACCTTGATCGCCTTCACCGCGCTCGCGAACCACGTGCTGCGGTCGGTCGGTTTCCAGGTGAGGTACACGCCCGGCGTGAACGGTTCGAAGCGCTGCGACAGGTGCGTGGTCAGCACCGAGCCCGCCGGCGCGGTGGCGCTGGGCAGGTTGGTCTGCACCACGTCGATGGACTTGTCCTCGACCGTGTAGCGCATCGCCAGCCCCAGCGACCAGTGGTCGGTCACGTGCCACGTCGCCTGCCCGAACAGCGCGCGGCTGCGGGTCTTCTCGACGTTCGCGGCCAGCACGCCGCCCAGCGGCGCGGCGCTGCCGACGTAGCGGCTGACGTCGTCGTGGTCGTCCTCGAAATCGTAGACGTACGCGCCGGCCAGCCAGTCGACGCGGCGCTCGCCGCTGGTGGCGAAGGTGAACTCCTGGCTCCACTGCGTCTGCGTGCCGCGGGTGCCGGCTTCGGCGATGTCGACCGGCGTGTAGTCGGCGTCGTAGCGCTGGTCGACGTGCAGCCGGTTGTACGCGGTGATCGCGGTGAACTTGCCGGCGTCGGCGTTGTAATGCAGCGTCAGCGCGCCGAGCGTGTTGTCGCGGTCGAAATGCCCTGGCGTGATCGCGTAGCCGTCGTCGAGCGTCGGCAGGTCGCCGAAGTACTGCTGCAGGTCGTTGTAGCGGGCGACGAAGCCGCCGTTGTTGGACAGGAAACGCTGCGCCACGTCGCCGTCGCGCAGGCCGTCGTACAGCAGGTGCAGGCGCGCATCGAAGCGTTCGCCCGGATAGGTGTCGAGCGTGAGGGAGGCGCCGCGCCGGCGGCTGGCATCGAGCGCGCCGCCGGTCTTTTCGTTCTCGTAGTGGCCGTCGCTGTCGCGGGCGAGCACGCCGACGCGGTAGTACACGCGGTCCGCGACCAGCGGCCCGGCGATCCCCGCGTTGCCTTCGCGCAGGCCGTCGCTGCCTGCGCGGAGGCGCGCCGAGCCGTCGAAGTCGTTGCCCGGCGGCCGGGTGACCACGTTGATCGCGCCGGCGAAGGTGTTGCGCCCGTACAGCGCGTACTGCGGCCCGCGCGCGACCTCGATGCGCTGGATGTCGTCGTCGAGCATGAAGTCCAGCCCGGCGCGCGAGGGCATGTAGACGCCGTCGACGAAGAAGCCGACGTTGGGTTCGCCGATCGTGGTCGACAGGCCGCGGATCACCGGGTTGTAACCGGAGGAGCCGAACAGCGGCACCATCACGAAGCCGGGCACCAGCGGCGCAATGTCGGCGGCGGTGGCCAGGCCGGCGGTGTCGATGTCCTTCGCGCCGATCACGCTGATCGCGGCCGGGACGTCCTGCATGCGCTCCTCGCGCTTGGTCGAGGTGACCACGACCGTGTCCAGCTCGGACGCCTGCCCGTCGGCGGGGCTGGGCCGCGCAGTGGTGGGGGCGGCGTCCTGGGCCATGACGGGCAAGGCCAGGACCGCGCCGATCGCGAGCGGAAGGGCGTGGAGTCGAAGGCGCATGCGAATGATTCCTGAGCGGGGGAGCCGGCAGCGTAGCCAAGGGACTCCCCGGCCCGACACTCACAGAACTGTTAGGTCCATGTCGAACTCCGTCACAGTTCGACGCGAATCCGGTCGCCGATGGCGCCTTTCGGGGGCGTGCGGGCCGCCGGCAGCCATGCCACCATCGCCGCGATCGGCAGGGGAAGAACGGCGATGACAGACAGGCATGCGCGGGCAACGCCCGGCAATCGGCGGCGAGGGTGGTGGTCCGCGGGGCTGGCGATGCTCTGGCTGGTCGCCGGGCTGGCGTCGGCGGCGCGGCCGCCCGGGATCGCCGTCTACCCGCCGAACTGGTGGGTCGGCATGAAGGAACCGCGCGTGCAACTGATGCTGGCGGCGCCGGGCATCGCCGCCGCCGAGGCGAGCCTCGCGCCCACGCCGGGCGTGCGGCTGCTCGGCACGGTCCGCGGCGACAGTCCGAACTATCTGTTCGTCGACCTCGCCATCGCCGCCGACGCTGCGCCGGGCGACCTGACCCTGCGGCTCGCCCGCGACGGCCGCGTGCAGGCGTTGCGCTACCCGCTGCAGGCGCGCACGCCCGGGTCCGCGGAGCGGCGTGGTTTCGACGGTCGCGACGTCATCCTCAACCTCATGCCCGACCGGTTCGCGAACGGCGATCCGCGCAACGACCGCGTGGCCGGCTATGGGGACCCCGCCGACCGCAGCGCGCCCTCCGGCCGCCATGGCGGCGACCTGCGCGGCATGGCCGATCACCTCGATTACATCGCGGGCATGGGCTACACCCAGATCTGGCCCACGCCGCTGATCGAGAACGCGCAGCCGGCGTACTCCTACCACGGCTACGCGGCCACCGATCTCTACCGCATCGATCCGCGTTTCGGCAGCAACGCCGAATACCGCGCGTTCGTCGCGAAGGCGCGCGCGCACGGGCTGGGCGTGATCCAGGACGTGGTGCCGAACCACATCGGCGACCATCACCCGTGGCTGCGCGATCCGCCGACGCAGGACTGGATCACCCACGGCGGCCGCTTCGTGCCGACGCGGCACGGGCGCACCGCGCTGGCCGATCCCTACGCGGCGCAGGTCGATCGCGACGATTTCACCCAGGGCTGGTTCGTCGAGTCGATGCCCGACCTCGACCAGCGCCAGCCGCTGCTGGCGACGTACCTGATCCAGAACGCGATCTGGTGGATCGAATACGCGGGACTGTCGGGGCTGCGCGTCGACACCTACGGCTATTCCGACAACGTCTTCCTCGCCGAATGGACGAGGCGGATCCTGCAGGAATACCCGCATTTCTCGATGGTCGGCGAGGAGTGGAGCAGCCATCCCGCGGTCGTCGCGCGCTGGACGAACGGCTGGGTCGACGGCAAGCCCGGCATGCCGAGCATGATGGACTTCCCGCTGGAGGAAGCGCTGCGCAAGGCGCTGGTCGAACCCGAAGGCGAATACGGCGGCAACGGCCTGCGCCGGCTGTACGAGGCGATGGTGAACGACCGGCTGTTCACGGCGCCGTTGCGGCTGGTCGCGATCGAAGGCAACCACGACATGCCGCGACTGTGGAGCGTGCTGGGCGAGGACGACGCGCGCTACCGCCTCGCGCTGCTGTACCTGGCGACGATCCCGCGGGTGCCGCAGATCTACTACGGCGCCGAAGTGCTGATGACCAGCCCGACCGAGCGCGACGATGCCGCGGCCCGGCGCGATTTCCCTGGCGGCTGGCCGGGCGACGCGGTGAACGCCTTCACCGGTGCCGGGCTGTCGCCGCGGCAGGCCGCGATGCAGGCGTGGATGCGCACGCTGCTGACCTGGCGCAGGACCGCGACCGCGGTGCATCGCGGCCGGTTCCTGCACTACATGCCGGCGCAGGGCGTCTACGTCTACTTCCGCGACGACGGCGTGCAGCGGCTGATGGTGGTGCTCGGCCGCAACGAGGCGCCGGTGTCGGTGACGCTCGACCGCTTCACCGAGGGGCTGCGCGGCGCGACGACGGCGCGCGACGTGTTCGCGGGCACGCCGGCCGTGCCGTTGGGCGACACGCTCGTGGTGCCGGCGCACGCGACGCAGGTGTACGAGCTGTGCCCGGCGGCGGGCACGTCGCCGCGGCCCGCGGGCTGCGGCGGCTGACGCCGGCCGGGCGCCGCCATCGTTGTGCAGGCAACAAAAAACCCGCGGTCGCCCGCGGGTTCTTCGTGTTGCCGATGGTGCGGCGGGCGTGATCCGCGAGGATCAGACCTGTCTAAGATCAGACCTGCATGGCCTTCGCCACTTCCGCGGCGTAGTCCTCGACCACCTTCTCGATGCCTTCGCCGACGGCGAGGCGCTGGAAGCCGACGACGTCCGCACCGGCGGCCTTGGCGGCCTGCTCGACGGTCTGGTCGGTGTTCAGCACGTAGGCCTGGCCGTACAGCGTGTTCTCGTTGATGATCTTGGCGATCTTGCCGCCGATGATCTTCTCGAGGATTTCCGCCGGCTTGGCCTTGTCCTTCTCGGACATCTTGGCCAGCTCGATCTCCTTTTCCTTGGCGATGAATTCCGCCGGGACGTCGGAGGCCTTGTTGTGCGGCGGGTTCATCGCGGCGATGTGCATGGCGACGCCGCGGGCGAAATCGAGGTCGCCGCCGGCCACTTCGACCAGCACGCCGATCTTGCCGCTGTGCACGTAGGCAGCCACGGTGTTGGCCGAGTCGACGCGGACGAGGCGACGGACCTGCAGGTTCTCGCCGAGCTTGGCGACGGCGGCGGCGCGGGCTTCCTCGACGGTCTCGCCCGAGGCGACCTTGGCCGACTTCAGCGCTTCGACGTCGGCGGCGCCGGAGGCCAGGGCGGCCTGGGCGACGGCGTTGGCGAACGCCATGAAGTTCTCGTCCTTGGCGACGAAGTCGGTCTCGGAGTTGACCTCGACCAGCACGGCCTTGCCGCCGTCCTGGGCGACCGCGATGCGGCCTTCGGCGGCCACGCGGCCGGCCTTCTTCTCGACCTTGATGATGCCCTGCTTGCGCAGCCACTCGGCGGACGCTTCCAGGTCGCCGTTGTTTTCGGTGAGCGCCTTCTTGCACTCCATCATGCCGGCGCCGGTGCGCTCGCGCAGTTCCTTGACCAGGGTGGCGGTGATTTCAGCCATGGGAAACCTCGAATGTGTGGAATCGAGCGCGGTGGCGCATGTCGCCGCCGCGCATCAGTTGGAACGGAATTGTCGCTGCAGGACTTGCCGGGACGATCCGGGCAGGCTGCCGGGCGGCGCGACCGGCCGCGCATGGTGGCGCGGCCGGATGACGCGGGCGTGAAGCCTGCGGATTACTCCGCGGCCGGCGCTTCGGCGGCGGCTTCCGGCTTGCGGCCTTCCGGCTTCTTGCCGTCGCCACGCGGACCGCGCGGGCCGCGCGGGCCACGCTTGCCTTCGCCATCGGCGTCGGCGAAGTCTTCCTCGCGGACCGAAGCGGCCTGCGGCGCGGCGGCCTTGCCTTCCAGCACCGCGTCGGCGGCGGCACGGGCGTACAGCTGCACGGCGCGGATGGCGTCGTCGTTGCCCGGGATCGCGTAGTCGACCAGCGCCGGATCGTAGTTGGTGTCGACGACCGCGACGACCGGGATGCCGAGCTTCTTGGCTTCCTTGATCGCGATGTCTTCGTGGCCGATGTCGATCACGAACAGCGCGTCGGGCAGGCGGTTCATGTCCTTGATGCCGCCCAGCGAGGCGTCAAGCTTGTCGCGCTCGCGGCGCAGGTTCAGGACTTCGTGCTTGACCAGCTTCTGGAAGGTGCCGTCGGTTTCGCCGGCTTCCAGTTCCTTCAGGCGGGCGACCGACTGCTTCACGGTGCGGAAGTTGGTCAGCGTGCCGCCCAGCCAGCGCTGGGTCATGTACGGCATGCCGCAACGCTCGGCCTCTTCCTTCACCGCGTCGCGCGCGCTGCGCTTGGTGCCGAGGAAGAGGATGATGCCGCGGCGCTGGGCCACGCCCGAGATGAAGTTCATCGCGTCGTTGAACAGCGGAACGGTCTTCTCGAGGTTGATGATGTGGATCTTGCCGCGGGCGCCGAAGATGTACGGACCCATCTTCGGGTTCCAGTAGCGGGTCTGGTGGCCGAAATGGACGCCGGCTTCCAGCATCTGGCGCATGGTGATCTGGGGCATTGCATGACTCCGAATGGGGAACCGGCCGCCGGGAATGGTGTGGCGGTGCCGCCGCCGGAGCGGGGGCGTGGTTCCGGGGTTGGGCCTCCCCGTCGCGCCGTTTCCAGATCCTTCGGCCTGACGGCCTCGGGACACCCCGGAACGGGACTGTGCGGCGGGTGTGGATTCGACGGTGACGCCCGTCGTGGGCGGTTCGCGAGGCAGGGCCCTGCGAAGCCGCGGGATTGTAGCCGGTCCGCCCGGACGGGGCAAACCGCCGGTGTCCCGGGGGCGCCGGGCCCGGGCGTCCCGCGGACGGGTCAGTAGGTGATCGTGACCGTGATCGTGTCGCTGTAGCTGCCGGCCGGGACCGACTGCGGGGCCGGGATGCGACCGTGGACGATCAGCGACTGGGCGCTGCCCGTCCCGGTGCCGGTCACCGTGTCCGTCCCGATCGTGTTGCCCCAGCGCACGTTGCGGGCGCCGGTGGTGTACAGCTCGTAGGCGACGTGGTCGCTGCCCGCGCCGCGCCGCATGCGGCGGACGCTGCCGCTGGCATTCAGGCCGTCGTCGAGGCCGACGTTCCAGGCCGTACGACCGGTGCAGGTCATCGAAAAGGTGGTGTCCTGGTCGACATTGGCGCCGATCAGGCCGGGAATGGTGCCGAACGCGAGATCGGAGACGGCGTACGCCCGGCATTCCGCCGGCACGTCCGCGGTCGCGGTGAACGGGAAGGCGTTGTCGAAGCTGCTGCCGCCGTCGCCGCCGGTGGTGCAGGAGGGCGGGTAGGTGGCGGTGCCGAGCAGGGTCTCGGCGTAGCGGAAGTCGATCGAGGTGGATGTTCCGCTGAAGGCATTCGCGTAGCTGCCGGCGGTGAAGGTCTGCGCCGGCACCCGGCCGTAGAGGGTGATCGAGAGGGTCTGGCTGCCGCCCAGGACCGGGACCGAGTAGTCGAAGTCGAGCTGCGCCGGGTTCGGTGCCCCGGAGAGACCATTCGCGCCCCAGACCTGGCTGCGCGCGGCGTCGGTGTAGAGCTGGAACTGCAGCGGATCGGCGAACCCGTTCAGCATCCGCCGCGGCGCGACGTTGCCGCCGCCGCTGGCGCCGTCGGCGATGTTCAGGCACATCCGCACCTTCGCGTTGGCCAGTACCGCCAGCCCGAAGGTGTTGCAGGTGACGTTGAAGGTGACCGACGTGTCGGTGCTGCCGGTGGTCGACACCGTGCCGAAGGCGATCGCGGTCGGGCTGCTCGCGGAGCAGGTGGTGGCGGCCCGCGCCGACGGGGCCAGCAGCAGCGCGGCGAGCAGCAACGCCGGCAGCGCCCGGAGTACGGAAGATCTCGGCAGGCGGAACGTCATGGCGCCTCCGGCAGGCAGGTCAGCGGGCCGATGCGCGGGATCACGGCGTCGGTCTTCGGCGCGTCGAACGTCACGCGGCAGCCACCGTCGGGCGTCTGCACGCGCAGCGCGTTGTGCGGCTGCAGCGCTTCGAGGTAGGTCTCGCCGTCGCGGCCCACCATCGCCTCCTCGCCGTCTGGCCCGTCCGCACGCACCGTGCTGCCGACCGGCAGCGGCCGGCCGGCGGCGTCCTGCAGCACGAGCACGGCCGAACGCAGCGGCGCGAGTTCGAAGTGCACGCGCACGCCGGCGCGGGTGCGCGGGGTCGCAGTCTGGTCGACCTCGCCGATGTGCAGGTTCGCGGGCAGCGCCAGCGCGTCGATCGACAGTTTGTTGCGCTGCCAGGCGTTCAGCGGCGTGACCAGCAGCGTGCCGTCGATGCCGGTGTGGCCGATCGTTCGGTTCTCCAGCTTCACCGGCACGTCCGCCACGCCGTCGGTGGACACGATCGCGAAGGCGTCGTCGATGCGGCGCGCGGCGAACGCGTGCCCGTCCATCAGCACCAGCGCGCCGGCGGCGCTGGCGTAGGCGGCGCCGTGGCCGTCGTCGCTGGCCACGCCCAGGCCGAAGCGGCCGGCGTCGTTGATCCACGCCGCTTCGGCCAGCCCGCCGCCGCCGGTGTCGCCGCCGCGCGCCTGCACCCGCCAGCCGAAGCCGCCGTCGCCGGGCACCGGGCGCGAGACGTCGGCCACGCCACTGTCGCGGGTGCCGTTGCGCTGCCAGGCCGTGCTGGCGTGCACGCCGTCCAGTGCGATCGACACGCCCAGCGTGGCGTTGCGGTCGCGGTGGTCGTCCAGGTTCTGGTTGAACGAGAAATAGGCCGCCCAGCCGCCGCCGAAGCTGCGCGACCAGAACGTGCCGGCATAGCGCGAGGTCGCGCCCTGCGCCGGATCCAGCTTCACGTAGGTCAGGCTGAGGCTGCCCAACGGTCGCGAGGTGTGGCCGACCAGCACGCGCTGGCTGGTGCGGGCCGGCAGCGGCCCGTAACGCGAGGCGACGTCGCGGTAGTCGCCGCTCGCGTGCTGGCGGTCGATCGCGACGTTGAAGCGGCCGTTGTTCCACTGGTACGACAGCGCGGTCTGGGTGCCCGTGCCCGCAGTCGCGGTACTGCCCGCCACCGACGCGCCCAGCACGCCGCCGCGCCCCAGCAGCCAGACGCCGCCGGCACCGGCGACGGTCACGCCCGACGTGCCCTCGGCGTGGCCTTCGAAGGTGAAGCGATCGTTGACGCCGTAGCGCAGCGTGCCGCTGCCGACGAGATCGGACGCGTACTCGAACGAACGCAGGCCGTAGTCCTCGCGCACCGTGCCGACCGACAGCGACCAGTCCGACAGCCCCTTCGCCAGCAGTCGCTGCGTGGCGTAGAACGGCATGTCGACCGCGCGCGTGCGGCCGAAGGCATCGGTCACCACGATCCGCGCCATGCCGGTGCCGTCGAGGCCGGGCACCGCGCTCAGCTGGAACGGGCCGGGTGGCAGCTCGCCGCCGTACTGGCGCAGGCCGTTCACGTACAGCTCGACGCTGGACGGCACCGTCGCCTCGCCGAGGAACGTCGGCAGCGGTGCGGTGATGCGATAGGGCTGCAGCGCGAAATTGCGACCGACCGTGATCCCGCCCAGGCGCAGCGGCCGGGTCCAGTCGAGGAAGCCGCTGTAGGTGTCGCCGAGCGTGAGTTCGACCGCCGACGACGGGAACGACACGGTCCAGCGCGTGTCCAGGCGCACGCTGTCGCCGCGCCATCCGCGCGTGCCGTCGGCGCGCGTCGCGCGCAGGACCGCGGTGTTGTCCAGCACGCCGTCGCCGAGGCCGAACAGCCGCGTGTCCACGCTCGCGACGAGGTTGTCGTCGCCCTGCCGGCGGCTGGCGTAGAGGTCGTAGTTCGCCAGCAGCCCGGGCGGGCTGTCGGCGGCGACGGGCATCGTGTCCTCCGGGCGGTTCAGCACCGTCACCGGCAGCGCCATCTGCGCCAGCGGCGCGTCGATGTCCAGACGCTGCGCGGCCTCGTCGTAGCGCACGACCGCGCCGGGGATCTCGTCGAGCGCCCACGGCCGGTCCTCCTCGCCGATGCGGAACCCCAGCAGCCGCAGCGTGACCGCGCTGGCGAAGAAACGCCGGTCGCGCAGCACGAAGGCCGCGAGCACGGGCGTGCGCGCGTGGTTGATCGTCACTTCCAGATAAAGCGGCTCGCCTTCGATGTCGGGCGCGTTGCCCGCGAGCAATGCGGCGGCACCGGCCGGCCCGACCGCCGCCGCCGCGAGGGCGGCCGGCAACAGGGCTTCACCGAGCAACCTCGTCCAGCGGCAGCGTCTGTGCGACCGGCTCACCGTTGATTCTCGCCTGGAAGGTGCCGGAAGCCGGCGGAAGGGCGACCGCCGGCAGCGGCCAGCGATGGGTCTGGCCCGGCAACACGTAGCCGGACAGTCCTGGGGCGATGGCGTGGCGACGACCGTCGGCGCCGACGTACTGCAGGTCCGCGATCTGGGCGTGCTGCCGTCCCGCGTTGCGCAATTCCAGCACCGCGCGGCCGTCGGACTGCGCGCGCCGCGCGTGCAGCTCGGGTGCGGGCGGCAGGCCGTCCGCGGGCAGCAGGAACACCGGGATCACGTACTGCAGCACGAACCGCAGACCGCGTCGGTCGTCGTCGGGCGGCGTGGCGTCGGGCAACTCGTCGACGATCAGCCGGTAGCCGACTTCTTCACCGACGGGTGCCGGGCCGGGGCGGATCACCCGCACCAGCTGACGCTGGCCGGGCGACAGCCGCAGCATCGGCGGACTGACGATCAGATCGCGGGTGGGTTCCAGCCGATCCTCGCCGTCCGACTGTCGCCATCGGAACACCCGCACCTGCCCGCGCAGCGGGACGTCGCCGGTGTTGGTCAAGGTCAGCCCGCCCGCGTTCTGCGAGGCCGGCAGGGTCACCGAGGTCGGCGAGACCTGCAGGCTCGCGCCCTGCGCTGCAGGCGTGCCGACCGCGAACACCGCGGCCGCCAGTGCCGATGCGCAGGCCGATCGCCACGTCCGTGTGCGCGGCTCGCCCATGACGGAGCGGCGCCGTCAGTACGTGATCGTCGCCGTGACGGTGTCGGAGTAGGTGCCGGGCGGGAAATTCGCGCTGGCGACCCGGCCGTAGACCGGGATGTTCTGCACCGCGCCGTTGCCGGTGCCGGTGTAGTCGTCCACGCCGGCCGTCGAGCCCCAGACATCGCCCGCGCCGCGGGCGGCGGCCCGGTAGAGCTGGTAGGGCACGAGCGTCGCGCCGCTGTTCATCGCGCGGGTGCTGACGCTGGCGCCGTTGAGGCCGTTGTCGAGGGTGATCGCGTACGGCGCCGTCGACGTGCACTGCACGTTGAGCGCGCCGGCGGCGTCGACATTCGTGGCGGTGGACGGCTGGCTGCCGAAGGCGACGTCGCTGGCGGCCGCGGCATCGACGTTGCAGGCCGCGGTGATCGTCACCGTGACGTTGAACGTGGTGGTGTCGGCGGCCTGGGCGGTGCCGGCGAGGAGGACGAGCAGACCGGAAGCGATGATCGAAAGACGACGAGCGTTCATTGCACATTCCCCGTTGGACTGCGTGAGTGGGATTGCCGGGGTCATGTATGCGCGCAAAAGAGTGCATGCAACAGCGCTTTCCGACGAGCGGTTTCATCGATATTTACAGGCTATCGCGCGAATTTCAGGGGCACGTCGCAGCGCATTCCGGCGACGATAAGCGGCGTCTTTCGCCGACGCACGACACGGCATCCGCACGTCGTCGCATCGTCGTCGTGGCGGACATCGGCGTGCGCACGGATCGGCCTGTTTCGCGGCCCGATCCGCGGCCCGATCCGCCGATCCGGGGCGCGTCGCCCGCGTGGATCAGGCGCCGGTCGCGGCACGGGCGACGGCGGGTCATCGGCGCAGCGCATCGAAACCCGCCGTTGCCGGCCCCAGGCGGGAATGCGAGTCGTTCAGAAGCCGATGGAATCGGTGATAATGGCGGCATGCCCATGACCATCAAGACCCCGGACGAGATCGAGAAGATGCGCATCGCCGGCCGCCTGGCCGCCGAGGTGCTGCAGATCGTCGCCCCGCACGTGAAGCCCGGCGTCAGCACCGCCGAGCTCGACCGCATCTGCCACGACCACATCGTCCAGGTGCAGCAGGCCATCCCGGCCAACGTCGGCTACAAGGGATTCCCGGCCACGATCTGCGCCTCGGTCAACAACGTGATCTGCCACGGCATCCCGGGCCCGACCAAGATCCTCAAGGACGGCGACATCGTGAACATCGACGTCACCGTCATCAAGGACGGCTGGCACGGCGACACCAGCCGCATGTACATCGTCGGCACGCCGTCGGTGATGGCCAGGCGCCTGGTGGACGTCACCCGCGAGGCGATGTTCCGCGGCATCCGCACGGTGAAGCCGGGCGCGACCCTCGGCGACATCGGTCGCGCGATCCAGACCTACGCCGAGTCCGAACGTTTCTCCGTCGTGCGCGAGTACTGCGGCCATGGCATCGGCCGCGTCTACCACGAAGATCCGCAGGTGCTGCACTACCACACCCCGCACGGCGACAGCATCGTGCTGAAGCCGGGCATGACCTTCACCATCGAACCGATGATCAACGAGGGCTCGCGCCACACCCGGCTGCTGCCCGATGGCTGGACGGTGGTCACGAAGGATCGCGGCCTCTCCGCGCAGTGGGAGCACACCGTCGCCGTCACCGAGACCGGCGTCGAGATCCTCACCCGCCTGCCCGGCGACGACAACGACCTCTGAACGATGGACGCCGCTGCGCCCTCGACCGCGGACGGCCCCGTGCTTCCTTCCTCGCCCGATGGCGACGTCGCCTGGGCCGCCGCCGCCCGCGCGCGGCTGGCCGAGGCCGACACCGCGCTCGCGGCGCGCTTCGACCGCGGCGACGATGTCGACGCGCTGGTCGCCGCCCGTGCGGCGACGGCCGACACGCTGATCCGCGAGGCCTGGGCGCGCTGCGTGCCCGGCGACGCCGCATTGTTCGCCGTCGGCGGCTACGGCCGCGGCGAACTGTTCCCGCAATCCGACATCGACCTGCTGGTGCTGGCCGGCGATGCCGCGCAGGACGCCCTGCGCGACGCGCTGGCGCGCTTCCTCGCGCTGCTGTGGGACGCCGCGCTGCAGGCCAGCCAGGCCGTGCGTTCGCCCGCGCAGTGCACCGAGGCCGCGGCCGACCAGACCGTGCTCACCGCGCTGATGGAATGGCGGGCGCTGGTCGCGACGCCGGAGGACTGCGATGCGCTGCGCGCGGCGATCGCGCCGGAGCGCGTGTGGCCTGCGGCGGCGTTCTTCCGCGCCAAGGTCGAGGAGCAACGCCAGCGGCACGCGCGCTTCGGCGACACCGCCGACAACCTCGAACCCAACCTCAAGGACGGCCCCGGCGGGCTGCGCGACATCCAGACCCTGCGCTGGATGGCGCAGCGCGTGCTGGGCAGCGGCACGCTGGAATCGATGCTGGCGTTCGGCCAGATCGGCGCGGTCGAGTTCGACACGCTGGAGCGCGAGCGCAAGGCGCTGTCGCGGCTGCGCTTCGGCCTGCACCTCGTTGCCGGCCGGCGCGAGGAGCGCCTGCGCTTCGATTACCAGAAGCGCCTCGCCGCGCGCCTCGGCCATGCCGACGACGACGACAATCTCGCCGTCGAGCAGATGATGCAGGGCTTCTACCGCAGCGCCGGCCGCGTGCTGCGCATCGGCGACCGCCTGCTGCAGCGCTTCGAGGAACAACTCGAAGGCGCGGGCGAACCGGCGCCGATCGACGAGCGCTTCGAACTGCGCCGCGGCTACCTGGCGGTGCGCGACCGCACCTGGCTGCGCGGCGCGGCGGAAGTGTTCGAGCTGTTCGCCGCCTGGGCCGCGCATCCGGAAAGCCGCGGCCTGCATTCGATGACGGCGTGGTCGCTCGCGGAAACGCTGCCGGCGATCCCCGATTACGCCGAGGCCGATCATCTGCTGCGCCAGCAGTTCCTCGGCCTGCTGCGCGGCCCGCAGCCGGTGAAGATCCTCGAACGCATGGCGCGCATGGGCGTGCTCGGCCGCTGGATTCCCGCGTTCGCGCAGGTCTCCGGGCGCATGCAGTTCGACCTGTTCCACGTCTACACCGTCGACCAGCACACGCTGGCGGTGCTGCGCAACCTCGCGCTGTTCGCGTCCGGCACGCCGGATGCGCGCTTCTCGAACGCGCACCTGGTGTGGCCGTCGCTGCGCAAGCCGGAACTGCTGCTGATCGCCGGCCTGTTCCACGACATCGCCAAGGGCCGCGGCGGCGATCATTCCGAACTCGGCGCCGTCGATGCGCGCGCGTTCTGCCTGTCGCACGGGCTGTCGGAAGCCGACAGTGCGCTGGTCGAATGGCTGGTGCGCCGGCACCTGCTGATGTCGGTGACCGCGCAGAAGCAGGACATCACCGATCCCGACGTGATCCACCGCTTCGCCGCGGAAGTCGCCGACCGCCAGCGGCTCGACCATCTCTACCTGCTGACCTGCGCCGACATCGCCGGCACCTCGCCGAAGCTGTGGAACGCGTGGAAGGACCGGCTGCTGGCCGACCTGCATACGGCCACGCGCCTCGCGCTGCGCCGCGGGCTGGAGCATCCGGTCGCCGCCGAGGAGCGCATCGTCGAAAACCGCGGCGCCGCGCGCGAACTGCTGCAGGACGCCACCTTCTCCGACGCCGCGATCGACGAGGTCTTCGCGCGCATGCCGCGCGAGAATTTCCTGCGCAGCCGGCCCGACCAGATCGCGTGGCAGGCCGCGGGCCTGCACGAGGCGGACAGCGGCGCGACCGTGGTCCGCGCCCGTCGCCTGCGGCCCGATGCCGGTGATCGCGAGATCTTCGTGCACGCGCCCGACCGCGACGGCCTGTTCGCCGCGATCGTGATCACCCTCGATCGCCTCGGTCTGGCGATCCAGCAGGCGCGCGCGCTCGACGGCCCCGGCAACCGCATCTTCGACACCTTCCACGTGCTGCCGATCGATCCGTCGCACGCGCATGCCTCCGCCGACATCCAGGCTGCGCTGCAGCGCGCGCTGGCGGGCGATCTCGATCGCCTGCTGCCGGCGCGACGCACGCAGCCGCGGCACCTGAAGCATTTCCGCATCGCGACGCGGATCGAACTGGAGCCGGTCGACGGCGGCCGCTGCACGCGCCTCAGCCTGGTCTGCACCGACCGCCCGGGGCTGCTGGCCGACGTCGCGCATGCGCTGCGTCGCCAGCACGTGCGCGTGCACGACGCACGCATCGCGACCTTCGGCGAACGCGCCGAGGACATGTTCCTGATCGCCGGCGCCGACGATCGCGCGCTCGATCCCGCGCAGACCGAGGCCTTGCGCGACGCGCTGCGTGCGACGCTCGACGCCGCCGCGCCGGCCTGACGACGTTCCCTTCACCCCACGTGATGCCCTTTTCCGCATGAAGACCGACAACGCACTGCAATCGCTGATCGACGACGCCTGGGCGCGCCGCGCCGACCTGACCGCGGAGGAAATCGCCGACCGCGTCCGTCCCGCCGTCGACCGCGCCATCGCCGGCCTCGAAGCCGGCGAATTCCGCGTCGCCGCGCCGAACACCGACGGCGGCTGGACCGTCAACGAATGGCTGAAGAAAGCCGTGCTGCTGTTCTTCCGCACCCAGGACATGGCGGTGGTCGATGCGCAGCCCGCACCGTTCTGGGACAAGGTTCCGGCGCGCTTCGAAGGCTACGGCGAAGCCGAGTTCCGCGCGCTCGGCGCACGCGTGGTGCCGGGCGCGATCGCGCGCCGCGGCGCGCACATCGCGAAGGACGTGGTGCTGATGCCGAGCTTCGTCAACATCGGTGCGTACGTGGGCGAGGGCACTATGGTCGACACCTGGGCCACCGTCGGCAGCTGCGCGCAGATCGGCAAGCACTGCCACCTGTCCGGCGGCGCCGGCATCGGCGGCGTGCTGGAACCACTGCAGGCCTCGCCGACGATCATCGAGGACCACTGCTTCATCGGCGCGCGTTCGGAAGTGGTCGAAGGTGTGGTCGTCGGCCACCACAGCGTGATCGGCATGGGCGTGTTCCTCGGCCAGAGCACGCGCATCTACAATCGCGCGACGAAGGAAATCAGCTACGGCTACGTGCCGCCGGGCAGCGTCGTGGTGTCGGGGCAGTTGCCGGCCGCCGACGGCTCGCACTCGCTGTACTGCGCCGTGATCGTCAAGCAGGTCGACGAGAAGACCCGCGGCAAGACCTCGATCAACGACCTGCTGCGCGGGCTGGCGGACTGAGGCCGCGTGCCGTGAAAACGATCTCGTCGCGCCAGACCTTCTTCCTGAAGCGGATCTTCCCCGCGTTCTGGTTCGGAATCATCGGCGTGGTGGCGGTGGGCATGGCCGTCCAGGGTATTTTCCGGCAGATGCCGGCGTTGGTGCTGCATCCGCTGTTCATGGCCGGCATCGGTTATGTGGTGATGCGCATGCTGGTCTGGGATCTGGCGGATGAGGTGCGGGATGCGGGCGATGCGCTGCTCGTGCGCAAGGGCGGAATCGAGGAGCGCATCGTGTTGCGCGATGTCATGAACGTGAGCGTCACCCGGTTCACCAATCCCCGGCGGATCGCCCTGCGATTGCGTCGCCCGGGCAAACTGGGCGACGAAATCGCGTTCATCCCGATCCGCGCGAGGACGTGGAACCCGTTCGCGCGCGATCCGCTTGCGGAAGACCTGATCCTGCGCATCGATCGCCTCAGGATGCCTGCCGGCGCGTGACTCGCGCGGCTGCCGATCGTCCTGGTCCACCCGCGATCGTTCCGGCAGCGAGCGTCCCCGCAGGGATCATTCGAACAAAGGAGAGACCCTTGACCACGCTCTACGGCTTGAACAACTGCGACACCTGCAAGAAGGCCCGCAACTGGCTGAAGCGGTTCGACATTGCGCATGATTTCGTCGACTACCGCGACCAGCGCCAGTCGCCCGAGACGCTGGTGGCGTGGAAGGACGCGCTCGGCGGCTGGGAGGCGATGATCAACAAGTCTTCGACCACGTGGCGGCAGTTGCCCGAGATGCGCAAGTCGCCGGGCTCCGATGCCGAGTGGAAGCTGCTGCTGAAGGAATACCCGCAGCTGATCCGGCGCCCTGTGGTCGTCACCGACGACGGCATCGTCAGCCAGGGCTTCAGCGACAACGGCTTCAAGAAGCGCTTCGGAGTCGGCTGATGTCGGACGCGCTCGACCTCACGCGTGATCTCGTTTCCCGCCGCTCGGTCACGCCGGACGATGCTGGCTGCCAGGCGCTGATCGCCGCGCGGCTGGAACGCGCGGGTTTTCGCTGCGAACACCTGCGCTTCGGGCAGACCGACAACCTGTGGGCGACGCATGGCGACGGCGGTCCCGTCCTCATCCTCCTCGGCCATACCGACGTGGTGCCGCCGGGGCCGGTCGAAGCCTGGGCCAGTGATCCGTTCGTGCCGACGATCCGCGACGGCGTGCTGTACGGGCGCGGTGCCGCCGACATGAAGGGCAGCGTGGCCGCGTTCGTGGTCGCGCTGGAACGTTTCGTCGCCGCGCATCCGGACCATGCAGGCACGGTCGGCCTGCTGCTGACCTCGGACGAGGAAGGCGATGCGATCGACGGCGTGCCGAAGGTCGCGAACGTGTTCCGCGAACGCGGGCAGCGCATCGACTGGTGCATCACTGGCGAGCCGTCGTCGAAGGTGCTGCTGGGCGACCTGCTGCGCGTCGGCCGTCGCGGCACGCTGTCGGCGACGCTGACGGTGCAGGGCATCCAGGGCCACGTCGCGTATCCGGAGAAGGCGCGCAACCCGATCCACCAGGCGCTTCCGGCGTTGGCCGAACTCGCGGCGCGCCGCTGGGACGACGGCTACGAGAACTTCCCGCCGACCAGCTTCCAGATCAGCAACGTCCATGCGGGCACCGGCGCGAACAACGTGATCCCGGGCGCGCTGGAGGTGCTGTTCAACCTGCGCTTCAACCCGACGTGGACCGCGGCGCGGCTCGAAGCCGAATGCGAAGCGGTGCTGCGCGCGCACGGGCTCGACTACGCGATCCGCTGGCATCGCGGCGGTGAACCGTTCTACACGCCGGAAGGGCCGCTGCGTGCGGCCGCGCGCGAGGTGCTGACCGCGTTCGCCGGTGCCGCGCCGGAGGAGAACACCGCCGGTGGCACCTCCGACGCCCGCTTCATCGCGCCGCTGGGCGCGCAGTGCGTGGAGATCGGCCCGGTCAACGCGAGCATCCACAAGGTCGACGAACACGTGGCCGTCGCCGATCTCGAACGCCTGCCGGATCTGTATCTCGCGATCCTGGAACGGTTGCTGCCCGCGCCGTGACGTTCCTGCGCGCACTGTTCTTCGCGCTCTGCCTGCTGTTCGCCGGCTGCGGCCGCGCGGCGGATGGCCCGACCCTGACCCGGCACGTCGGCCCGTACGGGCTGGCGGTGGACCTCTACGCGCCGCCCGACGGCGGGCCGACCAGCGGACGCCGTGCGGTGCTGATGGTCCACGGCGGCGGCTGGGCCGCGGGCGATCGCACCGAACTGCGCGACCTCGCCCTGCTGGCCGCACGCGAGGGCGCGGTCGTGCTGAGCATGGACTACCGGCTGACCTCGCAGCCCGGCGTGCACTGGCCGATGCCGGCGGACGACGTGGCGACGGTGCTGGCCTGGATGCGGGCGAATGCCGGTCCGCTCGGGATCGATCCGCGCCGGATCGCGCTGCTCGGCGGCTCGGCCGGCGGTCATCTGGCGGCGTGGACCGCGCGCGATCCCGACCCCGCGAAGCGGCCGGCGCGGTTGATCGTGCTGTGGGGGCCGTGGGACCTGTCGACAGTCTCGCCGGACGCACCGGGCTGGGTGCCCGGGGCGGTGGCGGCGCTGCTGGCCGGGCAGCCGGCCGAGGCGGCCTCGCCGCTGGCGCATCTCGTGCCCGGCATGCCGCCGACGCTGATCGTCCACGGCACCGCGGACGTGCTGGTGCCGATCGACCAGTCGCGTCGCGCCTGCGCCGCGCTGCGCGCGCTGGGCAACGCCTGCGTGCTGGTGGAACTCCCGGGGCAGGGGCATGCGCCGCAGGATCCCGTGCAGATCCAGCGTGCGCTGGCCGCCGTGCGCGAGGCGCTGGCAGGACTCTGAGCCTGCACGACGTGGCCCGCATCGCGCCGGCTGCCGATGGATGACCGGCGAGCGGGGGGCTCCGGGCTTGCGCCGGTCATCGCCGGCGGGTTAGGGTGGGCCCATGACCTTCCGCCTCGCCAATCGCAATCGCGCCAATAATCGCAATTCGAACAATTGCGACCACACCGTGCGCGCGAGGCGAACCGGCGACCAGGCATAAGTTCCAGCAACACCGCCCAGTCCCAGAAACCCGCGCCGGAAGCGCGGGTTTCGCGCTTCCGGGGTACCGACAACCCCCAGGAGCTTCCCCATGTGTTCGATTCTCGGTGTCTTCGACCTGCGCGCCGGCGCTGATCTCGGCCCGCTGCGCCCCCTCGCGCTGTCGCTGTCCGCACGACAACGCCATCGCGGTCCCGACTGGTCCGGCGTGCACGTCGAGCCGCACGCGCTGTTGGTGCACGAGCGCCTGGCGATCGTCGATCCGGCCGGCGGCGCACAGCCGCTGCTGTCGGAAGACGGTTCGCTCGTGCTGGCCGTCAACGGCGAGATCTACAACCACCGCCTGCTGGAAGGCGCGCTCAGGCAGCCGTACGCATTCCAGAGCGGCTCCGACTGCGAAGTGATCAACGCGCTGTACGTCGAATCGAAGGCGCGCAGCGGCGACGTCGGCGCGTGGATCGACCGCCTCAACGGCATCTTTGCCTTCGTGCTGTGGGACGGTGCGGCCGGGCGTTTCATCGTTGCCCGCGATCCCCTCGGCGTCTGTCCGCTGTACTGGGGCCACGACGCCGACGGCCGGGTCTGGGTGGCGTCGGAGATGAAGGCGCTGGTGCGCGTCTGCGACGACGTCGCGCAGTTCCCGCCGGGCCACTGGTACGACAGCGCCACCGGCGAACTGCACCGCTACCACGAGCGCGCCTGGCGTGATCATGCCGCCACCGACGGCGTGCAGGTCTCCGCGCGCGAACTGCGCGAGGCGTTCGAGGCCGCGGTGCATCGCCAGCTGATGAGCGACGTGCCCTACGGCGTGCTGCTGTCGGGCGGGCTGGATTCGTCGCTGGTCGCGGCCTGCGCCGCGCGCTTCGCCCGCAAGCGCGTGGAGGATGGCGACCAGACCGAAGCATGGTGGCCGCGCCTGCACTCGTTCGCGATCGGCCTGAAGGGTTCGCCCGATCTCGCCGCCGCCGAGATCGCGGCGAAGGCGCTGGGCACCGTGCACCACGGCTTCACCTACACCTTCGAGGAAGGCCTGGACGCGCTGCCGGAAGTGATCCGCCACATCGAGACCTACGACGTCACCACGATCCGCGCGTCGACGCCGATGTTCCTGCTGGCGCGGCGGATCAAGGCGATGGGCGTGAAGATGGTGCTGTCGGGCGAGGGCAGCGACGAAGTGTTCGGCGGCTATCTCTATTTCCACAAGGCGCCGGACGCGCGCGAGTTCCATGCCGAGACCATCCGCAAGCTCGACGCGCTCTACAACTACGATTGCCTGCGCGCCAACAAGTCGATGATGGCCTGGGGCGTGGAAGCGCGCGTGCCGTTCCTCGACACCGAATTCCTCGACGTGGCGATGCGCATGGACGCGGCGGCGAAGATGGTGCGCCCCGGCCCCGACGGCGGCCGGCCGATCGAGAAGGCGGTGCTGCGCGAAGCCTTCGAGGGCTATCTGCCGAAGGAAATCCTCTGGCGGCAGAAGGAGCAGTTCAGCGATGGCGTCGGCTACGGCTGGATCGACGGCCTCAAGGCGCACGCCGAGGCGCAGGTCAGCGACGCCGACTTCGCCGCGGCCGAGCAGCGCTTCCCGATCAACCCGCCGCAGACCAAGGAAGCGTATTTCTATCGCCGCCTGTTCGAGGAGCAGTTCCCCGGCAAGGCCTGCGCGGAGACGGTGCCGGGCGGCAAGTCGATCGCGTGCTCGTCGCCGGCGGCGATCGCCTGGGACGCGGCGTTCGCGAACGCCGCCGATCCGTCGGGTCGCGCGATCGCAGGCGTGCACCAGGCGGCGCTGTAAGCCGCCGGACGCGCCGGGCCGGCGGTCACAGGCCCGGCGTGCCCGGCGCATCGGCGCGGCGCGTGGCCGCGCGCAGCACGGTCGCGACCACCGCCAGCTCGCTGCGCCAGTAGCCGCTGTGCCGGGGCAGGGCGTCCGTGTGCTCCGAAGTGCGCCTGTTCCAGAACAGGTGCGCGGCGGGCGGCGGCAGCAGCGCGGGATCGGTGAGGTTGGCGCTGGGCACGAACGCCAGCAGCGACAGGCCCGCGAACCCGAGCATGCCGAGCACCGGCTTGCCGCAGTCCCGGCACAGCGCGCGCGCCAGCGCTGGCGGCGGCCGGTGACGGCCGATCGCGACCGTGTCGCGGTCGGGCCCATGCACGTGCCGCGCCGGCACCACCGACACGTCCGCGTACGGCGCGCCGTAGAGCCGCTGGCAGATCAGGCAATGGCAGTAGAAGCGCGCGATCGGCGCGGCAGAGAGGGTGAAGCGGGCGTGCCCGCACGGGCATGCGCTGTGATGGGCGGGAGGTGGCGTGGACATGCGCGTGTGTCCGTCAGACCGGTTTCGACAGCATCGCCACCAGCCGCGTCACCACGCGCCTGGGCGTGAAGCGCACGCTCTGGGCGAGCAGCCAGTTCGCGGTTCCGTGGATCGCCACGCGCTGGCCGCGGCGCATCGCGCGCAGGCCGTAGTCGGCGACGGCTTTCGCGCTTGGCAGCCGCTTGCCCTTGACCAGCCCCGACGCCTGCATGGCCGCTTCCTCCTGGAAGCCCGAGGCCGTCGGTCCCGGGCAGAGCGCGGTCACGGTGACGCCGCTGCCGTCCAGTTCCTCGGCCAGCGCCTCGCTGTAGGACAGCACGAAGGCCTTGGTCGCGTAGTACACCGCCATGTACGGACCGGGCTGGAACGAGGCCGTGGACGCGAGGTTGAGGATGCGGCCGTCGCGCGCCGTCAGCATGGTCGGCAGCAGCCGCTTGGTCAGGCGCATCAGCGCGGTGACGTTGAGATCGATCATCGCCTGCTCGCGCGCGATGTCGGTCGAGGCGTGCAGCCCGTAGAGCCCGAAACCGGCGTTGTTGACCAGCACCCGCGGGTGGATGCCGGACGCATCCAGCGCGTCGACCAGGCGATCGGCGGCCCCGGGTTCGCCGAGGTCGATGGCGAAGACCCGGGCCTCCACGCCGTAGTCGCGGGTGAGTTCGGCCGCGAGCGCTTCGAGCTTGTCGCCGCTGCGTGCCGCCAGCGCCACGGGATGGCCTGCGGCCGCGAGACCGCGCGCCAGTTCCAGGCCGATGCCATTGGAGGCGCCGGTCACCAGCGCCCACGGAAGGGAAGTCTGCATGGGAAAATCCTGTCAGTAGGTTCAAACGTATCGACCTAATGGGCCGGCCAGACAGCGCGACAGGCCCCGGTCGGGCGAAAGGGCAGAGGGGAGGGCGGCGCGGGGACGCTTCGACGCCCGGTGCGACGGCGCATCACCGTCGCGGTGGGGTCAGCCGCAGTCCTTGACCTCGGCGACGAAGCGTTCGAGCAGCTCGATCGCCGGGTCCACCGTCAGGAAGTGGAAGTTCTCCACGCCGGCCTGACGGACACCGACCAGCCCGGCTTGGCGGAGGACCTTGAGGTGATGCGAGATCGCCGGCCGGGACAGCGGCAGCCGCTCGGTCAGCTGATTCACGTTGAGTTCCTCGTGCTCGGTCAGCAGCACGAGGATCTGCTGCCGCGCCGGCTCGCCCAGGGCGAAGAAGAGCGGCGTGCAGGCGGACATGGTGCCGGCGACCTGGTCGGGCGGGATGGGCATGTGCCTATATGTTTAATCGGTTCGACATAAGGTAAGCGACGCGCTGGACACGCACAAGCCCGACCAGCCGGGCTTGTGCGCGATGGCGCGCCGTCAGCGCGCCGGTTCGAGGGTCAATGTGTAGGCGGTCTTGCCGGGCAGGAACGGCGTCGGCCGGCCGTGCACCCAGTCCTCGTGGCCCGCGCCCCAGAACGGCGACAGCGGATGGCCGCTCTGGCCGCCCGGCATGTGGGTCAGGCCGTCGGCTTCGTGGCCGGGCGAGACGACCATGCGCTCGGAGGCGCCGAAATCCGGGCCGACCACGCGCGGCATGCCGCCGTCGCCGGGGATCTGGTCGCCCGGCATGCACAGCAGGCGCTTGCCGACGACCGGGATCGCTTTCGCCAGCGGATGGCAGATCGTCGCGGTGTTGCGTTCGCCCCAGGTGCGCTGCGCGATCGGGCCCTGTTTCCCGAGTTCGTCGCGCACCTGCTTCGCCGCGTCTTCGAGCAGCGCGTCCCAGCTCGCGTACTTGCGCGACAGCAGGTGCGCCGGGCGCTGCGTCACCAGCGGCCAGACCACGCCTTCGAGTTGCTGGAACGCCGGCATCTCGAACGCGTCGCCCAGCGCGGCGTGCGCCGGCGCGGTCAGGCCTTCGGCCACGCGCTCGTGCACGGCCAGGCGCCACGCGCGGACCACGCGATAGCTCACCGAGTCGACGCTGGCGTGGCCTTCCCACGTCTTCGCGGCGTCGGCCAGCGCCTGCAGCGCCGGCGTCTTCGCGCGCGCTGCGGTGTCTTCCAGCAACTGCTGCCAGTCGGTGAGCAGCAGCGCACGATCGTCGAGCTGGATCGCCATCAGGTCGCGTTCGGCGAACCGCTCCTTCGCGAACAGGCCGTCGCGGATCTGCTTCGCGCGGGCGGCGAAGGCGTAGCCGCCGTCGCCGACCTGCGCCAGCGTCTCGCCGTCCTGGGTGCGGTTGTTCGCGCTCCACAGCCGGTGCGTCGGCGGGTCGACCAGCCGCGGCGCGCGATCGGTGGCGACGCGCCACGGCGGGCAGGTCGCGGCCTGCTCGGCGTCGGTGGCGGGCAGCGCCGGCGCGCAGCCGGGCGCGCGCTGCGCGAGCGGGCCGATCAGCCGCCACGCGATGCGGCCGGTGCTGTCGCCGACCACGAAGTTCTGCGCCGGCACCGCGCTGCGGTCGGCGATGGCCAGCGCCTGGTCGACGTTGCCGGCCAGCGGCATGTCGGTGAGGCCGAAACCCAGCGCGCCCGGCAGGTGCGCGTTCCAGCGCAGCGCGAACAACTGGTCGCCCTCGCGATGCAGCACCGGGCCCCATTCGGTTTCCTGCACCTCGAATTCCACCGGCGCCGCGCCGGCGACGCGGATGACCTCGGCATGCGAGGTCGGCTTCACGCACGTGGAAGCGTCGACGTTCGCGCCGCCGCAGGCGGTGTGGATGCGCCAGTCGGCACTGTCGATGTAGCCGTTGGTGAACGCCCACGCCACGTGCGTGTTGCTGCCGACCACCACCGCCGGCAGGCCGGGCAGGGTGAAGCCGGTGACGTCGACCTTGCCGCCCGGCGCGCGCGGATCGGGGTAGCGCAGGCGCGCGCGGAACCAGATGTTCGGCGCGCGCAGACCGAGGTGCATGTCGTCGGCGACGATCGCGCGACCGTCGGCGGTGAGCTGGCCGGCGACGGCGAAGTTGTTGCTGCCCGGCACGATGTCATCCGAGCCGATCGCATGGCGCTCCGCCGGCGGCCCGGGCAGCCGGCGCAGGTCGACTTCCTCCGCGGTCGGCAGGGGCGCATCGCCGCGCGGCGCGCCCACCAGCGGCGCGTCCCAGCGCGTGCCGTCGCGGGTCAGCAGCGTGTACAGCGCCGGCGGCAGGTGCGGCTTGATCCGCCACAGCGCCAGTTCGTGCGCGTCGCTGGCATCCTGCAGGTCGAAGTACATCGCGTAGCCGACGAGCGCGGCGTCCTCGGGCGTCCAGCGCTTCGGCTGCTGGCCGACCAGCAGGTACGGCCACGGGCGCGTACGCAGCGCCGCCAAACCGGCATTCGCGCCTGCGGTGTAGGCGTCGAGCACCGCGTGCTTGCCGTCGGCCATCGCGGCGAGGTTCGCCCGCACCCGCGCGCGGATGCGATGCACGCGCTGCGCCTTGTCCTTCTCGATCGCGATCGGCCCGAACAGCTCCGACAGCTCGCCCGCGGACACGCGGCGCATCAGGTCCATCTCGAAGTAGCGTTCCTGCGCATGCACGTAGCCGAGCGCGCGCATGGCGTCGGCCTCGTTCGCCGCGTCGATGGTGACGGTGCCGTTGGCGTCGCGTTCCACCTTCACCGGCGCCGACAGTCCGTCCAGCGCGAGGTCGCCGTCCAGTGTCGCGAGGCTGCCGCGCAGCAGCCACCAGCCGGCGAGCGTGCCGATCACGATCAACACGAGCAGGAGCGAAACGAGGCGCTTGAGCCACTTGGTGATCATGTCAGTCCCTGGTGCCGTTCCCGTCGGAACGTGTCTGTTCGAGGGCCGCGACGATGCGGCGGATGTCGTCGGCCCGCGCCCGCAGCGCATCTCCGCCGAAATTCATGGCCTGCAAGGCGTCGGTGATTGCGGCATCCGCACGCCCCAGCCACACGAGTTCGGCGAAGCGCATCACGGCGAACTGGTCCATCAGCGCCTCGGGCATCGACACGCCGGTGGCGTACTGGTCGTTCGCCGGTTCGTAGGGCGCCTCGCTCCACAGATGGAGACAGTCGCCGTCCGACCAGACGTAGTGATTCCCGCGGAAGTACGACATCGCGACCTTCACTCCTTTCGTTGCAGGCGATACACGCACGTATCCAGCGCGGTGACGCCCGCGTCGACGAATCCCTGCTGCGTCGCGAGGATGTCGCGGCGTTCCAGCAGGTCGACGTTCCAGTGCGGGGCGTAGCGCTCGGCGACTTCGGTCTCGGGCACCGAGAACGGCGGGCCGGCCTTTTCGTGCTGCGGATATTCGAGCGTGATCAGCAGGCCGCGGCAATGTGCGGGCAGGCGCGGATACAGCTCGCCGACGTAGCGGGCGCGCAGTTCGGGCGGCAGCGCGATCAGTGCCGCGCGGTCGTACACGGCGTCGCAGTGGGCCAGCAGTTCGGCGTCGAGGCCGAACGCATCACCGAGGATCAGTTCGATGCCGCCGGCGCGATGGTGCCGGCCGTACCGCGTCTCGAAGACCTCGGGCACCAGCCCGTGTTCGGCGAAGAACTGCTCGACCGCCAGCGGCGACAGCTCCACGCCGAGCACGCCATGGCCCTGCGACGCGAACCAGACCATGTCCAGCGACTTGCCCGCGAGCGGCACGAACACGGTGCCGCCGGCCGGCACGCCGACCGCCGGCCAGTGTTTGCACAGCAACGGCGTGGGGGCGTCCTGGTGGAAGCCGATGTTCGCGTCCTGCCAGCGCTGGAGCCAGAAATCCGGATGCATCGCGACGACTCCTTCCGTCACTCCACCGACAATGCGTCGACCTTCTGCCAGCCGCGCGGCAGCAGGCCGCCGCGGCCGCCGCGGGCGCCGATGTACGGTTCCAGTTCCTTGAACGACAGCGACATCGTGCGCGCGCCGGATTTCACCGACAGCGTGCCGCCGGGCGGCACCACCGCGATCGCGACCACGCGCTCGGTGCCGCGCTTGGCCTTCGGGATCTCGATGAGCTTGTTGCCTTTGCCCTTGTCGAGTTCCGGCAGTTCGGCGAGCGGGAACGCGAGCAGGTGGCCGGCGCTGGTGACGGCCACGATGCGGCCGGCGTCGCCGCCGGCGGCGGCGACCGGTGCCAGCACCGTCGAGCCCGGCGTCAGCGACAGCATCGCCTTGCCGGCCTTGTTGCGGCCGGTGAGGTTCTCGAACTTGGTGACGAAGCCGTAGCCGTGCGACGACGCCAGCACGAAGCGGTCGTCGTTCGCGCCGGCGGCCATCGCCTGGAAGCCCGCGCCCGCCGGCGGCGAGAAGCGGCCGGTCAGCGGCTCGCCGTTGCCGCGCGCCGAGGGCAGGGTGTGGATCGCGGTCGAATAGCTGCGGCCGGTCGCGTCGAGGAACGCCACCTGCTGCGTGCTGCGCCCGCGCACCGCGCACAGCAGGCCGTCGCCGTCGCGGTAGCCCAGCGCCGCCGGGTCGATGTCGTGGCCCTTCGCCGCGCGGATCCAGCCCTTCTCGCTCAGCACGACGGTCATCGGCTCGCTGGCGACCAGTTCGGTCTCGTCGATCGCCTGCGCGGCCTCGCGGGACACCAATGGCGACATGCGCGCGTCGCCGAACTTCTTCGCGTCGGCCAGCAGTTCGTCCTTGATCAGCTTCTTCAGCTTGGCTTTGCTCTCGAGGATGCCGGCGATCTTCTCGCGCTCGGCTTCCAGTTCCGCCTGCTCGCCGCGGATCTTCATCTCCTCCAGGCGGGCGAGCTGCTTGAGCTTGGTTTCGAGGATGTACTCCGCCTGCTCCTCGCTGAGGCCGAAGCGCGCGATCAGCGCCGGCTTCGGTTCGTCCTCGGTGCGGATGATGCGGATCACTTCGTCGAGGTTGAGGAAGGCGACCAGCAGGCCGGCCAGCAGGTGCAGGCGGCGGTCGACCTTCTCCAGACGATGCTTGAGCCGGCGCGTGACGGTGTCGGCACGGAACGCCAGCCACTCCGACAGCAGCGCCTTCAGGTGCTTCACCTGCGGGCGCCCGTCGAGGCCGATCACGTTCATGTTGACGCGATAGCTCTTCTCCAGGTCCGTCGTGGCGAAGAGATGGCCCATCAGCTGTTCGACGTCGACGCGGTTGCTGCGCGGGATCAGCACGATGCGGGTCGGATTGGCGTGGTCGGACTCGTCGCGCAGGTCCTCCAGCCACGGCAGCTTCTTCGCGCGCATCTGCTGCGCGATCTGCTCGATCACCTTGCTCGGGCTGACCTGGTACGGCAGCGCGGTGACGACGATGTTCGCCGCTTCCTTCACGTACGTGGCGCGGGCGCGCACGCTGCCGTTGCCGGTCTCGTACATCGCCAGCAGGTCGGCGGCGGGGGTGATGATCTCGGCGGTGGTCGGGTAGTCGGGGCCACGGATGTGCTCGCAGAGGTCGCGGGTGGTCGCGTCCGGATCGTCGAGGAGGCGCACGCAGGCGCTGACCACTTCGTTGAGGTTGTGCGGCGGCACGTCGGTGGCCATGCCCACCGCGATGCCGGTCGTGCCGTTGAGCAGCAGGTGCGGCAGCCGCGCCGGCAGCCAGGTGGGCTCTTCCAGCGTGCCGTCGAAGTTCGGGTCCCAGTCGACCGTGCCCTGGCCGAGCTCGCCCAGCAGCACCTCGGCGATCGGCGTCAGCCGCGATTCGGTGTAGCGCATCGCCGCGAACGACTTCGGGTCGTCGCTGGAGCCGAAGTTGCCCTGGCCGTCGATCAGCGGATAGCGGTACGAGAACGGCTGCGCCATCAGCACCAGCGCCTCGTAGCACGCGCTGTCGCCGTGGGGGTGGTACTTGCCGATCACGTCGCCGACGGTGCGCGCGGACTTCTTCGGCTTCGCGGCGGCGTTGAGGCCCAGCTCGCTCATCGCATAGACGATGCGCCGCTGCACCGGTTTCAGGCCGTCGCCGAGGAAGGGCAGGGCGCGGTCCAGAACCACGTACATCGAATAGTCGAGATAGGCGCGTTCGGCGTATTCGCGCAGCGGGATCTGTTCGAACCCGTGGAAGGCGGGGCGGAGCGTGTCGGGCATCGTGGGGGCGTGCGAGGGGTGCGGAGGGGATCAGCCCGGCATGGTAGCAGGGGGATGTGTCGCGTCTGCTCTCGCCTGCCGGGAGTGCTTCGGTTAACGTGCGTCACCCCTCCGCCCCGTCCCCGCGAGGTTCCGCATGACGCCATCGTCCTTCGTCTCGCGCCGCAGGCCGTGCCCGGGAGCCGGGCAGTGAGCCGGCCGTCCTCCGGCAAGGGCCCGCCCGCCGGCGGCGGCACGCCGACGATGGCGGACATCGCGGAGCTCGTCGGGGTGTCGGCGATCACCGTGTCCCGCGCGCTGCGCGACAGCCCGCTGGTGAATGCCGAGACGCGGGCGCGCATCCGCGAGGTCGCGCAGGCCCAGGGGTATGCCTTCAACGTCAGCGCCCGCAATCTGCGCCTGCGCCGCAGCATGACCGTGGCGGTGGTGGTGGAGATGACGCCCAGCCCCGACCGCCAGATGTCCGGGCCGTACCCGCTGGACCTGCTCGGCGGCATCACCCAGGAACTCACGCCGCAGGGCTACAGCGTGCTGCTGACCGCGCTGCAGGCCGAGGTGCCGCCGGCGGTGCTGGCCGCCGACGGCGTGATCCTGCTCGGCCAGGGCTCGCACGAGGGCGCCATGCACGCGGTGCGGCAGTGGGGCCGCCCGCTCGTGGTCTGGGGTGCGATGAGCCGCCACGAATCGCAGGTCGTCGTCGGCAGCGACAACGTCCGCGGCGGCGCGCTGGCGGCCGAGCGCTTCCGCTCGCTGGGCCGGCACCACCCGGTGTTCCTCGGCGATGACGCCCACGGCGAATTCGCCGAACGCTTCGCCGGCTTCCGCGACACCTTCGCGCGCTACGGCATCGTCCCGGAGATGGTCACGGTGCCGGCGTTCACCGTCACCGCCGGCGCCGCGGCCGCGGAGGCCGTGCTGCGCGACCGGCCGAAGACCGACGCGCTGTTCGCCGCCAGCGACCTGCTGGCGATCGGCGCGATCCGCGGCCTGCTGTCCAGCGGCCGCCGGGTGCCGGAGGACGTGTCGGTCATCGGCTACGACGACACGCCGCTGGGCGCCACCTACGTCCCGCCGCTGACCTCGATCCACCAGAGCTTCGTCGAGGGCGGGGTGCTGCTCGCGCGCAAGGTGCGGGCGCTGATCGAGGGCACGCCGGCTGCCTCGGAGATGCTGCCGACCCATCTGGTCGTCCGCGACACCTGAGCCTGCCCGCCTTCGCGCGGATTCCTGCTGCGTCGCACCACGATCGGCGGCCCGCCGGTCGTGCCGTGCCTGCTGCCCGTCTCAATCGAAACAAGGGCTTGCGCCGTCCTTCGCCGTGCGCGATGCCGGGCTTGGCATGCGCGGGCATGAGCTGACATCGATGACTTGACATCGATAACAGTCGATTCCAAGGTGCGCCCGTCCGCGGTCGGCGGACGGATGACCGGGGACGGCATGCGCGATCTGGGTGGCGAAGCGGGGCGGGACGGGCAGACGGCGACGGCCGGGATCGACCCGTGGCGGCTGCAGGTGACCGGCGTCGATCCGGCCCGCGCCGCGCTGGACGACACCCTGTTCGCGCTCGCCAACGGCTCGCTCGGCGTCCGCGGCGGGGCGGAGGAATCGGCCGACGGCGCCGGCGGCACCTTCCTGGCCGCGGCCTACGCGCAGTCGCCGATCCACCATCACGAGCGCCTGCCCGGGTTCGCGCGCAGCACCGACACCCGCGTGCCGGTCGCCGACGGCACCCGCATCGAACTGTGGCTGGGCGACCGCTGGCTCGACCCGGCCGCCTGCGACGTCCTCGACGCCGAACGCACGCTCGACCTGCGCACCGGGCGCTACGTGCGCACGCAGCGCCTGCGCACGGCCGGCGGCGAGGTGCTGTCGATCCGCGCCGAGCGCGTGCTGCCGCTGGACGCACCCGACGTGCTGGCGATCCGCTACGCGGTGACCTCGGAAACGTATCGCGGCCCGCTGCGGCTGGTGTCGTGCCTGATTTCCGGCGGGCGTGCGGTCGCGCAGGGCGACGACCCGCGCATCGGCGCCGGTGGCGGCGCGGGCCTGCGCGACGTCGGCGGCGATGCCGACACGCACGTCGCGTGGCGCGCGCAGAGCGGGCGCGACGGCGTGCTGCGCGTGCGCTGCGTGCAGCGGCACGTGCCCGGCGACGGCCTGCAGTGCGTCGACGCCGGCGTCGAGCCGGGGCGGGTGTTCCAGGTGTTCGCGGCCGAGGCCGCGCCGGGCTCGACCGTCGTGCTGGAAAAACACGTGGTGCATGCCGCGAGCGATGCCGGCGAAGCGCTGGACGTGCGCACCGCGCGCGCGCTCGTCTTCGCGGACACGCACGGGTTCGACGGCCTGGCCGCACGCCAGGCCGCGACGCTGCAGGCGTTCTGGAACGGCGCGAATGCCGAGGTGGCCGGCCATCCTGCGATCACGCAGGCGCTGCGCTTCAACCTGTTCCACCTGTTCCAGTCGGCCGGCCGCAGCGGCGTCGACGGCACCGCGGCCAAGGGCCTCACCGGCGAGGGCTACGAAGGGCACTGCTTCTGGGACACCGAAGCCTTCGTGCTGCCGGTGATGGCGCTGGTCGCACCGGAGGCGGCGCGGGCGATGCTCGGCTGGCGCCATCGCACGCTGGACGCCGCCCGGGCGCATGCGCGCGAGCTCAACCATCCGCGCGGCGCGCTGTACCCGTGGCGCACGATCGCCGGCGGCGAATGCTCGGCGCACTATCCCAGCGGCTCAGCGGCGTACCACATCAACGCCGCGGTGGCGTACGCGATCGGCCTGTACGTCGACGCCACCGACGATCTCGACTTTCTCGTCGACGCCGGCGCGGAGATGCTGTTCGAGACCGCGCGCATCTGGCCGCAGATCGGCCACTTCGACCCGCGCCGCGACGGCGCCTTCTGCCTGCACGAGGTCACCGGCCCGGACGAATACACCGCACTGGTCGACAACAACCATTACACCAACCGCATGGCGCAGCGGCACCTGTGGCGTGCCGCCGACGTCTGGGAACGCCTGTACCGCGAGCGTCCGGACGCGCAGGCCGCGCTGGCCGCGCGCCTGGCGCTGGACGAGGACGAGGTCGCGCTGTGGCGCCATGCGGCCGACGCGATGTGGCAGGGCGTCGATGCGCAGTTGGGCATCCATGCGCAGGACGACACCTTCCTCGACAAGCCGCGCTGGCCGTTCGCGCGCAAGACCGACGGCCACCGGCCGCTGCTGCTCGACTACCACCCGCTCACGCTGTATCGCCACCAGATCTGCAAGCAGGCCGACGTGGTGATGGCGCTGGCGCTGGCCGGCGACGACGTGCCGCCACTGCGGATGAAGCGCAGCTTCGACTACTACGAAGCGCTGACCACGCACGATTCCACGCTGTCGGCGTCGGTGCACGGCATCGTCGCCGCGGCGATCGGCGAGCCCGCGCGCGCGCTCGACTACTTCCTCGACTGCCTGCGCGTCGATCTCGACGACCTGCACGGCAACACCGGCCACGGCGTGCACATGGCGGCGATGGCCGGCAGCTGGCTCGCGCTGGTGCAGGGCTTCGGCGGGGTGCGCGTGCGTGACGGCGTGCTGGCGTTCGCGCCGCAGCTGCCGCCGGGCTGGCCCGCGTACGCGTTCGCGCTGCGCTGGCGCGGCCGCGCGCTGCAGGTACGCGTGGACGGCGAGGGCGTCGACTACCGCCTGATCGACGGCGAGCCGCTTTCGCTGTCGCACGACGGCACCGCCTTCACGCTGACGACAGAGGCATTGGTGCGCATGCCGCTGGCGCCGGCCGCGTCGCGGCGCGCGCCGGCGTTCCCGCATCGCTGCGAGGCCTTGATCCTTGATCTCGACGGCGTGCTCACCGACACCGCGCGCATGCATTTCCTCGCGTGGAAGCGGATCGCCGACGAGACCGGCACGCCGTTCACCGCCGAGGACAACGAGGCGCTGAAGGGCGTCGATCGCATGGGCTCGCTGGAGCGCGTGCTGGCGCGCGCGCCGCGGACGTTCACCGACGCCGAAAAGCAGGCGCTCGCCGAGCGCAAGAACGGCTATTACCTCGACGCGATCGACGCGTTCGGCCCGCAGGATCTGTTCCCCGGGGCGCGCGAACTGCTGGTCGCGGCGCGCGCGCGGGGCCTGCGCCTCGGCTTGGCCTCGGCCAGCCGCAATGCGCCGCGGCTGCTGGAACGGCTGGGCATCGCCGAGCTGTTCGACTACGTCGCCGATCCGGCGCGCGTGCTGCGCGGCAAGCCCGATCCCGACCTGTTCCTCGACGCCGCGCGCGGGCTCGGCGTCGCGCCGGCGGCGTGCATCGGCATCGAGGACGCCGCGGCCGGCATCGAGGCCATCCGCGCGGCCTGCATGCCGGCGATCGGCATCGGCGATCCGCTGCGGCTGGCGCGTGCCGACGTCGTGCTGCCGTCGATCGCCGACCTCGACCTCGACCGCTTCATCCAGCCACACCCGCACCCCTGACGCACGCGGACCCAGAAACCGCGGCGGCTTTTCCACCTCGCTCGAATTCAGACACCCGGAGGGAACACCATGCAGTCCACGACCCCGATGCGCTACGCCCTGTCGATGGCCATCGCCGCGGCGCTCGCGCCGATGCTCGTCGCCGCGCAGGACGCCGCGACACCGGCCAGCCGCGACGACGGCAACGCCGCGCAGGCGGCCGGCGAACTCGACACCATCGTCGTCAGCGGCAGCGCTAAATTCCGCGGCGTGCGCAAGCGCGACGCGAGCTATTCGATCAGCACCGCAAACGAGGACGAAGTGCGCGAGGCGGCACCGGCGAGCACCGCCGACCTGCTGAAGATCGTGCCCGGCGTGTGGGCCGAATCCAGCGGCGGCGGCACCGGCGCCAACGTGTTCGTGCGCGGCATGCCGTCGGAAGGCGATGCGCCGTTCTTCACCCTCCAGCTCGACGGTTCGCCGATCTATCCGCCGCCGACGCTGTCGTTCCTGGAGAACACCACGCTGTTCCGCATCGACGACACCGTCGAGCGCGTGGAAGGCCTGCGCGGCGGCCCCAGCCCGATCTTCTCCAACGGCCAGCCGGGCGTGACCGTCAACTTCATCCAGAAGAAGGGCGGCGACACCCCGGCCGGCAGCGTGCGCGCGACGTTCGGCACCGACGCGCTGCGCCGCGTCGACGTCTTCCAGGGCGGTCCGCTCGGCGAGGGCAACGGCTGGTCGTACAGCGTCGGCGGCTTCTGGCGCGAGACCGACGGCGTACGCCACATCGGCTATCCGGCGGAGCAGGGCGGCCAGATCGTCGGCACGCTCACCCGGCGCTGGGACACCGGCGAATTCACCGTCTACGGCCGCCGCACCGACGACCGCAACGCCTTCTACACCGCGATCCCGCTGCGCTCGCGCAACAACGGCAGCGACATCTCCGGCTTCCCGGGCATCGACGCCACCAGCGGCACGCTGATCGGCGACGACTTCCGCCGGGTGACGCTGCCCACCGGCATCGGCAACGGCACCATGCGGCGCTACATGGCCGACGGCCGTGGCGTGGACATCACCGTGTTCGGCGGCGCGCTGGACTGGACCGTGGGCCGCTGGACGATCAGCGACCGCTTCAACGTGCTGTCGGGCGACGCGCCGACCAACGCGCTGTTCACCGGTGCCAACCCGCAGACGCTGTCGTCGTTCATCACCGACACCTACGGCGCCGGCGCGACCGGCACCGGCACGTTCGTCAACGGCGGCGGCACGGTGGCGCAGGACCAGCAGGTGCTGACCGCCGGCTGGTGGGTGGTCGACAAGCACCTGCGTTCGTTCACCAACGACCTGCGCTTCAGCATCGACCTGGGCGAGCAGAACGCGCTGACGTTCGGTGCGTACGTCGCCAAGTACTCGTCGAAGGATCGCTGGTGGCTGGGCAACAACATGCTGCTGAGCGCCGAGAACAACGCCCGCCGCATCGACGTGGCGCTGGCAGACGGCCGCGTCGCGACGCGGCAGGGTTTCGTCGGCACTTCGTTCTACAACATCCGCGGCGATTACGACGGCCGTAACACCGCGCTGTTCGTCGCCGACGAGTGGAATCCCACCGATCGCCTGCGTTTCGACGCCGGCGTGCGCCGCGAGCGGCAGGTGGTGGACGGCACCGTGGTCGATCCGGTGTCGGTCGATCTCGACGGCAACCCGGACACGCTGTACGACAACAACACGTCGGTCGCCACCACGCCGCGCTCGATCGATCGCACCGACAGCCACACGTCGTGGACGGCGGGCGCGAACTTCAAGGTCAACGACGGCCTGAGCGTGTTCGGCCGGATCAACAGCGGCTTCAAGTTCCCCTCGTTCGACAACCTGCGCGACCGCGCGACCGAAACGCAGGAGATCGACCAGTACGAAGTCGGCCTGAAGGCCGCCGGCGACACCTACGAGCTGTACCTCACCGCGTTCTGGAACGACTTCAAGGGCCTGCCGTTCCAGGCCTTCGACCAGGGCGGCAACAACATCGTCGTGATCGGCGACTCGCGCGCGAAAGGCCTGGAGTTCGAGGGCGCGTGGCGGCCCCTCGCCGGGTTCGAGCTGGGCTGGAACACGACCTGGCTGGATGCGAACTACGGCCGCTTCGGCGCCTTCAGCGGTAACCAGGTGGTGCGCCAGCCGCGGTTCCGCGCGCGGCTGACGCCGAGCTACTACTGGACGCTGCCCTGGGGCGACGCCAAGGTCTACACCACCGTCACCCGCGTCGGCGATCGCTATTCCGATCCGGCCAACGGCCAGGTGCTGCCGGCGTACACCACGTGGGACATCGGCGCGAACATGCGCGTCGGCGAGCGCTGGGAATTCGCGCTCACCGGCCGCAACGTCACCGACGAGATCGCGCTGACCGAAGGCAATGCCCGCGTCATCGGCAATGCCACCAGCGCGGGTGTGTTCATGGGTCGCCCGATCGAGGGTGCCTCCTACCAGGTCTCCGCCGCGTACCGGTGGTGATCGCGGGGTCGCCCTCCGCCCCAACCCCTCTCCTGGGGCGGGGGGCGATGCCCGATCGATGCGACCCTATCCGTCCCTGCCGCTGGTGCCTCCGCGCCGGCGGCCTTCCGAGATCGCGATGACCACCACCTCCGCGTCCACCGTCGATGCCCCCGCCGGCGCCCGCCGCCGCATGATCGCGGCGATGATCGCCACCTACGCGATCTTCGCCGTGCTGCTCAACAGCGTCGGCACGCTGATCCTGCAGAGCCAGGTCGCGCTGGGCGCGGACAAGGCCGCGGTCAGCGTGCTCGACGGCTACAAGGACCTGCCGATCGCGATCGTGTCGTTCCTCGTCGCCGCGTGGCTGCCGCGCTTCGGCTACCGCCGCGCGATGATGGCCGGGCTCGCGCTGGTCGCGATCGCCTGCCTCGCGATGCGTGCGGCCAACGCGTTCTGGATGGTGAAGCTGATGCTCGCCGCCACCGGCGTGGCGTTCGCGCTGGTGAAGGTGTCGGTGTACGCGGCGATCGGCCTGCTCACCGACGATCGCCGCCGCCACGCCAGCCTCACCAGCACGATCGAAGGCTGGTTCATGGTCGGCGTGCTCGCCGGACCGTGGCTGTTCGGCCTCTTCATCCAACGCCAGCAGGCGGCCACCGATCCGGTGTGGCTGGATCTTTATCTCTGGCTGGCCGGCGCGTGCGCGCTGGCGATCGCGCTGCTCGCCAGCGTGCGCCTGGACGAATCGCGTGCGCGTGCGGACGAGGCGGCTGCCGGCGATGCGCCTGCGGGCAGCGCGTTCATCGACATGCTGCGCCTCACCCTGCGACCGCTGGTCGCGGTGTTCGTGGTGTCGGCGTTCCTGTACGTGCTGATCGAACAGAGCATCGGCACGTGGCTGCCGACCTTCAACGCCGACCTGCTGCACCTGTCGACCGCCACCAGCGTGCAGCTCGCGAGCGTGTTCGCCGCGTGCACGGCGCTGGGGCGGCTGCTCGCCGGCCTCGTGCTGCGCCGCGTTCCCTGGCAATGGCTGCTGCTGGGCTGCCTGTGCGCGGCCGCCGGCATCGTGCTGCTCGCGCTGCCGCTGGCCGACGGCGTCGCACCGCCCGCTGCGGACGGCTGGCGCCACGCGCCTGCGGCGGCGTTCGCGCTGCCGCTGATCGGCCTGTTCCTCGCACCGATCTATCCGACCATCAACTCGGTGGTGCTCAGCGCATTGCCGAAGCACCGGCATGCGGCGATGACCGGCCTGATCGTGGTGTTCTCGGCGCTGGGCGGCACCACGGGTTCGTTCGTGACCGGCCAGCTGTTCGCGCGCGTCGGCGGGCAGACCGCGTTCTATCTCACCCTGGTGCCGCTGGCGCTGCTCGCCGGCTCGGTGCTGGGCCTGCACCGTCGGGTGGAGGCGGCGGCCAACGTGGATGGACGCGTGGCCTGATCCGGCCCGTTTCCCCGTATCCCGTGCCGGACCCGCGACCGCGTTGCGGCGTCCGCGACATCCATGCACCATGCGCCGCGTGATGGGGTAGACAGTCCGGGGGGCGGCAGGGGGGCCGACGGACAGTGCACCGTCACGCTCACCCCCTTCAAGGACCCGAAATGAAACGACTGTCCCTTGGCGCGCTGGCGATCGCCTGCGCCGCCTGCTTCTGCGCGATCGGCAATGCCGGCGCGGCCACCCTCGTCACCGACTGGAACGACCAGGCCCTGCAGGCCGTGCGCGCCACGCGCATGGCGCCGCCGATCTTCGCCCGTGCGGCGGCGATCATGAACACCGCGATGTACGACGCCTGGGCCGCCTACGACACCAGGGCCAACGGCACGCAACTGGGCGGCGAACTGCGTCGTCCCGAGGCCGAACGCAACGACGCCAACCGTCGCAAGGCGATGAGCTACGCCGCCTACCGCACGCTGGTCGATCTGTTCCCGACCCGCAAGGCGCAGTTCGACGCCGAAATGCTGCGTCTGGGCTACAACCCGAGCGATTTCGGCGGCGACCTCGCCACCGCGCAGGGCGTGGGTAACGTCGCCGCGGCGGCCGTCATCCAGTTCCGCCACGCCGACGGCGCCAACCAGCTGGGCGACATCAACGGCGGCGCGGCCTACAGCGATTACACCGGCTACGTGCCGGTGAACACGCCGACCCAGGTCATCGATCCCACCCGCTGGCAGCCGCTGGCGGTGCCCAACGGCAGCGGCGGCACGACCATCCAGAGCTTCCTCGTGCCGCACTGGGGGAACGTCAAGGGCTTCGGCATCGCCCGTTACAACCAGTTCGCGGTGTCGGCCCCGGCGCCGCAGGGCAGCTTCGAGTTCTGGCGCCAGTCGGCGGAAGTCGTGGGCTACAGCGCCACGCTCACCGATCGCACCAAGAGCATCGCCGAATGGTGGGCCGACGGTCCGGGTTCCGAAACCCCGCCGGGCACGTGGCTGCTGTTCGCGAAGCAGGTGTCCGATCGCCGCCACCACGACCTCGGCCAGGACGTGCGCATGCACTTCGCGCTGAGCAATGCGATGTTCGACGCCGGCATCTCGGTGTGGGGCTTCAAGCGCCAGTACGACTACGTGCGCCCGATCACGCTGATCCGCTACCTGTTCAACGGCCGCGCGATCCCCGCGTGGGGCGGTGAAGGGCAGGGCACGAAGATCATCCAGGGCCAGAACTGGCGCCCGTACCAGGTCGCGACCTTCATCACCCCGCCGTTCTCGGAACACGTGTCAGGCCACAGCACCTTCAGCGCCTCGGCGGCGGAAGTGCTCAAGCTGTTCACCGGCAGCGATGTCTTCCCGAACTCGGCCGTGGTGAAGGCCGGCAGCTCGTCGGTGGAACCGGGCACGGTGCCTGCGCGCGACCTCACGCTCTCGTGGTCGACGTTCACCGCCGCGGCCGACGAAGCCGGCATCTCGCGGCTGTACGGTGGTATCCACTTCCGTAACGGCGACCTGGAAGGGCGCAAGCTCGGCCATCGCATCGGCGCGCAGGCGTATGCCCTGAGCCGCGCCTACATCAACGGCACCGCCGGGCGCTGATCCGGCACCGCTCCGCCGCCGTCGCGGCGGCGGAGCTTCCGGCGCATGGACGCATCGTCATGTGCCCGCAAGGCGATGGCAAAGGCCGCGGGCCGAGACTGCGACCAGCCGATCCGGCTGATGCTTCCGGAGACCTGTGATGCGCCGTGCACCCGCCCTTGCTTCCTTGTTCGCTGCCCTGATTCTGTCCGCGGCCAGCATTCCCGCCGCCTTTGCCCGGACCACCGCCACGCCCCCGGCCGCAAGGCCGGCCACCGCTGCGTCCGCGGTGACGCCGGCTGCCGCACCGGCCGCGAAGGTCGTCATGCCCGCGCGCTGCCGCGACGCCAAGGGCCACTTCGCCAGGTGCCCGACCGCCGCCGCATCGAAGAAGACCTGCCGCGATCCGAAGGGCAAGTTCATCGCCTGCCCGACGTGATCCGCACCGCCGTACTGGTGCCTTCGCATCGGCGTCGCCGAGGCAACAAAAAACCCCGCTTTCGCGGGGTTTTCTGTTTCGTGTCTGGTGCCCAGGAGAGGACTCGAACCTCCACGGTTTTACCCGCTAGTACCTGAAACTAGTGCGTCTACCAATTCCGCCACCTGGGCAGGTGGGCGCGTATGTTGCTTTGCGACGCGCGCGATGTCAACGGTTGATTGCGCATGTCGTGTTCGAGCCCTGGCGGCGGGCCTGCCGGCACGGTTCCGGCCGGGGCGTATACTGTCGGTCGATGTCCAACAAAACCAAGAAAAAGACGGCAGCCAGCCGTCCCCCGCGCGCCGACGCCGGCGCTTCCTCTCACGCGGGCGGGTCGAAGGCCGCGAAGAACGCGGATCCGCGTTCCCCCGGTTCCGGCAAGCCGCCCAAGGCGCCGAAGCGCCCCGCCGCAGGCCCCAGGTCGGAAGGTCGCAAGGGACCCGGCCCGCGCTCGAACAAGCCGGCCCCGTGGCTGCCCGATGCCGTCGCCGGTGCCGCACCGGCCCGCGCGAAGCCCGACACCCGGTCGCGCCCCGCTACCCCGCGTCCCGCCCAGACCGGCGGCGTGCAGGATCCCTTCGCCGAACGCGAAGCCGCACGCTACGCCGATCCCATTCCCAGCCGTGAGGCCATCCTCCGCCTGCTCGGCGGCGCCGACGGCCCGATGACCGCGGAAGTCGTCGCCGGCCATCTCGGCCTCGACACGCCCGAGCGTCGCGATGCCCTCGGCAAGCGCCTCGCGGCGATGCTGCGCGACGGCCAGGTGCTGCAGAACCGGCGCGGTGGTTACCTGCCGGCGGCGCGGGTCGACCTGATCCGCGGCACCGTGATCGCGAACCCCGACGGCTTCGGCTTCCTGCGCCCCGAGGTCGTGGCCGGGCAGGAGGCCGGCGACGACCTGTTCCTGCCGCCGCTGGAAATGCGCAAGGTGCTGCACGGCGATCGCGTGATGGCCAGCGTCACCGGCGTCGATCGCCGCGGCCGGCGCGAAGGCGCGATCGTCGAAGTGCTGGAGCGGCGGATCAGCCGCCTGATCGGCCGGTTCACGGTCGACTCCGGCATCAGCTACGTCGTCCCCGACGACGCCCGCATCCAGCGCAACGTGCAGATCCCGGTCGAGGCGCGGATGGATGCCCGCAACGGCCAGTTGGTGGTCTGCGAGATCGTCAGCGCGCCGGAGGCCTACCGGCCGCCGATCGGCCGCATCCTCGCCGTGCTCGGCGACAAGCTCACGCCGTCGCTGGTGGTCGAGGCCGCGATCCACGGCCACGACCTGCCGCATGAATTCCCGCCCGCGGTGCTCGCCGAAGCGACCGCGGTGCCGCTGTCGGTCACCGAGGCCGATCTCGCCGGCCACGCCGACGCCAAGCGAATCGACATCCGGCATCTGCCGCTGGTCACCATCGACGGCGAGGACGCCAAGGACTTCGACGACGCGGTGTGGTGCGAACCGAACCGGAATGGTTTCCGGCTGATCGTCGCCATCGCCGACGTCTCGCATTACGTGCGCCCCGGCGCCCCGCTGGACGACGAGGCGCAGCTGCGCGCGACGTCGGTGTACTTCCCCGGTTTCGTCGTGCCGATGCTGCCGGAGACGCTGTCCAACGGCATCTGCTCGCTCAATCCGAAGGTCGATCGCCTCTGCTTCGTCTGCGACATGCAGGTGGACTTCGACGGCGAAGTGACGAAGTCGAAGTTCTACGAAGCGGTGATGCATTCGCACGCGCGGCTGACCTACACCCAGGTGTGGCAGGCGGTCGGTGCGGGCGAGGCCGACGCGGTCGCGCGCATCGGCTCGCTGCTGCCGCAGGTGCAGCGCCTGCACCAGCTCTACCAACTGCTGGCGAAGGCGCGGAAGGCCCGCGGCGCGATCGAATTCGAGAGCAGCGAAGTCCGCTTCGTCCTCGGTCCGCAGGGCGAGGTGGTGCAGGCCGGCATGCTCCAGCGCAACGACGCGCACAAGCTGATCGAGGAATGCATGATCGCGGCGAACGTCGAGGCCGCGCGCTTCCTGCTGAAGAAGAAGGTGCCGGCGCCGTACCGCATCCACGACAAGCCGCCGGAAGGCAAGTACGCCGACCTGCTGGAATTCCTCAAGGAGTTCAAGCTGCGGATGCCGCCCTGGGCGAAGGTCGAGCCGCGCGATTTCACCGCGCTGCTGACCAAGATCCGCGACCGTGCCGACGCCACGCTGCTGGAATCGGTGCTGCTGCGCACGCAGTCGCTGGCGGTGTATTCGCCGGACAACGCCGGCCACTTCGGCCTCGCGCTGGAGGCCTACGCGCACTTCACCTCGCCCATCCGCCGCTATCCCGACCTGCTGGTGCACCGCGCGATCAAACATGCGCTGAGCGGCGAGAAGCCGGCGGCGTTCACGTATTCGGCGAACGCGATGGCCGGGCTTGCGCTGCAGTGTTCCGAACGCGAGCGCCGCGCCGACGAGGCCGAGCGCGAGGTCGACGAGCGCTACCGCGCCGCGTGGATGGAGAAGCACGTCGGCGGCGAGTTCGACGGCACCATCAGCGGCGTCACCAGCTTCGGCCTGTTCGTCGAACTGGACGATTCGAAGGTCAACGGCCTGGTGCACGTCACCCAGTTGCCGCACGACTACTACCACTTCGATCCGATCCGCAAGACGCTGTCGGGCGAACGCGTCGGCCGCGTCTTCCGCCTCGGCGACCGCGTGCGCATCGTTGTGCTCAAGGCCAGCCTGGAAGACCGCAAGATCGACTTCCGCCTGTTCGAGGAACGCGGCGTCAAACCGCCGCCCCCGCGCGGCCAGCCGGCGAAGCGGCCGAAGCAGAAATATTGATGTAGGGCGGGCCTTGGCCCGCCATTGCGGCGTGCCCGATTGCACCGTCGGATCATCGAAGCGGTGTCGATCGTTGCCATGATCATCAGAAAAGGCACGTAGGGCGGGCCTTGGCCCGCCATTGCGGCGTGCCCGATCGCACCGCTGGATCATCGAAGCGGTGTCGATCGTTGCCACGATCATCGGAACAGTCGCAACGGCGGGCCAGGGCCCGCCCTACGACGTCGTTTCGAGTGAGGCCGCCGCCCCGCGCCCCGCGACCAAGCCGCTGGCGAAGCAGGCGGTGAGCAGGTAGCCGCCGGTCGGGGCTTCCCAGTCGAGCATCTCGCCGGCGCAGAAGACGCCGGGCAGGGCCTTCAGCTGCAGCGTGTCGTCCAGCGCTTCCAGGCGCACGCCGCCAGCGGTGCTGATGGCTTCGGCGACCGGGCGCGCGGCGACGAGGCGCAGGGGCAGGCGCTTGATCGTGCGGGCGAGGGCATCGGCATCGTCGAACGCGGTGCGCGGCAACACTTCGAACACCAGCGCGGCCTTCGCCGCATCGAGCCCCGCCTGCCGCCGCAGGAATTCCCCGACGCTGCGTTTTCCGCGCGGCGCGGAGAGAACGGCTTCCAGACGTTCCAGCTGACGCCCTGGGGCGAGGTCCAGCCACAGCATCGCGTGGCCGTCGCGGGCGATGGTCTCGCGCAAATCGGCCGAGATTGCGTAGATCGCGCTGCCTTCGACGCCGGTCGCGGTGAGCACGCATTCGCCCTGCAGCGCGCATTCGCCGCCGTCGAGGTCGCGCCAGTGCAGCACCACCGGTTTCAGCGGCGCGCCGGCGTGCTTGTCGGCGAGCAGCGCGCTCCAGCCGATGTCGAAGCCGCAGTTCGATGGCCGCAGCGGCGCGAGGTCGACACCGCGCGCGGCGAGACCGCCGAACCACGCGCCGTCGGACCCGAGTTCGGGCCAGCTCGCGCCGCCGAGCGCGAGCACGGTCGCGTCCGCGTGCACGTGGCGCTCGCCCGCGGGCGTCGCGAAGCGCAGCGCGCCGTCGGCGTCCCAGCCGAGCCAGCGATGCTGCACGTGGAAGCGCACGCCGCTCTCGCGCAGGCGCCGCACCCAGCCGCGCAGCAGCGGCGCGGCCTTGCGGTCGTCCGGGAACACGCGCCCGGAGCTGCCGACGTAGGTCTCCACGCCCAGCCCGCGTGCCCATGCGCGCAGCGCTTCGCCGTCGAAGGCATCGAGCCAGCGCGCGACCTGCGGCGCGCGCTCGCGGTAGCGCGCGTCGAACGCGGGGCGTGGTTCGCCGTGGGTGAGGTTGAGTCCGCCCTTGCCGGCGATCAGGAACTTGCGGCCGACCGAGCCCTTGGCCTCGAACAGGTCGACCTGCACGCCGGCCGCGGTCGCGACCTCGGCCGCCATCAGCCCGGCGGGGCCGCCGCCGACGATGGCGATCCGGGCGTGTTCGGGCGTGTCGGCGGACATGGCGGGGCGGTCGTGGGGCGCGATCGGACGGGGCCGGGATGATAGCGTGGCCGGGCAAACGCCCCGCGGTCCGGGCACAATGGCGGGATGAGCAAATCTTCCCAGTGGATCGCCGGCATCAACGCCGTGGCCGCCGCGGTCGAGCATGACGCCGACCACGTGCGCGAAGTGATGATCGAGGCCGGCGCGAAGAACCCGCGCCTGACCGAGATCGAGGAAAACGCCCGCCGCAAGGACATCGACGTGCGCCGGGTCGCGACCAACGCGCTCGACGGCGTCGCCGGCGGCCTGCGCCACCAGGGCGTGGTCGCGCGCTATGCCGCGTCGAAGACCTACACCGACGACGACCTGCCGGCGCTGATCGAAGCCGCCGAAGGCAAGGCGCTGCTGCTGGTGCTGGACGGCGTGCAGGACCCGCACAACCTCGGTGCCTGCCTGCGCAGCGCGGCGGCCGCGGGCGTGACCGCGGTGATCATCCCGAAGGACAAGGCGGTGCAGGTCAACGCCACCGTGCGCAAGACCTCCGCCGGCGCCGCCGACAGCGTGCCGGTGGTGCGCGCGACCAACCTCGCGCGCACGCTGCGCGAGATCCAGCAACTCGGCGTGTGGATCTACGGCCTGGCCGGCGAGGCCACGGCGTCGCTGTATTCCATCGACCTGCGCGGCAACATCGCGCTGGTGCTGGGCGGCGAGGCCGACGGCCTGCGCCGGCTCACCCGCGAGCACTGCGACGGCCTCGTCACCATTCCGATGCCGGGCCTGGCGAACGCGCCCGGTGTGGAAAGCCTCAACGTCTCGGTCGCCACCGGCGTGGCGCTGTTCGAGGCGGTGCGGCAGCGGGTGTCCGCTTGAATCTGGCGTGGTACGACGGCGTCGGCCTGCTCGGCAGCGCGCTCGTCGTCGGCAGCTACTTCCTGATGCAGAGCGGGCGCCTGTCGGGCACCGGCCTGCCGTACCAGTTGGCCAACATCGCCGGCTCGTCCTGCATCCTCGTGTCGCTGGTCGGCGGCTTCAACCTGTCGGTCGCGCTGCTGCAATGCACGTGGATCGCGATCAGCCTGTTCGGGATCGTGCGCGGGTGGCGGGGGCAGCAGGCGACGGCTGGCGGCTGAGCTGCATCGCCCCGGGCAGCGCTACCGCGTGGCGATCGCGTCGATCTCGCGCCGGAACGCCACCGTGCCTTCGCTGCCGGCCGACGTGGCGTCCAGCCGGCCGCCGTGGATTCGCAGCGACGCCAGCAGCGTGATGAAGGCCGCGATCGCCGCATCGGTCCACTCCGGGCCGGGGGCGATGTCGAACCCCAGCGTGTCCGCATGCACGAAGACCCCGATGTCCGGCAATGCCACGCCGTCGACCATGAGACCGCCCAGCAGGACGTGGAAGCCATCGATGGTGCCGTCGATCACACGGCGCGCGTCGCCGGGGCCGGTGAACGGCACTTCCGTCTCTTCTGCCCGCAGCCACAGCGATGCTTTCTTCGCGACATTGCGACCGCCATGCCGCGCGAACAGCGCATCGAAGGCGGCGATGACGCCGCCCGGGGATGCAAAGACGATGTCGAGATCGAACAGACTGCCGTCGCGCGGTCCGAACCAGGGCGCCAGCGCGTGCCCGTTCGTCCTCACCCCAGCCGCGGCCAGCCGTTGACGATCTTGCAGAACAGCTCGGCGGTGCGTTCGGTGTCGTAGACCGCGGAGTGCGCTTCCTCGCCGTTCCACGACAGCCCCGCGGCCATCACCGCGCGCGCCAGCACGGTCTGGCCGTAAGCGACGCCGGCCAGCGTGACGGTGTCGAACACGCTGAAGGGATGGAACGGGTTGCGCTTGTGCTGGGTGCGCGCGACCGCGGCGTTGAGGAAGTTCAGGTCGAAATGCGCGTTGTGGCCGACCAGGATCGCGCGCTGGCATTCGTGCTTGCGTACCGCGGCGCGCACCGCGGCGAACACGTGGTCCAGCGCGTCCTTCTCGGGCTTGGCGAGGCGAAACGGATGGTCGAGGTCGATGCCGGTGATCTGCAGCGACTTCGGATCGATCTCGGTGCCGGGCGCGGGAATCAGGTGGGCGCTGGCGATGTCGCCGGGCACGAGCCGGCCGTCCTCGTCGAGGTCGACCGGCTGCACCGCGATCTCCAGCAGCGCGTGGCGGTTCCAGTCGAAGCCGCCGGTTTCCACGTCGACGACCACCGGCAGGTAGCCGCGGAAACGTTCGGACATCTTGCCGAGGGCGGGGGCAGGGGCGGCTTCCATGCGCAAAGCCTAGCAGACGCCCCCGGCCGGGCTGCCGTGCCGACGGTCAGTCTTGTCCGGGTCGGGCGAGGCTGGTACCGACCAGCGTGCCCTCGTCGCGCATCCGGGCCAGCAGGGCGGCGCCCTCGGCGACGAAGCCGTCGAGGTCCGGCGCGCCGGCCTCCGCGGCCAGGGCGACCAGTTGTTCGCGGCCGGACAGATCCGGGGTTTCCTCCAGCCGCTGCAGCAGCCGGAATGCTAGCGGCGTCAGCGCATGGAAGCTGACGCGGCCGTCGGGTTCGCGGCGGACCAGCAGCAGCGTCGGCGTGTCCGGCGGGGTATCGGGCCGGTAGTCGGGGCCGATCCGGTGCACCGGCCAGGCGTAGGCCAGCGGCCAGGCGAGCGGCGAGACCCGCGGCGCGCCGGCCAGCAGGTCGCCGGCGGGATCGTGCGCGACGTCGTCGCGGGTGGCCTCGCTGATCTGCAGCGCCAGTTCCACCCATTCGTAGTGCGCCAGTTCGCGCAGCCACGGCGGATCGTCGCGGCCGGCGTCGCCGTCGGCGCGCTCGTCGAGGTAGCGCAGGAATTCGCGTCCCAGTTCGGTGAACAGCGGCGTGTGGCAGTCGTGGTCGCGGTAGAACGCGCGGACCAGCGCGGGCCAGCCGTCGTCGCCGTAGACGCGGCGCAGCACCGGGAAATTGCCGGCGAGCAGACCTTCGACGTTGTTGAAGAACAGCTCGCGGTAGATCTTCAGCCGGCGCGCCTCGACGCCGTCCGGCGGCGCGACGCCGTCGGGGTCGCGGATGTGGGCGGCCAGCGCGTCCTGCTGCGCGCGCAGCACGGCGTCAGGCGGCGCGACGCTGGTCATGCGCGGGCGCTCCGGCGAGACGGCGGCGGACCTGGCCGAGTTCGTCCAGCAGGTCCTCGAATGGGGGCAGGTTGAAGTCGCGCTCCAGCAGCGTGGGCAGCGGCCCGAAGCGGCGGTAGGTGTCGTCGAGCAGATCCCACACCGCGTCGCCGATCGCGGTGCCGTGGGTGTCGATCTTGAGGTCCTCGGCTTCGTCGTAATGACCGGCGACGTGCAGGTAGGCGATGCGGTCGCCCGGCACGGCGGCGAGGAAGGCGCGCGGGTCGTAGCGGTGGTTGGTGGCGTTCACCACGATGTTGTTCACGTCGAGCAGCAGCAGGCAGTCGGCCTCGGCCAGCACGGCGTTGAGGAAATCGATCTCGTCCATCTCGCGGAACGGCGCGGCGTAGTACGAGATGTTCTCGATCGCGATGCGCTGTCCCAGCACGTCCTGCACGCGGCGGATGCGCGCGGCGACGTGATGCACCGACGCCTCGGTGAACGGCAGCGGCAGCAGGTCGTAGAGATGGCCGCGGCTGTCGCCGCAGGCGCTGAGGTGTTCGCTGTAGAGCGGGCAGCGATGGGTGTCCATGAACCGCCGCAGCTTCAGCAGGAACGGTTCGTCCAGCGGCGCCGGGCCGCCGACCGACAGCGACAGGCCGTGGCAGACCACCGGGTGGCGCGACGCCAGGTCGGCGAAGCCGTCACCCAGCGCGCCGCCGACGCCGATCCAGTTCTCCGGTGCGACTTCGAGGAAGTCGAAGGCGCCCGCGGAGGCGGCGCGCATGTCCGCCAGCAGCGGACGGCGCAGGCCGAGGCCGGCGGCATGGTCGGGAAGCGGGGAGACGGTCATCGAGAACGTTCGCGGGACGGACGACGGGGGATCGGGACCTTCATCGCGGCCGTCCGTCGTCCGGGCGGCCGCGGGGAAGCGCCGGCGTCGCGAGGGACGCCGGCGCGGGCGGGCATCAGGCCATGCCGCCGCACTTGCCTTCGCCGCACTTGCCTTCGGCCTGGGCCTTGTCGCCACCGCACTTGCCCTCGCCGCACTTGCCTTCATGCGCGGCCTTCATTTCGTCGGCGCTGATGAAGCCATCCTTGTTGGTGTCGTGGCCGGCGAACATGTCGTCCTTGCCGCCGTGGGCCGCGGCGAACTCGGCGCGGGAGAGCTTCCCGTCCTTGTCGGTGTCCATCTTCGCCATGCCGCACTTGCCTTCGCCGCACTTGCCTTCGGCCGGCTTGTTGGCGCCGCACTTGGCTTCGGCGGCGGGCTTGTTGGCGCCGCAGCTGGCCTCGGCGGCCGGCTTGTTCGCACCGCACTTGGCCTCGCCGGCCTTGGCGCCACCGCAGTTGCCTTCGGCGGCCTTGGCGTCGATCACGGTGTCGGCGCCGAGCTGGTAGCCCTGGCTGAGCGGGGTGGAGGCGAACGCGGAGCCCGACAGCAGCAGGGCGGTGGAGATGGCGAGGGCGACGGGCTTCTTGTTGCTGGACATGGAGTCTCTCCTGGGGTGTGAAGTGTTGCGGAAAGGGAACGGGGTGGCGGCGGATCAGCCGGAAACGGGCAGCGCCGACAGCGGGCAGGCATCGGAGCCGGACAGGTACTGTCGCGCCAGGCTCCTCGCACGGTGGATACGGGCCTTGGCGGCTTCGGGATGCAGCGACAGCTGCTTGGCGATCTCGGCGATGGTCATGCCCTCGAGATCGCGCATCAGGATGGCTTCGCGGTAGTGCGCCGGCAGGCGCGCCAGCGCCTGGGCGACGTCGCGCACCAGGCCGCTCGGTGCCGCGGCATGCGGGCCTTCGATCTCCTCGAGGTCGGACGGCTGCATCAGCACCAAGCGGGTGGCGCGCTTGAGGCGGTTGCACTCGCGCTTGACGATGCGGAACAGCCACGAGGTGAAGGCGGCCGGTTCGCGCAGGCTGGCCAGCTTGCGCGACACCAGCAGCAGGCTTTCCTGCACCGCGTCCTCGACGTCGTTCACCGCGCAGTGGTACTCGGCGTAGCGGCGCAGGTCCTGGCGCGAACGCACCAGCACGCGCTCCAGCGCGGTACGGTCGCCCCGGCGGGCGCGGTCGAGGGAGTGTTCGAACTGTGAGTCCTGCATGGCCTGCTCCTGAGGGCTCGCACTGTAACGCGGGATTGCGTTCACGGTCGCGCCAAAGGAGTCCCCGGGCGGGGCGGGCGTTGCGCCCGTTTGCGTGCCTCCGCGGGAAAGGTTCAGTCCGAATTCAGCTTTCCGGGCAGGGCGATAGGCCGGAAGTCATGCTTCCGGCCGGCGGGCTCAGACGGTCGTGCTGGAGTTGTCGCGCTTGTCGCGCGGCGGCATCGCGGTCTCGCCGTATTCCTGGAACCAGAGGTTCTCGGCGATGTTGGTGGCATGGTCGCCCACCCGTTCCAGGTTCTTGGCCATGAACAGGAGGTGGGTGCAGGGCGTGATCACCCGCGGGTCCTCCATCATGTAGGTCAGCAACTCGCGGAAGAGGCCGGTGTACTGGGTGTCGATCTCCGCGTCCTCGGCGCGCACCTGCTGCGCGGCCTCGACGTCGCCGTCGCGGTACGCCGCCAGCACCTTGCGCACCTGGCGCACCACCAGCCGGCCGAGGCTGCCCAGGCCGCGGGTGTGCGGCAGCGGCGGCGACAGGTTCAGTGCCATCGAGCGCTTGGCCACGTTCGAGGCGTAGTCGCCGATGCGCTCGATGTCGGAGGCGATGCGCAGCGCGGCGAGGATCTCGCGCAGGTCGCGCGCCAGCGGGCCGCGCAGCGCGAGCTTCATCGCGTCGTGGCTGACCTGCAGTTCCAGCGCGTCGATCGCCTCGTCGTTGGCGATGATCCGCTCGGCGGCCTTGCCGTCGCGGCGGTCGACCACGTCCAGCGCGGCTTCCAGCTGCGCGGCCGCCATCTCGCCCATGCGCAGGATTTCCTCCAGCAGGACGCGGCGCTCGTCGTCGTGGCTCTTGACGATGTGGTGGTGCGGAGGAGGATTCATGGTCGGTGTCTCGTGAAGGTGGATCGCCTGGAGCGTCGGGGGGCGGTGGGGTGGCCGTCTTCGGCAGAGCGGGCTTCAGCCCGCTTGCCGTCGCGTGGAATCGATGCGCAGCGGGCTGAAGCCCGCTCTACCAGAAACAATGCCGCGCAAACGACCTGCCTTACCCGAACCGCCCGGTGATGTAGTCCTCGGTCTGCTGCTTCGAGGGCCGCGAGAAGATCTTCTCGGTCGAATCGTGTTCGATCAGGTCGCCCAGGTACATGAAGGCCGTGTAGTCGGAGACGCGCGCGGCCTGCTGCATGTTGTGGGTGACGATCGCGATCGTGTAGTTCTGCTTCAGCTCCTCGATCAGCTGCTCGATGCGGCTGGTCGAGATCGGGTCCAGCGCCGAGGTCGGCTCGTCCAGCAGCAGCACCTCGGGGCGCAGCGCGACCGCGCGGGCGATGCACAGGCGCTGCTGCTGGCCGCCGGAGAGGCCCAGCGCGCTCTGGTTGAGCTTGTCCTTCACCTCGTCCCACAGCGCGCCCTGGCGCAGCGCTTCCTCGACGCGATCGGCCATCGCCGACTTCGAGAGTCGCTCATGGTGGCGGATGCCGTAGGCCACGTTCTCGAAGATCGTCATCGGGAACGGCACCGGCTTCTGGAACACCATGCCGACCTTGCTGCGCAGCCGGTTCATCGGGTACTTCGGATCGAGGATGTCCTCGCCGTCCAGCAGCACCTCGCCGGTGGCGGTCATCTTCGGATACAGCGCGTAGATGCGGTTGAAGATGCGCAGCAGCGTCGACTTGCCGCAGCCCGACGGCCCGATCAGCGCGGTGACGCGCTTCTCCGGGATGTCCAGGTCGATGTGCTTGAGCGCATGGAACTTGTCGTAGAAGAAATCCAGCCCCTGCGCGCGCAGCTTGATCGGCGCCGCAGCCGCGGCGTCGCGGTGCGCGGCGACGATGCCGAGATGGGGCTGTGCGGAAGGCGTGGTCGCGAGGTCGTTCATGTCGTGGCCGTTCGGAAGGGGAGTCGTCGCCGCATCGATCAGGGCTGCATCGGTCATGGCGGCATCAGTCGTGCGTGATCTTGTTGCGCAGCAGGACCGTGCGGGCGACCAGGCTGACCGACAGCACGAACAGGGTGAGGACCAGCGCGCCGGCCCAGGCGATGTGTTCCCAGTTCTCGAAGCCGGCGCCGGCGAAGCGGAACATCACCAGCGGCACCGCGGACATCTCGCTGGTGACGTCGAAACTGAGGTAGCCGTTGCCGAACGCGGTGAACAGCAGCGGCGCGGTCTCGCCCGAGATGCGCGCCAGCGCCAGCAGCACGCCGGTGACGATGCCCGGCAGCGCGGAGCGGTACAGCACCTGCACCGTGACCTTCCACTGCGGCACGCCCAGCGACAGCGCCGCCTCGCGCATCTGCGACGGCACCAGGCGCAGCATCTCGTCGGTGGTGCGCACCACCACCGGCAGCACGATGAAGGCCAGCGCGACCGCACCGGCGAGCGCGGAGAACTTGCCGCCGCCGACCTGCATCACGAACACCGCGTAGACGAACAGGCCCAGCACGATCGACGGCGCCGACAGCAGGATGTCGTTGACGAAGCGGACCACGGTGCCGAGCTTGCGGCCGTTGCCGTATTCCGCCAGCCACGTGCCCGCGGCGATGCCCAGCGGCGTGCCGATCAGCACCGCCATGCCGCACATCAGGATGCTGCCGACGAAGGCGTTGCGCAGGCCGCCTGCTTCCAGCGGCGGCGGCTGGTCCTGCGTGAACAGCGCGAGGTCGAGGCCGCCGAGGCCCTTGGCGATCAGCGTCCACAGTATCCAGCCGAGGAACAGCAGGCCGAACGCGGCGGCGGCGCAGGCCAGCATGATCGCGATCACGTTGGCGGCGCGGCGGCGGCGATACAGGCCCTGCGACGCGCTGCGCGGCGTGGGCGAAGTCATGCGGGGGCGGGCGGAGGCGTTCATCAGTTGCCCTCCCTGCGCGAGAGCTGCATCAGCATCAGGCGGGCGACCGCCAGCACCGCGAAGGTCACGATGAACAGGACGAAGCCGAGCAGCAGCAGCGCCGAGCGGTATTCGGCGGTGGCTTCGCCGAAGTCGTTGGCGATCAGTGCGGCGATGGTGGTGCTGGGCTCCAGCAGCGACTTGGTGAACTGCACGCTGTTGCCGATCACGAACGCGACCGCCATCGTTTCGCCCAGCGCGCGGCCGAGGCCGAGGAAGATGCCGCCGATCACCGCCGAGCGGGTGTAGGGCAGCACGATGTCCCAGATCACTTCCCAGCGCGTCGAGCCCAGCGCGTAGGCCGATTCCTTCAGGCGGCCGGGGACGGTGAGGAACACCTCGCGCATCACCGAGGAGATGAACGGCACGACCATGATCGCCAGCACCAGGCCCGAGGTGAGCATGCCGGCGCCGATCGGCGGGCCCTGGAACAGCACGCCGACCACCGGCCAGGTGCCGACGTGGTCGTTGAGCAGCGGGATGATGGTGTCGCGCATCACCGGCATCAGCACGAAGAAGCCCCACATGCCGTAGATGATCGACGGCACGCCGGCCAGCAGTTCGATCGCCATGCCCACCGGCGTGCGCAGCCAGCGCGGCGCGACCTCGGTCAGGAAGAACGCGATGCCGAAGCTCACCGGCACCGCGATCAGCATCGCGATGAGGGCGGTGACGATCGTGCCGTAGATCGGCACCAGCGCGCCGTACTGGTTCTCGACCGGGTTCCAGTCGGAGGAATAGAAGAACGATGCGCCCTGCGAGGCCAGCACGCCGCGGCCGCCCCACAGCATCGACAGGGCCGCGCCGGCGAGGCTGAACAGCACGAACACCGCGACCAGCGTCGCCACCGCCTTGAACCAGCGGTCGTGGCGCGCATCGATCCGGTCGCGCATGCCGCGCGGGTCGGCGATGGAAGGGGCGTTGCTCATGCGGAAGGGGCGTCCGGAGGGCTGGATGGGAACGGGGCAGGCGTTCGGCCTGCGCCTATCAAATGATTTTTTTGTGACGCGGGTGTGACACGGTCACGTGGGCGTCGCGGCGACCGCCGTCGCGCCCAGTCCTGTCGGCAAAAAAAGAGCGGGCCCGGAGGCCCGCTTTCTCAAGGAGAGGAGAGAGGAGGGAGGGGGTTGCGTCGTCGGCTCAGTAGGCCATGTTCTTGGCCCAGTAGGCCTCGATCTGCTTCACCAGCGCTTCCGGCAGCGGGACGTAGTCCAGCGCCTTGGCCTGCGCGTCGCCGTTGGTGTAGACCCAGCGGAAGAATTCCTTCGCGGCCTTGGCGCCGGCGGCGTTCTTCGGCTGCTTGTACATCAGGATGAAGTTGGTGGCGGTGATCGGCCAGGACTTCTCGCCCGGGGCGTTGGTGATGACCAGGTAGAAGTCCTTCGCGCTGGCCCAGTCGGCGTTCGCGGCGGCGGCGGAGAAGCTGTCGTCGCTCGGGATCACGTAGTTGCCGGCGGCGTTCTTCATGCGCAGGTAGGTGAGCTTGTTCTGCAGCGCGAACGACAGCTCGACGTAGCCGATGGCGCCCTTGATCTGCTTCACGTAGGCGGTCACGCCCTCGTTGCCCTTGCCGCCGATGCCGGTCGGCCACTTGACCGCGGTGCCTTCGCCGACCGACGACTTCCAGGTCGGGCTGACCTTCGACAGGTAGTTGACGAAGTTGAACGTGGTGCCCGAACCGTCGGAGCGGTGCACGACGAAGATCTTCTGCGCGGGCAGGGCGACGCCGGCGTTGAGCTCGGCGATGCGCGGGTCGTTCCACATCGTGATCTTGCCGAGGAAGATGTCGGCCAGCACCGGACCGTCCAGCTTCAGCGCGCCGGACTGCACGCCGGCCAGGTTGACCACCGGCACCACGCCGCCGATCACCGACGGGAACTGCGCGAGGCCCGAGGCGGCCAGGTCTTCCGGCTTCAGCGGGGCGTCGGACGAACCGAAATCGACGGTGCCGGCCTTGATCTGGGCGATGCCGCCGCCGGAACCGATCGACTGGTAGTTGACCTTGGTGCTGGTGGCCTTGGCGTAGTCGGACGACCACTTGGTCATGACCGGATAGACGAAGGAAGCGCCGGCGCCGGTGACATCGGCGGCGAACGCGCTGGCGCTGAACAGGCCGGCGAGCGCGACGGCGGCGAGGCGGGTCTTGAACGAGGAGATCGGGTTGGACACGGAGGACTCCGGGGAAGGATGCGGCGGGTGTTGCGATGCCCGCCATTTCAAAACCGGCGTGTGACAATCCCGGGACACGAATGTGTCACTGCCGTGAAAACTGTCATCGAGTGGTCGGAGGTTCAGGCGGCCGTGGTCCGACCCACGAAAAAAGCGCGGCCGAAGCCGCGCTTTTCGTTCATTCGCATCCCGCGCATCCCTGCGCGGCGCCGCCTGCTTACCAGTAGAACTGGGCGCGGGCTTCGACGATGTTCGGATTGTCCTGCGTGTTCCGGCGCAGCGAGGTGCTGTACTTCTCCTGGTTCACCAGCGCGTAGTTCAGCATGAACTTGAAGTTCGAGCGCCAGTACCAGTTCACGCCGAGCGTCCACGAATCCATCTTGCCGCCGAGCACGCCGTTGACGCCGGAGGTGCCGACGATCGGGCTGCCGTCGTTGAGGTCGATCGTGTCGTAGCGCAGGCCGACCTGCCACAGGCCCTTGGCCGGATCGTTCGGCAGCGGGGTGGTCGGCGCGCCGGCCTTGTAGCCCCAGGTCTCGCCGCTGATGTTCCACACGCCGCTGAGGTAGAAGCCATCGGCGTTGAAGTCCTTGAAGCTGCCGTAACGCGAGACGTCGGCGCGCATGTACTCGCCCTGCAGCTTGAACGGACCCTTCACCCACAGGCCTTCCACGCCGAAGGTGCCGATGCGGTCGGCGGCGCGCAGGCCGGTGCTGCCGGTGTCGATGAAGCGGGTCGGCACCATGTCGGCCATCGGGCGCGCGCGCAGGCGGGCCACGTCGTGGTCGGTGTCCTTGTTGGTGTAGTTCAGGCCGAAGTGCAGGACGTTGCCGCTCTCGTTGATCGGGGCGTAGTAGCCGCGCAGGCTGTAGCCGGCGCCGACTTCGCGGTCGCGGGTGAGTTCGCGGCCGAAGAAGCTGCCGGTCACGCCCCAGTTCACGTCGCCGTAGTTGTAGGCGATGGCGAGGCGGCGCGCGGTGCCGAAGCTGTTGGTGATCGACGACTTGCTGATGAAGTCGTTGTTCTTGGTGGAGGACAGTTCCTCCATCGTGGCGCCCGGCTGCTTGAACTGGCCGATCTGCAGGTAGTGGTTCGCGTTGTTGCCGAACTTGTACTTGATGTTGGCGTCGAGGAACTTGTCGTCCTTGGCGTCGTAGCCCAGCACCCACTCGAAGTTGCCCGGGCCCTTGCCCTTGAGCACGAGTTCGGCGCGGCGCAGTTCCTGCAGGCGCTCCTTGCCGTCCTGGTCGGACGCCGAATCGGCGCCGTAGTCGATGGTGTCGACGTCGAACTTGTAGGAATCGACCTGGACCAGGCCCTCGAACGAGACCTCGGAATTGCCGATGACGTCGATCGGCACTTCGGCGTGGGCCAGCGGGGCGAACATCGCGGCCAGCAGGGCGAGCGACAGGGTGTTGCGGGAGAGCGTCATGGGGAAGCCGCCTTCGGCAGTGGGAAAGACCGCGGGCAAGCGTAGGCCGTGAATATTTCGTTCGGGTGACAGTCGTCCGCCGAAGGTCACGGATCGGGCCGCCCGGCGGCCGGCCAGCCGTTCAGGTTTCGGCGTCCGGCGTCTTGTCCGGGAAGCGGCAGAGGTCGCGGATCGGGCAGCGGCCGCAGGCGGGCTTGCGCGCGATGCAGGTGTAGCGCCCGTGCAGGATCAGCCAGTGGTGGGCGTCGAGCAGGAACTCGGCAGGCACCCGCTTGAGCAGCGCCTGCTCGACCGCGAGCACGGTCTTGCCCGGCGCGATGCCGGTGCGGTTGGACACGCGGAAGATGTGCGTGTCGACGGCCATGGTCGGTTCGCCGAAGGCGGTGTTCAGCACCACGTTCGCGGTCTTGCGGCCGACGCCGGGCAGGGCTTCCAGCGCGGCGCGGTCGCGCGGCACCTCGCCGCCGTGCTCGGCGATCAACCGCTCGCACAGCGCGATCACGTTCGCGGCCTTGGTGTTGAACAGGCCGATGGTCGCGATGTAGGACTTCAGCTTCTCCACGCCCAGCGCGGCGATGGCCTGTGGCGTGCTGGCGACCGGAAACAGTTTTCGCGTGGCCTTGTTCACGCCGACATCGGTGGCCTGCGCCGACAGCACCACGGCGACCAGCAGCTCGAACGGCGTCGTGTATTCCAGTTCGGTGGTCGGATGCGGATTCAGTTCGCGCCAGCGTTCGAATGCGGTGCGCACATCGGCTTCGGGCATCAGGCCGCGCGAGGTCCGTGCCGATGCGGCGGGCGTCTTCTTCGCGGTGGCTTTCTTCGCGGCCATGCGCTCAGCCCTCGCGCTTCGTCGACGCCTTCGCCATCGCCCGCGCGAACGCGGCCGCGGCGGCCGGCGGCAGCGCGGGCATCGCCGGTGCGCGCGGGGCGGCCTGCGCTTCCGCGCGCCGCTTCGCGCGCGCCTCGGCACGTGCGGCCAGCCGCACCGCACGCGCCCGGAAGCGCTCGCGCGCGGCGAGCGCGCGCAGGCGGGCGTCGCGGGCGGCGAGGAGTGTTTCGATCGTGGCGCGACAGTTGTCGCAGCGATGCGGACCGGGCTCGAACGTCAGCAGGCCCAGCGAGATGGCGTGGTCGATGTCGCTGCCGTCGACCGCGTCGCGCAACGCAAGGGTCTGCACGGATGCATGGACGGGACAGGCCGATCTCACGGGTAGCAGCATCATGGCAGCACCAAGTGCCGGAACGGAAATGCGATCGCCAGGATGCAGAAAGAGCCGGCTAGCGAAAGCGCATGCATCCATTTCGCCTCCATGACCGGAACGGTCAGGCCCGGCGTCCGCTCGCGTAGTTTCAGGTTTCGTGCCTTTGCAACCGATGCGACGGCTGCGCCGTCTCCTGTCATGGCGGCTGCGAACAAGGCATGCAGATCGCCTGCAGAGACACTGCGGAAGGCCTTGCAGTCGAGCGAAAGCGTTTCCGTTGAACCGGCAGGCGTGATCGCTTGTACGTCGAAGGCCAACCGGTCGTTGCGCAGGTCGATGGCATTCAAGATCAGCGGTTTCATCAGCGGGATGTATCGCTCCGCGAAATTGCCGGAGAGTCGTGCGCCGCCACCGGGCAGCCAGCGCAACTGCGCCGAAGGCGGGCGCAGGCGGCCCAACCAGCCCGACCAGCGCAGGGGGGCCACGCCGACGATCACCGCCAGCAGCAGCCTCAGTGGCAATGGTTCAATCCACAGTGCACTGGTCAAGATGACGATCAGCTGCAGCGACAGCACCGCCCATGGGATCAGCACGAAACGAGCAGGCGACGCCGGTCGGCCGGTAACGAACACGGCCACTTGGCGAGACTTCGCGGCAGGGGGCTGCCACGGATCGACGGATTCGCTCATTTGCCGGTGAACGCCGCCTTGCGGCGTTCCAGGAACGCCGACGTGCCTTCGCGCATGTCGTCGGTGGAGAACACCAGACCGAACTGCGCGGATTCGTATTCCAGGCCTTCCTCCAGCCCGCATTCGCCGCCGACGTTCACGCAGTCGAGCATGCCGCGCAGCGCCAGCGGGGCGGAGGCGGCCAACTGCTCGGCTAGCTTCATCGTCTCGGCTTCCAGATCGGCGGCCGGCACGACGCGGTTGACGATGCCGAGCTGCGCGGCGCGGGCGGCGTCGATCGGTGCACCGAGCAGGCACAGCTCCAGCGTGGCGGCGCGGCCGCACAGGCGCAGCAGGCGCTGGGTGCCGCCGAAGCCGGGGATCAGGCCGAGGTTGATCTCGGGCTGGCCGACCTTGGCGGTGTCCGCGGCGATGCGCAGGTGGCAGGACATCGCCAGCTCCAGCCCGCCGCCGAGGGCGAAGCCGTTGACCATGGCGATCACCGGCTTCGGCAGTTTCTCGATGCGGCGCATCATCCGGGTGCCGCGCAGCGAGAAATCGCGGCCCTCGGCCGGGGTCAGGCCGCGCATCTCCGAGATGTCGGCGCCGGCGACGAAGGCCTTGGGGCCGCTGCCGGTCAGGACCACCACCCGTACGGAGGCGTCGGCCGCGGCGGCGTCGAAGGCGGCCTGCAGGGCGTCGATCGTGCGGGAATCGAGCGCATTCAGCCGCTCCGGCCGGGTCACGGCGATGCGCCGGACCACGCCGTGGCCGGCCACGGGCAGGTCGTCGATCGTCAGGGGCGAGGCGGGGGCGGTGTCCTGGGTCATGGGCAGCGTGTCCGGAAAGGGCGGGGTCATCGACGGAAATGCGGGGCGCGCCGGTTCGTGGAAAAGCCGGCGCGATCCGGGAACTTGTGGTGCCCGGGCCGGTCACAGGGCCGGCCTCAGTGGCGGTTAAGTGCGGCGGACAGTATCCTAGCCCGTCGTTTGTCGAGTCCATACCGGGGCGGTTCCACCGCTCCATCCCTTGCCGGAATCCGGCACGATCCCCTCTCTGGAGAGTGACTGAATGAAGTTGCGTGTGCTTGCCGCCTGCACGCTGGCGGCCCTGGCCCTGACCGCAGGTGCGGCGTCCGCCCAGGACATCTCGACCGACAAGGGCAAGATGAGCTATGCCCTCGGCTATCGCGCCGGCGGCGAAATCGCCCAGGTCATGTCCAGTGGCGAACAGCTCGACATGGCCACGGTCATGAAGGCGTTCCAGGACTCGATCGGCAACAAGCAGCCGGCGATCACGCCCGAGCAGGCCGCGCCGGTGATGCAGGCCCTGCAGGCCCGCATCGTCGCCAAGGCCAAGGCCGAGCTGGAGAAGCGCGCGGCCGACAACAAGGCCAAGGGCGACGCCTTCCTGGCACAGAACAAGGGCAAGGCCGGCGTGAAGGTCCTGCCGGACGGCGTCCAGTACCGGGTGATCGAAGCCGGCAATGGCGCCAAGCCGACCCAGGCCAACCAGATCACCGTCGAATTCGTCACCAAGCTGCCCGACGGCACCGAAGTCGAGAACACCAACAAGGCGATCAACGGCCAGGCCCCGGGTCCGGTCACCATCCGCCTCAGCGAGATCCCGATGCCGGGCCTGCGCGAAGCGCTGCAGATGATGCAGGCCGGTTCGCGCTGGGAAGTCGCCCTGCCGGGCAGCGCCGCCTACGGCACGTCCGTCGAGCGCTCGGGCCGCATGGCCAACCAGGTGCTGATCTTCGACATCAAGCTGCTCAGCGTGGGCCCGGTGCTGCCGGCGCCGAGCGCGCAGCCGACCGCCGGCCAGAACTGATCTTGTCGAATTGATGCCGCCGGCGTCGACGCCCCGCAACACCCGTCACGCCGGCCCCGCGCCGGCGTGATGCTTTTCGGACCCTCCATTCCGGTTTTCCCCGTGACCGTCCACGCGATCCTCACTCCCTGCATCGGCGTCTGCACGCTGGCGCCCGACGGCCATTGCGACGGCTGTTTCCGCACGGGCGACGAGATCGCGCGCTGGTCGACGATGACCGACGCCGAACGCCTGCACGTGATGGACGACGTGCTGCCCGCCCGCGAGGCCCGCCTCTCAGCGGGAGCTCGGTCGTGATGACCGCGCGACCGCTGCCGCCGCCGTTCGACACGCTGGCGCAGGCGCTGCATCCGCTGGGCGAGCCGCCGACCGCACCACCGTGGAATCGCGACGAACTGGCCGACCTGATCGGCGATGCGGTGCCGGTCGAGGCCGCGGTGCTGGTCGGCCTCGTGCCGCGCGAGGACGGCCTGCAGGTGCTGCTCACCCGGCGCACCGACAGCCTGCGCCACCATGCCGGGCAGGTGAGTTTCCCCGGTGGCCGGGTCGAAGCGGACGACGTCGACAGCGTGGCCGCGGCGCTGCGCGAGGCGCACGAGGAAATCGGGCTCGGCGCGTCGCTGGTCGCGCCGATGGGCTACCTCGATCCGATGGTCACGATCACCGGCTTCCGCGTGCTGCCGGTGGTGGCGCGGGTCGATCCCGGCTACGTCGCGATGCCCGATCCGAACGAGGTCGCGGAAGTGTTCGAGGTCGATCTCGATTTCCTGCTCGCGCCCGCCAGCCTGCGCAGCATCGGCATGGACTACCGCGGCCGCGTGCGCCACGTGCTGGAATTCGAACGCGCCCCGCGGGTGCCGCAGCACCGCATCTGGGGCGTGACCGCAACGATCCTGTTCAACCTGCGCGAACGGCTCGCGCGCATCGCCGGAAGGACCTGACCATGACTGGATGGACCACGCTGGTGTCCGTCGACGCGCTCGCCGCGCGCCTGCATGATCCCGAGCTGCGGATCTTCGATTGCCGTTTCGCGCTGGCCGACCCCGCCGCCGGCGAGGCGGCCTGGCGCACGGCGCATATCCCCGGCGCGCGCCATGCGCATCTCGATCGCGATCTCTCCGGCCCGCATGCGCCCGGCGCGGGTCGGCATCCGTGGCCGTCGGCCGAGACGTTCGCCGCATGGCTCGGTTGCGAAGGGATCACGCCGGCGACGCAGGTCGTGGCGTACGACGCCGGCGACGGCGCGTTCGCCGCGCGGCTCTGGTGGCTGCTGCGCAGCTTCGGCCATCGCGACGTCGCCGTGCTCGACGGCGGCTTCGCGGCGTGGACCGCCGCCGGCTTGCCGACCGATGCCGACACGCCCGATGTCGTCGCCGCGCCGCCATATCCGGGCGCGTTCGCGAGCGGCCGCCTCCTCGATGCGACCGCGACCGCGCAGCGCGTGGCCGCCGGCGACCTGCTGGTCGACGCCCGCGGCGCCGAGCGCTTCCGCGGCGAGGTCGAACCGATCGATCGCGTCGCCGGCCACGTGCCCGGCGCGCGCAATCGGCCGTATCCCGCGAACCTGTGCGACGGGCGCTTCAAGCCCGCGGCCGAGCTCGCGGCCGAATTCGCGACGCTGTTCGAAGGCCGCCCGCCGTCGTCCGTCATCGCGATGTGCGGCTCCGGCGTCACCGCCTGCCACCACCTGCTGGCGATGGCGCACGCCGGGCTCGACGGCGCGGCCTTGTTCACCGGTTCGTGGAGCGGCTGGATCGAGGATCCGGCGCGGCCCGTCGCGACCGGCGACGCCTGATTCCCGGAGGATCCGCATGTCGATCGAGATCTGGCACAACCCGAAGTGCGGCACCTCGCGCAACACGCTGGCGCTGATCCGCCACGTCGGCATCGAGCCGACCGTGGTCGAATACCTGAAGACGCCACCGACGAAGGCGCAACTGGCGGAGGCCATCGTCGCCGCCGGATTGACCGTGCGCGAGGCCATCCGTGCGAAGGAGACGATCCACGCCGAACTCGGCCTCGACGACGCGTCGCTGTCCGACGAGGCGCTGCTCGACGCGATGGTCGCGCATCCGCTGTTGATCAACCGCCCGTTCGTGTTCGCGCCGACCGGCGTGCGTTTGTGCCGGCCCTCGGAAGTCGTGCTCGACCTGCTGCCGCCCTGCGACCAGCCGTTCGCGAAGGAAGACGGCGAAGTCGTCATCGACGCCGACGGCAAGCGAGTGCGTTGATCCGCATCCGCGTTGTAGAGCGGAGCGAAGCTCCGCTGCTCCGTCTGATCCGGCCGTCGGTAGAGCGGCCTTCAGGCCGCTGTTCTTCATCGCGATTCGGACGACAGCGGCCTGAAGGCCGCTCTACCGCAACGCCATCCTGCACAGCGGAGCGAAGCTCCGCTGCCACTTTTCCGGAGACAGGGTAGCGGAACTGCGTTCCGCTCTACGTTCGGCGGGGGTTATTTCTTCAGTCGCGCCACCAGCGCATGCAGCGCCGCCTGCGTGTCCGGCTCCGTCCAGCGGTCGACGAAGTGTTCGAGGTCGATGTACTCCGGCGACAGTGCCTCGATGACCGCTCGGCGTGCGAGGGCGCGGGTCTGCAGCATCGGCGTGTGCGGCAGTTTCAGGAGCGCCTGCAGCCATTCGATCGCGCGCGGGACGACTTCGTCGACGGCGGCCAGTTCGTCGACCAGGCCGATGGCGAGGGCGCGTTCGGCCGGCACCATCTCGCCGGCGACCAGCAGGCGTTCGGCGCGATGGTCGCCGACCACGCGGCGCATCAGTTGCTGGATGCCTTCGGGCACCACCAGGCCGACCTGGGTCTCGTTGAGCCCGAGCGCGAACGGCTTCGACGGGTCTTCGCTGCGCGCCATCACCCGGTAGTCGGAGCACAGCGCCATCACGCAGCCGCCGGCCGGGGCGTGGCCGGTCAGCGCGGCGACCACCGGGATGCGCGATTCGGCCAGCCGCCGGGCCACGCCGAAGAACGCTTGCCAGGCGTCTAGCACGGCGTCGCGGTCGTCGCCCAGCGACAGCAGGTAGGGCACGTCGAGCCCGGCCGAGAAGATCTTCGGACTGCCGGCCACGACCAGCCCCGAGACGCCGTCGCCGTGCGCGCCTTCGATGGCGGCGATCAGTGCGCGGCACAGTTCGGGGTTCAGCGCATTCACCGGCGGCCGGGCCAGCCGGAGGCAGCGGATGGCGCCGATGTCCTGGGTCTCGATCAACGGGCTCATCGCGGTCCTGTCGGAAAAGGAGGAGCGGCTATCATAGGCGGCATGCGCATCTCCGCCCAACGCCGTTCGTCCTTCGTCATCGGTCTCGTCCTGCTGCTGGCGTCGGCCAGCGCCGCCGCCGCGGGGTGCCGCCCGCAGGTGCGCGATGGCTGGGTGAGACTGCCGCCCGCCGGCGCCGCGGCCGCGATGCCGATGCTGGCCGGCTTCGGCCGCATCGTGAATGCCTGCCCGATGCCCGCCACGATCACCGGTGCGAAGAGCCCGTCGTTCGCCGGCGTCGAACTGCACGAGACCCGCACGGTCGACGGCGTCAGCCGCATGCGTCCGGTGCCGACGCTGCGCATCGCGCCGGACGGCAGTGCGACCTTCCGGCCCGGCGGCCTGCACCTGATGCTGATGCGCCCGTCGGCGAAGCTCAACCCGGGCAGCCGCATCGTGGTCGAATTCCAGCTCGCCGGCGGCGGTTCGCTGCTGGGCGAGTTCGAGGTGCGGAAGGCGGAGCCGTGAGACGGTCGGTCGCGCTCGCGGTCGCGCTCGCATGCAGCGGCGCTGCGTTCGCGGCACCCGCCGACGACACCTGCGATGCTGCGCGTCCCGCCGATGAACATCGCGCCTGCCTCGAAGCGCGTGCGGCAAAAGCCGAGGCCGCGCTCGACACCATGCAGGCGCGCATGCGGGCCCGCGTCGCGCTGTGGGACCAGGAAGACCCGGCGCTCATCCACCGTGCGCTGGCGCTCTTCGACGAGGACATCGCGGCCTACCGCCGTCATCGCGAGGCGCATTGCACGTTCGTCGCGGCCTCCGCCACGGGCGAAGCCGCCGACGCGACGCGCCTGCGTTGCCGCATCGCGATGGATGCCGCGCGCACGTCGATGCTCGAACGCGAACTGGCAGGATTCGGACTCGGCGACTGATGTGCTTCTTCATTTTCGCGGTCCTGCCGAAGGACGCCGACGCGGAGGAGGTGACGGCGATCTTCCGCGCGCATGGCCGCCGCTGTGTCGAGGCGGGTGGTCTGTCCGACGGACTGCGTGCCGGTCTGGCGTCAGGCGAGCGCCTGTTCCACACGACACCGGCGCACTGCGACTGCGGCACGCCACTCGGCCGGGCGACCTCGTCCGGACGCGATCCCGCGAAGGCGGCCGAGGCGACCGCTGCGCGGCTGCGCCGCAAGGGCTGGAGCGAGGCGAAGATCGCGCGGGCGCTGGTGCAGCAGGCCGAGGCAGAAGCACGGCCGCCGCGGCCGAGTGGCGAACCGGTGCCGACATCGCTGACGGAATGGATGACCCTGATCGACGCGGTGCTGGCATCGAAGGCGACGCCGTCGCTTGGCTTGCTCTGGTGCGAACTCGACGATGTCGTCGACGCGGTGGATCGCCCACGCATCCATGGCGCAGCGCTGGATGAAGACGTCCTCGCGCGCATGCGCCGGGCCGTGATCCACGATTTCACGCGCTGAGCGCGTCGGGTGCGACGGCGCGGGCCTGAAGCAGGTCCCTCGCCTTGGGCTCGGGATGACCGCGGGTGTGATGGATGGCGCCGCTGCGACGCCGTCGTTGTGGAGAGTGAGCGCTGAGCGCCTCAGCCGATTTCCGCCGCGCCGCGGATGGCGTCCGGCAGCGGGATCGGGCGGCCGTTGCCGCGATCGATCCAGACCAGCACGCAGTGGCCGTCGGCGTGGACGCGGTCCGCCTCGTCGACGATGCGATGGCCGATCGTGAGGCTGGTGTGGCCCACGCGCTCGGCGAACAGTTCGACGAACACGTTCGACGGGTAGGGGATCGGCAACCGGTAGTTCATCTGCACCGCGGCCAGCAGCGGGATGTAGCCGTCGGTGATCCACGTCTGGCCGGTGCTCTCGAACCAGCGGATACGCGCCTCTTCCAGGAACGTCATGAAGTTGGCGTTGTTGACGTGGTTGAACGCGTCGAGGTCGCGCCAGCGCAGGTCCAGCGGCATCCGGAACAGGATCGGCGCGGCATCGTCGGCGTCGACGGCATCGTGTGGCGTGTTCATGCGGCGGGCTTCTTGCGTGCGGTTTTCTTCACGACCGCGGGTTTCGGCGCGGTCGGCTTCGTTGCGGTCGTCTTCGCCGCGGTCGGCTTCGCCGGGGTGGACCTGGTTGCCGCAGGCTTCTCCGGCACGGCGGGTGCGGGCGGCGACAGCAGCTTCGACAGGAAACGGCCGGTATGCGACTGCGGCATTGCCGCGATCTCTTCCGGCGTGCCTTCGGCGATGATCTGGCCGCCACGATGGCCGCCTTCGGGGCCGAGGTCGATCACCCAGTCGGCGGTCTTGATCACGTCGAGGTTGTGCTCGATCACCACGATCGTGTTGCCCTCGTCGCGCAGCTTGTGCAGCACGGTGAGCAGGTGCTCGATGTCGTGGAAATGCAGGCCGGTGGTCGGCTCGTCGAGGATGTAGAGCGTGCGCCCGGTGTCGCGACGCGACAGTTCCTTCGACAGCTTCACGCGCTGCGCCTCGCCGCCGGACAGCGTGGTCGCCGGCTGGCCAAGGCGGATGTAGCTCAGGCCGACGTCCATCAGCGTCTCGAGCTTGCGCGCGATCGCCGGCACCGGCTCGAACAGCTTCAGCGCGTCCTCGACCGTCATCTCCAGCACGTCGTGGATGCTGTGGCCCTTGTAGAGGATCTCCAGCGTCTCGCGGTTGTAGCGCTTGCCGTGGCAGACGTCGCAGGGCACGTACACGTCGGGCAGGAAGTGCATCTCGACCTTGATCAGGCCGTCGCCCTGGCAGGCCTCGCAGCGGCCGCCGCGCACGTTGAAGCTGAAGCGGCCCGGCGAGTAGCCGCGGGCGCGCGCCTCGGGCACCGACGCGAACAGTTCGCGCAGCGGCGTGAACAGGCCGGTGTAGGTCGCCGGGTTGGAGCGCGGCGTGCGCCCGATCGGCGACTGGTCGATGTCCACGACCTTGTCGAACAGGTCGAGGCCTTTCACTTCCTTGAACGCCGCCGGCTTGTGCGAGGCGCCGTTGATCTCGTTCGCAGCGAGCGCGTACAGCGTGTCGTTGATCAGCGTCGACTTGCCCGAGCCCGACACGCCCGTGATCGCGGTGAACAGGCCCGCGTGCAGCGTGAGGTCGACGGTCTTGAGGTTGTTGCCCGAGGCGCCGCGCAGCTGCAGCTTCATCTTCGGGTTCGGCTTGTGCCGGTGCGCGGGGATCTCGATCCGCTTCGCGCCGCTGAGGTACTGGCCGGTGAGCGAGCGCGGTGCCTTCAGCACGTCTTCGAGCGTGCCCTCGGCGATGACTTCGCCGCCGTGCACGCCCGCACCGGGGCCGATGTCGACGACATGGTCGGCGAGGCGGATCGCGTCCTCGTCGTGCTCGACCACGATGACCGTGTTGCCGAGGTCGCGGAGCCGCGTGAGCGTGCCGAGCAGGCGCTCGTTGTCGCGCTGGTGCAGGCCGATCGACGGCTCGTCGAGCACGTACATCACGCCGACCAGGCCCGCGCCGATCTGCGACGCCAGGCGGATGCGCTGGGCCTCGCCGCCGGACAGCGTGTCGGCCTTGCGCTCCAGCGTGAGGTAGTCGAGGCCGACGTCGACCAGGAAGTTCAGGCGTTCGCGGATCTCCTTGACGATCTTCACCGCGATCTCGCCGCGCCAGCCGGCCAGCGTGAGCCTGCTGAAGAAGTCCAGCGCCTCGTCGATCGGCAGCACCACCAGCGACGGCAGCGCGCGGTCGGCGACGAACACGTTGCGCGCGGCCTTGTTCAGGCGCGCGCCGCCGCAGTCGGGGCAGGGGCGTTCGCTGATGTACTTCGCCAGTTCCTCGCGCACCGCCGCCGATTCGGTCTCGCGGTAGCGGCGTTCGAGATTCGGGATGATGCCCTCGAAGCGGTGCTTGCGCTGGGTGCGGCCGCCGGCGTCGGTGAGGTAGGTGAAGGTGATCACCTCCTCGCCGCTGCCGTGCAGGATCGCCTGCTGCGTGTCGGTGTCGAGGTCCTGCCACGGCGTGTCGACAGCGAAGCGGTAGTGCTTGGCCAGCGACTGGATCAGCTGGAAGTAGTAGACGTTGCGGCGGTCCCAGCCGCGGATCGCGCCGGCCGCCAGCGACAGTTCCGGATGCACGACGACGCGCGCCGGATCGAAGAACTGGGCGACGCCGAGGCCGTCGCAGCTCGGGCAGGCGCCGATCGGCGAGTTGAACGAGAACAGCCGCGGTTCCAGCTCCGGCAGCGCGTAGTCGCACACCGGGCAGCTGTACTTCGACGAGAACAGCAGCGGCTCGGCGGTGTCGTCGTCGATCGACTGCACCATGGCCATGCCGTCGCCGATCTTCAGCGCGGTCTCGAACGATTCGGCGAGCCGCTGGCGCAGGTCGTCGCGCGGCTTGAAGCGGTCGACCACCGCTTCGATCGTGTGCTTCTGGCGCAGCGCCAGCGGCGGCACCGCGTCGATCTCGTGCAGCACGCCGTCCACGCGCACGCGCACGTAGCCCTGCGCGCGCAGCTGGTCGAACACCTGCGCGTGCTCGCCCTTGCGCTCGCGCACGACCGGCGCGAGCAGCATCCAGCGCTGCTCGGCGGTCTTCGGATCGTCGGCCAGCGCGATCACCTGGTCGACCATCTGGCTGACGGTCTGCGCCTCCAGCGGGAAGTGGTGGTCGGGGCAGCGCGGCGTGCCCACGCGGGCGTAGAGCAGGCGCAGGTAGTCGTAGATCTCGGTGATGGTGCCGACCGTCGACCGCGGGTTGTGGCTGGTCGACTTCTGCTCGATCGAGATCGCCGGGCTCAGGCCCTCGATGTGGTCGACGTCCGGCTTCTCCATCACGCTCAGGAACTGGCGCGCGTAGGCCGACAGCGATTCGACGTAGCGGCGCTGGCCTTCGGCGTAGATGGTGTCGAACGCCAGCGAGGACTTGCCCGAACCGGACAGCCCGGTGATCACGATCAGCTTGTCGCGCGGGAGGTCGAGGTCGATGTTCTTGAGGTTGTGGGTACGCGCTCCGCGGATGCGGATGGTGTCCATGGCCATGGGGCGGGGGAGGTCCGGGCGTGGAGGGGTTGCCCTTGCGCGCCAGAGATGGCGTCGCGACGCGCGAAAAGCAATCCGCAAGCCTACCGACCCCCCGCGGCGGGGGCAAATCCGCGGAAGTCCCGCCGCGGTGCCGGGATGTCTGCCCGGACGGTCGCCGGCACCTGCCGGCGACGCGCGGGTCAGCGCACCAGTTCGAAGCGCATCGGTGCGCCTTCGGGCGGCGGCACTGCGCCCTCGATCGGCGTGCCGTCGTCGTTCTGGCCCCAGCCGCGGGTCTGGATCATGGCGGGGTTCACGCCGTTCAGGATCAGCTGGACCTTCAGCGCCTCGGCGCGCTGCTTCGACAGGAACACGTCGTTGCCGGCGTCGGCGGAGGCGACCACCGGGCCGACGATGCGCAGGGTGGTGCCGGCGGGGGCGCGGCGCATCGCGTCGGCGGCCTGCGTCACCAGCGCCAGACTGTCGGCACTGACGTTGCCGCCGCCGCTCTCGAACTTCACCGGCAGCGTGTTCAGGGTCTTCGCCAGCGTTTCGGGGGCGATCTTCTTGCCGGCGTCGGCCGTGGCGTCCGGCAGCACGAACAGGCCCTGCAGGCGGGCGCCGGGGAAGGCCTGCTCGGCCGCGGCGCGCAGCGTGCGGCGGCGTTCGAGGTCGACCTGGCCATTCAGCAGCACGGTATCGCCTTCCAGGCGCAGGCTGGCGCCGGTGGCCGTCGCGAAAGCGGGGAGGAACCCGGCGAGGCCGTCGGCCCAGCGGGCGGGGCGGGCAGCGGTGTCGAGGTCGATCGCGCCGGTGGCCCGGCCGGGGCCGTAGGCGGCGAGCAGGGCGCGTTCGAGGCGACCCTTGGTCTCGGCATTGTCGACGGTGCCGTCGAAGCGGACGGCACCGCTGTTGTCGGTGACGGTGAGGACGGCGTCGAAAGGCGCACGCGCGAGGGTCGGCGCGTCGGCGGCCTTCGGGGCCGGGGCATCGGTGCGCTGGCAGGCGACGGTCGCGAGCGCGAGCAGGGTCGCGGCGAGGCCGCCGCGGGCGAAGCGGGAAAGGGACATCGTCGAGTCTTCGCTGAAGGAGGGGGAATCGGGGGAAACGCCACCCCCGGCGGACCGGGGGCGACGGTGGGCGCGCCGTGCCGGGACACACGTCCCGGAGCACGGCGACGCCCTGTCTTGCCTGCGCCGTTACTTCTTCGACGCGTAGTCGACCGAGACCTCGTTCGAGCACTCGCTGGTGCCCTGGTTGCAGATCTTGTAGGTCATGGTGCCCGTGCCGATGATGCGGAAGTTGTCGGTGAACGTGAACGTGTTGCGACGGCTGTTGTAGATCAGGCCGTTGCGGTAGATGTCCACCTGCTTCTTGCCATGCTGCCAGGTCAGGACGACGCTGGTGCGATGGTTCGTCAGCTGCGTCACCGTCGCCGATTCCTTGTACGGGTAGTTGGCGTCGACGAAGCTCGGGTACAGCGAGATGCCGGTGCCGGCGCTGTAGCCCTTCAGCGTGACGTACCACACGCCGGCGCGCGGGGCCGGGAAGAAGCAGTTCTCGGTGTTGCCGAACGCGTACGGACGGCAGTCGTACGACGTGTTGGTCGGCGGCGCGCCGTACTTGATGTACATGTCGGCGTCGCCGGTGCCGCCGTACATCGCGAACAGCAGGTTGGTCGCGCCGTTCGGCACCACCAGCTGGTACTTCACTTCGCCGTTGGTGCCGACGGTGATGCCGGTGACGGTGATGCCGTTGGCCAGTTCGGTGGCCGGCGGCGGCGGCGGCGGGCCCGGCGGGTCGGACGGCAGCGGGTCGGTGCCGTTGGCGACGCGCACGGCGGCGGTGGCATCGATGATGCCGGTGCCGCAGGGCAGGGCGTACGAGCAGCCGCCCGGGAAGCCGCCGTTGGCGTAGGCGGTGTTGCGCAGGATCTTCTCGACCTGGGCCGGGGTCTTCGGCGTGGCCGAGGCGGACTGGATCAGCGCCACCACGCCGGCCACGTGCGGGGCGGCCATCGAGGTGCCCGCGTACCAGGCGTAGCCTTCCGCGCCCTGGTCGGTGAGGCCGAGGTTGAGCGTCGACAGCACGTTGTCGGCCGCCGGCGAAGCGCCGGTGCCGCCCGGCGCCGCGACGTCGACCTTCTCGCCGTAGTTCGAGTAGCTGGCGAGCGTACCGGTCGGACCGACCGCGGACACGGCGATCACGTTGTTGCAGTTCGCCGGCTGCGCGTTGGCGACGTCGGCGCCGGAGTTGCCGGCCGCGACCACCACCGTGGTGCCGCGGCTCACCGCGCCGTCGATCGCGCTCTGCAGCGCGACGCCGCAGGCACCGCCGCCGCCGAGGCTCATGTTCAGCACTTCCGCCGGATTGGCGTTCGCCGGGATGCCGGCGACGGTGCCGCCCGAACCCCAGGTGATGGCGTCGGCGATGTCGGAGATGTAACCGCCGCACTTGCCGAGCACGCGCAGCGGCTGGATCTTCGCGTTCGGCGCGACGCCGGCGGTGCCGCTGCCGTTGTCGCTGAGCGCGGCGATGGTGCCGGCGACGTGGGTGCCGTGCCAGCTGCTGTCCTCGTCGAAGAACGTGCATTCGCCCGCCGCGGTCCAGTCGCCCGGATCGTTCGGATCGGCGTCGCGGCCGTCGCCGTCGGCGGCGGTGTCGATGTCGGCGATGAAGTCGTAGCCCGGCACCAGCTGGCCGGCGAACTCGCTGTGCGGGGTGATGCCGGTGTCGATCACGCCGACGACGATGCCGCTGCCCTTGGTGATGTCCCAGGCCGGTTCGGCGTTGATGCCGCCCGGGCCGTTCTTGTAGTGCCACTGCTGGGCGTACAGCGGATCGTTCGGCACGAACAGCGGCTTGACCCGGACGTCGGGTTCGACCGCCAGCACGTTCGGGTCCTTCATCAGTTCGACGAAGAGCTGCTTGCTCTCGGTCGCGTCGAGCGCGCGATCGACGCGGATGACGTCGGCGCCGGTGGACAGCGTGCGCACCGGGCTGACGGTCAGGCCGAGGCCGTTCGCCTTGCCGGCGAAACGCCCGGCGAGCGCGGTCTTCGCGGCGCGGGTGGCGTCACGGTAGGTGACGATGAAACGGTCGTTGAGCTCGGTCTGCGCGGCGGCGCTCTTCGGGGCGACGGCGCGGTTGACGACCGGGGCGCGGCCGCCGGACCACGCGGCCGGCGCGACGATCGCGGCGGCGGCGATGGCCAGGGCGGACAGCCTCAGGACCTGGTTACGATTGGGTCGGATCATGGTGCATAGACTCCTTCATGCATGAGGCCGGGCGCGAAAGACGGGCGCAAACGGCCTCCGGGATGGCGCCGGCATCCGCCGGCGACGGGGGAACCGCCCCCCGGCCTTTTCCGGAGAGCGGGCAGCGCCATGCCGCCGGCGGACGCGCCGACGGCACGGCGGTGAGCGGACGCGCTAGGGGATGGGGAGGGCGACCCGGACCGGGACGTGGCGGGCGCGGAGACGATGTTGGCCCGGGCGCCGGGACGGCGCGTGCATCGGTAACGGGGCGATCGACATCGGACAACGGACTCCTTGTGCTGCCGGCACTGGCGGCCGGTCCCGGCAGGCCCTGGCGGCCGCTCCGGAGACCGGAAAATCCGCCGCACCTCTCCCGTGCCGCGGCATTTGTTCACATTTCCGAACAGAAGCTAAGCCGGTCTTCGCCGGGCCCGCAAGTGCCTTCGCAGGCCGTATTTCGGGGTGGGGAATCGCGTTCTTCGTTCGTCAACGCGGCCCGGCCGCGGGAGCGGGCACCGGGGCGGAGGCGCGATGCGGCTTGCGATCGGGCCCGCAAGTCATTAATATTGCCGGTCTTTCCGCCCGCACGGGCGGTTTTGCGTCACCCGCGACACCGGCTACACCCAATAACGACAGAGGAATCCGTTCATGTACGCAGTTCTGGTCACCGGCGGTAAGCAATACCGCGTGATGCAAGGCGAGACGCTCCGCGTCGAGCTGCTCGAAGCCGATGCCGGCAGCGAGATCACCTTCGACAATGTGCTGATGCTCGGCGACGGCGAGGGTGTCACCCTCGGCGACGCGCTCAAGGGCGCCAGCGTCACCGCGAAGGTGCTCGGCCACGGTCGCGCCGACAAGATCCGCATCGTCAAGTTCCGTCGCCGCAAGCACCATCGCAAGCAGATGGGCCACCGGCAGCACTACACCGAAATCCAGATCACCGGCATCGCCGGTGGCAACAAGTAAGGAGAAGCCGCCATGGCACATAAAAAGGGCGTAGGTTCCTCGCGCAACGGCCGCGACTCCAACCCGAAATTCCTGGGCGTGAAGCTGTTCGGCGGCCAGGCCGTCGAAGCCGGCAACATCATCGTCCGTCAGCGCGGTACCCAGTTCCATCCGGGTCCGGGCGTCGGCCTCGGCCGTGACCACACGCTGTTCGCGCTGGTCGACGGCAAGGTGGCGTTCTCGGTCAAGGGCCCGAACAAGCGCCGCACCGTCAGCATCGTCTGACCGGTCGCGCGCAGTCCGCGAAAGGCCCCGCTCCGGCGGGGCTTTTCGTTTCTGCGACGATGTCGCTTCGCGCCCGCTTCACCGAATTCCCCCAGTCTCGTCCCCCTCTCGGAACCCGCATCCCATGAAACTCGTCGATGAAGCCGAAATCCAGGTCGTGGCCGGCAACGGCGGCAACGGCTGCGTCGGTTTCCGGCGCGAGAAATTCATCCCGCTCGGCGGGCCCGACGGCGGCGACGGCGGCGACGGCGGCAGTGTCTGGCTGCAGGCCGACGAAAACCTCAACACGCTGGTCGACTTCCGCCACGAACGGCGCTTCCGCGCCCAGCGCGGCGAGAACGGCATGGGCCGGCAGATGTACGGCAAGGGCGGCGAAGACCTGACCATCACGGTGCCCGTGGGCACGGTGGTCACCAACGTCGAGACCGACGAGGTCATCGGTGACCTGACCCGCCACGGCGAGCGCCTGCTGGTCGCGAAGGGCGGCAAGGGCGGCCTCGGCAACATGCATTTCAAGAGCTCGGTGAACCGCGCGCCGCGCAAGGCGCTGCCGGGCCTGCCGGGCGAGGAGCGCCTGCTGAAGCTCGAGCTGAAGCTGCTGGCCGACGTCGGCCTGCTGGGCTTCCCGAACGCCGGCAAGAGCACCTTCATCCGCGCGGTGTCGGCGGCGACGCCGAAGGTCGCGGACTATCCGTTCACCACGCTGTATCCGAACCTCGGCGTGGTCAGCGTCGAACCGCACCGCAGCTTCGTGATCGCCGACATCCCCGGCCTGATCGAAGGTGCGGCCGAAGGCGCCGGTCTCGGCAGCCTGTTCCTGCGCCACGTGCAGCGCACGCGGCTGCTGCTGCACCTGGTCGACATGGCGCCGATGGGCGACGACGGCCTGCACGAGGGCGGCAGCGGTGGCGTCACGGTCTCGCCCGCCGAGCAGGTGCGCGCGATCGAGCACGAGCTGCGCAAGTACGACCCCGGCATGCTGGAGAAGCCGCGCTGGCTGATCCTCAACAAGGCCGACCTCATGTTCGAGGACGAGGCCCGCGAGCGCGCCGAGGCGATCGTCGCGGAACTCGGCTGGGAAGGCCCGTGGCACATGGTCTCCGCGCTGTCGCGCGAAGGCACGTGGCCGATCATGCTGGAGGTCCAGCACTTCTTCGATCGCCTGCGCGAGGCCGAGCGCGAAGCGGAGGCCGAGGCGAAGGCCGCGGGCCGCGCGCCCGATGCCTGATGTGATCGATCCGGTAGAGCGGCCTTCAGGCCGCTTCGCCTTTCGCTCGCTTCCGAAGCGGCCTGAAGGCCGCTCGACCCATGTCGTGGACGGCGGGCACCTGCAGGCAACAAAAAACCCGGCCGGAGCCGGGTTTTTCGGTGCTTCGGTCGACGCAGGCGGATCAGCCGGCCTTGAGGGCCTTGATGCGCGCGGTCAGGCGGCTCTTGTGGCGAGCGGCCTTGTTCTTGTGGATCAGGCCGCGCGAGCTGAAGCGGTCGAGGATCGGCTGGGCCACGGCGAAGGCGGCTTCGGCGCCGGCGGCGTCGTTGGAATCGAGGGCCTTGAGGACCTTCTTGACGGCGGTGCGGAGCTGGGAACGCTGGGCGGTGTTGCGCGCGTTGCGCACGACGGTCTGCTTGGCGCGCTTCTTGGCGGACTTGATGTTGGCCACGGTGAAATCCTGGGGTTGACGGTTGAATCCAGCGGCGCCGGCCGCTCGATCGTAAGGGAAAAGAAGGGGCAGACTGCCGCCATGCGGACAGCGAGACAGAAAATTATGGGCGATTCAGTGGGTTGCGTCAACCGGGCCGAGGTGGCGGCATGAGCGGGCCGGCGCCGGGCGCCGCGCCGAAGGGCGGCATGCTGCGCGGGCTGCTGTCGTTCAGCAGCATGACGCTGGTTTCGCGGGTGCTGGGGCTGATCCGCGACATCGCGATCGGCACGACGTTCACCCCCGGGGCGGCGACGGACGCCTTCTGGGTGGCGTTCCGGATCCCGAACTTCATGCGCCGGCTGTTCGCGGAGGGCTCGTTCTCCACCGCGTTCGTGCCGGTGTTCACCGAGGTCAAGGAAACCCGGCCCCACGCCGACCTGAAGGAGCTGATGGCCCGGGTCTCGGGCACGCTGGGCGGGGTGCTGCTGGTGGTCACGGCGCTGGGCATGGTGTTCACGCCGCAGATCGCGACCCTGTTCAACCTCGGCGCCGAGGCCGACTCGGAGAAGTTCGGGCTGACCGTCGACCTGCTGCGGCTGACCTTCCCCTTCATCCTGTTCGTGTCGCTGACCGCGCTGGCGGGCGGGGCGCTGAACAGCTTCAACCGCTTCGGCATCCCGGCCTTCACGCCGGTGATCCTCAATCTCTGCATGATCGCCGGCGCGCTGTGGCTGGCGCCACGGCTGACGGTGCCGATCACCGCGCTGGGCTGGGCGGTGATGGCGGCCGGCGTGCTGCAACTGCTGTTCCAACTGCCCGCGCTGCGCGGGCTGGACCTGCTCACGCTGCCGAAGTGGGGCTGGCAGCATCCCGACGTGCGCAAGGTGATCCGATTGATGGTGCCGACCCTGTTCGGCTCGTCGGTGGCGCAGATCAACCTGCTGCTGGACACGGTGATCGCCGCGCTGCTGTTCGTCGGCTCGCAGACCTGGCTGTCGCAGGCCGACCGCTTCCTCGAACTGCCGCTGGGCGTGTTCGGCATCGCGCTGGGCACGGTGATCCTGCCCACGCTGTCGCGCCACCACGTCAACACCGACCACGCCGGTTTCTCGCGGGCGCTGGACTGGGGCCTGCGGACCACGCTGATGATCGCGATCCCGGCGATGCTCGGGCTGATGCTGCTGTCGGTGCCGCTGGTCGCCACGCTGTTCCAGCACCGTGCATTCCGCCCGTTCGACACCGAGATGACCGCGATGTCGGTGTTCGGCCTGAGCTTCGGCCTGCCGTCGTTCGCGCTGGTGAAGGTGCTGCTGCCGGCGTTCTACGCCCGCCAGGACACCCGCACGCCGGTGAAGGCGGGGCTGGCGTCGATGATCGCGAACATGGTCTTCAACGTCGCCATCCTCGCGGTGCTGTACGGGCTGTGGGTCAAGCCGGAGTTGCGCGACGGGCCGGTGCTGGTGGCGCTGGCGAAGACGCCGGGCCTGCATCTGGCGCTGGGGTTGGCCAGCGCGTTGGCCAGCTACCTGAACCTCTGGCTGCTGTGGCGCTGGCTGCGCCGCGACGGCGTCTACCAGCCGCTGCCGGGCTGGGGCCACTACACGGTCCGGCTGCTGGTGAGCTGCACGGCGATGACCGGCGCGGTGCTGCTGGGCCTGCACTGGGCGCCGGACTTCACCGTCGTCGGGCTGTGGCAGCGGGTGGGCTGGCTGGTCGCGCTGGTGGCGACCGGCGTGGTGGTCTACGCCGTGGCGATGGTGGCGATGGGCTTCCGGCCGCGTGAACTGCGCGAGCACTGAGCGTGGCCCGGCGTTGCGCGCGCCCGGCTATACTCGGGGTTTTCCGGTACCTGCGTGGCCGCACCGGCATTCCGGTCCGGCCGCTTCCGAATTCCCGATGACCGATCTCTTCCGCGATCTCGACGGCGGGCCGCTGTGCCCGGAGGGCAGCGTGGTCTGCATCGGCGCCTTCGACGGCCTGCACGTGGGCCATCGCGCGCTGGTGACCCGCGCGGCCGAGCGTGCCCGCGCGCTGGGCCTGCCGGCCGTCGCGGTCAGCTTCGAACCGCTGCCGCGCGAGTTCTTCTCGCCCGCGGCGCCGCCGCCGCGCCTGCAGTTGCCGCGCGCCAAGCTCGCCGGTTTCCACGGCCTGGGCATCGACCTCGTCGGCCTGCTGCGCTTCAACGCGGCGATGGCGGCGGTGTCGCCGGAGGACTTCGTCCGCCGGCTGCTGGTCGGCCGCCTGCGCGCGCGCGAGGTCTGGGTCGGCCCCGATTTCCGTTTTGGCCGCGCCCGCGCCGGCAACCTCGACCTGCTGACCGCGATGGGCGCCGAACTCGGCTTCGCCGCCGGCACCATCGCGCCGGTCACGCTCGACGGCCAGCCGGTGTCGAGCACCCGCATCCGCGCCGCGCTGCAGGCCGGCGATTTCGTCACCGCCACGCGCCTGCTGGGGTCGCCGTACGCGATCTCCGGCCGCGTGGTCCGCGGCCAGCAGCTCGGCCGCACGCTGGGCTATCCCACCGCGAACCTGCGATTCCCGTACGGCACGCCGGCGCTGCGCGGCATCTACGCCACCCGCGTGCACGGCGTCGCCGATGCGCCGTGGCCGTCGGTGTCCAGCTTCGGCACCCGGCCCACCGTCGGCGGCCGCGAGCCGCTTCTGGAAGCCCACCTGTTCGACTTCGACGGCGACCTCTACGGCCGCCACATCGAGGTCGAGTTCGTCGCGCGCCTGCGCGATGAAGAGAAATTCCCCGATCTGCCGACGCTCGTCGCGCAGATGGACCGCGATGCCACGCAGGCCCGCCGCCTGCTCGACGCCGCGGACACGACACAGACGACAGAACGAGTCAGCGCGTGAGCGAACAGGACAACAACCGCTACAAGGCCACCCTCCACCTGCCGGCCACGGATTTCCCGATGCGCGGCGATCTGCCCAAGCGCGAGCCGATCGCGCTCGCGCGCTGGCAGGCGCAGGACCTGTACGCGCAGGTACGCGCGCATGCGAAGGGTCGCCCGCTCTTCGTGCTGCACGACGGTCCGCCGTACGCCAACGGCGCGATCCACATCGGCCACGCGGTCAACAAGATCCTCAAGGACATCGTGGTGAAGTCGAAGCTGATGGCCGGCTTCGACGCGCCCTACGTGCCCGGCTGGGATTGCCACGGCCTGCCGATCGAACTGCAGGTCGAGAAGAAGTTCGGCAAGGTCGGCGAGAAGATCGACGCCGCCACGTTCCGCAAGCGCTGCCGCGAATACGCCGCCGAGCAGATCGACTTGCAGCGCAAGGACTTCAAGCGCCTCGGTGTGCTCGGCGACTGGGACAACCCGTACCGCACGATGGATTTCCGCTACGAGGCGGACATGCTGCGCGCGCTGGCGAAGATCGTCGATCGCGGCCATCTCGCGCGCGGCGTGAAGCCGGTGCACTGGTGCTTCGACTGCGGCTCGGCGCTGGCCGAGGCCGAGATCGAATACGCCGACAAGCAGTCGCCCGCGGTCGATGTGGCCTACGCCGCGCGCGATCCGCATGCGCTCGCGGCGAAGTTCGGCGTCGGCCTCGACGGTGACGTCGAAGTGGCGGTGCCGATCTGGACCACCACGCCGTGGACGCTGCCGGCCTCGCTGGCGGTGTCGCTGGGTCCGGACCTCGAATACGCGCTGGTCGAAGGCCCCGCGCATGACGGCAAGCACCGCCTGCTGGTGCTGGCCGAGGCGCTGGCCGCGAAGGCGCTGAAGCGCTACGGCATCGACGAGCCCGTCGTGCTGGGCCGCGCGCACGGTGCGGCGCTGGAGAACCTGGTGCTGGCGCATCCGTTCTATGCGGAACGCGACATCCCGCTGATCCTCGGCGACCACGTCAGCGCCGAGGACGGCACCGGCGCCGTGCACACCGCGCCCGGCCACGGCCAGGAAGACTTCGTTGTCGGCAAGGCCTACGGCCTGATCGACCAGTACACCGCCGCGCAGCTCAATCCGGTGGACGGAAAGGGCGTGTACCTGCCGTCGACGCCGCCGTTCCGTACCGCGGACGGCGAACTCGTGCTCGCCGGCATGCACATCTGGAAGGCGAACGCCGCGATCGTCGACGCCCTGCGCGGCACCGGCGCGCTGCTGGCGTATTTCCCGCTGACCCACAGCTATCCGCACTGCTGGCGCCACAAGTCGCCGGTGGCGTTCCGCGCCACGCCGCAGTGGTTCATCTCGATGGACCAGGCGAACCTGCGCGCCGACGCGCTGGACGCGATCAAGCAGGTCGAATGGTTCCCCGACTGGGGCCAGGCGCGCATCACCGGCATGATCGACAACCGCCCGGACTGGACGATCTCGCGCCAGCGCACCTGGGGCGTGCCGATCGCGCTGTTCGTGCATCGCGAAACCGGCGAACCGCATCCCAATTCGCCGTCGCTGATGCGCCAGGTCGCCGACTACGTGGAAAGCGGCGGCGCCGACGCGTGGTACGCGCTCGACGCGGCCGAGCTGCTCGGCCCGCAGGCGCAGGAGTACGACAAGGTCACCGACATCCTCGACGTGTGGTTCGACTCGGGCGTGAGCCACGAGTGCGTGCTCGCCGCGCGGCCGCAGGACGGTCTGCGCAAGCCGGCCGACATGTACCTCGAAGGCTCGGACCAGCACCGCGGCTGGTTCCACAGCGCGCTGCTCACCGGCATCGCGATGGACGGCCACGCGCCGTACCGGCAGGTGCTGACGCATGGCTTCACCGTCGACGAGCACGGCAAGAAGATGTCGAAGTCGCTCGGCAACGTCGTCGAGCCGCAGAAGGTCATCGACCAGATGGGCGCCGACGTGCTGCGCCTGTGGGTGGCCGCGGCCGACTACCGCAACGAGATGTCGGTCTCCGACACCATCCTCAAGCGCAGCGCCGACGTCTACCGGCGCCTGCGCAACACCGCGCGCTTCCTGCTCGCCAACCTCGCCGGCTTCGACCCGGCGCGCGACCTGCTGCCGCTGGACGACATGCTGGCGCTGGATCGCTGGGCGGTGCATCGCGCCGACCTGCTGCAGCACCAGATCGCCAACGCCTACGGCCGTTACGACTTCCCGGAAGTGGTGCAGGCGCTGGTGAACTTCTGCAGCGTCGACCTCGGTTCGCTGTACCTCGACGTCACCAAGGATCGTCTCTACACGATGCGCGAGGATTCGCGCGGCCGGCGCAGCGCGCAGAGCGCGATGTACCGCATCGCCGAGGCGTTCGTGCGCTGGATCGCGCCGATCCTGACCTTCACCGCCGACGAGATGTGGGCGCACCTGCCGGGCGAGCGCACCGGCCACGTGCTGTTCGCGACGTGGTACGACGGGCTGGCGCCGATGGCGCAGGATGCCGTGCTCGACGGCGCGAAGTTCGATCGCCTGCTCGCGCTGCGCGAACAGGTGGCGAAGACGCTGGAGCCGATGCGCGCCAGCGGCGAGATCGGCGCGGCGCTGGACGCGGAGATCGCGATCCAGTGCGACGCCGAGACCTTCGCGTGGCTGGCGCCGCTGGCGGATGAACTGCGCTTCCTGTTCATCAGCGGCGACGTGGCCGTGACGCAGGGTGTGGCGGGCATCGAAGCCTCGGTGAGCGCCAAGCCCAAGTGCATCCGCTGCTGGCACCACCGCGCCGACGTCGGCACGCATGCCGAGCATCCCGAGCTCTGCGGCCGCTGCGTGAGCAACGTCGACGGCCCGGGCGAGGATCGCCGCTGGTTCTGATGTTCCCTTCTCCCGCCGGGAGAAGGTGCCCGAAGGGCGGATGAGGGTTCGGGTTGCCCGTGACCTCTCCGCCCCTGCCGCGGACTCCCTCATCCGGCGCTTCGCGCCACCTTCTCCCGCGGGGAGAAGGAAACAGCAAGGTACTCCGAGCGATGTCGTCGTATCCCAAACCCAACGCCCTGATCTGGCTGCTGCTGTCGGCGGTCGTGATCGGCCTCGACCAGTGGAGCAAGGCCTGGGTGCTGTCCTCGCTGCCGGAATACCAGCCGGTGGTGGTGATCGACGGCGTCTGGAACTGGTTCCGCAGCTACAACGAAGGCGCCGCGTTCAGCTTCCTCGCCAACGCCGGCGGCTGGCAGAAGTACGTCTTCTCCGGGCTGGCGGCGGTGATCAGCCTCGTGCTGGGCGTCTGGCTGGCGCGCACGCCGCGCGGCGACTGGCGCAACGCGCTGCCGTTCTCGCTGGTGATCGGCGGCGCGCTGGGCAACCTGATCGACCGCCTGCAGCACGGCCACGTGGTCGATTTCATCCAGTGGCACTGGAAGGACGTCTACTACTACCCGTCGTTCAACATCGCCGATTCGGCCATCGTCTGCGGTGCGATCGCGCTGCTGCTGATGGGCCTGTTCGGCGATCGCGGCAAGGCGGCGGGGAAGGGGGGATAATCCCGCCATGGAAATCATCCTCGCCAATCCCCGCGGCTTCTGCGCCGGCGTCGACCGCGCGATCGAGATCGTCAAGCGCGCGATCGAACTGCTGGGCGCGCCGATCTACGTCCGCCACGAAGTGGTGCACAACCGGTTCGTCGTCGACGACCTGCGCCAGCGCGGCGCGATCTTCGTCGAGGAGCTGGACGAGGTGCCCGACGGCGCCACCGTCATCTTCAGCGCCCACGGCGTCTCCCAGGCGGTGCGCGGCGAGGCCGAGCGGCGCGGGCTGAAGATCTTCGACGCCACCTGCCCGCTGGTGACGAAGGTCCATCTGGAAGTCGCCCGCCACTGCCGCGCCGGGCGCGACGTGGTGCTGATCGGCCATGCCGGGCACCCGGAAGTGGAAGGCACGATGGGCCAGTGGCTGGCGGAAGCCGGCACCGGCGCCATCCATCTGGTCGAGGACCTGGACGACGTCGCGCGGCTGGCCGTCGGCCAGCCCGAGCACCTGGCCTACACCACCCAGACCACGCTGTCGGTGGACGACACCCGCGACATCATCGCCGCCCTGCGCGCCAGGTACCCGGCCATGCAGGGGCCGCGCAACGACGACATCTGCTACGCCACCCAGAATCGCCAGGACGCTGTCCGCGAGCTGGCCGCCCAGTGCGATCTGGTGCTGGTGGTGGGGTCGCCGAACAGCTCCAACTCCAACCGCCTGCGCGAACTGGCCGAGCGGGAAGGGGTGGAGGCCTACCTCATCGACGGGGCGGAGGAGATCGACCCGCGCTGGGTCGAGGGCCGCCGCCACATCGGCGTGACCGCCGGCGCCTCGGCCCCCGACGTGCTGGTCCGGGGCGTGATCGCCCGCCTGCGCGAACTCGGTGCGGGTGCCATGCGTGAGCTGGACGGGGAGCCCGAAAGCATGGTCTTCGCCCTGCCCAAGGAGCTGCGGGTGCAGCTGATCGACTAGGGTCTGTTGACGCTATTGGCTGCGCAACGAACCCCGACAGCGTCAACAGGCCCTCAGGCACGTTGACCGCAACCGCCCCGGAAACCTAGAATCCCCATCCCGCCACCGGCCCGCCGGCGGCGAAGCTCCAATGCCGGAATAGCTCAGTTGGTAGAGCGGCGCATTCGTAATGCGTAGGTCGTAGGTTCGATTCCTATTTCCGGCACCACGCAAGGTAGAGGTCTGCCAGCGACGACGCCCGAACGAGCCGTCGCGAGGGGAAGCCCCGAAGCGCGGGGTTTTCACGGCCGCCTCTCGCACCGAAGCCCCGCCTCCGCGGGGCTTTCGTGTTTTCATGGCACGACATGACCCCAGGCACGGCAGGGAGCGAGCGTCCGCGATGTCCAACGCCAAGAGTGTCCGCGTCCTCCTGCTGCTGGTGGTGCTGCTGATCGTCGCGCTTGGGGCCTGGCGCGACCGGGCGCAGACCACCTCGTGGAAGCATCCGCTCTATCTCGTCGTCTATCCGATCAACGGCGACGGCAGCGACGCCAGCGCGCGCACGATCGCGACCCTCACCCCCGAGCGGTTCGCGCCGGTGGAGGCGTTCTTCAGCGCCGAAGCGAGCCGCTACGGTGTGAAGCTGGAGTACGGCCAGCCGCCGGTGCGCGTGCGGGTGGCGCCCGAGGTGCACGAACTGCCGCCGGCGCCGCCGCCGAACGGCAACATCCTCGCGGTGATGGCCTGGAGCCTGCGCCTGCGCTGGTGGGCGTGGCAGCACGGCGACTACAAGACCGGCCCCGGGCAGATCCGCATGTTCGTGCTGTACTACGACCCCGACCGCCATCCGCGGCTGGCGCATTCGCTGGGGCTGGAGAAGGGCCTGATCGGCGTGGTCAACGCCTTTGCCGGCACCGAGATGGAAGGCGAGAACCAGGTCGTGATCGCGCACGAGTTCCTGCACACGGTCGGGGCCAGCGACAAGTACGATCCGGCGACGACGCTGCCGTTGTTCCCCGAAGGCTATGCCGACCCCGGCCGCCAGCCGCGCTATCCGCAGGCGGCGGCGGAGCTGATGGGCGGGCGCATCCCGCTGTCGCCGGCCGATGCCGAAATTCCCGAAGGCCTGCACCAGACGATGGTGGGCACGGTGACCGCCGCCGAGATCGGCTGGCTGAAATGAGGACTGCCCGATGAAAGGACTCGACATCGCGATTCTGCTGTCCGCCCTCGCCGCGATCGCCGGCGCGTGGTTCGGCGGCGACGCGCTGTGGCTGCACTACGCGGCCAAGCCGCTGACGACCGTGCTGGTCCTGTGGCGCGCGGCCGCGGCCGCGCCCGCGATCGGTCCGCGCTACCGGCGCGCGGTGCTTGCGGGCATGGCGCTGTCGCTGGTCGGCGACGTGCTGCTGATGCTGCCGGTCGATCTGTTCGTGCCGGGGCTGATCGCCTTCCTGCTGGCGCACATTGGCTATGTGGTCGCGTTCGCGCCGGGCTCGACACGGGCGGCGCGCGCGATCGGCTTCGGCGTGCTGGCGGTGGTCGTGGCGATCAATCTCGCCGGCCTGCTGCCGCACATCGCGCCGGCGCTGAAGGGCGCGGTGCTGGCCTACGTGGTGGTGCTGGCGTCGATGGCGGCGTTCGCGCTGGCGCGGGCGTGGACGCCGGCGCTGATGCGTACGTGGCCGCGGGCGACGCGCTTCGCCGCGTTCGGTGCGGTGTGCTTCGTCGCCAGCGACAGCCTGCTGGCGTGGGACCGCTTCGGCGGCGGCATCCCGCTGGCGCCGCTGGCGATCCTCTCGACCTACTGGATCGCGCAATGGTGCATCGCGCGGTCGGTGGAGGCGCAATGACGCCGTCGCTCGCCGAGCGGATCATGATGGTCGCGATCCCCGGCTTCTTCGTGCTGATGGCGATCGAACTGCTGGCCGCGCGGCTGATGCGTCGCCGCGTGTATCGCCTGAACGATGCCATCGCCAGCATCGGCCTGGGCGTGCTGTCGCAGGTGGTGGGCGCGTTCGCGAAGGTGCTGACCATCGGCCTCTACGCGTGGCTGCTGCCGCGGGTGGCGCTGTTCGACCTGCCCGCAAAGAGTCCCTGGGTATGGCTGGTCGCACTGGTGCTGTACGACTTCTGCTACTACTGGCTGCATCGCGCCGGGCACGAGGTCGGCGTGCTGTGGGCCGCGCACGTGGTGCACCACCAGAGCGAGCGCTACAACCTCGGCACCGCGCTGCGCCAGACCGGCAGCGGCGTGCTGCTGGGGTGGCTCTTCTACGTGCCGCTGGCGGTGCTGGGCGTGCCGGTGGAGGTGTTCGCCGTCGTCGCGGTGATCGACCTGCTGTACCAGTACTGGATCCACACCGAGCTGGTGCCGAAGCTGGGCTGGTTCGACCGCGTGTTCGCCTCGCCCTCGAACCATCGCGCGCACCACGCGGTGAACGACCGCTATCTCGACCGGAATTACGGCGGCCTCTTCATCCTCTGGGACCGCCTGTTCGGCACCTTCGTCGAGGAAGCCGACGACGACCCGCCGCGGTTCGGCACGCGCGCGCCGCTGCGCAGCTGGAACCCGCTGTGGGCGAACGTCGAGGTCTACGCGGCACTGGCGAAGGACGCGTGGCATGCGCGCCGCTGGGGCGACAAGCTGCGCGTCTGGCTGAAGCCGCCGGGCTGGCGGCCGGCCGACGTGGCCGAGCGCTTCCCGAAGCCGGCCTTCGACCTCGCGCGCCGAGAGTACGACCCGCCGCTGTCGCGCCCGATGCAGGCCTACGCGCTGTTCCACTTCGCGCTGCTGCTGGGGCTGGGCACGCAGTTCCTGGCGCACGCGTCCGCGCTCCACGGCCTGCAGGCGCTGGCGTTCGCGGGGTTCGTGACGGCCGGCCTGTGCGCACTGGGTGCGTTGCTGGAAAGCCGCGCGTGGGGACTCGGGCTCGAAGCAGTGCGACTGGTCGTGCTGGGGCTGTGGCCGATGCTGACGGCCGATTGGCCGGGCATGGCGTCGCCCTCCGCCGTCGCGATCGCCTTCCCCGTGATCGCGGGGCTCAGCGCGCCGGTGTTGTGGCTGGCGTGGCGGGGCAATGCGGGGGTGTCGCTGGTGCAGGCGGGTTGAGATCGACAGGCTGCAGTGGCGGCACCGGTCAATGTGCCTTCGTCCCGACGCGGATTCCGGATCGACGGGCGATCCCTGAACCGGAGACCCGGAGGGCGGCGGACACGATGTCCGCCGTTTTTCGACGAGGCAGGACGCCTCGTCGAAAAATCCCGGGCACGGCTCCGACGGCAGATGTGAAGTGGCTCTGAAATGTTTTCTTTCGTCCCTTTCTTTTCGAAAAGAAAGGGACCCGCGCGCCAGCGCGGAAAAGGATTCCGGGCTTTCGCAGAGGAAAAGCAGGTCCCTCGCCTGCGGCTCGGGATGACAACGAGGCCGGGCTGCCGAGGGCTCGATCGCGTGGCGTCTCGCCCCCTGCGACCGCCGCCCGCTAAAGTACCCCGTCGCCCTCCCCGGAATCGCCCGTGAGCAAAGCCCCCGGCAAGCCCGCCGCCAAGTCCCGCACCGCCTACGTCTGCGCCGAGTGCGGCGCCGAGCACGGCAAGTGGCAGGGGCAGTGCGGCGAATGCGGCGCCTGGAACACGCTCACCCAGATCGTACTGGAAAGCGCGGCGAGCGCGCCGCCGGCCGCGCGCCGCGGCAGTTGGGCGGGGCAGGTCGAGCCGCCGAAGATCACCCCGCTCAAGGACGTGCTGCAGCACGAGGACCAGCGCACCACGACCGGCATCGGCGAATTCGACCGCGTCCTCGGCGGCGGTCTCGTCGAGGGCGCAGTGGTGCTGATCGGCGGCGACCCCGGCATCGGCAAGTCGACGCTGCTGCTGCAGGCGCTGGCGAGCATGGCCGGGCGGCTGCCCGCGCTGTACGTCACCGGCGAGGAATCGCTGGCGCAGGTCGCCGGCCGCGCCGCGCGCCTCGGGCTGCCGCTGGACGGGCTGAGCGCGCTGGCCGAGACCGGCGTCGAGCGCATCCTCGAACAGGCCGCGACGATGCGGCCGAAGCTGCTGGTCGCCGACTCCGTGCAGACGCTGTGGACCGAGACGCTGACCGCCGCGCCCGGATCGGTCAGCCAGGTCCGCGAGAGCGCCGCGCGCCTCGTGCGGTTCGCGAAGGAGACCGGCACCGCGATCTTCCTCGTCGGCCACGTCACCAAGGAGGGCGGCATCGCCGGCCCGCGCGTGCTCGAACACATGGTCGATGCCGTGCTGTATTTCGAGGGCGACGGCGGCAGCCGCTTCCGCGTGCTGCGCGCGTTCAAGAACCGCTTCGGCGCGGTCAACGAACTGGGCGTGTTCGCGATGGGCGACAAGGGCCTGCGCGAAGTGCCGAATCCGTCGGCGATCTTCCTCTCCGGCAGCGGCCACCAGCCGGGCAGCTGCGTGATGGTCACGCGCGAAGGCACGCGGCCGCTGCTGGTCGAGGTGCAGGCGCTGGTCGATGCCTCGCCGCTGTCGAATCCGCGTCGCGTCGCGGTCGGCCTCGAACAGAACCGCCTCGCGATGCTGCTGGCGGTGCTGCATCGCCACGGCGGCATCATGGTCGGCGACCAGGACGTGTTCGTGAACGTGGTCGGCGGCATCCGTGTGCAGGAAACCGCGGCCGACCTGCCGGTGCTGCTGGCGGTGCTGTCGTCGCTGCGCGATCGCCCGCTGCCGGAGAAGACCATCGCGTTCGGCGAGGTCGGGCTTTCGGGCGAGATTCGCCCGGTGCCCAACGGCGAGGAGCGGCTGAAGGAAGCCGCGACCCACGGGTTCAAGCGTGCGATCGTGCCCAAGGCCAACGCACCGCGCGCCGGCGCCTACAAGGGCATGGACGTGGTCGCGGTGGAGCGGCTGGCCGACGCGCTGGACGCGGCGGCCGACCGCTGAGCGTCAGTGTCCGCCGGCCGCGGCGGGGCCGGACTTGGCCGAGAACGGCGGCCTCGCGATCCACACGAACAGGATCACGGACAGGAAGATGATCCCGAGCAGGTGGAAGATCTCGTTGAAGCCGATCTGCGCCGCCTGATTGCCGATCATCCGCTCCAGCATCGCCGCGCCGCGCTGCAAGTTGCCGCCGCCGAGCGCCGCGACCTGCGCCATCGTCGCCGGATCGGTGGTGGATACCGCGTCCGCCAGTTGTGCGTGGTGCAGCGCGCTGCGGCTGGTCCACGCGTAGGTCGTGAGCGATGCCGCGAAACTGCCGCCGAGCGTGCGCATGAACGTCGCCAGGCCCGAGCCCGCGGCGATCTCGTGCGGTTCGAGGTCGGACAGCAGGATCGTCAGCACCGGCATGAAGAACAGCGCCACGCCCAGGCCCTGGAACAACTGCACCAGCGCGACCGTGCGGAAGTCGACGTCGAGGTTGAAGTCCGAGCGCGCGAAACTGGTCAGCGACATCGCCACGAACGCGATGCTGGCGAGGATGCGCAGGTCGAAGCGGTTCGCGTACTTGCCCACGAACGGCGTCAGCAGCACCGGCAGGATGCCGATCGGCGCGCTGGCGAAACCGGCCCAGATCGCGGTGTAGCCCAGATTGCGCTGCAGCCACAGCGGCACCAGGATGCCGACGCTGAAGAACGCCGCATACGCCACCACCATCGCCGCGGTGCCGGCGCTGAAGTTGCGGTGGCGGAACAGCCGCAGGTTGACGATGGGATCGCGGTCGGTGAGCTCCCAGATCACGAACACCGCCAGCGAGATCGCGGACACGATCGCCAGAATGACGATCGTGGATGAGTGGAACCAGTCCTCGTCGTTGCCCAGGTCCAGCAGGATCTGCAGCGCGCCCACGCCCAGCACCAGCGTGGCGAGGCCGACGTAGTCCATCTTCGGCTTTTCGAGACGCTCCGGCCGGCCCTTGAGCTGCCTGCCGACGGTGAAGCTGGCGAAGATGCCGATGGGAATGTTGATGAAGAAGATCCATTCCCAGCTGTAGTTGTCGGTGATCCAGCCGCCGAGGATCGGTCCGGCGATCGGCGCGACCACCGTCACCATCGCCAGCAGCGCGATGGCTTGCCCGCGCTTGTGCGGTGGATAGATCGACAGCAGCAGCGCCTGCGTCACCGGATACATCGGGCCCGCGACGAAGCCCTGCAGCGCGCGCGCCGCGACCAGCATGCCCATGCTCTCGGCGATGCCGCACAGGAACGACGCGATCACGAACGCCAGCGTCGACCACATGAACAGCTTGCGCTCGCCGAAGTGACGGGTGAGCCACCCGGTGAGCGGCAGCGCGATGGCGTTGCTCACCGCGAACGAGGTGATGACCCACGTCGCCTGGTTGGCGCTGCCACCGAGATTGCCGGAGATCGTCGGCAGCGAGACGTTGGCGATCGTGGTGTCCAGCACCTGCATGAACGACGCCAGCGCCAGGCCGACCGTGGTCAGCGGCACGTTCGCGGGGCGGAAGGGGCCGGCGGTGGCCGGTGCGGCGGGGGCCGCGCCGGCATTGGCGGTGGTGGCGCTCATGGCGACGACTTCATCCGGACGGTGTCGGGCGGGCTCAGCGGCCGCCGGCGAGGTTCTGGCGCACGATCTTCTCGATCAGCGCGTCGGCGTCGGCCAACTGCTTCGCGTAGGCCTCGGTGCGCAGGCCCGGCGCCTTCGACGGCGTCGTCGGCAGCACGCCGTTGCCCGCTTCGCGCAGCGAGACGTCGGCGGACATGCTCATGCCGATGCGCAGTGGATGCTCGGCGAGCTGCTTCGGGTCCAGCGCGATCCGCACCGGCACGCGCTGCACGATCTTGATCCAGTTGCCGCTGGCGTTCTGTGCCGGCAGCAGGGCGAACGCGCTGCCGGTGCCCAGGCCGATGCTCGACAGCTTGCCGGTGTAGGTCACGTCGCCGCCGTAGAGGTCGGACGTCAGTTCCACCGGCTGGCCGAGGCGCATCTTCGCGAGCTGCGTTTCCTTGAAGTTCGCCTCCACCCACACCTGCTCCAGCGGCACCACCGTCATCAGCGTGGTGCCCGGCTGCACGCGCTGGCCGAGCTGCACGCTGCGGCGCGCGACGTAGCCGGCGATCGGCGAGACGATCTCGCCGCGCTGCAGGTTGAGGTAGGCCTGGCGCAATTGCGCGGCGGCGGCCAGCACCTGCGGCTGTTTCGCCAGCGTGGTGTCGTCGACCAGCGCGCGGTTGCGCGACAGCTGGCCGCGCGCGGACGACAGCGCGGCTTCGGCCGCTTCGAGCTGCGCCTTCGCGTGCGCCAGTTCCTCGGCGGAGACGGCGCCGCCGTCGACCAGCCCGCTGCGGCGGGCGACGTCGGCGCGCGCCTGTTTCACCGCGACTTCGCGCGCCTGCAGGTCGGCCTCGCCGGTCTGCACGGCGTTGAACAGGCCGCGCACCTGGCGCACGGTGCCGGCGAGGTTGGCGACCGCCTGTTCGTAGGCGACTTCGGCATCGTTGGGGTCGAGCTTCACCAGCACCTGGCCGGCGAGCACGCGGTCGCCGTCGTCGGCGCCGATGGCCACGACCGTGCCCAGCGTCTGCGGCGCGATCGCGACGATGTTGCCCTGCACGTAGGCGTCGTCGGTCTCTTCGTGCCAGCGCCCGACCAGCAGGTGCCAGGCGAAGAAGCCGATGCCGCCGGCGACGACGAGGGCGCCGAGGATCGTGAGCGCCCGGCGCCGCTTGCCGTTCTTCGGCGCGGGGGACGCGGCGTCGGGGGCGGGATTCATTTCGGTGGTCATGGGGCGGTCCGGGAAGACGTGGAGGACGATTCGGGAGCAGGTTCGGAAGCGGATTGCGTGGCCGCTGGCGCATCGAGCGACGGCGGTTCCGGCGCGGCCGGGGCGAAGCCGCCGCCGAGCGCGACGGCGAGGTCGGCCGCGGTGTTGCGGCGTTCGGCGCGGAGCCCGGCGATCTGGGCGTCGAGCTGGTACACGGGACGCTGCGCGGCGAGCACGTCGAGCTGCGTGCCCAGGCCCGCGCGGCGGCGGGTCTCGGCCAGCGCCTGCGCCTTGCGCGCGGCCTCGCGCGCATCCGCGAGCGAGGCGATCTGCGCGTCGAGCGCGCGCGCGGCCTGCAGCGCATCGGCGACCTCGCGCAGCGCGCCGACCACGCTCTGGTCGTACTGCGCGTAGGCGAGGTCGGCGTCGGCGTCGGTGGACGCCAACTGCCCGCGAAGGCGGCGGCCGTTGAAGATCGGGAGGCTGATCGCCGGGCCGCCGGTTCCGAAGGCGGCATCGCGGGTGAACAGGTCCGAGAGCTTTCCGGCGGCGATGCCGACCATCGCGGACAGATTGACGCTGGGGTAGAAGTCGGTCTTCGCGGCATCGACGCCCTTCGACGCGGCTTCCGCGCGCCAGCGCGCGGCGACGACGTCGGGGCGGTGGCCCAGCAGTTCGCTCGGCACATCCGACGGCAGCGATGGTGCGTCGACGGCCAGCAGCGCCGGCGGCTGGATCGCCAGCCCGCGGTCCGGGCCCTGGCCGGTCAACGCGGCCAGCGCGTTGCGCAGGGCGTCGATGCGCTGCTGCGCGGCACCGACCTGCTGCGCGGCCGCGGCGACGGCGCCTTCGGCCTGGCGGGTCTGCACCGCGTTGTCGAGGCCGGCGCGGGCGCGGCGGCGGGCGAGGTCGAGCTGCTGCCGGGCGCGGACGCCTTCGCGCTCGGCCACGGCCTTGGCCTCGAAGGCCTGCGCCAGGCCGATGTAGGTGTGCGCGAGGTTCGACGACAGCAGCAGGCGCGCCTGCTGCGCATCGGCCTCGGCGGCGTGGGCGAGGTCGACCGCGGCCTCCCAGCGATCGCGATGGCCGCCCCACAGGTCGGGCGCATAGGCGAACTGGACCATCCCCAGCTCGACGCCCTTGTAGTCGCCGCCGAACGGCGCGGGGACGAGCGTCTGCGGCAGATAGGCGCCGGAGTAGCGCACCGAACCGGTGGCGCCGGGCTGGCGCGCGGCGTCGGCCAGTTCGGCCTGCGCCTGCGCCTTGCGCACGCGGGCGTCCGCGGCGGCGAGCGAGGGCGTGCCGGCCAGCGCTTCGGTCATCAGCGCGTCGAGCTGCGGGTCGCCCCAGGCGTGCCACCAGTCCCGCGTCGGCCAGGCGGCCGGCGACAGATGGCCGCCGAAGCTCTTCGCGACGGCGAGGGTGTCGGGATCGCGCGGGGACGTCTGCGGCGCCAGTCCGTGCGTGCTGGCGCAGCCGGCGAGGACCGCCGCCGCCAGCAGCGCGACCAACGGCCGGCGCGCGCGCGCGAGGGAACGGGAAGGGAAGGGACGCATGTCAGTCTTCACGGGTGAGGTTGTCGCGGACCTGCAGCAGCAGGCGGACGAGGGCGTCCTGTTCGCTGTCGGACAGGCCGGCCATGGCCTGGCTGCGGACGCGGACGCCGCACTGGTGGATGTCGGCCCACATCGCGCGGCCGACATCGGTGAGCTGCACGCGCAGGGCGCGGCGGTCGGCGGGATCGGCGATGCGCACGGTCAGCCCGCGCTCTTCGAGGCGGTCCAGCAGGCGGGTCATCGCGCCGGGGTTGAGTTCCGCCTTGCGCGCCAGTTCGCTGGCGCCGGCATCGTCCTCGGCGAGGCGCTTGAGGGTGATGTACTGGCTGAAGGTCAGCTCGTGGCCGGCGGCGGCCAGCTCGCGCTCCATGCGCATCCACATGGCGTCGCGGACCTGGCGGAACAGCAGGCCGAGCTGGGGGCCGGGCTCGGCGGACGGGGGCAGGGTCTGATTCATGGCGGCGAATTTTTGTGTTGCGCGCAATATTTGTCAATGCAAATGTTTACATTGCAAATAGAACGATTCGTCCGGCAATCCGCACGGCCGGGGGCGACGTCCTGCGGCCGCAGACCCGGGCTGCCGGGCCGCGTATCCTGAACCGATCTGATCGGGAGCCCGCCATGAAACGTCTCTTCTCCGCCCTGCGCGGCCTGTTCGGCGGACGTGGGACGTCCGATCCCGGCCTGGCGCCCGACGCCTTTGCCGAGGAGGTCGCCCGGCGGGTGCGCGCGCTGTCGCCGGATCTCGACGTCCGCGTCGTCGGCGAACTGGAGCTGTCGATCGGCCACGGCGATGGCGAGGGCGGGAATCGCGCCTACCTCCATAACGCTTACCGCATGTACCAGGGCGAGGCCCCGGACGCCCGCGACGAACTGGTCGACCGCTTCGTGCGTTCCTTCGCCGACGCCGCCCGCGGCCTGGAGCCCAGCCGCGACGCGATCATCCCGATCATCAAGGACCGCGGCTGGATGGCCGAGGTCGGGGCGTCGATCCAGGCCATGGGCGGCACGCCGCAGGACAAGGTGCACGAGGACCTCAACGACGACCTGGTCGTGGTCTACGCGATCGACACGCCCAGCAACATCGCCTATCTCGTGCCCGGCATGCTGGAGGAGCTGGGCGTGCAGCGCGACGAACTGCGCGCGCTGTCCGTGCGCAACCTGCGCGGGCTGCTGCCGGGGATCGAGGTCCACCGCGGGCCGCAGATCAGCATGGTCACCGCCGACGGCAACTACGAAGCCTCGCTGCTGCTGTTCGACGACCTGTGGGCGCGCGAAGCCGAGAAGCTGCGCGGCGCGCCGGTGGCCGCGGTGCCGGCCCGCGACCTGCTGCTGTTCGCCGACGGCGCCGATGCCGAGGCCGTGGCGCAGCTGCGCACGCTGGCGTCGAAGATGCGCGACGACGCGACCTACGCGCTCACCGATCGCCTGTTCATCCGCGAAGGCGAGGGCTGGCGTCCGCTCTGACGGACGCTGCAGCCCGGCAGCCGTCGCGCCTACACTGCCCGGCATGCACGACCCCGAGAAGCACGATCCCGAGAAGCACGACGCCGACGCCCCAGGCCCCGACGCCCCGGAAGACGGCGGCACCGGCGCATCGCCGAAGCCGTCGAAACGCCGACGCCCCGAGCTCACCCCGCAGCAGCGTGCCCTCGGGCTGCTGGTGCGGCGCGAGCATTCGCGCAAGGAGCTCACCCGCAAGCTCGCCGCCCGCGGCGTGGCCAGCGACGAGGCGCAGGCGGCGGTCGCGCGGATGACGGACGAGGGCTGGCAGAGCGACGACCGCTTCGCCGAGCAACTGGTCCGCAGCCGCGCGAACAACGGCCAGGGGCCGATCCGTATCCGCGCCGAACTGGCGATGCACGGCCTCGATCGCGATGCCGTCGCCGCGGCGATGGACACCTACGACGGCGACTGGGCCGAGAACGCCCGCGACCTCGTGCGCCGGCGCTTCCCCGGCGGCGCCGACGATCTCGCGGTGCGCCGCAAGGCCGCCGACTTCCTCGCCCGCCGCGGCTTCGACGGCGACCAGATCCGCGCCGCCGTGCGTTTCGACCCGGACGAGGACTGAGGTCCGGGGCCCGGCTGCGCTGCCCGGAAGCGGGTGGCGCCTGATAATCTATCGAATCCTGCAACGTTCGCTCGATTCCGCGCCGGCTTCCCGCCGGCCCCGCGGCGCCGGGCCGCACCCGCCATTCGAATCGTCATGAAGACCACCGCCGACAACACCACCGCGAAGATCCGCCGCGATTTCCTCGAATTCTTCCGGTCGAAGGGCCACACCGTCGTGCCGTCCAGCCCGCTGGTGCCCGGCAACGACCCGACCCTGCTGTTCACCAACGCCGGCATGGTGCAGTTCAAGGACGTGTTCCTGGGCGCCGAGAAGCGCAGCTACACCCGCGCGACGTCCAGCCAGCGCTGCGTGCGTGCCGGCGGCAAGCACAACGACCTCGACCAGGTCGGCTACACCGCGCGCCACCACACCTTCTTCGAGATGCTGGGCAACTTCAGCTTCGGCGACTACTTCAAGCAGGACGCCATCGCCTATGCGTGGGAACTGCTGACCGGCGTGTGGCAGCTGCCGAAGGAAAAACTGCTGGTCACGATCTACCACACCGACGACGAAGCCTTCGACATCTGGCGCAAGCAGATCGGCCTGCCCGCGGACCGCATCATCCGCATCGGCGACAACAAGGGCGCGCCGTACGCCTCCGACAACTTCTGGCAGATGGCCGACACCGGCCCCTGCGGCCCCTGCACCGAGATCTTCTACGACCACGGCGACCACATCGCCGGTGGTCCGCCGGGTTCGCCCGACGAGGACGGCGACCGCTTCATCGAGATCTGGAACAACGTCTTCATGCAATTCGACCGCCAGCCCGACGGTACGCTGCTGCCGCTGCCGGCGCCGTGCGTCGACACCGGCATGGGCCTGGAGCGCATCGCGGCCGTGCTGCAGCACGTGCACAGCAACTACGAGATCGACCTGTTCCAACATCTGATCAAGGCCGCGGCCGCGATCACGAATACCACCGATCTCGAACACAAGTCGCTGCGCGTCATCGCCGACCACACCCGCGCGTGCAGCTTCCTGATCGTCGACGGCGTGCTGCCCAGCAACCAGGAGCGCGGCTACGTGCTGCGCCGGATCATCCGCCGCGCCGTTCGCCATTTCTGGAAGCTCGGTGCGCTCAGCGCGGAAGGCAACTTCTGGCGCATGCTGCAGCCCTTGATCGAGGTGATGGGCGAGGCCTATCCCGAACTGATCGAGAAGCGTGCGCTGATCGAGCGTGCGCTGAAGTCGGAGGAAGCGGCGTTCTCGCAGACGCTCGATGCCGGCATGGTGCGTCTGGAGGGCTACCTGGCGCAGGGCGACGGCCGTATCGACGGTCACCAGCTTTTCCTCCTGCACGACACCTACGGCTGCCCGCCCGATCTGATCGCCGACATCATGCGCGAGCGCGAACTGGGCGAAATTCCCGAATCGGTGATGGCGGACTATCGCCGCTTCATGAAGGAACAGAAGGAGCGCAGCAAAGAAAAGGGCGGATTCGACGTCAAGACCGCGCTCCCCGCCGAACTCATCGCCCAACTCTCCCCCACCGCATTCCTCGGCTACGACGCCCTCGACGCTGACGGCCTCGAGGTCGTCGCGCTGCTGAAGGACGGCAAGCCGGTTGATGGGATCACCGCCGGCGACGACGCGATCGTCCTCCTCGATCGGACTCCCTTTTACGCCGAATCCGGCGGCCAGGTCGGCGACACCGGCACGCTGGCGGGCGAGGGCGCCGAATTCGCCGTCACCGACACCCAGAAGCTGGCCGGCCAGTTTTCCGGCCACGTCGGCACGCTGTCGGCCGGCAGCCTCAAGCGCGGCGATCGTCTGGGCGGCCGCGTCGACGGCGCCCGCCGCGGCGCGATCATCCTCAACCACAGCGCCACCCACCTGCTGCATGCCGCGCTGCGCGGCGTGCTCGGCACCCACGTGACCCAGAAGGGTTCGCTGGTGGCGCCGGATCGCCTGCGCTTCGACTTCGCGCACTTCCAGCCGGTGACGCCGGCGGAACTGGCCGAGATCGAACGCCGGGTGAACGCGGAGATCCGCGCCAACAGCGAGGCCGAAGTCCACCAGATGGGCATGCAGGAAGCGCTGGATTTCGGCGCGATGGCGCTGTTCGGCGAGAAGTACGGCGAGCGCGTGCGCGTGCTGCGCATGGGCGACACCTCCACCGAGCTGTGCGGCGGCACCCACGTGCGCCGCACCGGCGACATCGGCGTGTTCAAGATCGTCTCCGAAGGCGGTACCCAGGCCGGCGTGCGCCGGATCGAGGCCGTGACCGGGCAGGGCGCGCTGGACCACATCGCCGACGAGGAGCGCCGTCTGGCCGAGGCCGCGGGCCTGCTGGGCGGCAACAAGGCCGACGTCGGCGACAAGGTGCGTGCCTTGCTGGATCGCCAGAAGAAGCTGGAACGCGAGCTGGAGGCCCTGAAGGCGAAGGCGGCCGGCGCGGCCGTGGCCGATCTGGGCGCCTCGGCGGTCGACGTCGGCGGCGTGAAGGTCCTGGCGGCACGCCTGGAAGGCCTGGACGCCAAGGCCCTGCGCGAGGCCGTGGACCGCCTGAAGGCGGAACTCCGTGACGCAGTCGTACTGCTGGCCGGTGCGGCCGATGGTAAAGTCGCCCTCATCGCGGGGGTGGGCGGCTCGGCACTGGGCCGGGTCAAGGCCGGTGAACTGCTGGCCCACGTGGCCGGTCGGATCGGGGGCAAGGGCGGTGGCCGCCCCGACATGGCCCAGGGTGGCGGCGAGGACGGACCCGCACTGCCTGCCGCTCTGGAGAGCGTCCGCGATTGGGTTGCCGAACGGATCGGTGCCTGACCCATGACTTCAGGCGCTTCCCGATACCGTCTGGATCGGGTTATGCTAATTTATTGCGTTCGTGGCCGTGCTCCATCCCCGTCCGGTGAGGCCGCGAAAGACATGACGAGTAGGTCGGCGAGGGGGACGCCGGCTGATGGAGAGATGCAATGCTTATTCTGACTCGCCGGGTTGGCGAAACTCTGATGATCGGCGACACCGTCACCGTCACCGTGCTCGGAGTGAAGGGCAACCAGGTGCGTATCGGCATCACGGCACCCAAGGACGTGGCCGTGCACCGTGAGGAGATCTACCACCGTATCCAACGCGGCGAAGGCCACGGACCGAATTCGGGTTTGCCGCAGGGCGACTGAGTCGTTATCCTTCCCGCGCAGCATCGCTGCTGCCGACGGAGAGTTGCCCGAGAGGCCGAAGGGGCTCCCCTGCTAAGGGAGTATGGGGTCAAAAGCTCCATCGAGGGTTCGAATCCCTCACTCTCCGCCATTAATGTGGTGGAACCATCGGTTCGCGCGTTGCCTTGCCGACCCGATCCGGTACCGCACGAAGGCCCGCACTCCGGTGTGGGCTTTTTGTTTGCGCGGATTTCGCGGCGTGCGCCGTGTGGCCGTTCCGGCCCCGTCGACGGCGAAAACGGCCGAAAACGCGGGTGCCGGATTCCGGTGCTTGCGCCCGGCCTCTTCCCTGACCGTCTCGTGGCGCTTCGCGCCGATGCCGCCGCGCGTCAGGCGCTCGGTGCGGGCGAGTTGCGGGGAAGCAGGATGCGGATCGTCGTGCCGCGGCCGTCGTGGCCCGGCATCGCCTCCACGCTGCCGCCGTGGGCGCCGATCATGCCCCGGGTGATCGCGAGTCCGAGCCCGGTGCCCGACCGCCCGCGATCGCCTCGCTCCACGCTGTAGAACATGTCGAAGATGCGCTGGCGTTCGTCCTCGGGAATGCCGGGGCCGCGGTCGCGCACGTCGATGCGCAGGCCGCCTTCGACATCGCGCGCATCGATCGTGACGGGCTCGCCGGGCGGCGAAAACCGGGCGGCGTTCTCGATCACGTTGAACAGCGCCTGCTCCACGAGCGCGGGATGCACCCACACCGGCGCGAGCGCCTCCGCAATGCGCAGGTCGAAAGGCACGTCGGGCCGCTGCCGCTGCAGCCGCGTGACGGCGGAGCCGATCAGTTCGTCCACGCCGATCCAGTCGCGGTTGAGCGTCAGGCCGCCGTGCCCGAGCCGGGTCATGTCGAGCAGGTTCTGGATGTAGCGATCCAGCCGTTCGCCTTCCTGTCGCACCGTGTCCAGCAGGTCGTGGCGATCGGTTTCGCTCATCGCCGCGCCGTACCGGTCCAGGCTTTCCGCGGCACCGATGATCGACGCCAGCGGCGAGCGCAGGTCGTGGGACACGGAGGAAAGCAGCGCCGAGCGCAGGCGCTCGGTTTCGCCGGTGATGCGGGCATCCTCCAGGTCGGAGACCAGCCGCGTGCGCACGATGGCCTGCGCGATGTCGTCGGCCATGGCTTCGATCAATCGGCGCTGCTCCGGCCCCGGGCGTTGCGCATGCGCCGGAAAACGCAGGCCGATCAGGCCGGCGTGGGCATCGTCGCTGCCGAGCGGCAGGAACCACCAGTCGGCGTTGCCGAGCGTGTCGGTGAAGCGGCCCGCCGGCTGCCGGTGTCGCAGCGCCCAGTCCGCGGCCGCGCGATCCTTGTCGCTCAGCACGCCCGGGCCTTCCGGATCGATCACGCTGCCCTCGGCCAGCACCAGCGCCTCCGCGTCGGTGGCCTGCCGCAGGGCGCGACGGCCGGCGGCGATCACCTGCGCCAGATCCGCCGCGACGGCGAGCTGGCGGCCGAGCGCCTGCAGCGCGGTCGCGTGCGCGTTGGCGGCGCGCAGGGCGAGCACCTGCGCCCGCAGGCGCGATGCGAGGCGCCCGGCGACCAGCGCCGCGACGAGGAACAGCAGCACGGTGGCGACGCCCTGGCGCGCGCCGATGTAGAACGTCAGCCGCGGCTCGATGAAGAAGAAGTTGTAGGACAGGAAGCACAGCGTCGCCGCCAGGAAGGCCGCGGCCATCCGCGTCCTGGCCGCGACCAGCACGACGGCGACGATGAAGACCATCGACAGGTCGGTCAGCCCGAGCCAGCGCTCGGCCGCGGCGCCGGTGGCGGTCGCCAGCACGGCCGACAGCAGCGCGAGGCCGGCGTCGCTGCGCGTCAGCCGCGGGCCGAGGCGGCGGCCGTCGCGGCGCGCCCGCGCCCGCGCTTCCGGCGTGCCGACGATGGTGAGCTCGTAGTGCGCGCCGCGCCGCAGCAGTTGCTGGGTCAGGGTGCGGTTGAACATCCGTGCGACGGGCCGCTCGCGGGTGCGTCCCAGCACGATGGTCGAGGTGCCGCTGCGCGCGGCGTGATCAAGCAGGGCGTCCGCGACGTGGCTGCCGTGCAGCACTTCGACGTCGCCGCCGAGGCGCCGCGCGAGCGCGAAGGCATGGTCGAGTTCCGATTGCCGCGCCTCGTCGATCGGGCCGCCGGTCTGCACGGTGACCACCGTCCACGGCGCATCGCGACGCTCGGCCAGCCGCCGCGACATGCGCACGAGGTATTCCGACGCCCCGCGGCCGTCGATCGCGACCAGCACCCGCCGGCGCAGTGGCATGCCCGGCAATCCGCGCGCCGCCTGCGCCTCGCGCAGGTCGCTGTCGACGCGGTCGGCGGCGGTCTGCATCGCCAACTCGCGCAGCGCGGTCAGGTTCGACGGCGAGAAGAACGCCTGCAGCGCGTGCGCCGCCTGCTCGGGCACGTAGACCTTGCCCTGCTGCAGGCGCTCGATCAGCTCGCGCGGCGGCAGGTCGACCAGCACGATGTCGCGCAGCCGGTCGAACACCACGTCGGGCACGGTCTCGGCGACGCGCACGCCGGTGATCCGGTGCACCACGTCGTTGAGGCTTTCCAGATGCTGGATGTTGACCGCGGTGCAGACGTCGATGCCGGCGTCGAGCAGTTCGACGACATCCTGCCAGCGCCGCTCGTGGCGACTGCCGGGCACGTTGCGGTGCGCCAGTTCGTCGACCAGCGCCACCTGCGGCCGCCGCGCGAGCAGGGCGTCGAGATCGAGTTCTTCGAGCCGGCGGCCGCGATGCTCGATCTGCCGGCGCGGCAGCACCTCCAGCCCGTCCAGCAGCGCCTGCGTCTCGGCGCGGCCGTGCGTCTCCACCAGCCCCACGACCACGTCGATGCCCTGCGCCTGCATCTGGCGGGCCCGCGACAGCATCGCGCAGGTCTTGCCGACGCCGGGCGCGGCGCCGAGGAAGATCGTCAGCCGGCCGCTGCCCTGGCGCCGGATCGCGCCGAGCAGCGCGTCGGCCTGCGCCTGGCGGAGGTGGTCGCTGCGGTCGGTCGGCATGGTCGGCCCGGTCGCGGTCAGTGCGGCAGCGCATCCAGCGCGAGGTTCAGCCGCAGCACGTTCACCCGCGGCTGGCCCAGCACGCCGAATTGCGGTGCTTCGGTGAAGACGTCGACGAGCTTCGTGACGACGGCCGGATCCAGCCCGCGCGCCCGCGCCACGCGCGCGATCTGCACGCGCGCGCCGGCCGGCGTGAGGTCGGGATCGAGGCCGCCGCCGGACTGCGTGACCAGCTCGATCGGCACGTCGGCTTCGCGGAGGCCGTCGCGCGCCGCCACCGCTTTCCTCATGTCCTCGATGCGTGCGAGCAGCGCCGGGTTGCTGCGCGCCAGGTTGCTGCCGGACGCGGCCATCGGGTCGTAGTTCGCGGCGGACGGCCGCGGCTGGAAGTAGCCTGCGTCGGCGAACGGTTGCGCCAGCAGCCCGGAACCGACGACGCGGCCGTCGACGACGAGCGGGCTGCCGGTCGCTTCGGCCGGGAACAGCAGCCGGCCCGCCGCGGTGCCCGCGAGGGCATAGCCCAGGCCGAACAGGAGCAGCACGGTCGCGGTGAAGGCGAGCGGCGCGCGCAGGCCGATGCGGTCCTGCAGCGGCGCGGTATCGGTGAGGGTGTTCATGGCGTTCTCCTCATGCACCGACCGTCGCGGCCAGCGCGAGGTCGATCAGCTTGATGGCGACGAACGGCAGCAGCACGCCGCCGGCGCCGTAGACCAGCAGGTTGCGGCGCAGCAGTTCGGTCGCGCCGGCGGGCCTGAAACGCACGCCGCGCAGCGCGAGCGGAATGAGCGCGGGGATGATCAGCGCGTTGAAGATCAGCGCCGCGAGCACCGCGTTGCGCGGACTGGACAGGTGCATCACGTCGAGCGCGGCCATCGAAGGAATCGCGGCGGCGAACAGCGCCGGCAGGATCGCGAAATACTTCGATACGTCGTTCGCAAGCGAGAACGTGGTCAGCGCGCCGCGCGTGATCAGCTGCTGCTTGCCGACCTCGACCACCGCCAGCAGCTTGGCCGGATCGCTGTCGAGATCGACCATGTTGCCGGCTTCCTTCGCCGCCTGCGTGCCGGAATTCATCGCCAGGCCGACGTCGGCCTGCGCCAGCGCCGGGGCGTCGTTGGTGCCGTCGCCGACCATCGCGATCAGCCGGCCGCCGGCCTGCTCGGCGCGGATGCGGGCGAGCTTGTCCTCCGGCCGGGCCTCGGCGATGTAGTCGTCGACGCCGGCCTCGGCGGCGATCGCCGCGGCGGTCAGCGGGTTGTCGCCGGTGATCATCACCGTGCGGATGCCCATCGCGCGCAGGCGGGCGAAGCGTTCCTTCACGCCGTGCTTCACCACGTCGGACAGCTCGATCACGCCGAGGAGATGCCGGCCTTCGCTCACCACCAGCGGCGTCGCGCCCTGGCGCGCCACCTGGTCCACGCGCGCCTTGAGTTCCGCCGGCACTTGGCCGCCGAGCGCCAGCACGTGGCGTTCGATCGCGTCGCCTGCGCCCTTGCGGATCACGCGCGGCGCGTCGTCGTCGCCGGTCGCGATGTCCACGCCCGACATCCGCGTCTGCGCGGTGAACGCAAGGTAGCGGGCCTGCGCGGGATCCTGCAGCGCCGTGCCCTGCGCGCGCGCCAGCTTCACGATCGACTTGCCTTCCGGCGTCGGGTCGGCCAGCGACGACAGCATCGCCGCCTCGCGCAACTGGTCGATGTGGATGCCCGCGAGCGGATGGAACGCCGTGGCCTGGCGGTCGCCGTGGGTGATGGTGCCGGTCTTGTCGAGCAGCAGCACGTCGACGTCGCCGGCGACTTCCACCGCCTTGCCGGATTTCGCCAGCACGTTCGCCGACAGCGCGCGGTTCATGCCGGCGATGCCGATCGCCGGCAGCAGGCCGCCGATGGTGGTCGGGATCAGGCACACCAGCAGCGCGATCAGCAGCAGCGGATCGACCTGCACGCCGACGAAGGCGCCGATCGCCGGCAGCGTCGCGCAGACGATGAGGAAGGTCAGCGTCATCGCCGCCAGCAGCATCGTCAGCGCGATCTCGTTCGGCGTCTTCTGCCGGTTGGCGCCTTCCACCAGCGCGATCATGCGGTCGAGGAAGCTGTGGCCGGGTTCGGCGGTGACGCGCACGACGATCTCGTCCGACAGCACCTTGGTGCCGCCGATCACGCCGCTGCGGTCGGTGCCGGCCTCGCGCAGCACCGGCGCCGATTCGCCGGTGACGGCCGACTCGTTGATGGTGGCCATGCCGTGCACGATCTCGCCGTCGGCGGGCACCAGTTCGCCCGCGGAGACGACCACGCGGTCACCCGGACGCAGCTCGGCGGCCGGCACGCGGGTTTCCCTGCCGCCGCTGTCCGCCGCGTCGTCGTCGAGCCGGCGCGCGACGAGATCCTTGCGCGCGCGGCGCAGCGATGCCGCCTGGCCGCGGCCGCGCGCCTCCGCCACGGCTTCGGCGAAATTGCCGAACAGCACGGTGACGAACAGGATCGCGGTGACGGCCGCGCCGAAGCCGGCGGAGGCATTGCCGGTCGCGGTGATGAGCGCGGCCAGCAGCGTGCCGCCCAGCACGATCGCCATGACCGGACTGCGCACGATGTGACGCGGCGCGAGTTTGAGGAACGCGTCGCGGACCGCGGCGCGCAGTGCGTTGGCGTCGAGCGCCGTGGGGGCCTCGCGCCGGGATGTGGTGTCGTGTGAGGTGGCGTTCATCGGAAGGATCTCAGTGCGCCGTCAGGCTCAGGTGGTCGGCGATCGGGCCGAGCACGAGCGCGGGCATGAACTGCAGCAGGGTCAGGAGCACGATCACCGCGATGACGGTGAGCGCGAACGTCGGGGTTTCGATCTTCAGGCTGCCGGGGCCTTCCGGCGCGCGGCGCTTGCCCGCGAGGCTCGCGGCCACGGCCAGCGGCACGATCAGCGCGGGATAGCGGCCCAGCGCGAGCACGAGCGTGCAGGTGAGGTTCCACCAGATCGTGCCGTCGCCGAGACCCTCGAACCCCGAGCCGTTGTTGGCGAAGGCGGAGGTGTACTCGTAGAACACCTGGCTGATGCCGTGGAAGCCGGGGTTGGAAATTCCAGTTTCAAAGCCGCCGGTGAATTGCGGCAGCGACAGCGTCAGCGCGGTGAAGCCGAGCACCACCAGCGGCTGCAGCAGGATCAGCAGCGACAGCAGCCGCACTTCGCGCGCCTCGATCTTGCGGCCGAACAGTTCCGGCGTGCGCCCGGTCATCAGCCCGGCGAGGAACACCGCGAGCAGCAGGTAGACGAGGAACTGCTGCAGGCCGCAGCCGATGCCGCCCCAGATCGCGTTGACCAGCATGTTGCCGAGCGTGACCAGACCGGTCAGCGGCGCCAGCGAATCGTGCATCGCGTTCACCGAGCCGTTGCTGGTCTGCGTGGTCGCCATCGCCCACAGCGCGGAAGCGTCGGCGCCGAAGCGCACTTCCTTGCCTTCCATCAGCGCCGGCGACGCCGCGCTCGCGGCGGTGTGGCTTTCCAGCAGCATGCCGGCACCGGTGGATGCGAGCGACATCAGCAGCATGCTGCCGAAGACGAGTGCGGTGAGCCGCCTGCGCCCGGTGAACGGACCGACCATGCAGGCCACCGCGACCGGCAGCAGCAGGATGCCCAGCGTTTCCAGCAGGTTGGAGAGCGGCGTCGGGTTCTCCAGCGGCACCGCGCTGTTGGGGCCGTACCAGCCGCCGCCGTTGGTGCCGAGCTGCTTCACCGCCACCATGGGCGCGACCGGGCCGAGCGGGATCTTCTGCGCGTGCATGCCGGCGCTGGCGTCGATCGGCGTTGCCACCGGTCCGGCCTGCAGTGTCGACGGCACGCCCTGCGAGGTCAGCAGCACGCTCCACAGCAGGCACAGCGGCAGCATGACGCGGACCGTGGCGCGGATCGTGTCGACCCAGTAATTGCCGACGTCGACGTCGCCACCAGGGGCGATCGCCGGTTCGGTGCCCGCCTGCATCGCACGGCGACCGCCCATCAGCGCGCGCAGCGTGGCGACGACGAGCGCCAGCCCCATCATCGGCGTGATCACCTGCAGGCCGACGATCCCGACCATCTGCGACAGGTACGACAACTGCGCCTGTCCGCTGTAATGCTGCTGGTTGGTGTTGGTGAGGAACGACACCATCGTGTGCAGCGCGGTGTCCCAGCGCAGGTTCGGCACGGCGTCGGGATTGAACGGCAGCCAGGCCTGGGTCATGAACAGCGGCCAGGTCGCCGCGCCCAGCGCGAGGTTGCTCAGCGCGAAGGCGCGGGCGTAACCGCGCCAGGTCATGCCGCGCGCCGGATCGACGCCGAGCAGCCGGTACAGCGGATGTTCGATCAGGAAGAAGACGCGGTCGAACCGCGAGGGCGTGCCGCGCATCACCGCGGCGAGATGGCGCCCCAGCGGCCAGCCGAGGCCGATCGCGAGGGCGAAGACGAGCAATGCTTCGATCATGGACGTGCTCTTGCAGGGGGCGACGCGGTCGTCGCCGTCGTGTCGTCAGAAGCGCTCGGGGCGCACGATCACGTAGAGGAGGTAGGCGCAGGCGGCGATCACCGCGGCGCCGCAGACGAGGGCGAGCCAGCCGGGCATCGGTCAGGCCTCCGGCGCGGTGCGTGCGCGTGGCGTCGCGTGGCCGGCGAATGGCGGGAAGAAGGTCATGGGTCACCGGGAAGTGCGTTGCATGGCGTCATCGCCACGTCGGCATTCTCGGGACGCGGTGCGTAAAGCCTCCATTCGCAGGGTGCGCGGAGGACATAAATTCGGCATAAATTCCCGCGTGCGGATCGCGCGCGACGCCGCACGCGCGCGTCCCGCGAGGTCCGCCGGCGCGCTCTGCGGCGGGTCATCCGGACGATGGCGCCCATGCCGTTCCGCAGTCGCCGTGGCGCCTGCATCCGGGGTCAGGTTGCGGGCGATCGACGTCGTTCAGGTTTTTGCATGCCGTCGATGGCCGTGGTACATTGCGCCCGCTTCACCGCGAGGGTGTCGCGCATCGGGACAACGTCCGCCACGGCGGGCCCCGACGCACGAACCGGCACCGATCTCGCGACAGGGATTGACCAGCCCGATCCGGCTTGGCACAATTCCGCTCCTGCTTCACGCGCCCGTAGCTCAGTTGGATAGAGCACCAGGCTACGAACTTGGGGGTCGGAGGTTCGAATCCTTCCGGGCGCGCCATACAAGAGAAAAAGCCGTCGAGTGATCGACGGCTTTTTTCTTGCCTGCATGTCTGGCTGCGCGGCCTCGCGAAGTTGTATGCGATGCGGCAGGCGCGCCGCATCGCATCCGGCTCACGCCCTCAGTCGAGGAACTGCAGCTTCGCCAGTTCCGCGTACAGGCCGCCCTGCGCGAGCAGGCTTTCGTGCGTGCCTTCGGCGACGATCCGGCCCTTGTCCATCACCACGATGCGGTCGGCGCGCAGGATCGTCGCGAGGCGATGCGCGATCACCAGCGTGGTGCGGCCGCGCATCAGGTTCTCCAGCGCGTGCTGCACGGCGCGTTCGCTCTGCGCGTCGAGCGCGGAGGTGGCCTCGTCCAGCAGCAGGATCGGCGCGTCCTTCAGCAGCGCGCGGGCGATGGCGATGCGCTGCTGCTGGCCGCCGGACAGGCGCACGCCGCGTTCGCCCAGTTCCTCGTCGTAACCCTGCGGCAGCGCCGTCAGGAACTCGTGCGCCTCGGCCGAGCGCGCCGCGGCCTCGACCTCGGCGTCGGTGGCCTCCAGCCGGCCGTAGCGGATGTTGTCGCGCGCGCTGGCTGCGAACAGCGTCGGCTGCTGCGGCACCAGGGCGATGCCCTCGCGCAGCACCAGCGGGTCGCACTCGCGCACGTCGACGCCGTCGATCCGCACCTGCCCGGACTGCGGGTCGTGGAAGCGCAGCAGCAGGCCGAACACGGTGCTCTTGCCCGCGCCCGACGGTCCGACCAGCGCGACCGTCTCGCCGGGTTTCACGTGGAGGGTGAAATCTTCCAGCGCCGGCGCATCGGGGCGCATCGGATAGCGGAATTCGACGTGCTCCAGCGCGATCTCGCCGTGCAGCGGCCGCGGCAGCGGCTGCGGGTTCGCCGGGGCCACGATGCCCGGCGCTTCTTCCAGCAGTTCGCCGATGCGGCTCATGCCGCCGGCGGCGCGCTGCAGTTCATTCCACACCTCGGCCAGCGCCGCCACCGAGCCGCCGCCGAACAGCGCGTACAGCACGAACTGGATCAGCGTGCCGGCGGTCATGCGGTGGGCGATCACGTCGTGCGCGCCGGACCACAGCACCAGCGTGATCGCGCCGAAGAACAGGATGATGGTCGAGCCGGTCATCAGCGCCTGCGCGCCGATGCGCTTGCGCGCGGTGCCGACGGCGTTGGCGACGGCGCGCACGAAGCGGCCGCGCTCGTAGTCCTCGCGCGCGTGCGCCTGCACCGTGCGCACCGCGCCCAGGGTCTCGGCCGCGAGCGCGTTGGCGTCGGCGACGCGGTCCTGGCTGTTGCGGGCGATCTTGCGGATGCGGCGGGCGCCGATGATCACCGGCAGCACCGCCATCGGGATGCCGACCAGCGCCCAGGCCGCCAGCCGCGGGCTGGTGACGAACAGCATGACCACCGCGCCGATCACGGTGATGCCGCTGCGCAGCGCGATCGACATGACGCTGCCGACGATGTTGCGGATCAGCTCGACGTCGGCGGTGAGCCGCGACACCAGTTCGCCGCTGCGGTTGCGTTCGTGGAAGCCGGCGTCCAGGCCGATGAGGTGGGCGTACAGCGATTCGCGCAGGTCGGCGACCACGCGTTCGCCCAGCATCGAGACGAAGAAGAAGCGGGCGGCGGTGCCCAGCGCCAGCACCAGCGCGACGCCGAACAGCAGCAGGAAGGCGCGGTCGATGTCGCCGGCGCTGCCGCGCTTGAAGCCTTCGTCGATCATGGTGCGGAACGCCACCGGCAGGCTCAGCGACGCGGCGGAGGACACCGCCAGCGCGGTCAGCCAGCCGACGAACAGCGCCTTGTGGCGGCGGACGAAGGGCCACAGCGCGCGCAGGCTGCCGAGGGGGGCTTTGGGGCGTTCGGACGGTTCGGGTGTGCTCATGCGCTGCGGTCGGGAGAGGGAAGTCCGGGGACGCGCCGCGCCGGGGCTGCGGCGGTCACTGCCGGGAAGGGCGGGGCGCCGCGAACCGGATGCGGTCCCGTGTGGCGTCGCGGAGGCGGGTTTTCAAGTCGTCGGCGCGATCGGCGGGCAAACGGACCTGCAGCGTCGCGCCGTCGGCGTCGAAGGTTTCGTCGATCTTCTCGGCCCCGAGCGCGTTGAGCGCGGCATGCGCGTCGCCGAGATGGGCGAACGGGCAGGCGAACGCCAGCTCGGCGAAGGCGACGAGGGTGTGCTTCTCGGCCCGGCGCAGGCATTCGGCCGCCGCGCCGCCGTAGGCGCGGACCAGGCCGCCGGCACCGAGCTTGATGCCCCCGAACCAGCGGGTGACCACCACCAGCACCCGGTCGCAGCCCTGGCCGTCGATCGCGGCGAGGATCGGCCGGCCCGCGGTGCCCGCGGGCTCGCCGTCGTCGCTGGAGCGGTAGGCGTCGCCGATCCGCCACGCCCAACAGTTGTGGGTCGCGGCGGGGTCCGAGCAGCCGGGCAGGGCGGCCATCGCCGCCTCGGCAGACATGACCGGCAGCGCCTGCGCGAGGAAACGGCTGTGCTTCACCTCGAGCAGGTGCGACGCCGGCCCGGTCAGGGTCTGGAGCGACATGCGCGCGGGCGCCGCGGTTCAGGGCGCGGGCGGCGGCAGGGTGGCCGCGAACTTGCGCAGGTCGTCGGGCAGTTCGACGCCGGGATAGCGGCGGCGGAATTCCTGCAGGCTGTTGCCGGCCGCGACGGTGTCGCCCTTGGCGAGCAGGGTGCGGATCCGCTGCAGCCAGGCCTGGCGGAAGGCCGGGGAGTCGGCCGACACCGGCGGGCGGTCGTCGTAGCGCTCGCCGGCGCTCGTGGCCGTGCCGGGGGCCGGCTTGTCCGCGACCGCGGCGTTGCCGGCGAGGCCCTGGCCGCCCTGGCGCGCGCGTTCCGGCACCGTCATCGACGGTGCGGGCGGCGGTGGCGGGGACGCGGCGGCCGCATCGGCGGCGCGATTGACCGACTTGGCCTGTTCGCGGCGCTGTTCGAGCGGCGTGCGGGTGTATTCGGCGGCACCGACCTCGGCATCGCGACCGTCGCCGATCGGGGTGCGCGGCACCTGTCCACCGGACACTTCGAGGTAGCCCTTCGCCTCGCGGCTGACGCTGATGTCGGCGTCGTGTTCCGACGCGGCGGCGGTCGCGGCCATCGGCGCGGCTGCCGCGGGCGCCGCGGGCAGGGCGGTGGGCGCCTGCATCGCATCGGCGGCCACGGCGCTGTCCGCGAATGCGTCGTCCTTGCGGGCCGCCGTCTTCGCCAGCGCCTGCTGCGGTGCCGGCGCCTCCTCGGCGACGCGGCGGGCGGCGTCGCCTTCCAGCGGCGGAGGCGGCGGGGGCGCCTGCACCGGCGCGCGGTCGAGGGCGGGATCGAGGATCACCGCGTCCTCGGCGGCAGCGGGCGCCGACGCGGACATCGACTTGGCGGCTTCGGCCGAACTGCCGTCGCCGTCGCCCTGCAGTTTCCAGCCGATGCCGGCGGCCAGCACCAGCGAGGCGGCCACGCTCAGGCCCAGCGGCCAGCGCGGGACGGTGCGGCGGGGGCGGAACGGGGTGACGGTCGGGGCCGGGGCAGGCGCCGGGCCGGGCCTGGCTTCCGGCTTCGTGTCGGCGGCCGCATCGGCGGCGGGCAGCGGTGCGGCGGCGAGCACGACCGGCGCTGCGTCGTCCTCGGTCACCGCGGCGCGCGCGGCGGCGAGGATCGCGGCATCGAGCGCGGGCGCGGGCTCGCGCGGACCGCCCAGACGCCCGAGGCGCTCGGCGAGCTCGCGTTCTTCCTGCGACAGGGGATCGATGCGGCGGTTCATGGGTTCAGCCTCTGGCGCAGTTTGTCCATCGCGTAGCGCAGGCGCGATTTCACGGTCTCCCGGCCGACGCCGGTGATCTCGCCGATCTCCTCCAGACTCAGATCCTGTTCCAGCCGCAGCAGGACCACTTCCCGCTGTTCTTCCGGCAGTTCATCCAGCGCCAGTCGCAGGCGCCGGCGCTCCTCGAATTCGGTCAGCTGCCGCTCCGGGGTGTCGTGATCCGGCACCCGGGCGGCGCGTTCGTCGCCGTCCTCCGGCGCCGGCGGCCGGTGCTGCAGCGCCCGCCAGTGGTCGGCAAGGCGATTGTGCGCGATCCGGTACAACCAGGTGCTGAAGGCGGCGTCCGGCTTCCAGCCCTTGCGCGCGGCGATCACCCGCTGCCAGACGTCCTGGAACAGTTCGTCGGCCAGCGCGCCGTTGCCGTGCAACTGGCGGGCGAGGAAGCGATAGAGCTTGCCGCGGTGGCGGTGATAGAGGCGCTCGAACGCCGCCGCATCGCCCGCCGCATAGGCGAGCATGAGGCTTTCGTCGCTGACCTCTGCCACATCGTTCATGCGGATCAGGGTAAGCGCTGCCGCGGGCTTCGTGAAGCCCGTCGCGCTTCGCGATGCGCGACGGCGGGCAGTGGCGGCGAGGGGCAGGGCGGCATGCATGGCGGTGGCCGGAGGCGGGCGACGGCGGCAGATCCCGGTGAAGGCGTGCCGCCGTCGCGCTGCGCTCAGTCGGCGATCATCCCGATCTGCGGCGTGTCGCCCGCGGTGATGCGGCGCGCCGCGTCGACCAGGCCGACGAACTCGGCGCGCAGCTTCCACGGATCGGGCCCGGTGGTCTGGTGCGCGCTGCGGGCGATGTCGTCCCAGGTCCAGCCGTCGATGTTCTTCCCGCCGCGGAGCGCATCGGCGTACGCGGCGACCGTGGCCGCGAACCGCAGCGCCGGGCTGGGCGCGTGTTTCGCCAGCGCCTGCGCGGTGGAGATCGGCGTCTGGATCAGCCGGCTGGTGTCCTCGCCCGGGCGCTTGTAGCGCAGGCGCAGGTGCGCCAGTTCGTTAGCCGCGACGCCGGTCGCCGCGGTCGGTGGCGTGCCGTAGCGCAGCGCGGGCAGGCGCTGGGCGTCGGAACCGACCAGCACGAGTTCGTACAGCGCGGTCACTTCATGGCCGGCACCGATGTCGCCGGCGTCGACGCGGTCGTTGGCGAAATCCTCGCGGTTGAGCAGGCGGTTCTCGTAGCCGATCAGGCGGTATTCCGCGACCTGCGCCGGATTGAACTCGATCTGGATCTTCACGTCCTTGGCGATGGTCAGCAGCGTCGACTGCATTTCCTGCACCAGCACCTTGCGTGCTTCCTGCGGCGTGTCGATGTAGGCGTGGTTGCCGTCACCGACGTCGGCCAGGCGCTCGGCCATGCTGTCGTTGTAGTTGCCCTGGCCGAAGCCGAGCGTGGTCAGCGCGATGCCGCTCTTGCGCTGGTCGCCGACCAGCGTTTCCAGCGCCTTCTGGTCGGTGGTGCCGACGTTGAAATCGCCGTCGGTGGCGAGGATCACGCGGTTCACGCCGTTCTTCACGAACGCCTGTCGCGCGGTCGCATACGCCAGCTGGATGCCGGCACCGCCGTTGGTGCTGCCGCCGGCGCTGAGGTCGTCGAGTGCGCCGAGGATCTTCTCCTTCTCGCTGCCCGGGGTCGGTGCGAGCACCAGCCCCGCCGAGCCGGCGTACACGACGATCGACACGCGATCCTGCGGCCGCAGCTGTTCGACCAGCCGCGCGAACGACTGCTTCAGCAGCGGCAGCTTGTCCTCGCTCTGCATCGAACCGGACGTGTCGATCAGGAACACGAGGTTCGCCGGCGGCAGCTGGGCCTTGGGCACGTCGTAGCCCTTGATGCCGATCATCAGCAACTGGCGCTTGCCGTTCCACGGCGCCGGCGCGATCTCGGTGGTGACGCGGAACGGCGTCGCCAGCGACGACGGCCCCGGATGGCCGTAGTCGAAGTAGTTGATCATTTCCTCGGCGCGCACGGCGTCGGCGGGCGGGCGCACGCCGTCGTGCAGCATGCGGCGCACGTTGCTGTAGCTGCCGGTGTCGACGTCGATGGAGAACGTGGAGACCGGCGCCTCGGCGACGCGCTTGACCGGGTTTTCGTCGTGCTCGGCGTAGTGTTCGGTGTTCGCGACCGGCTCCTGCGGCATGTTCTGCGGCATGCCGCCGATGAACAGCCCGGGCGCGGGCGGCGGCGGGGGTGGCGCCATCGGAGCGGCGACGTAGCCGGTGCCGTTGGTCGCGATGTTGCCGGCGATCTTGCGTTCCTCCTGCGCGCGGCGGACGCGCGATCCGGTCACCGCGACCTTGTCGGCTTCCTGCCGCGTCGCGGCCTCGGCGACGACGGGTGCGGCGTCCTGCAGGACGGCGTTGGCGGCGTCGCGATCGTCCTTCGGCGCATCGGCGACAGTGGCGCCGCGGTGGCAGCCGGCGATGGCGGCGAGGATGCCGGTGGCGAGCAGGGTGAGCGTGGCGACGCGGGCGGCGGTGCGGGGCATGGGCAGGTCTCCGTGAGTGGACGCATCGGCAAACGCGCCATGCCGTGGAACGGGGTTGCGCCGATGCGCACGGAGCGCGAACCGACTGCCGTGCCGAGCGCCGCCTGAACGGAAACGGGCGGCCGAAGCCGCCCGTTCCGTCGTGCGATCCTGATCGCGGGGCGATCAGAACTTCACGTTCACCTTGCCGTAGAGGAACGTGCCGTTGATGCCGAACGGCAGCGTTTCCCAGCCGTAGGTGAAGCCCAGCTGCGGGAACGGGAAGGCGTTGGTCGGGTCCCACTTGTCCGGGTAGGTGTCGAACAGGTTGTCGGCGCCGACCGTCACGCGCAGCTTGTCGGTGACGTTCCAGCCCACCGCGGCGTCGAACAGCGTCGCGCCGTCCCACACCTGGCGGTAACCGGGGGTGAAGCCTTCGCCGGCGACCGAGCCGTAATAGTTCGCGCGCAGCGTCCAGTCCCACTTGCCGCGGCTCCACACGCCCTGCAGCACGTGGTGCGCGCTCGGCTGGCCGCGTTCGATCAGCGTGACCTGGCTGTCGTCGAACAACTGCGTCGGGGAGAGGATCGGCGACTGCGAACGGCGGTCGGTGACCTCGGTGGTGCCCCAGTGCAGCAGCGCGGTCAGGTCGAGGCGGCCGCCGCCGGCTTCGGTGCCGTACTCGCCGACGATGTCCAGGCCCGTGGTGCGGGTGTCGATGGCGTTGGTGAAGAACTGCGCCTGGGCCACGCCGAACGGCTGCAGGATCGCGCGGATCGGGCAGTTGCTGTTGGTGGCGTTGCAGGCGAGGCCGTCGGTGCCCAGCGACTCCGGCGCGATGTTGCTGGAGAAGATGATGCGGTCGTCGATGTCGATGCGGTACAGGTCGACGGTCAGGCTGGCGTGGTCGTTCGGGCGCCAGGTCAGGCCGATCGCGGCGCTCTTGGAGGTCTCGTCCTTCAGCGGGTCGATGCCGAAGGCGCGGGTCACGGCGCTGTCCTGGCGCGCGGTCAGCGTGTCGGCCAGCAGGCCGGTGGCCGGGTCGATGTTGGTCGAGCGCTGGCTGTAGAACAGCTGCTGCACGCCCGGCGCACGGAAGCCGGTGGAGTAGGTGGCGCGCAGGGCGAAGGTGTCGGTGAAGTCGTAGCGCAGCGACAGCTTGCCGGTGGTGGTGGTGCCGAAGTCGGAGTAGTCCTCGAACCGCAGCGCGCCGCCGACCAGGAACTTGCCGCCGAAGCGGGTTTCGGCGTCGGCGTAGAGTGCGTAGTTGTGGCGGCCCTTGTCGACTTCCTCGTTCGGCGAGAAGCCCGGGAAGCCCTGCATGCCCGGCGCGGCGAAGCCGCCGTTCTGGTTGAGGATCGGGATCGCCGGGTTGTTGGTGCGGCCGTAGGTGTACGACACCGGGTCGCCGGCCTCGATCGCGTAGTTCTCCTGGCGGTATTCGCCGCCGAAGGCGAGGCTCAGCGGTTCGCTGCTGCCGATGTCCACGCTGCCGCGCAGGTCGAGGTTGAGGACGGTCTGGTCGTACTTCAGCGTGCCGGTGTCGGCGGAGGTCGGCGACGTGCCGTAGATGCCGGTGCCGTCGGGTTCGTACCACCAGCTGACGTTGACCGAGTTGCTTTCGTGGAAGCCGAAGCGGTTGCGGCCGTGGTTCAGCGACAGGTCCCAGTCCCAGGTGTCGTTGATCGGCGCGCGGTAGCCGACCGCCAGCGAGGCGTCTTCCACCGTGGTGACGATGTTGGGCAGGAAGCCGTCCGGATACAGGTCCGGCACGGTGCGGCCGTCGCCGGCGCTGCGGAAGAAACCGTAGGAGCTGCCCTCGCGGCGCGAATAGCCGCCGAACCAGTACAGCTCGCCGCCGCCGAGGCCGACGCCGCCGTTGAGCCAGAGGTAGGCGTCCTGGGCGTCGGCGTCGCCGATGTGCTGGGTCACGCGCGGCCGCGGCACGCGCAGGGTATCCGGGCCGGCGCGGTTGGTTTCGCCGCGGTCGCGGTATTCGGCGGTGAGGTTGATGAAGCCGTCGTCGCCCAGTTCGAAGCCCTGGTTGATGCCGGCCGAGTACAGCTCGCCGTCGCCTTCGCGGGTCTGGCCGGCCTGGAACGCGAGCTGGGTTTCCTTCGTCTGCTTCTTCAGCACGACGTTGATCACGCCGGCGATGGCGTCCGAACCGTACTGGGCCGCGGCGCCGTCACGCAGCACTTCGATGCGTTCGATCGCCGACACCGGGATCGCGTTGATGTCGGTGCCCGCCGAGCCGCGGGCGATGGTCTGCTGCACGTTCACCAGCGCCTGCTGGTGGCGGCGCTTGCCGTTGACCAGCACCAGCACCTGGTCCGGGCCGAGGCTGCGCAGCGTGGCCGGGCGGATGATGTCGGTGCCGTCGCTGATGGTGGTGCGCGAGAAGTTGAAGCTGGGCTCGAGCGTCTGCAGGAGCTGGCCCAGTTCGAGGGCGCCGGTGCGTTCGAGCTGCTCGGCGCGCAGGATGTCCACGGGTGCGGCGGTTTCGGCGGCGGTGCGATTCTTGGCGCGGCTGCCGAGCACCTGGACGGTGTCCAGTTCGCCGGCGCCGGGGGCATCGGCCTGCTGCGCGTAGGCCGGCATGGCGACGGCCAGCGCGAGCGCGAGGGCGGTGAGGGCGGGGCCGGCGCGGCGTGCGTGCCGGACGGCGGAACGGGGACTGCGGGACTGCATGACGCCTCCTGGATCCATGTCTTGAGGGTGGGTGGAACTCCGGGTCGGGCCCGTCCGGGCGTCGACCGCCCGGGGCCGGGGGGCCGCGAGCGGCGCCACTCATAACATTTTTTTAGCGTTACCGACCGTGTTTCCGTCGCGGTTGGAGGCCGGACCGGCAGTCCGGGGCCTCGTCCGGGGCCCTCGCCGGGGCCGTCGACCGACCGTGCCGCGGCCGGCCGGCGGGAGTACGCTGGCGGCTTCGGATGGGGGGAAGTGCGATGCACGTGATCACCCGGACGGAGGGCGAGACCCTCGACATCGGCCGCCTCGACGAGGCGCCGCACCGCCGCCTGGCGCGCATGGTCGGCACCTGGGAAGGCGTCTGCCGGCTGTGGTTCGAGCGCGACATGCTGGCCGCCGAATCGGTCCAGCGCGGCACCTTGCGCTGCGTGCTCGGCGGCCGGTTCCTGCTGCACGAGTACGCATGGGACTTCGACGGCCGCCACTACGCCGGATTGGCGCTGCTGGGCCACGACGTCGATGCGCGGCGCTGGGAATGCGCGTGGGTCGACAGCTTCCACACCGGCACGACGATCCTGCACGCGCGGGCCGAACATGCCGACGACGCCGGGACCTTCGCGGTGCTCGGCGCCTACGGCGATGGTCGCCAGCCGACGGGGCCGGCCTGCCGCTGGCGGACCGCGATCGAGCAGCCGGACGACGACCGGCTGCGGATCGTGCTGACCAGCCTCACCTCGTCCGGCGACGAGATGCAGGCGATGGACGTGGATTACCGGCGCGTCGACTGAGCGCGACCGTCGCGGCGAGGCTCAGTCGTCGCCTTCGACCCGCAGCGCCAGCGTGCCGTCGCGCAGCCGCGCCTCCAGCCGGTCGCCCGGCCGGGCGTCGCCGACGCCGTGCACGAGGCGGCCGTCCTCGCGCAGCAGCAGCGCGTAACCGCGGGCGACCGTCGCCAGCGGGCTGACCGCCTCCAGCGAGCGCGCGAGTCCCTGCAACTGCAGGGCATGCCGCTGCAGCAGGCGCACGGTCGCCGCCTGCGGGCGCGGCGCCAGCGCCTGCAGGCGGTCGCGCAGCAGGGCGAGGCGCCGCTGCGGCCGCCCCGCGCGCAGCACCGCGGCGGCATGGCGCAGCCGCGCCTGGTGCTGGTGATCGTGCTGGCGCCAGGCGGCGTGCAGCCGGCGCAGGGCGTCGTCCTGGCGGCGGCGCAGCAGGTCGAGCCGCGCCTGCGGCCGCAGCGCGTGCAGGCGCAGGGCCGCGCGATCGGTGCGCTGCGCGGCGCGCTGCAGCGTGCGTTCGTGGGTGGCGTGCAGGCGCCGGGCCAGCGCGCGCAGGCGGGCGGCGAGGTCAGCGCGATCGGGCACCAGCAGTTCGGCCGCCACCGACGGCGTCGGCGCACGCAGGTCGGCAGCGAAATCGGCGAGGGTGACGTCGACCTCGTGGCCCACCGCCGACACCACCGGGATCGGCGAGGCGGCGATCGCCCGCGCCAGCGCCTCGTCGTTGAACGCCCACAGGTCTTCCAGCGAACCGCCGCCGCGGGTGACCAGCAGCGCGTCGTGGCGACCGGCGCGACCGGCGGCCTGCAGCATGCGCACGATCTGCGCCGCCGCGGTCTCGCCCTGCACCGGCACCGGCAGGATCTCCACCTCCACCAGCGGGAAACGCCGGCGCAACACGCTCAGCACGTCGCGCACCGCCGCGCCCGAGGGCGAGGTCAGCACGCCCAGCCGGCGCACGTGCGCCGGCAGCGGCCGCTTGCGCGTCTGGTCGAACAGCCCTTCCGCCTGCAGTTTCGCCTTCAGCTGCTCGAACGCGCGCCGCAGCGCGCCTTCGCCCGCTTCTTCCAGCGTGTCGAGGATCAGCTGGTAGTCGCCGCGCGCCTCGTACAGCGTCAGCCGGCCGCGCGCGAGCACGCGCAGGCCCTCGCGCGGCACGAACGACAGCCACTGGCTCTTGGGCTTGAACAGCGCGCACCGCACCTGGGCGCGGGCATCCTTCAGGGTGAAGTACAGGTGCCCCGACGACGGCCGCGAGAGGTTGCCCAGTTCGCCTTCGACCCAGACCAGCGGGAAGGCGTCCTCCAGCAGGTTGCGGGCGAGGGCGTTCAGCTGGCTGGGCGTGTACGGCGTGCGGTCGGCGGGGGCGGGCGGGACGGACATCCGCCACAGGATACGGGAACCCGTCGCGCCGGCCGAGACGCCATGAACTCGCGGTGTGGCAGAGCGGCCTTCAGGCCGCTGCTTTGGCTTCATGGTCCAAAAGCAGCGGCCTGAAGGCCGCTCTACCGAGCCCGGCGCAGCGGGGGCGGGTAGAATTCGGCCATGTCCGACCAGCTCCCGCCCTGCCGCGACGATGCGGCGCCCGCGTACGGCCCCGCTTCGCGCCGTTCCACCCGCCAGGTCCACATCGGCAAGGTCGCCGTCGGCGGCGCCGCGCCGGTGGTCGTGCAGTCGATGACCAACACCGATACCGCCGACGTCGCCGGCACGGCGAAGCAGATCGCCGAACTCTGGCGCGCCGGTTCCGAACTCGTGCGGGTGACGGTGAACAATCCCGAATCCGCCGCCGCGGTGCCGCGCATCGTCGACAAGCTGGCGATGATGGGCATCGAGGTCCCGATCATCGGCGACTTCCACTACAACGGGCACCAGCTGCTCTCCGCAGAGCCGGCCTGCGCCGAGGCGCTGGCGAAGTACCGCATCAACCCGGGCAACGTCGGCTTCGGCAAGAAGCGGGACAGCCAGTTCGCACAGCTGATCGAGTTCGCGATCCGGTACGGCAAGCCGGTGCGGATCGGCGCCAACTGGGGCTCGCTGGACCAGTCGCTGGCCGCGCAACTGATGGACGAGAACGCGCGCCGCGCCGATCCGTGGGACGCCGGCCGCGTGCTGCGCGAGGCGCTGATCCGCTCCGCCGTCGATTCCGCCGAACGCGCGGTCGAGCTGGGGCTGGCGCGCGAGAAGATCGTGCTCAGCGCCAAGGTCAGCGGCGTGCAGGAACTGATCGCGGTGTACCGCGACCTCGCGCGGCGTTCGGATTTCGCGCTGCACCTCGGCCTGACCGAGGCCGGCATCGGCAGCAAGGGCATCGTCGCGTCCAGCGCCGCGCTCGCGGTGCTGCTGCAGGAAGGCATCGGCGACACCATCCGCATCTCGCTCACGCCCGAACCGGGCGCGTCGCGCACGCAGGAAGTCGTGGTCGCGCAGGAACTGCTGCAGACGCTGGGCCTGCGCGCGTTCACGCCGATGGTCACCGCCTGCCCGGGCTGCGGCCGCACCACCAGCACGTTCTTCCAGGAACTCGCGCAGACGGTGCAGGAACACGTCCGCGCGAAGATGCCGGAGTGGAAGATCACCCGCCCCGGCGCAGAGAACCTCACGCTCGCGGTGATGGGCTGCGTGGTGAACGGACCGGGCGAATCGCGCCACGCCAACATCGGCATCTCGCTGCCCGGCACGGGCGAGGCGCCGGCCGCGCCGGTGTTCATCGACGGCGAGAAGACCGTGACCCTGCGCGGCGACGGCATCGCGCAGGCGTTCGTCGGCATCATCGACGACTACGTCGACCGCACCTACGGCGCCGTGCTGCGCCCGGAATGAACGCCGCCTTGGCGGGCGGTCCGCGCGGGCGCGCCGCGATCGCGTGCGGGAGCGCGCTGGGGGTGTTCGTGTTGTGCGCCGTGGCGATGCGGACCGGCCTCGCGCGCGACGCGGACGACGCGCTGCTTCGCTGGGCGCATGCGCAGGCGACGCCCGCGCTCGAGACCGTCGCCCGCTGGCTGGCCGTCGTCGGCTACCGCGGCGGCGTGATCCCGTTCGACGCGCTGCTGGTCGCCGCGCTCGCGATGCGCCGGCGCTGGCGGTCGGCGACGTACGCTGCCGTGGCGCTCGGTGGCGGGCTGCTGCTGAACAAGGGGCTGAAGCTGTTGTTCGCGCGGCCGCGCCCGGCCGTCGACTGGTCGGCGGCGACGCTGCCGGCCACGTTCTCGTTCCCCAGCGGCCATGCGATGGCGACCGCTACGCTGGCGACGGTGCTGACCGCGCTCGCCTGGCGGTCGCGCGGGCGCTGGCCGGTGTGTGCGATCGCCTGGGGCTTCGCGCTGTCGGTCGCCGCATCGCGGCTGGTGCTCGGCGTGCACTTCCCCAGTGACGTGCTGGCGGGGCTGGCGATCGGCATCGCCTGGGCCAGCGCGACGTGGTGGGCGATGGCGAGCGGCCGGGGCGCGGCCACGGCCTGATCGCCTCGCGGACCCGGCCGTCGATCGGCCGGGACACGCGGCAAACCGCGTACACTCCGGGCATCGCGACGGGCGCTGCCCGCGATTCGCGATCCAGCCCCCCGCCCGGACGCGGGAACGACGCCGGGGGCGTCGTGCGGGCCGCAACGAACGAACCGGCGTCGAGGGCCAACATGAGCACAACGAAATTCCAGAAGGGCGTCCTGCTGTCCGCGGCCGCGGTCGCCGCCGTCGCGGCGGCCGCCGCGACCACGTCTTCCCTGTCCTTCCGCGGCGCGCGCCTGGCCGTGCCGGCCGCGAGCCGCGCACCGGCGACGTCGCCGCTGGCGACGGCGGTGTCCGCGCAACTGTCGGGCGGCCGCGGCTGGTCGTACGACATCGGCGATCTGCCCGGCGCGCCGCCGGCGGTCGCGCCCAAGGCCGGCCGCCCGAACGCCCGCGCGACCTACACGGTGCTGTTCGAGGAGGAGCCGCTGGCCAGCTACCGCGGCGGCGTCGCCGGCCTGGCGATGCCCAAGCGCATGGTCTCGCCCGGCGGCCGCGAGCGTCTGGACGTGAAGAGCGCCAGCGCCGTCGCCTACGTCGACTACCTGCAGGGCCGCCAGCGCACGATGGAGCAGCGCATCGGCCAGACGCTGGGCACGCCGCTGCCGGTGCGCCTGCGCATGCAGCACGCGCTCAACGGCATCGTGGTCGACATGACGCCCGCCCAGGCGGCGCGCGTGGCGCGGATGCCCGGCGTTAAGCTGGTCGAAGCCAATCGCGACGAGAAACAGGCGACGGACGTGGGCCCGACCTTCATCGGCGCGGTGCCGGTGTGGAACGGGCAGGCCCCGGCCGGCAGCAGCAACCATCGCGGCGAAGGCATGGTCGTCGGCATCATCGACTCGGGCATCAACTTCGGTGCGCCGTCGTTCGCCGCCACCGGTCCGGTCGACGGCTACGTCCACGCCAATCCGTTCGGCAGCGGCGTCTACGCGGGCACCTGCGCCACCGGCGGCGTCGACGTCGGCCGCTGCAACAGCAAGCTGATCGGCGGCTACGACTTCGTCTGCAACGCGCCCGGCAACAAGTGCGGCGTGGCCAACGTGCGCGAGGAGCCCGGTTTCGGCGACACCAACGGCCACGGCAGCCACGTCGCCTCCACCTCGGCGGGCAACACCCGCGACGTGACCTACGAGGGCGCGTCGCTGCGCATCTCCGGCGTGGCGCCGCACGCCAACATCATCGCCTACGACGTCTGCTACACCGACACGACGTCCGGTCAGGGCCTGTGCCCGAGCACGTCCTCCGCGGCGGCGGTGAACCAGGCCATCGCCAACGGCGTGGTCGACGCGCTCAACTTCTCGATCGGCGGCGGCACCAACCCGTGGTCCGACAGCGTGTCGCTGGCGTTCCTCAACGCTGCCGACGCCGGTATCTATGTCGCGGCGGCCGCGGGCAACGACGGCCCCACCGCCGGCAGCGTCAGCCACAACGAGCCGTGGGTGTCGACGACGGCCGCGGTGCAGCACGGCCGCGGTGCGTTCTCGGTGCTGTTCTCGGCGACCGGCCCGGCACCGGTGCCGGCGAACGTCACCGGCATCATCGCCTCGCAGGGCAGCGGCGGCGTCGCCTTCGGCGCCACCATCCCGGCCACCACGCCGCTGCGCATCAGTTCCGGCATCGACACCGCCAGCGACGGCTGCGCGGCCTTCCCGGCGAACACCTTCAGCGGCGCGATCGCCATCGTCCGCCGCGGCAGCTGCAACTTCACGACCAAGGCCAGCAACGCCGCCGCCGCCGGTGCGGTCGCGGTCATCATCGCCAACAACCAGACGGGCACGGTCATTCCCTCGGTCCCGGGGGCCACGATCCCCGTGTTCTCGGTCACCCAGGCCGACGGCAACGCCATCCGCGACTTCGGCGTGGCCCATCCGTCGAACGCCACCGCGCAGTTGCCGTATCCGCCGGTGGGCCTCCCGAACACGCCGGACGTGCTGGCCGGGTTCAGTTCGCGTGGCCCCAGTGGTTACGAACTGATCAAGCCCGACATCGCGGCGCCGGGCGTGGCGATCCTCGCCGCCGTCTCGGGCACCACGCTGACCGGCTCGGAGCAGGCCATCGAGATCCTCGACGGCACGTCGATGGCGTCGCCGCACAACGCCGGCGCGGCGCTGCTGGTGCGCCAGGTCCATCCGGACTGGACGCCGATGGAGACCAAGTCGGCGCTGATGATGACCTCGACCGACCAGGTCTACATGGAAGACTCGGTGACGCTGGCCGATCCGAACAACCGCGGCTCGGGCCGCATCCGCGTCGACCGCGCGGTCAACGCCGGCCTCGTCCTCAACGAGACCAAGGCCAACTTCCAGGCCGCGAACCCGAGCAGCGGCGGCAGCACGGTCGGCCTGAACCTGCCGGCCCTGGTCGACATGACCTGCAACCCGCCGTCGTGCACCTTCACCCGGACGTTCCGCAACACCCGCACCTACGGCGCGCTGTGGGCGGTCTCGGTGCAGGGCCTGACCGCCACCGCGCCGACGCTGGTCTGGTTCCCGGCCGGCGCCACGCTGCCGGTGACGGTCACCGTCGACGCCACCCAGCTGCCCGCCGACGGCAACTGGCATTTCGGCAAGCTGGTGATGTACGAGATGTTCACCGGCCGGATGACCGACCTGTCCTCGGAGCTGCACCTGCCGATCGGCGTGATCCGGACCGTGGCGTTCGCGTCGCAGCCGTTCTATCCGGGCATTTCGCAAGTCGCCGGCGGCCTGTCCGTCACGCAGCGCCGGCCCGCCGGCCAGCGTTGACCGCAGGCGGGCACGGCCGCTGCCGTGCCCGCCGCGGCGTTGTCTTCCAAGTCCCGCGCGGCAGCACTAGCTGCTGCGTTGCGAAAAGCCCTAGACTCCGGACACTGCCCGCGGTCGCTCGGGGGCAGGCCGCGCTGGGGCGCGGATCGCGTTGCAGGGGGGAAGCGTCCGGCTTCCTTGCGCCAGTCGATCACACCGGGGAACCCAACATGCCGATTTCGAGAAAGTGGGGCATCGCCATCGCGCTCTGCGCGGTCGCGGCGCTCGCCAGCGCCGCGTCGTGGCGCGAAATGCTCGCCCGCCCGGGTCGCGCCGCGCCCGTCGCGCCGCGCGCCGATGCCGCCGCCGTGCCGCAACGCGCGTTCACGATGGTGCCGACGTCGCGCTATCCGGTGATCGAGCAATTCAACGCCGGCAGCGGCGACATCCGCACGCCGGCGCACGCCGCAAAGGCGGCGCTGCGCGGCGATCGCGGCACCTACCTGGTGCTGTTCACCGACGCCCCGCTGGCCGCCTACAAGGGCGAAGTGGCCGGGATCCCGATCGCGCAGACGAAGGTCGGCGTGCTCGGCCGTCCGCGCCTGGACGTCAAGAGCCAGGCCGCGCAGGAATACGTGGGTTACCTGCAGCGCAAGCAGCAGCAGATGGAGCGCCGGATGTCCGGCCTGATCCAGCGCCCGCTGCAGGTGCGCCGCCGCATGCAGCACGCGGTCAACGGCATCGTCGCCGACATGACCTCCGCCGAGGCCGCGCGCGTCGGTGCCATGAGCGGCGTGCGCCTGGTCGAGGCCTACCGCGAATACAGGATGGACACCGACGTCGGCCCGACGCTGATCGGTGCGCCGACCGTCTGGGCCGGCACGGCCGGTGAACCCGGCGGTGCGCCGGGCGTGAAGGGCGAAGGCATGGTCATCGCCATGCTCGACTCCGGCGTCAACTTCGGTGCCCCGTCGTTCGCCGCCACCGACCCGGTCGACGGCTACGTCCACGTCAACCCGCTGGGCGACGGCAACTACCTCGGCACCTGCGCCGCGGGCGGCGTCGATGCCGGCCGCTGCAACAGCAAGCTGATCGGCGGCTACGACTTCGTCTGCGGCGCCCCGGGCAACACCTGCGGCACCGCGAACGTGCGCGAGGAGCCGGGCTTCGGCGACACCAACGGCCATGGCAGCCACACCGCCTCGACCGCCGCCGGCAACCGCCGCGACGTGGTCTTCAGCGGCGCGCCGCTGCGCATCTCCGGCGTGGCCCCGCGCGCGAACATCATCGCCTACGACATCTGCTACACGAACACGAGCACCGGCCAGGGCCTGTGCCCGAACGTTTCGGCGGTGGCGGCGATCAACCAGGCCATCGCCGACGGCATCGTCGACGCGATCAACTACTCGATCGGCGGCGGTACCGCGCCGTGGACCGAGTCGGTGTCGCAGGCGTTCCTCAGCGCCACCGACGCCGGCATCTACGTCGCCGCCTCGGCCGGCAACAGCGGCCCGGCCGCATCCACGCTGGGCCACGTCGAACCGTGGGTCGCCACCACGGCGGCCGCGCAGCATGGCCGCGGCGGTTTCGCCATCCTGATGCAGGTCACCGGCCCGGCGCCGGTCCCGGCCAACCTCCAGCCGGTGACGATGAACGAAGGCACCGGCGGCACCGCGCTGTCGGCGACGATCCCGGGCACCACGCCGCTGATCGTCAGCCCCGGCTACGACACCACCAGCGACGCGTGCGCGGCTTTCCCGGCGAACACGTTCGCCGGCGGCATCGCCCTCGTGCGCCGCGGCACCTGCAGCTTCGCGATCAAGGTCAACAACGCCGCGGCCGCCGGTGCGGTCGCGGTGGTCATCGCCAACAATGCGGCCGGTGGCCTGATCCCGTCCGTGCCGGCCACGACCGTCCCGACCTTCGCCGTGCTCCAGACCGACGGCACTGCGCTGCGCAACTTCGGCCTGGCCAATCCGGGCGTCACCACGGCGCAGATCACCTTCCCGGCGGTCGGCCTGCCGAACACGCCGGATGCGCTCGGCGCGTTCAGCTCGCGCGGCCCGGTGTCCGGCTTCGACCTGATCAAGCCCGACGTCACCGCGCCCGGCGTGCAGATCCTCGCCGCGGTCTCCGGCACGGCGCTGACCGGTTCCGAGAATGCGCTGGCCCTGTACGACGGCACCTCGATGGCCACGCCGCACCATGCCGGTGCCGCGCTGCTGGTCCGCCAGGCGCGTCCGACGTGGACCGTCGCCGAGGTGAAGTCGGCGCTGATGATGACCTCGACCGAGCAGGTGCTGCTGGAAGACCAGGTCACCCCGGCGAATCCGTACGCCCGCGGCGCGGGCCGCATCCGCATCGACCGCGCCGTCCGCGCCGGTCTGGTGCTGGACGAGACGACCGCGCGCTTCCAGGCCGCCAACCCGGCCAGCAGCGGCGATCCGTCTGCGCTCAACCTCGCCAGCCTGGCCAACGGCCGCTGCTTCCCGATCTGCGAGTTCACCCGCACCTTCCGCAACCCGGGCACGAGCGGCACGCTCTGGCGCGTGACGCTGGAAGGCGTGCCGGGTGCGCCGAGCACCCCGCTGCTGTGGGTGCCGGCCGGCCAGACCCGTTCGGTCAAGTTCACGATCTTCTCGTGGCTGATCCCGGCCGACGGCGCGTGGAACTTCGGTCGCGTCAGCCTGATGCCGCGCCTCACCGGCGGCGTGGTCGATCCCACCGCCGAGCTGCATCTCCCGGTCGCCGTCGCGGTTCCGCCGCCGGTGGTCAACGTGGTCAGCCCGGCCAGCGGCACGGCGCAGACCGGCGGTACGGTCGATGCGGCGTTCACCATCGGCAATGCCGGCGGTTCGGCGCTGAACTACACCGTCGAAACCACCGGGCAGGGTGCGGCCAGCGTCTACAACGCGACCCGCGGTGCGGTGAGCTCGGGCTTCCGCAACACCATCTACACCGACCCGGCCACGGCCGGCAGCGCGGCCCAGTTCGCGGCCGACGACTTCGACGTGATCGAGTCGACCAAGCTGACCACCGTGACCGCCGACGGCTTCGTGGTCAGCGGCTCGGCCCTCAGCGCGGTGGCGACGAACCTCACGTGGAGCATCTACCCCGATGCCGCGGGCCTGCCGGCGGGCAATCCGCAGTCGGCCGCCGCAGCCGCGCTGTGGACCTACACCGCGTCGCCGACCGCCGCCGGCGTCAGCACCGACGCGGCCGGCACCATCCGCCTCGATCTGGTCGCCGCCGGGCAGAACGTCACGCTGCCGCCCGGCAAGTACTGGCTGGTCGTGAACACCCGCAGCACCTTCGCCAACCGCTGGGCGCACTTCGGCTCGGCCACGGGCAACGGTTCGTTCGCCACGATCACGGTCGCCACCAACGGCACCGGCGCGTGGGCCACGAACACCGCGTTCGCCGGCCTGTCGATCCAGGTCCGCGGCCTGGTGAACTGCGGTGCGCCGTGGATCGGTGCACCGTTCCCGGCGTCGGGTTCGCTGTTCCCGACCGAGACCCGCACGCACCACTCGATCCTCTCGGCGGCGTCGCTCGCGGCCGCGACCTATCGCGCGAACGTGTGCATCGCCAGCAACGATCCGGTGACGCCGCGTACGGCGGTGCCGGTGGTGCTGACGGTCACCAACCCGCCGTAAGCGAGGCGCATCGCGATCGATCGCAACGATCGCGAGCGCGATCGACGAGAGAGAAGATCGATCGCAGGTGATCGCGCGTGATCCCGACGGGGCCCGGACATCCGGGCCCCGTTCTTTTTGAGGTCCCCGCGCGCGCATGTCGCGGGCGATCGCATGCGCGCGTCGCGCGAAGCCGGCCGCGTCGATGGCCGGGATGCGTCGCGTCCGTCGTTGTCTGCCGTATCGCGGACCCCGGAGGTCCGCACGCCACGAGCCTTCCGATGACCGACCCTTCGACGGACGACGCCCGCGGCGACGTCGCCGCATTCCTGCGCGAGCGCCTCGCGCGCGGCGACGCCTGCCTGCGTGCGGGCAACGCCCGCGGCGCGATCGTCTGGTACGAAAGCGCACTGGCCGCGCAGCGGCGGGGCGACGACGCGGGCGACCTGCGCGAGCTGCTGCACGCGCTGTGGCACAACAAGGCGATCGCGCACCAGCAGCTGCGCGAACTCGTGCCGGCGCAGGAAGCCGCGCTGTACGCGGAGCGCCTGTCGCGGCGATGACGCCCGCCGGACACGACACGGCCGCCCTGCGGCGGCCGTGTCGGTCGATCATCGTGTCGCCGGCGATGCCGGCGTCGCGTCACCAGATGCGCACGCGCTGCTCCGGCGGCAGGTAGAGCTTGTCGCCGGGCTTCACGTCGAACGCGGCGTACCACTCGTCGAGGTTCCGCAGCGGCCCGTTGATGCGGTACTGCGGCGGCGAATGCGGATCGGTCTTCAGCTGCGTCACCAGCGCCTCGTCGCGGTATTTCGCCTTCCACACCTGTGCCCACGCCAGGAAGAAGCGCTGGTCGCCGGTCAGGCCGTCGATCACCGGCGCCGGCTTGCCGCCGAGGCTGAGCGTGTAGGCGGTGTAGGCCATCGACAGGCCGCCGAGGTCGCCGATGTTCTCGCCCATCGTCAGCTGGCCGTTCACGCACTGCTTCTCGATCGGGCAGTAGCCGTCGTACTGCGCGCCCAGCGCCTTGGTGCGCGCGTCGAAGCGGGCGCGGTCCTCGTCGGTCCACCAGTTGCGCTGGATGCCGGACGCGTCCGACTTCGAGCCCTGGTCGTCGAAGCCGTGGCCCATCTCGTGGCCGATCACGCCGCCGATGCCGCCGTAGTTCACCGCAGGATCGGCGTTCACGTCGAAGAACGGCGGCTGCAGGATCGCCGCCGGGAACACGATCTCGTTGAACGAGGCGTTGTAGTAGGCATTGACCGTCTGCGGCGTCATGAACCACTCGTCGCGGTCCGGCTTGCGGCCGAGGCGGGCGATCTGGTCGTCGCGGTTGTACTTGCGCAGCGCCGCCATGTTCGCCATCAGGTCGCCCGGCACGATCTTCACGCTGCCGTAGTCGCGCCACTTCTTCGGATAGCCGATCTTCGGATTGAAGGTCTCCAGCTTGTGGTAGGCCTCGGCCTTGGTGGCGTCGCCCATCCAGTCGAGGCCGGCGATGTTCCGGCGCAGCGCCGCGCGCAGGTTCGCGACCAGCGCGTCCATCGCGGCCTTCGCCTCGGGCTTGAAGTGGCGGGCCACGTACAGCTTGCCGACCGCGTCGCCCAGGCCCATGCGGCCACCCACCAGCGCGACACCGCGCTTCCAGGTGTCCTTCTGCGCCTTCTGGCCGTTGAGCACCTTGCCGGTGAACGCGAACGCCGCCTCGTCGATCTCGGTGCTCAGCAGCGGCGCCTGGTTGCGCACGGCGTGGAAGGTCAGGTAATCGCGCCACGTCGCCAGCGGCGTCTGCTGCGTGATCGCCAGCACCGGCGCGATCGCGCTGGGCGTGACCACGTTGACGTCGCCGGGATGGGCGATGCCCTCGGCCGCGAAATGCGTGGCCCAGTCGTAGCCGGGGAATTCCGACTGCAGCTGCGCGAACGTGCGCAGGTTGTAGGTCTTGTCGCGGTCGCGCAGTTGCGCGCGATCCCAGTGCTGCTTCGCCAGCTCGGTTTCCAGCGCCAGGATCGCCGCGGCGCGCGGTTTCGCGTCGGCGGCCGGCACGCCGGCGAAGCCGAGCATGGTCGCGATGTGGTCGAGGTAGGCCTCGCGGATCTTCACGAAGCGCGGCTCGGCGCTGAGGTAGAAGTCCTTGTCCGGCAGGCCGAGGCCGCCGACGCCGAGGTTGACCAGGTAGCGGTCGGGATTCTTGCGGTCGACCGCGATGCCGACGCCGACCGGCGCTTCGGTGCCGTCGAGATCGGCGCGGCCGAAGGCGTCGGTCAGCGCCTTGTACGAATCGATCTTCGCGATCCGGTCCAGGGTCGGGCGCAGCGGCGCGATGCCGGCGGCATCGCGTGCGGCGGTGTCCATGTAGCTGGCGTAGAGGTCGCGGATCTTGCGTGCTTCGCTGCCGGGCTTGAGGTCGGTGCGCGCCTGCAGGCCCTCGACGATCTCGCGCGTCTGCAGTTCGGCGCGGTCGGCCAGCGCATTGAACGACCCGAAGCGGGTCTCGTAGTCCTTGAGCTGGTAGGTGTCGAGCCAGTGGCCGTTGGCGTAGCGGGCGAAGTCGTCACCGGGCTTCGCCGCGGGATCGCGGTTCTGCAGCTCGATGCCGAAGGTGCCGAGCTGCGGCGTGCGCGCGTCGTCGGCGAAGCCCGCCGGCGTGAAAGAGGCCAAGGCGAGGCTCAGGGAAAGCAGGGTCTTGTTCATGCGGCGTCCGGAAAAACGGTCGAACCCGCAGGGTAGGGCGTGGCGTCGCGGCGGCCAGTGCCGAAGGTCGGGGGCGGAGGGCGTGCGAAACCAGGGCGTGCGGGATCAGGGTGTCGGAGGTGCCGGCGCGGGCACCTGCACCGGCGTGCGGTAGATGGTCTCGCGCGCTTCCTGCAGGCGCAGGCGGAGGTAGTCGTCGCGACTGAGGCCGCCGGGATAGCTCGGCATCGCCAGCACCTCGGAGACGATCCGCGCCTCGGCGGCCTTGTAGGCCTGGAAGTGCGCGTCCTGCTTCTGCTGGGCGAGGAAGGCGGCCTGGCGTTCCGCGGTCTGCTTGCGATAGCGGTCGACCACTTCCTGCGACTGCGCGACGCGCTGCATCTCGTCCTTCACGGCGGCGTGGATCAGGCCGATGCGCAGCATCATCGCTTCGTCCGCGGACATTTCGCGGTTCTGTTCGCGCTGGTCGATCTCGCGGCTGAGGGCCTGCGCCCGCCGCATCCGGGTCTGGTCGTCCAGCTTGGGCGCATCGCGCAGGAACGTGCGGGTCTCGTTCTCGAAGGCGAGGCGGGCCTGGTAGGCGCGGGCCTCGGGCGTCGACGCGAGCGTCGTGGCGGGCGCGGGGGCGGCCGCGGCGGGGGGCTTGGCCGGTGTCGCGGCGAGCTCGCGGTCGACCGCTTCCTGCTTGATGCGGACGGAGATCACGATGGCGAGGGTCGCCATCGCGGCCAGGCCGAGACCGACATGGACCAGGCGGATTTTCATGGAAGGATTCAGTCCCGCGGAACGCGCCGCACGGCGCAGGCATAGGCTACACCGGACGGGCCTGTGCGGGCCCGTCCGGCGCGGGGCTCAGACCAGCTGGTCGACGAGCCAGTACAGCAGGTTGAAGGGCTTGGCGCGGTCGGCCGCGTCGCTGGTCTCGGACGCGTCCAGCACGTTGCCCGAGCCGACCATCACGCTGTCGATGAAGTTGCGCAGTTCCAGGCTCATGGTCTGGATGTCGCCGTTCTTGAAATCGACGATCGTGGTGCAGTGGCTTTCATTGAGCGCGCGGTACTGCGGGAAGTAGCCGCCGAAGTTGCCCAGGCCGTTCAGGCGATCGCGCAGGCGGGCGGTGTCCGTGCCCCAGCGGGCGTGGATCAGCGCTTCCTTGGTCGCCTGGTCCGGCGCGTTCGCGATGTCGGAGAAGAACCGCTCGTAGGAATACGACGAGTAGTTCAGGTCCTGCCAGAAGTGCGTCTGGCCCATGCGGTCGCCCGGGTACTTCGCCGACAGCGCGTTGTACAGCGTGCCGAGCTGGTTCTGGTCGAGCTGGGGCAGGCTGGCGGCCATGTACGACAGCGGGCCGTTCGCGCGCGACAGGCCCCAGGCCTGGCGGATATGGTTCTGCAGCGGCACCTGCGGCCACACCTGCGGGTCGCCGTTCACCGGCGCGTCGAAGATCGGGCCGGAGTCGTTGATCAGGAAGCCGCGGGTCGGTGCCATGTCGCGACGCAGCGTGGCGTAGTTGGTGAGGCTGCCGGCGCCGCCGGCGCTGCAGCCGGTGGACAGCATCTGGGTCGGCCGCGGCAGGTTGTCCTTCAGCCAGCCCACCACCGCGCGGACGTTGCGCACGCCGTTGTGGTGCCACACCAGCGGCGTGTGCGCGCCGGTGGGATCGGGATACACCGCGACCTTGTCGCCGCTGTAGATGTCGCCGGTGCAGTAGGGCACGTAGATCATGTTCCACTGCTGCGTCTTCACCGATTCGAACGGGCTGATGCGGGTGACGAACGGGCTGACCAGGCTGGCGCCCGGATTCAGCAGGCTCATGTAGTCGTCAGGGATGCCGTTGGGATTGCGCGCACCGCGGATGCCGCTCTGGCCGCTGCAACTGGCGTAATCCCAGCAGGCGCCGCCGCCTTCCATGTAGATGATGGTGTTGCGCGTGTTGGCGACGCGGTTGACGAAGAACTTGTACGGCGAACCGTTGCCGCAGATGGCGCCGGTTTCCGGGGCCAGCTGCACGGTCTGCCACTCTTCGTAGCGGCCCGGGCTGAAGCCGTCGGTGAAGCCGGACGGATTGGCCAGCAGCGGGTAATTGCCGGTGCGCTGCGCGGCAGTCACCTTATTGTCCGCCTTGGGCGGCGAGATCAGGTTGACGAAGGTTTCCCAGGCGGTGTAATCGCCCTCCTCGGCGTGCGAGGGCGCGGCGACCAGCATGCCGGACAGCGCGGTGACGAGCGCTGCGGCCAGGGTGGCACGCTGTCGCGGAAGTGTGGATCGTGGTGCGGTCATGCTCCGATGCTCCTTTTCGGTTTGGGACGGCAAAACGTTGGAATGATGTGGGATTGCGTTGCGGCGACGTCCCCTGTGCCGTGCCGCGCGGTCCGCGTGTCGCGAACCGTCGCGCCGGTGTACAACGCCGGCATGACCGGGTCAATGCGCGCCGCGGCAATCCAACGGCGAATGCAACATCCGGCGGCCATCCTGCATTCGTTTGCGAAGCACGAAACGCGATCGTTTGAATCGCGCGCGACGATCGTTGCATGGTCGTTCGACGGTCGTTCGAAGGCGATGAGACACGCATGCGACACGCATGCAGCGGACGTCTGCCGCGGCCTCATTCGCCGGGTTTTGCCGCCTCCACCGGCGCGTGCGTGCCCGCCGTGCGCGCCAGTCGCGCCTCGCGATGCGCGATGTAGGCATTGGCGACGAAGATGATCCCCGCGCCGGTTGCGGTCCAGCGATCCACCGGTTCCTGGAACAGCAGCCACCCGGCCGCCGCCACCAGCGGCAACTGCATGAAGCTGATCGGCGTCAGTGCCGACACGTCGCCGAGCTTCAGCGCGCGCGTCCACAGCATGTGGCCGCCGGTGCCGAGGAAACCCGCGGCGACCACCCACACCCAGGCGATGCCTTCCGGCCAGCGCCACACGGCGAGCGCCGGCAGCAGCGACATCGGCACCCACAGCGACGTGGTGAAGACGACGATGCGATCGGCGGGATCGACCTTCGACAGCTGCTTGATCTGGATCGACACCACGCCGCTGAGCACCGCCGCGGTCAGCGCCACCAGCGTGCCCGCGCTGAACCCGTCCGTGCCCGGGCGCACGATCACCAGCACGCCGACGAAGCCCAGCGCCACCGCGGCCCAGCGTCGCGTGCGCACCTGCTCGTGCAGGAACAGCACCGCGGCGATGGTCACGAAGATCGGCGTCGAATACGACAGCGCCACTGCCTGCGCGAGCGGCAGGTGGCCGATGGCCCAGAAGCCGGCCATCATCGAGATCACGCCGACGGTGCAGCGGAACAGGTAGCGCGGCCACTGCGTGGTGTGCAGCAGGTCGGGGCCGTGGCGCACCACCAGCGGCAGCGCGGCCACGAGGCCGAACAGATTGCGGAAGAACGCGATCTCGAACGTGTGCAGCGTCGCCGATGCAAGCCGGATCGCGATCGTCATCAAGCCGAACAATAGGGTGCTGCCGAGCATCAGCAGCGCAGCGCGCAGGTGCGGTGTCTGCGCGCCGGTCACCAGACGGCGCCGACGAGGCGCGGCTCCGGTTCGATCGCCACGCCGAAACGTGTCTGCACGCCGGCGGCGATGCGCCGCGCAAGCGCGAGCAGTTCGGCGCCGGTGGCGCGGCCGTGGTTCACCAGCACCAGTGCGTGGCGATCGGAGACGCCGGCATCGCCGGAGCCGTCCTCGCTGCGCGCGCCCTTCCAGCCGTCCTGCTCGATCAGCCACGCGGCCGACAGCTTGCGCGTGTCCGCTGCGTCGCCGCGGAACACCGGCAGGCCCGGATGCAGGATCTGCAGCGCCTCGGCCTGGCCGGCGGGCACGATCGGATTCTTGAAGAAGCTGCCGGCGTTGCCGACGACGGCGGGATCGGGCAGCTTGCGCCGGCGCAGGCGGATCACCGCCTCGGCCACGTCGCGCACGCCGGGCTTCGCCACGCCCATCGCCTTGAGTTCGTCGCCGATGCCGGCGTAGTCGAGCTTCAGCGCATCGTCCGGCAGCGTCGATGCGCGCGGGAGTCCGAATTCCACCGCCACGATCAGCCAGCGGTCGAGGTCGCGCTTGAACGCGCTGTCGCGATAGGCGAACGCGCAGTCCGCGTGCGTGAAGCGGCGCAGCCCGCCGTCGATGCGATCAAAGGCTTCCACTGCGCAGATGCGCTCGCCGGCTTCCACGCCGTAGGCGCCGATGTTCTGGATCGGCGCGGCGCCGACGGTGCCGGGGATCAGCGCGAGGTTTTCCAGTCCGGCGAGGCCCTGTTCGAGCGTCCACAGCACGAACGCGTGCCATTCGACGCCGGCCTCGGCGCGGACGACGGCGCGGTCGTCGTGGTCTTCGATCACGCGGATCGTCTCGCCGCCGAAGCGCAGCGCCACGCGCGGGTTCTCGACGATCAGCAGGTTGCTGCCGCCGCCGATCACCAGCGGCAGCGTGCCGCGCAGGGTGTCGTCGAACAGTGCCGGCAGGTCGGCGGGATCGTCGGTGTCCAGCAGCGCACCGGCGTGCGCGTCGAGGCCGAAGGTGTTGCGCAGCGGCGCGCGCTCGGTGATGCGGACGGTCATGTCGTCGGGGGCAGGTGGCCGCGGCTGGGCGCTTCCTTGCGGCGGCGGATGGCGTCGACGCATTCGTGGATCAGCGCCGGGCCGCGGTAGATCAGGCCGGTGTAGCACTGCACGAGGCTGGCGCCGGCGGCCATCTTCTTCACCGCGTCGGCGCCGGTGAGGATGCCGCCCACGCCGACGATCGGAATCTGCTCCGGCAGCCGCGTGCGCAGCCTGCGCAGGACGGCGGTCGACTTCGCCATCAGCGGTTCGCCCGACAGCCCGCCGGCTTCCTTCGAGAGTGGATGCTGGTGCACGGCGATGCGCGACACCGTGGTGTTGGTCGCGATCACGCCGTCGACCTGCATTTCGCCGAGCACGCGCGCGGTGACGTCGATGTCCTCGTCGGCGAGGTCAGGCGCGACCTTCACCAGCATCGGCACGCGGCGTCCGTGGCGTGTCCACAGCCGCTCCTGTGCCTCGCGCAGGTGGCCGATCAGGCGCCGCAACTGCTGTTCTTCCTGCAATTCGCGCAGGCCGGCGGTGTTCGGCGACGAAATGTTGATCGTCACGTAGTCGGCCAGCGGATACACCTTCTCGAAGCAGCGCAGGTAGTCGACCGACGCGTCCTCGTTCGGCGTGTCCTTGTTCTTGCCGATGTTGATGCCGAGCTTGCCGTCGCCCTTGCGCTTGGCCTTCTCGACGTTGCGCACCAGCGCGTCCACGCCTTCGTTGTTGAAGCCGAGGCGATTGATGATCGCCTTGTGTTCCGGCAGGCGGAACATGCGCGGCTTGGGATTGCCCGGCTGCGGCTTCGGCGTGACCGTGCCGATCTCGACGAAGCCGAACCCCAGCGCGAACAGCGCATCGATGTGCGCGCCGTTCTTGTCCAGCCCGGCAGCGAGACCGACCGGGTTCGGGAAGGTCATGTTCATGACCTTCACCGGGAACGCAGGCGTGCCGCGCGACAGCAGCGGGTTCATGCCCGTGCGGTACGCGGTCTCCAGCATCGACAGGCCGAGCGTGTGCGCACGCTCGGCGTCCATCCGGAACAGCAGGGTGCGGGCGAGTCCGTACATCAGGATTCCTTGCAGGGCAGGACGCGGCCGGTCCGCAAGGCATGGGCCCAGTCGGGGCGCCGGTGTCCCGCAGCGAGGGCCGCGGCGGCCTCGTGGTCGTACGCGACGGCGACCGATTCTGCCTGCCAGACGCCGGCGACGCGCTCGATCACGGCGTAGCGGGCACGCGGGTCGTCGTTCTCGACGTCGTGCGGGTACGGCACGTCCATGTGATACGCCTGCAGGCCGACGCTTCCCGGATTGACGACCAGCGTGCCGCTCGAGAGCCGTGCGATCCGCGGCACATGCGTATGCCCGCAGAGGATTACGGCGGCGGTGCAATCGCCGATCCGTTCGGCGATTTCCTCCTCGGTCGCGGCGCGCAGGCCATCCGGTTCGACGGTCTCCAGGAAGTACTCCAGATCGTCGCGCGGCGTGCCGTGGCACAGGAACACCTCGTCGTCCAGGGCGCGCGCGGCCGGCAGTCGCGCCAGCCAGTCGAGATGCGTCGCCTGCAGCTCGGCGTAGGCATGGGCGTCGGATTCGCCCATGCGCTCCGGTGGCGTTTCCAGCAACTGCCGTTCGTGGTTGCCGCGAATCGTCGTCAGATCCAGCGACATCAGCAGGTCCGCCGTTTCTGCCGGCTGCAGTGGCCCGGAGAGGATGTCGCCGAGATTCACGACCAGATCGCAACCGCGGCGACGGATGTCGGCGAGCACCGCCGACAGTGCGTCGAGATTGCCGTGGACGTCCGAGATGGCCGCGATTCGCATCTGGTCGTGGTCAGAGGTCGAACTTGATGCCCTGGGCCAGCGGCAGCGCGTCGGAGTAGTTGATCGTGTTGGTCTGGCGACGCATGTACGCCTTCCACGCGTCCGAACCGGACTCGCGGCCGCCGCCGGTTTCCTTCTCGCCGCCGAACGCGCCGCCGATTTCGGCGCCCGAGGTGCCGATGTTGACGTTGGCGATGCCGCAGTCGCTGCCCGCCGCGCTCAGGAACGCTTCCGCGGCCTTGAGGTTGGTGGTGAAGATCGACGACGACAGGCCCTGCGGCACGGCGTTCTGCATCTCGATCGCCTCGTCCAGCGTCGAATACTTCATCACGTACAGGATCGGCGCGAAGGTCTCGTGCTGCACGATCTCGGCGTCGTTGGTCAGGCCGGTGACGATCGCCGGACGCACGAAGTTGCCCGGGCCGTCGATCGCAGTGCCGCCGGTCTCGACCGTGCCGCCGGCGGCCTTGGCCTGGGCGATCGCGTCGAGGAAGGCATCCACGCCGTCCTTGCTGTTGAGCGGGCCCATCAGGTTCTTCGGGTCGGTCGGGTCGCCGATCTTGGTCTCGACCTGCTTGTACGCGGCGATGAGCTTGGCCAGCACGTCGGCGTAGATGCTTTCGTGCACGATCAGGCGGCGGGTGGTGGTGCAGCGCTGGCCCGCGGTGCCGACCGCGCCGAACGCGATCGCCGGGATCGCCAGCTTCAGGTCGGCGGTGGGGTCGACGATGATCGCGTTGTTGCCGCCCAGTTCCAGCAGCGAACGGCCCATGCGGCGCGCGACGCGCTCGCCGACCATGCGGCCGACCTTGGTCGAACCGGTGAAACTGACCAGCGGCACGCGCTTGTCGTCGACGAACTGCTGCGCCAGCTCGCTGCCGGCGTCGTTGAAGAGATAGAACAGGTCCGGGAAGCCGCCGGCCTTCAGCGCGTCGTTGCAGATCTTCATGGCCGCGATCGCCGACAGCGGCGTCTTCGGCGAGGGCTTCCAGATCGAGACGTCGCCGCAGATCGCGGCCACGAAGCTGTTCCAGGCCCACACCGCGACCGGGAAGTTGAAGGCCGAGATGATGCCGACCAGGCCGATCGGGTGCCACTGCTCGTACATGCGGTGGCCCGGGCGCTCGGAATGCATGGTCAGGCCGTACAGCTGGCGCGACAGACCGACGGCGAACTCGCCGATGTCGATCATCTCCTGCACCTCGCCGTCACCTTCCGGCTTCGACTTGCCCATCTCCAGCGCGACCAGCGAACCCAGCGCGTCCTTGTGCGTGCGCAGGGCGTCGGCGCAGAGGCGGATGGCCTCGCCGCGGCGCGGGGCCGGGGTGGTGCGCCACACCTTGAACGTGGCCTGCGCGCGTTCCATCAGCAGGTCGTAGTCGGCCTGCGAGGACGCATGCACCCGGCCCAGCACCTCGCCCGTGGTCGGATTGACCGGCTCCAGCACGCCGGCATCGGTGGTCTTCGACCATTCGCCATGGCCGAGGTAGGTGCCGGATTCGCTCGCACCGAGGCCGAGGGCGGACAGGACGGGATGGGTCATCGGGGGAACTCCTGGGGTGCTGGCCGACCGCCCCGGATCAGGGGCGCTGGCATCGAACGGAAGGGAATGCGAAGCGAACAGGCAGACAACGGACACTCCGGCAACTGGCGGCCCCGACACGATTCGAACGTGCGACCTGTCCCTTAGGAGGGGACCGCTCTATCCAGCTGAGCTACGGGGCCGAAGCGGCGATTATCGCAGGCTTGGCCGGCCCCCGGCACCCCCGCGAAACCCGCGTCCGGCCCCGTCGATCCGACGATGCGGGGCGTGGGCGTCGTCGGTTTGGCGGGTGGGCGCATCACCGCCAGCCGGCCGATGGCAGGCGCCGAGCGGGCACATGAGGAAGGTGACGCCCGCCGGCTCGCCTGTCATCTGCGACAGGACCGGCCGCCGGGCCTGCATGGCATGATCCGGCGAGGACGTGCACGGCAGCACAGGGGGTAGGACGTGTCCGAGTTGCATCCGATTTCCGACATCTGCAAGGACCCGGCGCGGCGGGACACGCGCAGGGCGGATGTCGTGTTCGTGCATGGGTTAGGCGGGGACCACGTGCTCACGTGGCGCGATGGCGATCGCAAGGATGGTTTCTGGCCGGAGCAGTTGGCCGCGGACTTCCCGGACGTCGGGGTCTGGACCCTGTCATACGCAGCCAGTCCCAGCGCATGGTTCAGATGGCTGAAGCGGTTGCCGCTGCATTGGGTTCCGGGTCTCCGTGGCTTCTATCGACACGCGGATCGCGATACCGGGCACAGCATGCACTTGCCCGATCGTGGCGTAGAGGTCCTCAACGGATTGGTGCTCGCCGACTTGGGTAAACGGCCATTGATCTTCGTCTGCCACAGCCTGGGTGGATTGCTCGCCAAGCAAGTCCTGCGCTCCGCGAGCGACGATGGCAGGCCGGGCTGGAAGGCCGTGCGTGAGAGCACCGCTGCGGTGATGTTCCTCAGCACGCCGCACGCAGGTTCGCGATTGGCGACCGCCATCAACCGGGCAGGAAAGGTGCTTCGAGCCAACCCCAGTCTGTATGGCCTGAAGGCCAATGATCCCTATCTCCGCAACCTCGGGAACTGGTATGTCAACAACATGTCGGATGCCGAGAACCTGGTGTATTTCGAAACCCGGGACACGCTGGGTTTGCGTGTGGTTGACGAGGACAGTGCACGCCTTGGGTTGGGGCACACGCCGGTCCCGCAGGACGAAGATCATTTGTCGATCTCGAAGCCGTGCAAGCCGGACGCGGATGTCTGCAAGGACTTGCGACGGCTCGTTTCCGCTGTCATCGGTCGTGATCCGGGTGGGATGACGGGGACAAGTTCAGGTGCCGACACTCCGACGGTGCCATCCGGTCATGCGCAGGTTTCTCCGGTCGAAGTACATGTTCATGTCCCTCAACCCGCTTCCGCCCAGCCCCCCGCCATCCCCTGCATCCTCCCCGACGCCGCGTCGCGCTTTTTCGGTCGCGCCGATGCGCTGAATACGTTGGTTGAGCGCCTGCGCGAAGGACGCAACACCGTCGTCGCCGGCGCTGCCGGGCTCGGCAAGACCGCGCTGGCGGCGGAGGCGCTGCGCCAGGTGTTGGGCGATCGGCCTTCGGCGCGTCTGCCCGAAACGCCGTTTCCGGACGGCATCGTCAACGTCGATCTGTACTCGGAGAAGGACCAGCCTCGGATGTGCTGGAAGCGCATCGCGGATGCCGTCGGCGGCGCCGGCTTCCTGCAGGATCAACCGGAGGAAGTCCGTGCACGGGAAGCCTGCCGTGGCCGTCGCCTGCTGTTGATCGTCGAGGGCGGCGAGGAAGCGGATGGTGGCCCGCGTCCCGACGGCGCGCAACGCCCGAGTCGGCGCAGCTTGCTCGATCTACTGGCGTGGGAAGGCATGGTGCTCTGGCTGACCCGGCCGACGCCGACCTCACCCAGACCCGACATCGCGCTGAACGAGCCGCTGGGAGAGCAGGAGGCAAGCGATCTGCTGACGCATCTCACTCAGGATGCGCCGATGCGCTTGAGCGACGCGGATCGGCAGGCGCTGCTGGATTCGATGGAAGGCCATCCGCTGGCGCTGACCTGGGCCGGCGGTCTGCTCCAGCGAGGCGGCCTGCGGCCGGCGGAGTTGGTCGCCGAGTTCCGACAGCAGCCGGCGCGCAACCTGCACGATCCCGAGGATGCCCGCCACTCCCTCCACTGGCTGTTCCTGCGCAGCGTGCGCCTGCTCGACGCCGCCGCGCGCGAGACGCTGGCGGCCGCCGGTCTGCTCGCGCATGCGCCGTTCCCTGCGGAAGCGGTGTGCGCCGCTACCGGTCTCAATGCCGACCGGCAGCGCCAGGTGTTGCGCCAGTGCGCGCAGAGTCGCCTCCTGATGCCCATGGACGATGCCGAGTTGCCGGATCACTGGCGCTTCGGTCACGCGCTGGGCTACCAGTTTGCGCGGGCGCTGGGCGACGAGGGTGATTCGGTGGCGCGTGAGGGGATGCTGGATCGACTGATGGTCTGGGCCAATGGCCGCTTGCGGGCGGAACTGGCTGCCAATGCGCCGGCGCGGGCGCTGGGCCATGCTGAAGCGTTGTTGCCGGCGGTCGAACCGCCACGGGGGTGGTGGCCACTTGTCTGCAACTTGTTGTATGCCCATGAGGGCAGGCTCGAAGCGCTGGGCCGTCTCGGCGAGCGTGCGATGGCGATCAGTCTGGTCGAGACTTGGTGGCTGCACCTACCCGAAAACGTCCGGAACGATGTCGAATGGCGGCGTGAAGCATGTGCGATTCATAACTTGCTGGGCGACGTACTGCAAGTGCAGGGTGATGTGGTGGGAGCTCAGCGGCGTTACGAGGCGGCTCAGCAGATCAGTGCGGCACTGGTGTTGCGTGATCCGGAGCATGTCGGCTACCAACGCGATTTAGCCGTTAGCGAAAATAAGTTGGGCGATGTTCTGCAGGCACAAGGGGATCTGGTGGAGGCACAGCGGCGTTACGAGGCCGGTCTGCAGATTAGCGAGGCTCTGGCGTTTCGCGATCCGGAAAGTGTGCGCTGGCAGGGTGATCTGGGTGTGAGTTTTGAGAGGCTTGGAGATGTGCTGCAGGCCCAAAGGGATTTTATTGGAGCACAGCAGCGTTACGAGATGAGTCAGCAAATCAACGAGGCGCTGGTGGCGCGCAATCCGGAGGACGATGACTTGTGGCGCCATCTGAGCGTGAGCGAAAACAAGCTGGGCAATGTGCTGCAGGCGCAGGGGGATCTGGTGGGTGCGCAGCAGCGTTATGAGACCAGTCTGAGGATCATTAAAGCGCTGGCGTCACGCGATCCCGAAAATACAAGATTACAGCGTCATTTGAGCGTGGGCGAAAGCAAGCTGGGCAATGTGCTGCAGGAGCAGGGCGATCTGGCGGGCGCGCAGCAGCATTACGAGACAGATCTGCGGATCGCCGAGGCGCTTGCGTCACGCGATCCGGGGAACGCTGGCTGGCAGCGCGATCTGATGGTGAGCCGGCTCAAGCTGGGAGTCTTGTGTCACGCGCTGCAGGATGAGACCGGCGCGCATACGCACTTTATAGAGGCACGACGCATTCTGCACGCACTGGTGGAACGCTGGCCTGGGCATCCGCAGTTCCAGCGCGATCTCGCGGTGATCGAGCAGGCGATCGCATCACTGGGCGACTGACGCCGACTTCGCCCCTGCTGCACACCCGCCCCGATCCGGGCATCATCGACACCCGTCCGGCACGACGCCGGGCGCGACATTCCCAACGGACACGGAGACGGCCATGACGGCAGTGACAGGGCAGGGAACGAACGGGCAGGGCGGGGACGCTGGCGACCAGCCGATCCGCGATGCGGTGCAATCGATCGAAGCGGCGCGCGATGCGCGGCCGAACATCCTGATGATCCTCGTCGACCAGCTGTACTACCCGGGTCCGGGGTACGGCGACGCGGGGTTCGCGAACGGGATCAAGCAGGTACTGGACTTCGTCGGCGACATCGATCCGGAGACGAATCCGTGGGCGAAGCACTTCCCCGGGTTCTGCAAGTTGCGCGAACACGCGACGGTGTTCACCGACCACACCATCGCCGAATCGGCGTGCATCCCCAGCCGCGCCAGCCTGATGACCGGGCAGTACGGGCCGCGCACGGGCGTGACCCAGACCGACGGGCTGTTCAAGAGCGGCGATGCGCAGAACTTCCCGTGGCTGCCGCCGAACGGCACGCCGACGGCGGGAGACTGGTTCCGCGAACTGGGCTACACCACGCACTACTTCGGCAAGTGGCACGTCAGCGAGCCACCGGAACACACGCTGCAGCAGTACGGCTTCGGCGACTGGGAGCTGTCGTGGCCGGAGCCGCACGGGGCGTCGATCAACAACCTCGGCACGTTCCGCGACTACCAGTTCGCCGATCTCGCCTGCACGTTCCTGCACTGCCGCGGGCTGGGCGTGCCGTACAACCGCGCGCTGTCGCAGCAGGGCATGGACGCGCCGCTGGACACGCGCAAGCCGCAGACGGCACCGTTCTTCGCGGTGTGCTCGTTCACCAATCCGCACGACATCGCGACCTATCCGGCGCTGCCGCGCGGGCTGAAGCCGAGTTTCCCCGGCGACGACCAGACGACGATCCCGACGATCGGTCCCGGCGGCGCGGTGCCGATCCCGCCGCAGGGCAGCGTCAGCATCGCGCCCACGGAAGGCACGTTCCACGTCCCGCTGAACCCGACCGGCCTGCCGCAGGAATGCGCCACACCGTCGCCGACGCAGGACGAGAACCTGCTGACCAACAACAAGCCGCGCGCGCAGTACGACACCTCGTACAAGGTCGCGCTGGGGCTGGCGGCGAAGACCGGCCTGGCGGTCGGGCAGGGCATCGGTGGTGACGAAGCGACCGTGCTCGCGAACTCGGTGAAAGCGACACTGGGCGTCACCATCCCGTTCCAGCTGCAGCGCGAGCCCGACGACGCGGCGACCGGCTTCCTGCAGTACTACGCCTACATGATCTCGATGGTCGACCGGCACATCCTGAAGGTGCTGACGGCGCTGGAGGACAGCGGCCTGCGCAAGGACACCATTGTGGTGTTCGCATCCGACCACGGCGAGTACGGCGCCGCGCACGGCATGCAGATCGAGAAGTGGCACGGCGCCTACCAGGAAGTGGTGCATGTGCCGCTGCTGATCAGCTGTCCGAAGTCGCATGCGTCGCGGATCGACACCCGCGTGGTCACCGCGCAGACCAGCCACATCGACGTGCTGCCGACGCTGCTGAAACTCGCGGACGCCACCGACGCGCACATCGAACGCGCCCGCCGCGCGTTGTCCAAGACCCACGCCGCGGCGCCGCTGCCGGGCGCGAACCTCAAACCGCTGCTGCACGATCCGAATGCGCCGGTGATCGGTCCGGATGGTCGCAAACGCAAGGGCGTGCTCTTCGTCACCGACGACATGATCACCGAGCCGCTGCCGCGCGACGACGATCCGCACAACGTGCAATCGTGGCAGCAGTACGCGGTCTATGCGGCGACGGTCGATCTGCTGCGCACGCCGCCGGCGGACGGCGCGCCGCCGCACGCCTATCTGCCCGATCTCGCGGCCGGCGCGGTGATGCAGCCGGCGCACGTGCGTGCGCTGCGCAGCGGCGCGTGGAAGCTGGTGCGCTACTGCGATCCGTGGAGCGAACGCCCGGTGCCGGACCAGTGGGAGCTGTACAACCTCGCGCTCGATCCGATCGAGAACATCAACCTGCTCGTCCACGACGGCGTGTTCCCGACGCCGATCGCGTCGCCGCCCCACGGGCTGACGTCGGACCAGGTGATCGCGATCGCCAATGAGTTGTACGAGGAACTGCGCCGTCAGGAAGCCGCGCACCTGTCGCCGTATCCGTCGGCGCATCCCAGCGCCGGCGCGACCTCGCACTGACGCATCGGCACCTCGCGGGCACAAAAAAACGGGGCCCCGTGCAGGGCCCCGTCACCGGATCGGCGCTCGTGATGATGGCGCCGCATCCGATTTGCGTGATCGTTCAACGCACTGCGGCGATCACTCCGGACGCACGTCGACGCGGACGCGCAGGCGGTCGCCAGGGTGGTGGTCGGTGCGGGTGACGTACTGGCGGCCAGCGTATTCGTAGGTCACGTCGTACATCGTGATGCTGGTCGGCGCGTAGCGGCCGTCGTCGCGGGCGTCGACCGGATCGCAGACGCTGACCACGGCGCGGCGCGGCGGCTGCTTGTTGCGCTGTGCCTGTTCGTACACGCCGCGGCCGGCCATGCCGCCAACCATCGAGCCCACCGCCGCGGTGGCGTAGCGGGCGGAGCCGCCGCCGACCTTGCTGCCCAGCGCGGCACCGACGATGCCGCCGATCACCGTGGCGACGTTGCGGCCGGTCTCGGTGCCGTAGCGACGCTCGCCGTAGCTGTCGTCGTAGCCGCGATCGCTGCCGTGGCCGTCATTCCCGTAGTAGCCGTCGTCGTAACGATCGTCGCCGTAGCCGTCGTTGGCGGCGTACTGGCTGCCTTCGGTGTAGCAGCGGCCCGACGAGACGCGGGTCGGCGTGGTCTGCTGGATGACGGGATCCACGCGCACCACGCGGGCATAGTCGTAATAGGGCGCCTCGGCGCTGTAGCGGTCCTGCACCGGCGCCGGTGCGCGCGTCTGGGCGGAAGCGAGGCCGGTGGCGGCGATCAGGGCGGAAGCGAGGATCGTGGCGGCGATGCGAGGCATGGTGGACTCCGGACGCCGGGATGGCGCGACCCGCACCGTAGGGGGCACGGGATAACGGATTGCTGAATTCTTAACGCCTCCGCGCCCGCGAAAGCCCTGCGTTTAGCCACGCCTCAGGCGAAATGCACGGCTTGATCGCGTTTTGCAGGCGGAAAACGGTTTCGCGGGTTTCGGCTGTTGCGTTCGGATTTTTCCGACATCCGGATGCGTCGTCCGCCGATGGGCCGGGCTGCGTCGGCGCGGAATCCTGAGCGCCTCTCCTGCGAAGGATGCTTCCGTGCTCGATCCGCGATTCGCGCTGGCGCTGCTCGCGGGCACGCTGGCCTGCCTGTGGCTGCCCGCGCCGCCCCGGCCCTGCGTGCTCGCATGGCTCGCGTGCGTGGCCGTGCTGCTGCGCTGGCCGCGGCCGCGCGCGCCGCTGTGGCTGGCAGTGTGCTGTGCCGGCTTCGTGCTGGCCGGCGTGCGTGCCGAGGTTGCGTTGTCGCGACAGTTGCCGCCGAAGATGGAAGCGCAGGTCGCGCAGGTGCGCGGCACCGTGGTCGACCTGCCGACGCACGAGCCGCGCCGCACGCGTTTCGCGTTCGTCGTCGACGAGGCTGTGGACCAATCGCCGGCGCTGCGCGGCCGGCGCCTGCGGCTGTCGTGGTACGACGCTTACGACGCCCCGCCGTTCCCGCCGCGGGCGCCGCGCTATCGCGTGGCCGCCGGCAGCCGCTGGCGTTTCGAGGTGAAGCTGCGCGCGCCGCGCGGCCTGCGCGATCCCGGCACGGCCGACGTCGAGAAGCAGCTGCTGATCGACCGCATCGTCGCCACCGGTCATGTTCGCGACGAAGCCGAAGCGCGACGGATCGCGCCGCCGCGCGGGCTCGATGCCTGGCGCGAGCGCATGTCGGCGCGGATCGCCACCGCCGTGCCGGGGGAGGGCGCGCGCTTCATCCGTGCGCTGGCGCTGGGCGACACCCGCGGCCTCGACGACACCGACTGGGCGCGGCTGCGGGCGGCGGGACTGACGCATCTGATCGCGATCTCCGGCTTCCACGTCGGCCTCGTTGCCGGTGCGGCCGCGTGGTTCGTGCGCGGCCTGTGGTGGCTGTGGCCGGCGCTCGGGCGGCGCTGGCCGCGCCCGCAGGCGATGCCGCTCGCGGCCGTGCTCGGCGCGCTCGGTTACGCGGCGCTGGCCGGTTTCGCGCTGCCGACCGTGCGCACCGTGCTGATGATCGCGGTCGTCGCGGCCGGGCGGCTGTCTCGGCGTGCGAGCCGGCCCGTCGACAGCCTCGCGCTGGCCGCGATCGCGGTGCTGCTGTTCGATCCGCTGTCGGCGCTGACCGCCGGGTTCTGGCTGAGCTTCGGCGGCGTCGCCTGGCTGCTGTGGTGCCTGCCGCAGGGCGACGCGCGACCGGTCCGCGCCTTCTTCGCCGCGCAGGGCGTCGCCACGCTCGGGCTGCTGCCGCTGGGCGTGGCGCTGTTCGGGCAGGCGTCGCTGGTCGGGCCATTGGCGAATCCGGTCGCGATCCCGTGGTGGAGCCTCGTCGTGGTGCCGCTGTCGCTGCTCGGCACCGCGCTGGAGGCGCTGCATGCCGGCTGGGGCGGGCCGCTGTGGCGCGCGGCGGCGGCCTGCTTCGAGCCGAGCTGGCGACTGTTCGCGTGGCTGGCCGACGGCCCGCTGGCGCTGTGGTGGCTGCCGGAAGCCGCGTCGTTCGCGACACCGCTCGCGCTGCTGTCCGCGTTCTGGCTGCTGCTGCCGCGCGGCGTGCCCGGGCGGATGCTCGCGCTGCTGCTGTGGCTGCCGCTGCTGTGGCCGGATCGCCATCTGCCGCAGCCCGGCGAAGCCGAGGTGGTCGTGCTCGACGTCGGGCAGGGGTTGTCGGTGCTGGTGCGCACACGGACCCACGCGCTGCTGTACGACATGGGCCCGGCGCAGCCCGATGGCTTCGATGCCGGCGAACGCGCGATCACGCCGGCGCTGCATGCGCTCGGCGTGCCCGCGCTCGACGCGACCATCGTCAGCCACGGCGACAACGACCATGTTGGCGGTTTCGGCGCGGTGGCCGCCGAGTTCCCGATCGCCCGCCGGTTCGCGCCGTCGGAGAGTGGGCTGGAGACGAAACTCGGGCGCTTCCGCGCTTGCCGCGGCGGCGATGGCTGGACCTGGGACGGCGTGCGTTTCCGCTTCCTGCATCCGCCGGTCCATTTCCCGTACCTGCGCAACGAATCGAGCTGCGTGCTGCGGGTCGAAACGATGCATGGCGCGGCGTTGCTGACCGGCGACATCGGCGACGTGATCGAACGGCGGCTGGTGCGGGAGGCGGGGGCGTCGCTGCGGGCCGATCTGGTGCTCGTCGCGCACCACGGCAGCGCCGGCTCGTCGGACCTCGCGTTCGTCGAGGCGACCCGCGCCCGGTTCGCGGCGATCTCCGCCGGCCACGGCAACCGCTTCCGCCATCCGCGGCCGCAGATCGTGGCGCGCTGGCGCGAGGCTGGCGCCCGCACGCCGCTGACCGCCGACGCCGGCGCGCTGCGCTTCCGGCTGGCGGCCGACGGGGTGTCGCTCGCGACCGAGCGCGGCCGCCATCCGCGGCTGTGGGACGCCGCCGCGTTGCGCCGACGGCGGCTCGGTGGGGGTCCTGCCGCTGGGCTATCCTATGGCCGTGACGACGACCCCCATCGATGACGGCCACGGGCCGGAGGATGCGACGTGCTGGAACTGGTGAAGGCGGGCGGATGGCCCATGATTCCGCTGCTGCTGCTGACCGTCCTGGCGGTGGGCATCGTGCTCGAACGTTTCTGGAGCCTGCGCCGCCGGACCGTGCTCCCGCCCGGCCTGGGCGACGAGGTCCGCGCCTGGGCCGCCCGGGGCAACCTCGACCCGACCCACATCGAGTCGTTGCGCCGCACCTCGCCGCTGGGCGCGCTGCTGGCCGCCGCGCTGGACGTGCGCCAGCGCCCGCGCGACCAGATCCGCGAGCGCATCGAGGACGTCGGCCGCCATCTCGTACATCGCATGGAGCGCTTCCTCAACGCGCTCGGCACCATCGCCTCCGCCGGGCCGCTGCTCGGCCTGTTCGGCACCGTGGTCGGCATGATCCAGATGTTCCTGGGCATCCTCGACAACGGCATCGGCGACGTGAACCAGCTCGCCGGCGGCATCGGCAAGGCGCTGGTCTGCACCGCGACCGGCATGATCGTGGCGATCCCGGCGCTGGTCTTCCATCGCTATTTCCGCGGCCGCATCGCCGGCTACATCGTCGACATGGAACACGAGGCGATCCAGTTGCTGGACACCCTCGATCCCGTGCGTCCCGGCGCCCCGGGCGCGCCCGGCGGCCGCGGCATCGTGCCGCCGGTGCGCGGGGACTGACGCCATGGTCGCGCTGCGCGTCGCCGTCGTGCTGCTGTGCGTGGCCTTCGTCGCCTGGCCGGTGGGGCATGCCGTGGTGGTCGGCCTGCGCACCGGCCGGCTGCCGCACAGCGACAGCACGTCGGTGGTCGTGCGCGGCACGCATCCGGTCCGCTTCTGGGCGCTGATGGCGCTGTTCCTGACCATGCTGGCGCTGCTGGGTTACGGCGCCGGCGTCGGCCTCCAGCGCGCGCTGGCCTGACCCCTTCCGAGACGTCCACGCCATGCGCATCCGCGATTTCCGCGCCGACGACGAACCCGAGATCAACCTGATCCCGATGATCGACGTCGTGCTGTGCCTGATCATCTTCTTCGTCGTCACGACCACCTTCGATGCGCGCTCGGTGCTCAAGCTGCAGTTGCCGAAGGCGCAGGGCGAGGCCAGCGAGTCGCCGTCGAAGTCGCTGAGCGTGCTGGTCAACGCCGACGGCCGCTACTTCGTGCAGGACCGCGAGGCGCTGCGCACCGACGTCGAATCGCTGAAGCGCACGATCATCGAAGTCGCCGGCAGCGACCGCAGCCGTCCGGTGCTGTTGCGCGCGGATGCGCGCACGCCGCACCAGTCCGTCGTCACCGCGCTGGACGCGCTGGGGCAGCTCGGCTTCCGCCGGATCAGCATCGCCACCGCGCCGGAAACCCGCGCCGAGGCGAAGGCCGCGACCGCGCCGGCGGGAGCGCGCAAGTGAGTGCCCGCACGTGAAGGACAAGGCATCGAAGCAGGAACGGCGCGCGCCGACCTGGCCGATCTACCGACGCCTGCTCGGTTACGCCCGCCCGTACCGCGGGCTGCTGGGACTGGCGCTGGCCGGTCTGCTGGTCGAGGCCGGTGCCGCGGGCGCGTTCACCAAGATGATGAAGCCGGTGGTCGACGGCACCTTCATCGACCGCGACCCGGAGCTGATCTGGAAGATGCCGCTGGTGATCGTGGCGATCTTCGTCGTGCGCGGCCTCGCCGGTTACCTCACCGACGTGTTCATGGCCCGCGCGGCGCGCAGCATCGCCCGGGACATGCGCGTGCGCGTGTTCGACAAGTACCTGCGCATGCCCGGCGCGCACTTCGACACCGAATCCGTGGGCACGATGCAGATGCGCCTGGGCTCTGACAGCGACCAGGTGGCGCAGGCCGCGGTCGACGCCGCCAAGGTGATGCTGCAGCAGTCGTTCCAGGTCGTGGCGATGCTGGCGGTCATGCTGTGGACCAGTTGGCGCGTGACCATCGCGATCCTGCTGATCGCGCCGGTGATGGCGTGGATGATGGACACCGTCGGCCGCCGCTACCGCCGCTACGGCCACCGCATCCAGGAAAGCGGCGGGCGCCTGCTGCAGGCCGCCGACCAGGCGCTGAGCGGCCAGCAGGAGGTGAAGATCTACGGCGCGCAGGAGGCCGAACTCGGCCGCTACCGCGAACTCGCCGGCGAGAACCTGCGCCTGGCGATGAAGGTCGAGGCCACGCGCAGCATCACCTCGGCGATCATCCAGCTGATGGGCTCGATCTGCCTTGCGCTGCTGCTGTTCTTCGCCGGGCGCGAGGCGATGCACGCGCGCCTCACCGCGGGCGACTTCATCAGCCTGATGGTGTCGATGCTGGCGATCATTCCGGCGCTGAAGCAGCTGACCAACGTGCAGAACATGCTGCAGAAGGGCGTGGCCTCGGCCGAGCGCCTGTTCTCGGTGCTCGATGCCGCCGAGGAGCGCGACACCGGCACGCGCACGCTCGACCGCGCGCGCGGCGAACTCGAATTCCGCGACGTCGGTGCGCGTTATCCCGGGCAGAACGCGGCGGCGCTGGACGGCGTGTCGTTCGTCGCGAAGCCGGGCACGGTGACCGCGATCGTCGGTCGCTCGGGCAGCGGCAAGTCCAGCCTGGTGAAACTGATCCCGCGGTTCTACGAGCCCGAGGCCGGCCAGATCCTGCTCGACGGCCATCCGGTCGACGAGTACCGCCTCGCCGACCTGCGCCGGCAGATCGCGCTGGTCGGCCAGCAGGTGATGCTGTTCGACGGCAGCGTGGCCGAGAACGTGGCCTACGGCGAACTCGCCGGCAAGGACATCGCGCAACTGCGCGCCGCGCTCGACGCCGCCAACGCCAGCGAATTCGTCGACGGCCTCGCCGAAGGCGCCGACACCGGCATCGGCAGCCGCGGCGGGCGCCTCTCCGGCGGCCAGCGCCAGCGACTGGTGATCGCCCGCGCGATCCTCAAGGACGCGCCGATCCTGATCCTCGACGAAGCCACCGCCGCGCTCGACAACGAGGCCGAGCGGCTGGTGCAGGACGCGCTCGACCGGCTGATGCCCGATCGCACCACGCTGGTCATCGCGCACCGGCTGTCGACCATCGAACACGCCGACCAGGTGCTGGTGCTCGATCGCGGTCGGCTGGTCGAACACGGCACCCACGCCGAACTGCTGGCCCGCGACGGGCTGTACGCGCACCTGCACCGCATGCAGTTCCGCGAACCGGGCGCCGCGGACGCCGCGCCGTGAGCGGCCGCCGGCCGCCGGGCTACTGGTTCGGCGAGGGTGCGCCGCCGCTGACGATGCGTGCGCTGTCGAAGGTCTACGCCGGCGTCGTGGCCGCGCGCGCGGCGCTGTACCGCCGCGGCTGGCTGCGCAGCCGCCATCCCGGCAAGCCGGTGATCGTGGTCGGCAACGTCATCGCCGGCGGCAGCGGCAAGACGCCGCTGACGATCGCGCTGGTCGAGCGCCTGCGCGCCGAAGGCTTCACGCCCGGCGTCGCCAGCCGCGGCTACGGCCGCGACGACGCCGGCACGCCGCGCTGGGTCGACGCCGCGCTCGATCCGCGCCTCGGCGGCGACGAACCCGTGCTGATCGCGCGCCGCACCGGCGTGCCGGTGCGGGTCGACACCGATCGCGCCGCCGCAGCGCAGGCGCTGGTCGATGCCGGCTGCGACGTGATCGTCTGCGACGACGGCCTGCAGCATTATGGGCTGGCGCGCGACGTCGAGATCGAAGTGATCGACGGCCGCCGCCGCTACGGCAACGGTTTGCCGATCCCCGCCGGTCCGATGCGCGAACCCGCCGCGCGCGGCGCGCGCTGCGACTTCCGCGTGCTGAACCTCGGTGGCGACGACGGCGAGGCCGGCTTCGGCGAATGGCCGATGCGGCTGGTGTCGGACGCGGTGCTCGCGATGCGCGGCGCGCGCACCGCGCCGCTGTCCGCGTTCGCCGGCCAGCGCGTACACGCGGTCGCCGGCATCGGCGACCCGGAGCGTTTCTTCGCGATGCTGCGCGGGCAGGGCATCGCCGTCGTGCCGCACGCCTTCGCCGACCATCACGCCTACCGCGCCGGGGATTTCGCCTTCGGCAGCGACCTGCCGGTGCTGATGACCGAGAAGGACGCGGTGAAGTGCGCCGCCTTCGCCGACGCGCGCACCTGGTGCGTGCCGGTGCGCGCGGCGCTGCCCGAAGCCTTCTGGATCGCGCTGCTCGAGAAGCTCAAGCCCGCGTGACGTCCGTCCACTCCCGTCTTCCTTCGCCGATCCCATGACCGCCACCGACTTCGTCGTCGCCATTCCCGCCCGCTACGCCGCCAGCCGCCTCCCGGGCAAGCCGCTGCGCCTGCTCGGCGGCGAGCCGCTGGTGCTGCACGTCGCGCGCCGCGCGCTGGCCGCCGGCGCGCGCGAGGTCTGGGTCGCCACCGACGACACGCGCATCGCCGATGCGCTGGCCGGCAGCGGCGTGCGCATCGCGATGACCTCGCCGGACCACGCCTCCGGCACCGACCGCCTCGCCGACTGCGCGGCGCAGGCCGGCTGGGACGACGCCACCGTCGTGGTGAACCTGCAGGGCGACGAACCGTTCGCGCCGGCCGCGGGCATCCGCGCGGTCGCCGAGACGCTGGTCGCCAGCGGCGCACCGATGAGCACGCTGGCGACGGAGATCGCCGATGCCGAGCAGCTGTTCGACCCCAATACGGTCAAGCTGGTCCGCGCCGGGAATGGCGACGCGCTGTACTTCAGCCGGGCGCCGATCCCGTGGGCACGCGACGCCTTCGCCCGCGATCGCGACGCGCTGCCGGCGGGCGGCCCGTGGCTGCGCCACATCGGCATCTACGGCTACCGCGCCGGCTTCCTGAAGCAGTTCGCCGCGCTGCCGCCGTCGCCGCTGGAGCGGATCGAATCGCTGGAGCAACTGCGCGCGCTGGAGGCCGGGCACCGGATCGCGGTGGCGATCACGCCGGCGCCGTTCCCGCCGGGCATCGACACGCCCGAGGATCTCGAACGCGCGGAACGCCATCTCGCCACGCAGCCGGCCGGGGGCTGAGATGCGCCTGCTGATGGTCTGCCTCGGCAACATCTGCCGGTCGCCGCTGGCCGAGGGCGCGTTCCGTGCCCACCTCGACCGCCGCGGGCTGGACTGGATCGAGGTCGATTCGGCCGGCACCGGCGGCTGGCACGCCGGCGAGCCGCCGGACCGGCGCAGCATCGCGGTCGCCGCCGCGGCCGGGGTCGACATCCGCGGCCAGCGCGCGCGGAAGCTGCGCCGGGACGACTTCGTCGCGTTCGACTGGCTGCTCTGCGCCGACCGCAGCGTGCTGCGCGACGTGCGCGCGATGGCGCCCGCGGAGGCCAGTGCGCAGGCGGCGCTGCTGCTGGACTGGGCCGGGCAGGGCGAGGACGCCGAGATTCCCGATCCCTACACCGGCAGCGCGGAAGACTTCCGTCGGGTCTGGGCCATGGTCGACGCCGCGGCCGCCGCCGGCGCCGAACGCCTCGCCACGACCCGGCCGCCGCGCTGACGGCGGTTGACGCTCGCGCCCGGACTGCGGATGCTGATCGACGCATGGACACTACGCTCGCTCCCGAATTTCCCGCTTCGCTGGAATGGCTCAACCTCGCGTCGCCGCTGCGCATGGCGCAGTTGCGCGGCCGGATCGTGGCCCTGGCCTTCGTCAACGCCGGCTCGGCGTGGTGCCAGCAGCGGCTGACCGACCTCGCCACCCTGCGCAAGCGCCACGGCGACGTGCTCCACGTCGTCGCCATCCACGTGCCGCGCTTCGACCACGAACGCGACGCCAAGCGCGCCTCGCGGCGCCTGCAGCGGCAGCCGCTGGACTTCCCGCTGGCCCACGACGCCGACTGGGTGGCGTGGCAGCACTTCGGCATCGACGCCTGGCCGACGGTCGTGCTGATCGACGGCCAGGGCGCGATCCGCGGCCGGATCGTCGGCGACACCCCGGTCCGCGACCTCGAGGCGGCGATCGCGAAGCTGCGCGCCGACGAGGCGCCGCAGTCGATCCAGGTCGAACCCTTCGAAGTGCGCCGCACCCGCGAGCCCGACCTGCCGCTGCGTTACCCGATGGGCATCGCCGTCGGCGACCAGTACCTCTACGTGGTCGATTCCGGCCACCACCGGGTGCTCGAATGCACGCCGGCCGGGCGCATCCAGCGCCAGTTCGGCAGCGGCGGCCCCGGCTTCATCGACGGCCCGATGGAACTGGCGGCGTTCCAGAACCCGCAGGGCCTGAGCCTGCAGCGCGACGTGCTGTACGTGGCCGACACCGGCAACCACGCCGTGCGCCGGATCAAGCTCGGCACCGGCGACGTCGAGACGATGATCGGCGCCGGCCGCCCCGGCACGCCGAGCGAATGCACCGTGCACGATCCGCGTGCGGTGGCGCTGGACCATCCGCGCGGCGTGGCGGTGTCGCCGTCGAACATCGTCTGCATCTCCACCGCCGGCGACAACCGGATCTGGGCCTACGACCTCGGCGACCGCTCGCTGCGGCTGCTCGCCGGCTCCGGCGCGATGACGCTGGTCGACGGCGAAGGCGCAGCGGCCGGATTCGTCGGCCCGGGCGCGCTGGCGCTGGTCCAGCAGATCCTCTACGTCTGCGACGAGGCCGGCTCGGCCATCCGCAGCGTGCACCTGCGCAGCCGCCAGGTGACGACGCTGGTCGGGCAGGGCGCGTGGCGCTTCGGCAACATCGAGGGCTCGCGCACCGACGCCCTCCTGCAGCAGCCGCAGGCGATCGCGCTGGACGGCAAGGCGCCGGTGTTGTGGGTCGCCGACAGCGGCAACGACCAGTTGCGCACACTGCGCCTGGGCGGTGGTGAGCTGAGCACCATCAGCCTGCCCCAGCGCCTGCATTGCCCGGCCGGTCTCGCCGTGCACAACGGCGTGGTCTGGATCGCCGATACCGACGCCCACGCGGTCCTGCGCTTCGACCCCGGCGACGGCAGCCTGCGGCAGATCCCGATCGGTGAGTGAGCCCGGTCCGATGCGGACGCGGACGCTGGAACGGTTGCGGTGGGTGAGCGTGCTGTGCCTGGTCGGTGCGGCGATCTGTTTCGCCTGGGTCGAACGGCAGACAGCCGGATTCGAGGGGGCTCGGGCGAACTTTCCCTCGCCCGCGCCGGGGGCGGCGGTGAAGGCGTCGATCGATGTCCCGCGATCCCGATCCCATGAAATCCGGATGGAGATGCCGTTGCCCGCGGCTGCGCGGGACTCGCTGCATCTGCCGGATTTGCCGCCGCAGCCTGCGGGGCTGCGCGTCTCGGTCACGACGGCGCGCCGGGACGCGAAGCAGATCGACATCCCCGCGTTGAGGTTTTGTTCGGAATACCCATGGGGTGGCATCGCCATCTACTGTTCGGAACCGTTCGAACTGTCGGCAGGGCGACACGAGATCACGGTGTCGGTGACCGATGATCGGCTGCCGCCCGGGCGTGCGCTGAGCATCGTCGACATCGGCGATGCGGCCGGCTTCCTGATCATGCGCGATTTCACCCGATTCCTCGGCTGGCTCGCCCTCGTGATCGGCGCCGCGCTGTGGACCGCGCTCGCGTTCACCCGCCGCTACGCGGCTTCCGACGCCCCACGCTGATGGCCAAGGCACGCACCGAAACGCCTGAAGTGCCGCCCTTCGACGGCCGCGCCTTCGCCCGCGACCTGACGCCGGCGCCGGGCGTGTACCGCATGTACGCGGCCGACGACAGCCTGCTGTACGTCGGCAAGGCGGCGTCGCTGAAGAAGCGCGTCGCCAGCTACTTCACCAAGGCCTTGCAGGCGCGCACCGCGGCGATGGTGGCGCAGATCGCGCGCATGGAAGTGACGGTCACGCGCACGCCGGGCGAGGCGCTGCTGCTGGAAAACCAGCTGATCAAGTCGCTCAAGCCGCGCTACAACGTGCTGCTGCGCGACGACAAGAGTTACCCGTACGTCGTGCTGACCCGCGAGGCGTGGCCGCGGATCGCGTTCCACCGCGGCGGCCGCTCGTTGCCAGGGCGTTACTTCGGCCCGTATCCGAGCGTGCCGGCGGTGCGCGAGACGCTCAACCTGATGCACAAGATCTTCCGCCTGCGCAGTTGCGAGGACAGCGTCTTCCGCAACCGCTCGCGGCCGTGCCTGCAGTACCAGATCGGCCGTTGCAGCGCGCCGTGCGTCGGGCTGGTGCCGGCGCGCGATTACGCCGACGCGGTGCGCCGGGCGACGCTGTTCCTCGACGGACGCAGCGACGAACTCACGGCCGAGCTGACCACGGCGATGGAAGAGGCCAGCGCGCGGCTCGACTTCGAGGACGCGGCGCGGCTGCGCGATCTGGTTGCGACCATCCGCAAGCTGCAGTCGCGGCAGTACGTCGACGGCCAGGCCGCCGATCTCGACGTGCTGGCGGTGGCGATGCGCGGCGTGCAGGCCTGCGTGATGCTGCTGACCTTCCGCGACGGCCGCAATCTCGGCACCCGCGCCTTCTTCCCGAAGACCAACGGCGAGGACAGCGCCGAGGCGGTGCTGGGCGCGTTCGTGTCGCAGTACTACGGCGAGCAGGTGCCGCCGCGCGAGATCGTGCTGGATCGCGACATCCCCGATCGCGAGCTGCTGGAAGAGGCGTTCGGCGTTTCAGCGGGACGCAAGGTGCAGCTCAAGACCAGCGTGCGCGGCGAGCGTGCGGGCTACGTCGACCTGGTGCGCCGCAACGCCGAACTGGCGCTGGCGACCGAGATCGGCAGCAACGCCGCGCAGCGCGCGCGCGCGGAGGCGCTGCGCGACCTGCTGGGGCTGGACGACGTGCCGCGGCGGATCGAGTGCTTCGACATCAGCCACACCATGGGCGAGGCGACCGTGGCCTCGTGCGTGGTGTTCGACGCCGACGGCCCGGTGCGCAGCCAGTACCGCCGCTACAACATCGAGGGCGTGGCCCCGGGCGACGACTACGCCGCGATGCACCAGGCGCTGGAGCGCCGGTTCCGCAAGGCCGCCGAGGCGGCGGAGGCCGCGGCGCAGGCCGGCGAGGGCGAGGCACCGGCCACCGCCGTGCTGCCCGACCTGCTGCTGATCGACGGCGGGGCCGGGCAGGTGGCCCAGGCGCACGCCGTGCTGGCCGATCTGGGCATCACCGAGGTCCTGGTGGTCGGCGTCGCCAAGGGCGAGGCGCGGCGGCCGGGCGACGAGACCCTGCTGCTGCCGGACGGCCGCGAATTGCACCCCGGCGCAGGCTCGCAGGGGCTGCAACTGGTCCAGCAGGTGCGCGACGAGGCCCACCGGTTCGCCATCACCGGCCACCGCGGGCGGCGCCAGAAAGCCCGGACGGCGAGCAAGCTGGAAGAGATTCCCGGAATCGGACCGCGCCGACGCGCTAATCTGTTGCGGCATTTCGGCGGTCTGGGCGGCCTGAAGGCGGCCGGCGTCGAGGAAATCGCCCGGGTCGCCGGCATCGACGCCGCACTCGCCCAGCGCATCTACGCCGCCCTCCACGGTCTGGAGTTCCAGGAAGGTCCATGAAATTGACGATCCCGACCATGCTCACCCTCGCCCGGATCGTGATGATCCCGGTGATGGTGCTGGTCTTCTACCTGCCCTATCGCTGGAGCAACTTCGCCACCGCGGCGGTGTTCGCGCTGGCGGCGGTGACCGACTGGCTGGACGGCTGGGTCGCGCGCCGCTACGGCCTGCATTCGGCGTTCGGCGCGTTCCTCGATCCGGTCGCCGACAAGCTGATGGTCGCGGTCGCGCTGTTCCTGATCGTGCAGGGCCATCCCACGCCGTGGATGGCGTTCTGGGCGGCGGTGATCGTCGGTCGCGAGATCGCGGTGTCGGCGCTGCGCGAATGGATGGCGGAGATCGGCCAGCGCGCGACGGTGAAGGTCGCGATGATCGGCAAGGTCAAGACGGTGGTGCAGATGCTCGCGCTGCTGTCGCTGCTGTATTCCGTGGTGCCCGGACAGCGTCCCGTGCCGTGGCCGGGCGACCCGGTGTTCCATGTCGGCGACTGGATGCTGGCGGTCGCGGCGCTGCTCACGCTGTGGTCTGGCGTGCAGTACCTGATCGCCGCGTGGCCGGCATTGATGGCGGATGAAAAAAAGAGTGTTGACACCGGAGAATCTGGCGCTAAAATTTCAACTTCTTCGCGGGAATAGCTCAGTTGGTAGAGCACGACCTTGCCAAGGTCGGGGTCGCGAGTTCGAGTCTCGTTTCCCGCTCCAGTTTCAGACGTGCCCCGGCTTGCCGGGGTTCGTTTTGTGAAGACCCAGGGATGTCCACGCGTTTCGGCGCATGTGCAATCGGGTCGCCCCCGTCACTGGCTTGGTGGCAGAGTGGTCATGCAGCGGACTGCAAATCCGCGTACGCCGGTTCGATTCCGACCCAAGCCTCCAGTTCTCGCGAAACCCGCTTCGGCGGGTTTCGTCGTTTCAGACGGTCCGATCAGACGATCCGAATCCGCGCCGGTCCCGGTGCGCGATGCGTCGGCATCGCCTTCACCTTCGCGCCGCCGGTTCTCGTCGCCGATGTCCGCGTTCCGCTCCGGGACGCGATGTTGCCGCTGCCCGCGGGCGGCGCCGGGTGCATTCCGATGCGGTCGATCGATCCGTCCTCCCGGGTGTGCACCCCGCGCGATGCCATTGCGCCTGTCGAGCCGAGCCCCGGTGCGCTTCCTTCTCCGATGTCGTCATCCCGTGCCGGGAACGCGCCCGTGCGGCGTTCTCGCGTGCCCCGGCTTTGCGCCGGCGCGCAGAGCGGCGTGGACGCGGGATGCTACCGTCCACGGACCCGGGAGGCGTGGCCGACGGGTATCCGACATCGTTAGCAAAGCCGTTTTTTCCGATGAATTTGCTAACGCCACCACAAAAGATGACGTCAAGGAGAAACTCCATGTTGAAGCATTCCCTGCATGCCCCGTTCCTCGTCCTGGCCCTGGTCGCCGGCCTGTTCGCCGCGCCGTCCGCGATGGCCGCCTGCGGCTGCACCGACGATGGCCACGGGACGCCCCTCCTCGGGGGACACAGCCTCGGCCAGTCGTTTCCGCCGGTCGGTCTCGTCGCCCAGGACGCGATGTGGCGCATCTACGAATTCGAGCGCGAAGGCATCCGCTACCTGCAGATCAACGATCGCAACGGCACCGTGCGGGCAGCGATCGGCCGCATCGGCGCCACGCTGTGGGTGTTGCCGATGGGCGCGGACGTGGAACGTGTCCGCGCGTCGGGCGAAGGCAATCCGCTGGCCCCGTCGCCGGGCATGCGCACGCTCTATCGCAGTACCGAAGTGGAAGTCGATCTCCAGCTGGACGCGAACGGGCAGCCGAGCTGGCTGGTCCGCTCGATCGTCGCGGCTCAGTGAGAGGATGGCGGTGGATCGTTCGATTCGGACAGCAGCACGCAGACCCGGTGCGCATGGCGGCGATGAATGCCGCCATGCGCTTTCACGCGTGCGGACAGCAGCGAATCCGCGGCGGCACCCGCCTGGCTCGTGTGTGCGGGCGCGGTGGGCGAGGCCGAGACGAACAGGGCGATGCCCCGCGACTTCCGGCCGCGCCAGACGCGCATCTTGATGCGGTATTCGTCCGGATCGCATTCGGACAGCAGCGCCATGGCGTTGCAGATGCACCGGTACGCCACCAGTTGCAGGTCCACCGACAGCCAGCGCGGCTGCCCGCGCAGGGCGTAGATCACGTCCGCGCCGCCGGCCCAGAAGCCGGTGAAGGCCTCGGAATGGACCACGGCGAACAGCCCCTGCTCCTCGATGCGGATCGGGTAGAGCGCCTGTGCCTGTTCGTCGAACACCTGCCGGTGGCGGACCCCGTCGCTGTTGAGGTCCAGCGCCGCGGCGTAGTTGCCGTGCGCCTTCAGCGACGCGGCCAGGTCGCGTCGCTCGTCGTCCAGCAGCAGCTGCATCTGCGCCATGTACAGCAACTGCTCGCGCAACACGCGTTCCGTCGACAGGAAACTGCTGCGCGCCATCTTCAGCGCATGCGCCTCGGCGATGCCGGAGCGTCGCGCGGTGTCGTAGTGCTCGGAGATGACGGTGCCGAGAATGAGCAGGGCCGCCGCCGAAATCGCCAGCGCCTGCTGCGCGAGGAACACGGTTTCGTCGTGGGTGCCGGGGATGCCGGTGTAGGTGAGGGTCTGCGCGATCGCCAGGTTGACCGCGACCACGCCGATCGCCGAGCCGCGCCAGCCGTGGAAGAAGGTCAGGAAGACCGCGGGCAGGATCATCAGCATCAGCAGCGACAGCTGCAGCGCGTGGTCGATGCGTGCGGGCAGCGTGATCAGCGCGTAGAGCCCGAGGATCGCGAGCAGGGCGACCGCGCCGTCGCGCATGAGCCGGCGTGGCGAGAAGACGTCGCGGCCGCGCAGTCGCCACAGCAGGCACGGCAGGCCGACCATCAGGATGCCGAGGAAGTCGCCGATGAAATAGTTGCCGAACTTGGCCAGGGTGACCAGGGAGCGGGGCCCGTGCAGGAAGTAGTTCAGCCCGAGATTGCACAGCGACGACCACAGCGCGATCGAGATCGCGACCAGCGGCAGCCAGCGGGCGATGGTTGCGGGATCGGGCAGGAACCGGCGTGCCACGCCGGCGACGGGGGAGATGAGTCCGATCAGCAGGAAGGGGCTGAGGTAAGACCACTGCGGGCTGTAGCGTTCGATCATCGGCACGCGGATGACCAGCAGCGCCGCGATGTCGCCCGCGATGATGAAGGGCCAGCTGCGCCAGGGAAGCAGCAACAGACAGGCGGCACGAAGCCCAGCCGGCAGGAACCACTGGTCGAAAGACAGGTAACGCATCACCAGGTAGGCAATGCAGTACCCGGTGCCGAGCGCGAGTCCCCTGATCGCGCCGGCCCATTTCGCAGCTTCCATGGCTTCTCCCTGTTTCCTCTGTGTCGCCTGCCGGGATCCCATCCTTAGACATTCCGTGCAGAAGCTATTCGCACAAAAAAACAGGTTCGTCAAACCCCGCAAGTCGCTTCCGGACGACCGGTGTGCATCATAACCAACCCGTCACGGCGCCGTGGATGCGGATGTTCGCCAGATCCGTCGCGGCGACTTCGATGCGTTCGCTGCCGCCGCCCTGGCCGACGAGGCACCAGGCATCGCGCCGGATGAGCACGCGTCGGATGTCGGGCCTTCCCCAGAGCGTGTAGGCGTAGATGCCGCCGTCCACCACGTCTTCGTGCCGGGTGATGGTGGTGTCGACCAGCACCAGCGCGAAGCGCTTGATCTCGGGCTCCATCGCGCGCGACAACTGCGCGGCCCAACGCACGTTCTCGATCGCCGTCGGCCCGAGTTCGCGACGCACGATGAACTCCGGCAGCACGATGCGGTCGCCGCTGTCACCGCGACCGAAGCCGGGCAGGTGCAGCAGGGCGACGTGCTCGGCGGGAACGGCGCCGCCGGCGAGCACGCCCGCGGTCGACGAGGTCCGCACCGATTCGGCGTACATGCGCCGCGCGTACGCCTTGCTGATGCGTTCGGGCGGCACATCGAGCAGGGCGGCGATCGCCGGGGCGTGGTCGGCCGGAATCGGCCGCCGGCCCGTGCGCCACTGCGAGACGTTGTTGTAGCCGATGCCCTCCAGCTGCGCCGCCACCGTGGTGTTGCGCATGCCCGTTTCGTTCATTGCATCGGCGAAGGCCTGTGCGTACTTGTCCATTCCCGTCGTCGCGCGTGATGGCGCCCCCAGCCGGAGCATAGCGTAGCGCTTGACAGGGCTTGCCGCTCTGCTAACTATCAGCTAACTTTCGCTATCCGGATCGGAGGCAACCGGAGACGCTTCCGATCCTGCACGACCCCGGCGCTTCGCGCAATCCAGCGATGCCGGCCGAGGCTTTACCGGCCCGCGATGGCCGTCCGCCGATGCTCACAGGGAGGTGCATCATGCTCATTCTGTCCTGCCGGGTCGGAAGCACCGTCCGGATCGGGGACGACACCCGGATCACCGTCCATGCCCGCCTCGGCGAGCGCGTGACCTTCGGTGTCCAGGCGCCCGCCCACGTCGAACTGCGCATGGACGACACCGTGCTCCGGCCGGCGCCGCTGCCCGAAGGCGACTGCTGGTATCTCTTTTCCCTGCTCGGGGTCCGCGCCTTCCGGATCGGCGCCGTCGAGGTCCGGTTGTGCGTGCGGGCCGGCGACCACCCGGGCGATGCCGCCGGCGACACGGTCCATCTGGCCCTGCTCGATGCGGACACGCTGCGGATCGGGCTGGTCGAGCCGCCGCTGGTGAAGGCGGACAGCGCCGGGCCCTTCCTGCGCAGCGACGTGCGCGACTGGACGCGGTCGCTGGCGCGGATGGTGCGGTCCGGCCTGTCGCCCCGCCACGCCTGAGCAGGCCGCCGGGACGCGCCGGCCGGCCGCGTATACTGCGGCGGTCGCGGACGCCTCGCGTTCCGCAATGACCTTGCCCGGGTGGCGAAACGGTAGACGCAGGGGACTTAAAATCCCCCGACGCAGGTCGTGCGGGTTCGAGTCCCGCCCCGGGCACCACCGTTGATGGCGTCGCAGGTCAGTCGCGCGGTGCGCGCCGCACCGGCTCCGCCGCGCACCCGGATCGCCACGCATGTCGCGCTATGCCGCCTATCTCGCTTGCCTGCTCCTGACCCTGCTGTCCGCGTCCGCAGCCGTGCTGTTCGGCGACGGCTGGTGGTGGGTGTTCGCGGTTTTCGCCGCACTCGCCGCGCTCGGCACACTGGATCTGCTGCAGACCCGCAGCACGCTGCGCCGCAACTATCCGATCCTCGCCCATTTCCGCTACGGGCTGGAGTCGATCGGCCCGGAGATGCGCCAGTACTTCATCGAGTCCGACACCGCGGAGGTGCCGTACTCGCGCCAGCAGCGTGCCCTGGTCTACCAGCGTGCGAAGTCGGTCAACGACACCCGCCCGTTCGGCACCCAGCAGGACGTGTACGGCGAGGAATACGAGTGGATCAACCACTCGATGATGCCGACGAAGATCGACTCGGACGATTTCCGCATCCGCATTGGCGGTGATGCCGGCGGTGATGGCGACGCCGCCTACGACGCCAGTGTGTTCAACATCTCGGCGATGAGCTTCGGTGCGCTGTCGGCGAATGCGATCCGCGCGCTCAACGCCGGCGCGAAGCGCGGCGGCTTCTACCACGACACCGGCGAGGGCTCGATCTCGCCGTACCACCGCGAGCACGGTGGCGATCTGGTCTGGGAAGTCGGCAGCGGCTACTTCGGCTGCCGCAACGACGACGGCACCTTCAGCGACGAACGCTTCGCCGCGAACGCCGTCGACCCGCAGGTGAAGATGGTCGAGCTGAAGCTGTCGCAGGGCGCCAAGCCCGGCCACGGCGGCGTGCTGCCGGCGGCGAAGGTCAGCGCCGAGATCGCCGCGACGCGCGGCGTGAAACAGGGTGTGGACTGCGTGTCGCCGTCGCGGCATTCGGCGTTCTCCACGCCGATCGAACTCCTCGAATTCGTCGCGAAGATGCGCACGCTCTCTGGCGGCAAGCCGGCCGGCTTCAAGCTGGCGATCGGCCATCCGTGGGAGTGGTTCGCGATCGCCAAGGCGATGCAGGAGACCGGCCTGCTGCCGGACTTCATCGTCGTCGACGGCGGCGAGGGCGGCACCGGCGCGGCGCCGGCGGAGTTCATCGACCACGTCGGCGTGCCGATGCACGAGGGCCTGATGCTGGTGCACAACACGCTGGTCGGGCTTGGCCTGCGCGATCGTGTGCGCGTCGGCGCGGCGGGGCGCATCACCAGCGCGTTCGACCTCGCACGCACGATGGCGCTGGGTGCCGACTGGTGCAACGCCGCGCGCGGCTTCATGTTCGCGCTGGGCTGCATCCAGGCGCAGAGCTGCCACACCGATCGCTGCCCGACCGGCATCGCGACGCAGGATGCCAGCCGCTGGCGCAAGCTCGACGTGCCCGACAAGGCGACGCGCGTGCACAATTTCCATCGCCACACGCTCAAGGCGCTGCGCGAGATGCTGTGCGCCGCGGGGCTGGAGCATCCGTCGCAGCTCGGTCCGGAACACATCCTGCGCCGCGTGTCGCCGACCGAAGTGCGTTCGCTCAACGTGCTGTATCGCTTCCTCGAACCCGGCGAACTGCTGGGCGGCCGCATCAGCGACCACGCCGTGTTCCGCGACTACTGGACGCTGGCGCGGCCCGACACGTTCGCGCCGCCGGAGCGGTTGTCGACGCTGCGGGGCAGCAAGGCGTATTGATCGATGCCGCGGGGCGCGAAATGGTTGCTGGGGATCGCGGGATGCCTCATCGCCGTGCCCGTGCTGTCTTGGCTGTCGGCATGGATGTACATGGCATCGATCGGTTGCGCCGGAAACGGGGCGGCGGCCGATCGTGCGCGCGAAATCGACGAAAAGGCGCTCTCGCGTCTGTATCGGGAAGCGGTATCGATGGTCGCGGCGGCGCGCCGGAGCGCAGCGCTCGACTTCGTGGTGCCAGGCGAGAAGCTCCCGCCCACGGCGCGGTCAATCGGTGCGCGCTACGCCAACATTTTCGGCGACGACGTGGTGTTCAATCTTTCCGGATGCTACGACGACAAGGTCTTCCTGACGGTCACCATCGGTAATGCGGAACGCCCGGCCGGGATCGCGCTGTCACCCGGGGAAGCCGAGTCGCAGGAAATCCTCTGGTCGAAGCCAGATTCGGATCGCAAACCGCACTGAACCGAACGCGCGAAGGGCGGCCGAGGCCGCCCTTCGTGTGTCGCGTCACCGCATCGTCGGATCGCCCTTAAAGCCCCTCTCCCCTTGCGGGAGAGGGGTTGGGGAGAGGGGGAAGCATGATGCGAAGCGCGGTTCCCGCGCGTCCCCTCTCCCGACGCGCGATGCGCGTCGACCTCTCCCGCAAGGGGAGAGGTGTACCCCAGCCTGTTCCGTTTCCGTCGCGAGCGCGTCGCGAGTCCGAACGCACGAAGGGCGGCCGAGGCCGCCCTTCGCGTGTCGCATCATCGGGTCGCGATCACTGCTTCTTCTGCGCCTCGATCCAACGGTCGACCTTGGCGTCGAGGATGTCCAGCGGCACCGCGCCGTCGCCGAGGATCTCGTCGTGGAAGGCGCGGATGTCGAAGCGGCTGCCCAGCGCCTTCTCGGCGCGGGCGCGCAGCTCGGTGATCTTCATCTGGCCGGTCTTGTACGCCAGCGCCTGGCCGGGGATGGCCATGTAGCGTTCGGCTTCGGCGACGGCGTCGACTTCGCTCACGGCCGAGTTCTCGCGCATGTAGGCGATCACCTGGTCGCGGGTCCAGCCCTTGCTGTGGAAGCCGGTGTCCACCACGAGGCGGATCGCGCGCCACAGTTCGTTCTGCAGCATGCCGACGTACATGTACGGATCGTCGAGCATGCCCAGTTCCTTGCCGATCGTCTCCGAGTACAGGCCCCAGCCTTCGGCGAACGCGGTCTCGCCACCGAAGCGGCGGAACTTCGGGATGCCCGTGAGTTCCTGCTGGATCGCGATCTGGAAGTGGTGGCCGGGCTTGGCTTCGTGCAGGAACAGGTCCTCGCTGTCCCAGGTCTTGCGGCTGGGCAGGTCGTAGGTGTTCACGTAGAAGATGCCGGGACGGCTGCCGTCCTCGCTCGGCGACTGGTATTCGCCGCCGGCGGCGGACTGCGCGCGGAACGCCTCGACCGGGCGGATCTCGAAGCCGGCCTTCGGCATCAGGCGGAATTCGCGCTTGAGGCCGGGTTCGAGCTTGGCCTCGATGCTGCGGTAATGCGCGAGCAGCGCGTCCTCGGACGCGAAGTCGAACTTCTTGTCGGTGTTGAGGTACTGGAAGAATTCCTGCAGGGTGCCCTTGAAGCCGACCTCCGCCATCACCTTGCGCATCTCGCCGTGGATGCGCGCGACTTCGCTCAGGCCGATCTTGTGCACTTCCTCCGGCGAGCGCCGGATCGACATGCTCTGGTAGGCGTTGAACGCGTACCACGCCTTGCCGTTGGGCAGGCCTTCCATGCCGGCGCTGTCGCGGCAGGCGGGCAGGTAGTCCTTGGCGATGAAGTCGCGCATGCGCTTGAACGCCGGCATGATCTCCTGCGCGATCATCGTGCGGTATTCGGCGGTGATGCGGGCCTTGTCGGCGGCCGAGAAGCTGGCCGGCAGGTTCTTGATCGGGCCCCAGAACAGGGTCTTCTCGGGATCGTCGTTGATCAGCGCGTCGAACTGCGGCAGCACCTTCACCATCAGCACCTTCGGCTGCACCACGCCGGTGCGCATGCCTTCGCGCATGTTGACGATGGCCTGGTCGAAGATCGCCGGCATCTTGCCGCCGCGGGCGCGCCAGTCGTCGTAGTCCTTCACCGTCTTGAACGGCTGCGCACCGGTGCCGGAGCCCAGCTGCGCGGCGAAGCCGGCGAGGTTGGTGAACTGGTTCATCGGCATCAGGTAGCCGGGGAACTGCTCGCCTTCCAGCGAGTCCTTCGCGTTCTTCACGAAGATGTCGTAGCTCAGGCGATCCTGGCCGCTCAGGCCGGCGGGACCGACAGCCTCAATCCGCTTGAGCCAGCGCACGGTGAAGTCGTGCGACTGCTTGCGGTAGTCCTCGGTGAGGAAGTTCGGCAACTGGTCGTTGTAGCGCGGGTCGCCCTGGAACGTGGCCTGCAGCGGGCTGAGCTTGAGGGTTTCTTCCCAGTACTCGTCGTAGAGGCGGTTCAGCTGCTGCGCCCTGGATTCGGTGGATGCCGCCTGTGCGGGCGCGGCGGCGAAGGCGGAAACGGGCAGGGCGCTGGCGCCGGCCAGCACCACCGCGACGGCGAGCGCGAGCAGCGCGGGCCGGCGGACGGACGAGTTCGAGGACATGGGAGACTCCGGGCGTGGAAGGAACGCGCCTGCGGGCGCGGTGGCGCCGCAGGTCGGGAGAAGCCCGGGGAGGGTCGCGCGAAACGCCGGTTGCGGCATCGGCCAAAGGTCACTGCGGGCGCGAGGCTCCCGAAACGCCAAGGCCGGCAAAGCGACCGGCAGTCTGGCCGGCGACGCCTGTGCTCAATGTGCGGCCTGGTGGCGGAGCTGTTCGGCGCGTTCCCTGCCGAGGTAGGCGTCGATCGCGCGGCGCATCAGGTACAGCAGCGGGATCAGCGCGACCGCGGCGAGCATCTTGTAGAGGTAGTTGACGCTGCTGACCGCGAGGAACAGCGACATCGGCCAGTGCTGCGGGCCGAGCACGAACGCGATGTACAGCACCACGAAGCTGTCGACGAGCTGCGACACCGCCGTGGAACCCGTCGCGCGCAGCCAGACATGGCGTTCGCCGGTCAGCCGGCGGATGCGGTGGAACACCGACACGTCGATCAACTGCCCCAGCAGGAACGCGAGCACCGAGCCGGCGATGGTCCACAGCCCCTGGCCGAACACGGCGGCGTAGGCCTTCTGGTAGTCGGGCACGCCCTGCGTCTGCGCCGCCTCGACCCACCAGCCGGCGGGCGAGAGGTGGATCGCCGCGAACGCGAACAGGAAGGCGTAGAGGATCAGCGCCACCGCGATCCACGAGATCATGCGCACGCCGCGCGTGCCGAAGAATTCGTTGATGACGTCGGTGAACACGAACACGATCGGCCACAGCAGCGTGCCGGCAGTGAAGCTCAGCGAACCGGTCTGGCCGAACAGGTTCCACTCCAGCGGCGCGATGCCCAGCGTGTCTTCCAGCGCGAAGATCTTCACGCCGATGAATTCGGCCAGCACGGCGTTGACGCAGAAGAACGCGGCGAGCGCGATGAACAGCCGGGTCGCGCGGTCGTGCAGGAGATGCGCGCTCATGCCGGCGTTTGCTCCGTGGCCGCGGACTGCGGTGCCGGCGACGCGCCCGGCGGCGTGAAGGGAATGGTCTCCGGCGCCACCGCGCCGCCGCTGATGATGAAGCTCATGGCCTGGTCCACGGTCCAGTCGGTCGGGGTCATGCGTTCCACCGGCACGATCTCCAGATAGCCGGAGGTCGGGTTCGGCGTGGTCGGGACGTACACCGCGGCGAGTTCGCGTCCGGTGCCGGCCTCGCGCATCACGCGGGTGACGAAACCGAGGGTCTTCATGTCGTGGTGCGGGAAGTCGATCAGCACCACGCGCTGGGTGCCGTCGGGCTTGGTCTGCAGGATGTCGAGCAGCTTGCGCGCGCTGCCGTAGACGGTGCTGGCCAGTGGCACGCGCCCGATCAGCGCCTCGAACCAGCCGAGCAGGCGCTGGCCCAGCACGCGCCGGGTCAGCCAGCCGGTGACCAGCACGGTGCCGACGGTGGCGATCAGGCCGAGCGCGGTCTTCACCCACGCCTGCGCCAGCCAGCCCAGCGTCTTCGGCGACGACAGCGCCAGCGTTTGCAGCAGCGGGTCGATGAACGGCCGGCTGAGGTCCGACAGCACCACGAACACGAACTTGATCACCACCCACGTCAGCCAGATCGGCAGCAGGGTGAGCAATCCGGCGATGAACAGGCCCTGCAACCGGCGGCCGAGCGTGGGAGGCGTGGACATGCGGCGATTGTAGGGCGGGCCTTGGCCCGCCGTCTCGGCACCGCAGCGGCGGCGATCACATCTCGCGGACCAGCCGGAAGCTCACGTCGTCGTAGCCGCGGGACGCATCCAGCGGGCGGCCACCGCCGGCGCCGCGCCAGCTGCGGCCCGAGGTCATGCGCCGCACGCAGCTGCCGCCGGCGCAGTCGCTCAGCCATTCGGCCACCGGCTTGCCGCCGTCGTTGCGCGCCGCGGCCTGTGCCTCGGCCGCGGTCGGCAGGCGATAGTGGTAGCGGCCGCGCCCGCTCTGCCAGCGCGCGTAGGCCTCGGCGTCCTGCCAGGACACGCAGACCACGGGATGGCCGGTGCTCTGGTCGAAGCCCGGGGCATCCCAGGTGCGCGGCGCCAGCACCCGCAGCAGCGAGGCCTTTTCGCGGCACAGCGACGCCGCGCGGTTGGTCGCCTTCGCGAACTCGGCGTATTCGGCGCGGCTGATCGACGCACGCGACACGGCGACCAGTTTGCCGCCGGCCTGCACCAGGGTCATGTCGCCGATGTTGTCGGTCATCCGGTCGCCCGGCTGCGCGATCTTGCCGGCGCGCGATTGCAGCGACGCGAGCTGCGGGCCGTCGATGCCGATGGTGCGGGCCGAGGCCAGCAGGCGCTGCGCCCCGGGCTTGTCGGATTTCGCCTGCGCCTGGTCGAGGCGCGTCGTCAGCGTGGTCGACAGCCGCTTGCGCATCTGGGTCATCTGCGCCGGGCCGCGCGCGCGGTCCTGTTCGGCCAGCCGCGTCATGCGGCTCATCAGATCGCGCAGCAGCGGTTCCTCGGCCTTGCCCAGGTGCTGCTCGGCCTCGTCGCCCAGCGCGGCGAAGACGCGGTTGCTGGTGTCCTGCAGGCCGGCGTGGCTGGGGTCGGTGTGCCAGGCGGCCATCACGCTCTCGTAGGCGTTGTCGCCGGCCGGTGCGATCAGCCGGCGCTGCTGCAACTGGCGCTTGGCATCGTCGATGAAGCCCTGCGCCGCGGAGTCCGGCGCGGCGCGCAGCAGCGATTCGGTGGGGTCGATCTCCGGCGCGCCGAGCGTGGGATCGAGGCCGGTGGTGGCCGGTGTCGTCGTCGTCGATCCCTGCTGGGGCGGCGCGATCGCGGCCAGTGCGCGCTGGCTGCTGCGCTCGTCCAGCCGCACCAGCCAGGTGATGCCGCCCGCCAGCACCGCCACGACCACCGCGGCGATCGCCAGCTGGCGCGGGCCGGTGCGGCTGCGCAGGCGGGCGAACGCCGCGCGCAGCGGCTGCTTCTGCGCATGCGGCACGGCGCGCAGGGCATCGAGCATGTCCTGGGCGTCGGTGAAGCGTTCGCCCGGCGATTTGGCCAGCGCGCGCTCGAAGAAGCGCTGCCACTGCGCGAGGTGCGCGGGCAGGCGCGGGACCGGGTCCTGCACGTGCTTCAGCGCCATCGACAGGCCGTCGTGCGCCTTGTACGGCAGGCTGCCGTTGAGCATTTCCCACGCCAGCACGCCGAGGCTGTAGAGGTCGGCGCGCAGGTCGACGTCGCCGCCGCGGGCCTGCTCCGGGGCCATGTACGCGGTGCTGCCGACGGCGACGCCGGCGGTGGTCACGCGCGCGCCGTAGCCGCGGCGCAGGGCGATGCCGAAGTCGGTGAGCATCGGCCGCTCGGCTTCGTCGAACAGCACGTTCTCGGCCTTCACGTCGCGGTGCACCACGCCGCGGCCATGCGCGTAGGCCAGCGCGGACAGCAGGACTTCGAGGATCTCGCGCACGCGGCTCTCGTCGCGGGTGAGGTTGCGCCGGCCGAGGTGGCCGCGCGGGAACACCGGCATGACGTAGTAGGGCTGGCCCTCGGCGGTGCGGCCGACCTCGTGGATGCGGACGATGTGCGGATGGTCGAGGCGGGCGATGGTGCGGGCCTCGTTCTCGAACCGGCGACGGCCGGTTTCGTCGGTCACCACCTCCTGGCGCATGACCTTGATCGCCACGTCCCGGCCCAGCGACAACTGCTGGCCGAGGTACACGGTGGACATGCCGCCATAGCCAAGCACGCGGATCAGCCGATACCCGGCGATGTCCGGCATGCCCTCCTGAGGCTCCGTTCGCGTCGATCCCATCTCGATTTTCCCCTGTTTCACCTGCGAGGATACCCGCCCGGGACGGCGTCGGGAATCGGCCCTTCCCGCCCGATCCATGACGGGATTCTCATCCTTTCGAACGCGAGGAAGCGAGGCATGCGGAAATGGGCAATGGTCCTGGGCGGCACCGCGCTGGCCGTCACATTCGCACTGGCCCTGCTCTGGACCGTCTCGAGGATCCGCGGCCCGAGCCCGGCCCAGCGGGCGGCCGTGGCCGAACTGTCGGCCCTGCCGGCGCTGGACGGGCCGAACGCGTTCCAGACGCTGTGGCAGCTGGCCTACGCCATCCCGGCCGCCGAGCGGGATGCGGTCTTCGCCGAGGACGTGCGCCGCTGGCGGGCCACCGCCGCGGATCCGGCCGCGGTGCCCGAGCCAGCGAGCGTGGCGGTCGGGCGTTACCCGGCCTCGTTGTCCGAGGCCGACCGCGCGCGTCTGTGCACCTCCGGCCGCGAGTGCCTGGCCCAGGTGCAGGCCGATCCCGCGGCCCACGCCGACGTGGTTGCCCGCAACCGCGACTGGTTCGACCGGCTCGAATCGCTGTCGGCCTACACCGGCCTGCGTGACCCGTTCGGCTACCCCTCCGCGATGCCGTTGCCGGACCATCTCCAGTTCGGCGGCCAGTTGCGCACCCGCTACGCGCTCGACTTCGTCCAGGGGCGCCGGGATGCCGCCTTCGACGGCACCTGCCGGGCGATCGCGACGTGGCGGCGGCTGGGTGCGGACAGCGACGCGCTGATCACGCGCCTCGTGGCCGCCGGGTACGTCCGTGCCAGCTACGCAGAGCTGTTCCTGTCGATGCTGGCGCAGGTGCCGCGCGACTTCGTGCTGCCATCGTCGTGCGACGCGGCCTTCGCGCCGACGACGGCCGCCGAGTTCTCGCTGTGCAATGCCGCCCGCGGCGAGTTCGCCTACGCACGGTCCCGGGTCTCGCCGTCGGTGCACCGGCGTGCTGGCGGCGTGCTGGATGCCCTCGACGAAACCCTGACTTACGACGGGCGCATGGCCGTTGCCGAGCAGGCGATGCGCTTCATCCCGTTCTGCGCGTCGGAGACCACGCTGAAGATCCGCGCGGACGAGGCGTTCGTGGTGGGTAGCGGCATTGCCGTTCCCTTGGCGCGTCTGGAATGCGTCTCGGACATGGCTGGCTGCATCCTGGGCGAGATCGGGAAACACGTCGACAACGACTACGCCGCGCAGATCGAGGATACGAATGCGCGCATCCGCCTGATCGCCGAACTGCTGCGCCTGCGCGCGGCGACATCGGAGACCGGATCGGTACTGGAGCGCCTTGAAGCGCGACATGCCCAGATCGGCGCAGCGTCGCGCAAGCTGCGCCTCGTCGACGACGGCCGCGCGCTATGCCTCGACAACCATCGTGTCCGCCCCGACGACGTCTGCTGGCGGGTGCCGCTGCCGCCGTACTTCCAGACGCCGCGTTAATCAGCCGTCGCGGCCTGTGCCTTGTCCGCCTCGCGCGGCTTGCGGCGGATGTAGAGCTGCTTGCGCGTGCGGGCGACGACCTCGCCCGAGGCGTCGACCACGTCGGTGTCGAACCAGTGCAGGTATTTCCCGCCGCCGGCGGTCGCGGCGCGGATGGTGTCGAGTGCCGCGTCGTCCAGCGCGAAGCGGGCGCGCACGGTGCCGCGCCCGGGCCTGCGGAACACGATCTCGCCGGCCTGGTCCCAGACGATGTAGTCGCGGCCCAGCGCATGCAGCGCAAGCAGCATCCAGAACGGGTCGGTCATCGAGAACAGGCTGCCGCCGAAGTGGGTGCCGACGTAGTTGCGGTTCCACCAGTGCGCGCGCAGTTCGACCTCGGCGCTGCGCCAGTCCTCGCCGATGCTGCGCACGCGCACGCCGGCGAAGAGGTAGGGCGGCCAGAGATTGAGGAGGCGCCGCAGGGTGCGCGGCGTCAGTGCCCGCGGCATCGCCGGTCAGACCAGCAGCAGCGACGACATCTTGCGGCGGTAGCGGCCGACCAGATCCTCGTCCTCGATCACCCGGAACGCGTCGATCAGCGTCTTGCGCGGCAGGCCGTCGTCGAAGGTGCGGTCGCGGCGCAGCATCTCGATGAACTGCTCCAGGCCTTCCTCGGAGCGGCCGGCGACGAGGTGGCGCACGCCCAGCAGGTGGCGGGCGCGGAGGTCGCCGGCGTCGGCGTCGATCGCGGCCTGCAGCGCATCCGCGGACGGCGCGTCCTTCAGCAGCGTGGCGAAGCCGAGGCGGGCGCGGGCGCGCACGGCGCGGTCGTCGGTGGCGAGGTTGGCGGGCAGGGCGTCGAGCAGGCGCTCGGCCTCGTCGGCGACGCCGGCCTGGAGCAGGGCGAGGGCGAGGTCGAGCTTCAGTTCGCCCTTGTCGGGCTCGGCGGCGACGGCCTCGCGCAGGCGCGCGACCTCGGCCTGCGGGTCGACCGCGGCCGGTTCCGCGGCCTCTTCCTCGACCAGCGCGGCGGCGCCGGGCTCGATGCCGTGGTGCTTCAGGAACTCGCGCAGCTGGCCCTCGGGCAGCGCGCCCTGGAAGCCGTCGACGAGCTGTCCGTCCTTCACCAGCACGACGGTCGGGATCGAGCGGATCTGGAACGCCGCGCCCAGCTCCTGCTCGGCCTCCACGTCGACCTTCGCCAGCCGGAATGCGCCGCCGAATTCCTCGGCCAGCTTCTCCAGGATCGGACCCAGCGTCTTGCACGGCTGGCACCAGTCCGCCCAGAAATCGATCAGCACGGGCGTCTGCAGGGAGCGCTGCAGGACTTCGGCCTCGAAGTTCTGTGCGGTGGCGTCGAAGACGTGGAGGGCGGTCATGGCGAATTCCGTCGGCGGGGGCCGTCATCATGGCGGCGGCGGCGCGGGATTCCAAGGCGCGGCGGCGACCCGCGCCGCGTCATTCGGGGGCGCGGAACAGCAGGTTCGCCGGCGCGTACTGGTCGGTCAGCGGGCGGATGCCCTGCGGCGGCGCCTGCGGACGCGACCGGAGTTCGTCGACCAGCACGCCGAGGGCGAGCAGGCGCAGCTGCATCGCCTCGGCGCGTGCGTGCAGCGCGGCGGGCGAGGGCAGCCCGTCGCGGCCGGCCAGCAGGATGCGGTTGCCCATCTCGACGTCGACGCGCTGGATGGGGCCGAACACCGCGGCGTAGGTGGCGGCCTCGTACGGCGCCAGCGCGCCGCGGGCGAAGGTGTTGGACGCGACCACGCCGCGTGGCGCGAGGACATCGCGCACCTGCGACAGGAACTCGCGCGTCAGCAGGTGCTCGGGCACGTACACACGCTCGTAGGCGTCGATCACCACCAGATCGTAGCGCACGCCCGCGCGCGCACTGCGGCGCACGAACGTCCGTCCGTCGCCGATGTGGGTGCGCACCCGGGCGTCCTCGCGATAGCCGAACCAGCGTTTTGCGACTGCGACGACCGCCGGGTCCAGTTCGACCACGTCGATCTGCAGCGTCGGGTCGAAGCGGTGCATGGCGCGCGGGATCACGCCGCCGCCCGCGCCGATGATCAGCACCCGCTTCGCGCCGGGGCGGGCCATCAGCCCGGCGAACACGGCACGGGTGTAGGGCACGGCCAGCAGGTCGGGCGCGCCCTTGTAGACGCAGGTCTGCATGCCGTTGCGGCGGGCGAAGGACAGGCAGCGGTAACCGCCGGTCTCCGCGACGATGATGTCGCGGTACATCGATTTCTCGCGATGCACGATGTGGCCGCCGTCGGGCAGCCCGCGCGGGCCGCAGCCCGCCAGCAGCAGCGCGACCAGCGCCAGCAGCGCGGGCAGGCGGCGCGACTCAGCGCGCACGCCGCCGATCGCCCGCGCAGAGGCCGGCGCCGATCACGCAGGACACCGCGATCAGCCCCAGCACGATGGTGTCGATCTCGAACAGCAGCACCAGGTAGAACGTGGTCAGCAGCGTGCCCGCGGCCGAACCGAGCGTCGACGCGAAATACAGCCGTCCGGCCGAATGCCCCGAGCGCGCCACGTCGTCGACCAGCAGGCGCACCGCGTACGGCGAGACCATGCCGCAGACCACGGTCGGTGCGGTGTACATCAGCAGCGAGGCCAGCAGCGCGCCGTAGCGCGGATCGTCGATGGCGTAGGACAGCGCATCGAACAGCGCGTCGCTCCAGAACACGATCGGCAGCGACAGCACGGCCTCGGCGATCAGCAGCAGGCCCAGCCCGGTGATGGAGGGTCGCCGCAGCGACAGCTGCCCGCCCAGCAGGTAGCCCACCGCGAGCGCGGCCATGAACACGGCGATGAGGGCGCCCCACACGAAGATCGAACTGCCGAAGTACGGTGCCATCAGCCGTCCGCCCAGCAGTTCCACGCCCATCACGAAGCAGCCGCTCCAGCCGGCGGCGAGATACAGCGCGGCGTTGCGCCAGCGTGGACGATCGAGTGCGGGCGAAACGGCGAGGGCGGGCAGCGTCGGCGGAGCGGGCGAGGCGGACATCGGTGGCCGGAAGGCGGGCGTCGGTCGAGGCCGCAGCATGGCACGCCGACGGTGCAGCGTCGCGGGCGGCCGGGGGCGCGTCGCTATACTGCCGGCCCGTCGCGGCGCGTGCGCGGCGTCCTTCGACCGGAGTTCCGATGTCGCCCTCGTCCCGCTGGCCGGTCTTCGCCGGCCGTGCCGCGTTGCCGGTGTTCGCGACCGTGGCACTGGCCTGCGGCGCGCTGCCTGCCGTGCGTGCGACGGGCTTCACGCAGTCGCGTCATCCGCTGGCCTGGCTGGGCGCGATCGGCATGCCTGCGGCGACCTGGTTCAACGTGCTCGGTTTCGGGCTGTGCGGCGTGCTGGCGGCGATCGCGCTGTGGCCGCTGCGCGCGTCGCTGCCGTCGCCGGCGCGCTGGACGGCGCGGATCGGCACACAACTGCTGTGGTTGTCGGCGCTGGCGTTCGCGGCGCAGGGCGCGTGGCCGCTCGATCCCCGCCAGCCGGACGGCCTCGCGACCGGGCTGCACGGGATCGCCTGGACATCGTGGTGGCTGGCGTTCGGCGTCGGCGGCCTGCTGCGGGCGACGGCGCCGGGCGTGCCCGCGCGCGGCGTCACGCTGATCGCCGCCGTGCTGGTGCCCGTCATCGCGGTGGCCGGCGGCTGGGTGGTTCCGCCGGCGCTGGCCGAACGCCTCGCGTTCGGCCTGTGGCTGGCGTGGATCGCGTGGGCGACCGGTTTTCCGGGTCGCGCTGCGCCTAGCCGTGCTTGAGCTTCAGGCCGAGGATCGTCGCCGACAGCAGGAAGGTCACCACGTTCGCCAGGATCATCGGGATCGAGTGCAGCGCGATGCCGTAGACCAGCCACATCGCGACGCCGGCGGTGAACACCACGTACATGCCCAGCGAGAGCCCGCGGGTGTCGCGGCTGCGGATGGTCTTCACCGCCTGCGGCACGAACGACAGCGTGGTCAGCGTCGCCGCGAGGTAGCCGGCCCATTCCATCGACATCAGCGCGCCTCCGCGCCGCGGGCGTCGGCATCGTTGCGATAGACCACGCCGTCCTTCATCACGAAGTCGACCTTCATCGTCACCGAGATGTCGGCGAGCGGGTCGCCCGGCACGGCGACGATGTCGGCACGCTTGCCCGGTTCGATCACGCCCTGGTCGTCCACGCCCAGCACCTGCGCGGCGTAGAACGTGGCCGACTGCAGCGCGTACGACGCCGGGATGCCGGCATCGACCATGTAGCCGAATTCGCGGGCGTTCTCGCCGTGCGGGCCGACGCCCATGTCGGTGCCGAAGGCGATCTTCACGCCGGCCTTGTAGGCCTTGGCCGCGGTGTCCTGGATCAGCGCGCCGATGCGCGCCGCCTTCGGGCGGATGACGTCGGGGAAATAGCCGTCGATCTTCGCCTTGTCGGCGACGAAGCGGCCGGCGGTGATCGTCGGCACGTACCACGTCCCCTTCTGCTTCATCAGGGCCATGATCTCGTCGTTCATGTACGTGCCGTGCTCGATGCTGGTCACGCCGCCCAGCACCGCGCGCTTCATGCCTTCCGCGCCGTGCGCGTGCGCGGCGACGCGGTAGCCGTAGTCCTTCGCGGTCTCGACGACCGAACGGATCTCGTCGACCGTGAACTGCGGCGCGTCGCCGGAGCGCGCGTAGCTGAGCACGCCGCCGGTGGCGGTGATCTTGATGACGTCGCTGCCGTCCTTGTAGCGCTGGCGCACGGCCTGGCGCGCTTCGTCGACGGAGTTGATCACGCCTTCGGTGGGGCCCGGCGGGCCGACCAGGTGCGACAGCGTCGCGTTGTAGCCGTTGGTGGGATCGGCGTGGCCGCCGGTGGTGGCGATGGCGGTGCCCGCGGCCCAGATGCGCGGGCCGGGGATCAGGCCCTGGTTCACGGCGTCGCGGATGTGCAGCGCCGGCGTGCCGCCGAGGTCGCGCACGCTGGTGAAGCCCGCCATCAGCGTGCGCCGGGCGAAGGCCACGCCGCGCAGCGCGAAGTCGACCTCGTCGAGCCGGAATTCCTCCTCGTAGCTCTTCGGGCTGGACTGGTCGCTGAGGTGCACGTGCAGGTCGGTCCAGCCGGGCGTGCAGGTCTGGCCGGAGAGATCGATCCGGGTCGCGTTCGACACCGGTTCGGTGCGGCCCGACAGCACCTCCGCGACCTTGCCGGCGCGCACGACGATCGTGCGCGGGCCGATCAGCTTGCCGCTGCGGCTGTCGAAGACCTGGCCGCAGTCGAGTGCGTAGTCGGTCGTCGAATCCGCGGCGGACGCGGCGGCGGGGACGAGTGCGGGAACCAGGGCGCAGGCCAGCGCGAGCGCGCCGGCGAGAGGGGAACGAGGCATGGCGGGACTCCCGGAGGACATCCCGCGATCATAGCCGGTCGCGGCGCGACCGGCGCCCGCATCCGGACGGTGCCGGAACCGGTACCGTCAGAGCTTGATTTCCATCGGCGCGACCTTCACCGCCGGCAGCAGGCGCTGGGTGAAGTACTTGTCCTGGAAGTACTTGATCTTGTCGCACATCACCGGGAACGGGATGCCTTCGTAGAAGAAGATTTCCTTGTCGAAGCCGATCGCCTTCAGTTCCTGCGGCAGCATCAGCGCGCGGCGTTCCTCGGACTCGCTGCGGCTGAATTCGCGGCCGCGGGTGAAGCTGTCCTTGCGCACGGTGGTGTAGCCGAGCATCTCGGAGTAGTCGTTGGCGTCCTGCTGCTCGCGCGGTGCGTAGACGATCTGCAGCGCATGGTTGGTGATCATCGTGCGCGACAGGTCCTTGCCGTAGGTCGCGTCCAGCTGCGACATGCTCTGGATGATCGGCAGCAGGCGGATGTTGTAGCCCGCCATGTACGAGACCGCGGTGGAGATGATGTCGACCTTGCCGATGGAGGTGAACTCGTCCATCAGCAGCAGGCACTGGTGCTTCAGCTCCTTGTTGTTCTGCGGCAGCTCCTTGGTGTTGATGTTGATGAGCTGGCTGAAGAACAGGTTGATGATCAGCCGGCTCTCGGCCAGCTTGTTCGGCTGGATGCCGATGTAGATCGTCATCTTCTTCTTGCGCACGTCGGTGAGCAGGAAGTCGTCGGCGCTGGTCACCGCGTCGAGGATCGGGTTGATCCAGGCGTTCAGCGGCTCCTTGAAGGTGCCGAGGATCGACGCGAAGGTCTCGTCCGCCTGCGACAGCATGCCGGCGAACGCGGTCTTGGCATGGCTGCTGAGGAACGGCCGCTGCGACAGGTCCTTGAGGAACGGCTTGAGTTCCTGCTTGCCGTCGCCGGCGGACAGGCGATAGATCGCGCCGATGGTCGGCGGCTTGGAGAACGGGAAGCCGATCTTCTGGTCGTCGTCGTACTTCTCGAACAGGTACAGCGAGAAGGCCATGAACGCATTGCGGGCCTGGCTCACCCAGAACTTCTGGTCCTCGGCGCCGTCCGGATAGAGCATCGCCGCGATGCTCATCAGGTCGGACACGCGGAACGCCGGGTCGTTCGAGACGTACGTCAGCGGGTTCCAGCGATGGCTGCGGCGGTCCTCGGCGAACGGGTTGAACAGGAAGATCTCGTGGCCGACGCTGGCGCGCCAGCCGCTGGTCAGGTCGAAGTTTTCCTGCTTGATGTCCAGGACCACCATCGATTCCTGGTAGTCCAGCAGGTTCGGGATCACGATGCCCACGCCCTTGCCCGAGCGGGTCGGCGCGGCGAGGATCACGAACTGCTGGCCGCCCAGCCGCACCAGCTTGCCGCCGAACTTGCCGACGACGATGCCGTTCTTGTGCGGCTTGAACATGTCCTTCGCGGCCAGGTCGCCGCCGGTCGCGAAGCGGGCGTCGCCGTGCAGCGCGCGCTGCTTCGGGATCAGGGCCATGATCGTCAGCACCAGCCAGCCGCCGATCGGCAGGCCGAAGCCGATCGCGCCGGCCATCTTGATCTTCTTGGCGTAGGGCAGGACCTGCGGCTGGTGGATGGCCTGGAAGTAGGTCAGCCAGGTGTTCCAGTGCGGCTTGCTGCCATGGAGCTTCAGCATCATCAGGACGATGTAGCCCGACAGGTAGAGGCCCATGGCGATGGCGGCGACCAGCAGGACGCCGAGGAAGGCCACTTTGGCCTTGGTGTTGGAGGAGTCGTTGCTCACGGCGTGGCGTCCTGCGAAGACCCAGGGATCCGGAAGAGGGAAGGGCGGCGGTGTCCGGCGGACCGGGACGAGGGCGTCATCGGGCGGCGTTCCGCCCCTGCGCGGCCGTCGGGAAGGGGCGTCCGACCGAAGCGGAAACGGAAAGGCGAGGCCGTGCGCGGAATCGTTTCAGTTGCAACCGTTTCCAGCGCCCGCGCCATGCCGTGCATCCCCTTTCGACGGAAGGCGATCTTACGGCATCGGCAGGGGGCTGCCGCAACCGTCTCGAGCGCATACGATGTCGTGCCCGATTTGGATACGCCGGCGTGCGTTGAGAGCCAAATCTGAGACGCAATGCATGCTTTCAGGTATGATTGTCTCGCAAGTTTCGTTGACAGTGCTGCCGGCGCTGTGGACTATTGCCGAGGGGAAATGGAGACGTCGGGCATGTCCCGTCATATCGATCACTATCGCTGCAGGATGGATGCAGTCGCTGGAGGGAGGGGGGCGCCTTGTTGCCGGGAATGGAGCTGATGGGCTGCCAAGGGCTGTCCGTGCCGAACGAAGTCATGCACCACGTGGTGCAGGTGGAGTCGGCGTTCAATCCCTACGCCATCGGCGTGGTGGGCGGCCGCCTCGTGCGCCAGCCCCGCAACCTGCCCGAAGCCCTCGCCACCGTCCGCATGCTGGAAGGCCGCGGCTTCAACTTCTCCCTCGGTCTCGCCCAGGTCAATCGCTACAACCTCGGCAAGTACGGCATCGATTCGTACGAAAAGGCCTTCGAGCCCTGCACCAACCTGACGGCCGGCTCGAAGATCCTCGCGGAGTGCTACCACCGCGCTTCGGGCGACTGGGGCAAGTCCTTCAGCTGCTACTACTCCGGCAACTTCTCCACCGGGTTCCGGCACGGCTACGTCCAGAAGATCTACGCCTCGCTGCGGCAGGGCCGTGCGGCCGATGCCGACTCGGGCTCCCCGGCCATCGAGGTCGTCGGGCGTGCGGCGCGGCGCTCGGTCCCGGTCAGCCGGTTCCCCCTGTACACCCCCGGATCCTCCGGCGCCGAGGGCGCGCCTGCGCCGACCAGCGCCGGCATCGCGTCGGCGGCCGCCGCACCAGCGCGCCCGTCGCGCGCCGAGCCGGTGCCGTCGCGGTTCGAGTCCGTCGTGGCCTCTGCCGAAGCGTCCGCGCCGCCGCAAATGCAGGAAGAGCCGGCGCCCGCGACCGCGGTCCTCCGTGCCGTCCCCACGCCCGTTCCCGCTGCAGACACGATGGCGGCGGCAGCGCCCATGGGGCGCGCCGTGCCCACCGCCAGTGTCGCCGGCCCGGCCCGGGCCGTCGTCGCGGATGCCGCGCCGGCGCCCGATGCCGCCGCACCGAAACGTCGCGAGCGCGGCTCGGACAAGGCCTTCGTGATCAGCGACCCGAAACAGGACGATGCCTTCGTCTTCTGACCTTTCACCCCCGTGTCCGGCCCCGTTGCGTGACGGGTTCGGGCAGACCAAAGCCCCAGGCAACACCGTTCCGACTCTGACACCAAAGGAGAGCAAGTCAATGAAAGTTTCCAGCCAGACCAACCGCCGTGTTTCTTCGTTCCTGATGGCGGCCCTGTTCGTCGCGGTCCTGGCCGTGCCGAATGTGTTGTTCGCCCAGACCTTCGAAGGTGCCGACCAGCGTGTCTGCGGCTTCTTCAACGACATCCGCGGCCTGCTGAACATGGCCTCGGTCGCGATCGTGACGATCGCGGTGATCATCGCCGGCTACCAGATCGCGTTCGCGCACAAGCGCATCTCGGACGTGGCGCCGATCCTGATCGGCGGCCTGCTGATCGGTGCGGCCAGCCAGATCGCCGGCATGCTGCTGCTGGGCGATGGCGCCACCGCCGATTCCGATTGCACCGCGATGATCGTCAACGCGCTCCCGATCGTCGCCTGATCGGCCTCGGGATCGGTCGTCGCGACAAACCGCATCGGAACCACGGCCGCCGGAGCCCCGGTGGCCGTGGTTCCCGACTCCGATCTGGCGTTTTCCGCACCGTCCGTGCGGAGGGTTAGCCGGCCGGGATCAAGACGCAGGCTCCACTCCTCGTTCCATCACAGTCCCCTACCGGTTCAACCCAGGAGAGTTCAATCATGAAGTCCAACCACCAGACCAGCCGCCGCATTTCCTCGTTCCTCATGGCGGCCCTCTTCGTCGCGGTCCTCGCCGTGCCGAACGTGCTGTTCGCCCAGACCTTCGAAGGCGCCGACCAGCGCGTCTGCGGCTTCTTCAACGACGTCCGCGGCCTGCTGAACATGGCCTCGGTCGCGATCGTGACGATCGCGGTGATCATCGCCGGCTACCAGATCGCGTTCGCGCACAAGCGCATCTCGGACGTGGCGCCGATCCTGATCGGTGGCCTGCTGATCGGTGCGGCCAGCCAGATCGCCGGCATGCTGCTGCTGGGCGACGGCGCCACCGCCGACTCCGACTGCACCGCGATGATCATGAACACCCTGCCGGTCCTCCATGCATAAGAACGTGCTCTTTCGCGGCTGCACCCGCCCCGCCATGTTCATGGGGGTGCCGTACATCCCCTTCTTCATCGGGGCGGGTGGTACGCTGTTGATGGGATTTTATTTCGGTCTGCAATACCTGCTCCTGATGCCCGTCGTGATCTACGTGATGCGGCAGATGGCGCGGCGGGACGAAATGATCTTCCGTCTGCTCGGTCTGAACCTGCAGTTCAAGATGCGGGCGCGCAACGTCAAGGACCATGGGGGAATGTGGGTGTTTTCCCCCAATGCCTACCGCTTGTCGCGTCCGGGCTCGAAGCGCAGGATGTCCGGACCCTTCATCCTCAGCGGGAGGATGACCGGGCCAGACAAGCGGGCCGCGAAGGCGACCGCGAAAGCTTGATCGACGTCGGGCCGGGTTCGTGCAAGCGAACCCGGCTCGGCGGCTTCCAGGGGCCGGCCGGCGGATACCGGAACATCGGAACATTCCGGCGTCGGCTCATGGATCACGCAACAGCCCGGGCTCCCAGGCCTCCGGCTGTCCGTTCCATCCCCGTGTCATCGTTCCAACGCCAAGCCCGGATTCTTCCAGCGCATGTTCAATCCAGACACTTCCATCAGCGAGTTCGTCCCGTTCTCGTCGCACGTCTCTCCCTCGATCATCAAGACCCGGGACGGTGACTACCTGCTCTCGTGGCACCTCGAGGGCTTGCCGTTCGTCGGCCGCGAGGAGTGGGAGATCGAACATCGCCACAACACGTTCAACCGGCTGCTGCAGACCCTGCGCGCGCCGGACTTCGTGAACGTCGCCTTCTGGGTCCACGACATCCGCCGCCGCCGGCGCGTCAACGTCAAGAGCCAGTTCCGGCAGCGCTTCAACCAGGAAATGTCCGACGCCTACTACGGCGCGCTTTCCTCGCAGAAGATCATGCAGAACGACCTGTATCTGACCATGATCTATCGCCCCGTGGTGGGCAACAAGCGACTGATGGAGAAGACCGCCGAGCACGCCCGTCTGAAGGCGGAGGAGGAGCAGTCGATCGCGAAGCTGCACGAACTCGCCGGCAACGTCGAGGCCGTGATCAAGGATTACTCGCCCTACCGCCTCGGCATGTACGAAGGCGCCAACGGCGTGGTGTTCTCGGAAACGCTCGAATTCCTCGGGTTCATCATGAACCGCATCGAGGAGCCGGTGCCGGTGCTGCACGCGCCGATCTACAACTACCTGCCGGTCAGCCGGCACATGTTTTCCTCGAAGAGCGGCGACTTCGTCATCAACACGCCGAACGGCGCCAACCATTTCGGCGCCATCCTCAACGTCAAGGAATACGTCGACGGCACCTTCCCCGGCATCCTCAACGGGTTGAAGTACCTCGACTTCGAGTACGTCCTCACGCATTCCTTCAGCCCGATGGGCCGGCAGGACGCGCTGAAGGTGCTCGAACGCACCAAGGGCATGATGATCTCGTCGGGCGACAAGGCGGTCACCCAGATCGTCGAACTCGACTACGCCATGGACCAGTTGTCGTCCGGCAACTTCGTGCTCGGCGAGTACCACTTCATCATGACCGTGTACGCGGAGAGCCAGGAGTCGCTGGCGCAGCGCGTGGCCACCACGCGCGCGGAACTGTCCAACGCCGGCTTCGTGTCGTCGAAGGAGGACCTGGCGGTCGCCTCGTCGTTCTATTCGCAGCTGCCGACGAACTGGAAGTTCCGCACGCGCATCGCCAACGTCAGCTCGCTGAACTTCCTCGGCCTGTCGCCGCTGCACAACTTCGCCTCGGGCAAGCGCGACAACAACCCGTGGGGCGAGTGCGTCACCACGCTGCAGACCACCAACGGCCAGCCCTACTACTTCAATTTCCATGCGACCCATCCCGCCGAGAATTCGCTCGGCGAGAAGGCGATCGCGAACACGATGGTCATCGGCAAGTCCGGTACCGGCAAGACCGCGCTGATCAACTTCCTGCTCAGCCAGGTGCAGAAGTACACCCCGTCGCCCACGATCTTCTTCTTCGACAAGGACCGCGGCGCCGAGATCTTCGTCCGCGCCTGCGGCGGCAACTACCTCGCGCTCGAGAACGGCCAGCCCACCGGCTTCAATCCCTTCCAGTGCGAGCGCAACGAAGCGAACGTGCAGTTCCTGGCCGACCTGATCAAGGTGCTGGTCGGCAAGAAGCAGTACACCTCCCGCGACGAGGAAGACATCTTTCGCGCCGTGGAGAACATGCTCGACACGCCGATGCACCTGCGCAGCATGACCAACTTCCAGAAGAGCCTGCCCAACATGGGCGACGACGGCCTCTTCGCCCGCATGCGCAAGTGGACCAACGCCGGTTCGCTGGGCTGGGTCTTCGACAACCCGGTCGACACGATCGACCTGCAGAAGGCCAACATCATCGGGTTCGACTACACCGACGTCATCGACAATCCGGAAGTGCGCGTCCCGGTCATCAACTACCTCCTGCACCGCCTGGAGGAACTGATCGACGGCCGTCCGCTGATCTACGTGATGGACGAATTCTGGAAGATCCTGGACGGCGAGGGCGGCCTGAAGGAGTTCGCGAAGAACAAGCAGAAGACCATCCGTAAGCAGAACGGTCTCGGCATCTTCGCGACCCAGAGCCCGGAAGACGCGCTGAAGAGCTCGATCTCGGCCGCGCTGATCGAACAGACCGCGACCATGATCCTGCTGCCGAACCCCAACGCCAGCCAGGAAGACTACATCGAAGGCCTCAAGCTGACCGAAGCCGAGTACCAGGTGGTCAAGGGCCTCGACGAGCGCTCCCGCTGCTTCCTGGTCAAGCAGGGCCATGCCTCCAGCGTCTGCCAGTTGAACCTGCGCGGCATGGACGATGCCCTGGCGGTCATTTCGGCCTCGACCGACAACATCGAAATCCTGCATCGCCTGCTCGACGAGAAGGCCCAGCAGAAGGGCGTCGTGGTCAACGACCTGAAGCCCGAAGACTGGCTGGACGACTTCTACGCCGGCCGCAAGGGGTCGGGCAAGCGCGCCGCTCAGCCTTCCGGAGACGGCCGCCGGGCGGTTGGTGGTTGACTTCGTGACCGAAATCCCGTTTTAACGCGTTATATTAGATACAAATTGCATTCAGGTTCATCCGCTTTCCCATCCGTTACAGGCCCAGCACACACCGGAGGTGCCTCGTGAAGATCCAGACCCGTTCCCGTACTGCCCGCAAGGCTCCGTTCATGGCGACCTTGGCGCTGGCCTGCGCATTCGTGGCGGGTAATGCCGGCGCCGGCATTCCCGTGACGGACGTCGGCAACATGGGTACGCACATCATGAATCAGATTCAGGCGTACATGAATCAGATCAACACCTACGCGTCGAAGATCCAGGACGCGACGCATCAGGCGCGCGACTACCAGCACATGCTGCAGCAGCTCACCCAGCTCGACCAGGTGTTCCGCCAGTCGATCCTTTCCTTCGGCCAGCAGTTCCAGAAGGTGCCGGAAAGCGAAGGCGTGTCGGACGCCTGCCCGGGCGGCGGCAACATCCTCACCGACCTGATTTCCAGCTTCGGCATCGACATGGAAGGTGATGTCGTTGCCCAGCAGCGGCAGCTGTGCATGGCGATCGTCGTGATGGAGAACAAGCGTTACAACGATCAGGTCGATGCGATGAATAAGCTGCTGCAGGGCACGCAGCAGGACATCACCCGCCAGATGAACCAGATTTCCGGTTCCAACAGCAATGGCGCGATGGATACCAATCAGACCAATGCCACGGCCGGCATCCAGCAGGTGCTCGCGAACTACCAGCAGACGGAACAGCGCCTCAAGATGTACGACGCCATGATCACCACGCTCAAGGCGAAGCAGAAGCGCCTGGCATGGCGTGCGCTGCAGGGCAAGCACGAGACGCTGGGGGCCATCATCCAGACGACGGCGCTGGCCGGCGCGCTGACCATCGCCGAAGGCGACCAGCGTTGCACGCGTTCCGGCAACAACATTTCGTGTGACGATTGATGCCTGAGCCGGCGGACGCGCTACGCGTGTCCGCCGGTCGCGTTCGACAGGACGCGGCAGGTCTGAAGATTCCGGGGACAACGACAGGATAGGGGCAGGATTTTATGTTCGACGCGATTGCAGGATTGCTCGTTGATGCAGGTGGCGGGTTGCTGGGCAAGTTGTTGCACCCGGCGGCGGCTTCCATCGCCGATCTCGCGTACTTCACGCTGATCTACGAATATCTGCACCACGAAATCGAAGCCTTCGGACTGAACATGTCCCGCTCCGTCACGGTGACCGCGGGCGGCATCGCCTTGGTCCTCATGACGATCTGGGTCTTCTTCCAGGGCCTGCGGTTCGTCACCGGCCAGAACCGCGAGTCGTTCATGGCCTTCCTGATGAACTCGCTGCGCGCACTCCTCATCGTGTCGGCGGCCATGACCTTCGCCACGACCAATTCGGCGATCTTCAATTTCCTGACCGAAAACGTCCAGGGATCGATCACCCGCGCGGTCACCGGCGAGGATGACGCCAATCCCAAGGACATGATCGACAAGAACCTGGCTTACATGCAGTTGGGTCTTTCGAGTATCGACGCGCTGAAGATCGAGGACGATCCGAACCTCTGGCAGGAAAAGAACCGCGACATGTGGATGATCGGTGTCGGTACCGCCGGTCCTGCGATGGTCGGCGGTGCCATGCTTCTGATGTACGAGGTGGCTTGGGCGCTGTTCATCGGCTTGGGGCCGATCTTCATCCTCTGCCTGCTGTTCGACGTGACCAAGTCGCTGTTCCAGAAATGGCTGCTTTACGGCATCGGCACGATGTTCTCGATGGCGGTCCTTGCCGCCATGATCGCGATCGCTACCAAGACCGTGCTCGCCATCGCCGGCGCCTTCTGGGCCAATGCGCTGTTGGGCGCCATCGTGATGGGCGATGCGAATACCTTCTCGAACGGCATGAACTCGATGGCGCTGCAGCAGGGCGGCATCGGCATGTTGTTGACCGTGCTGATCATCACGACGCCCCCGATGGTCGCCAATTTCTTCTCGGGCACGCTGGGTAGCTTCTCGCCGTCCTCCGCGATCATGGGTGCCGCTGGCGGCGGTGCTGGTTGGCGCGGTGGGCGTCAGCATCCGGGCAATGCTGGCGGTGGTTACATGCCGCCTCCCCGCATGCCCTCGGGTGGCATGGGAGGTGGTGGCCAGATGCCCAGGAACTTCCAGGAGGCCGGGAGCGACTTCGGTTCGGGCGGTCCCTCTCCGAGCAACTTCAACCGTGCAACGGCCTCGCGTGTCAGTACGACGAATACCGCGGTTCCTGCGGACACGGTCAAAACGACCGGTCAACGTGGCGCTTCTTCGACGCCGCGTGACAACGGAGCTTCCCCGAGCGTCTGAGGCTCGGACTGATCTCATTCACATTCGGTTTGCGTCTGTTGTGGGAGCCTAGGCTTCAACTTTGCTAGCGGGGATTTTTGTTGTGAAGAAAATCTTTTGCTCACTTGTCTTGTTGTCCTTGGCAGCCTTCGCCGACCAGACGCATGCCGGTGTCGTATGTCCGCCCGGTACATATTCGCGGATCGCCTCCCACGAGGTGCCTGACTACAGTTTTTGTTCGCCCGTCGAAGATGACAGTGACGACTCGGATGCCTACGACAACGACATGACGCCACCCGCGGCAGAGCCTCAGTGGGAAGAACGCTGGGGTGCTATCGCTACCGGCGAGGGCGCCTTTGGTGCTGGCCTGTCATTCTCGACCGAGCAAGGTGCCATCGATCGTGCGCTGAGCGAGTGCGTCGCACACACGAAAGGCAAGCCGTGTCGGGTGAGGCAGACGTTCCACAACCAGTGTGCTGCACTGGCTGGTGGTGATACGGGATCCATCGCGTGGAGCTCGAGTGAGGTGGGGATTGCGAAGCAGAAGGCCGTTGCGGCCTGCTCGCAGCACACCAAGAACTGCGAAGTGCTCTACTCGGGATGCAGCTATCCGGAACGCGTGCAATAGCCACATCCGCTGCATCCCGGAAATCGACGAGCGGGGCATCGACAAAACAGAAGGGCCAGGCAGCGATGCCTGGCCCTTTTTCTGTCTGGTGCCGGAAGTGGGACTCGAACCCACACGCTTTTAAGGGCGGCGGATTTTGAGTCCGCTGCGTCTACCGATTCCGCCATTCCGGCGCGGGCGGGCAGTATAGCCGAAGCCCCGGGATGCATCGCGTGCGGTTCTTGCGCGACGTCTCCCGGCACGTCACGTGACGTCGGCAGCGGACATCCGATGCAATGCCGTCCGTTGCCGAGTCGCTTCGTTGCCCGATGCTTCAGCGCTGCGGCGCTTTTCCGCGGCCGCCGCCGCCCTGGTTCCGCGGTCCGCGAGGCGCACCGGCATTCCCGCCGGGGCGGCTGCCGCCCGGTCGGCCGCCGGCGGGACGCGGGCCGTTGCCGGCGGGACGCGGACCACTGCCTGCCGGGCGTGGACCACTACCTGCCGGACGCGGGCCACCGCCTCCGGGGCGCGGGCCGCTGCCATGCTTCTTCGGGCCTTGATGACGCGGGCCGCGCGGTCCGGGCTCGCCGAAGGCGCCGTAACCGCCGCCATTCGCGTGATCCGACGGGAACGAGGCCGCGTTGCCGGGATGCCCATACGGACGGGCGGGACGCGCACCGGGCTGGCCCTGGCGTTGGCCGCCCGCGCCGCCGGCCTTCGGGCCATAGGGCTTCTTCGGGCCGCGCGGACCGGCGTTGCGGTGGCCTGCCGGGCCGGTTTCCACGCCGTCCGGCACGTACCAGGTGCGGAACGCGGCCGGGTTGCCGTCCGGCAGCGGCTTCATCTGGTCCTTCTGGCGCCGCTGCTTGAGCGGCTTGTTCTGCGCCTGGCGGGCGGCGGCTTCGCCGCTCACGGTCAGGTCGCCGCGCTTCTTGCCGCCGCGACCGCGGCCGCGATCCTCGCGCACGTGGTCGAAGCGACGCAGTTCGCGCCCTTCGTCCGCGGTGTTGTGGCCGTTGACGTAGGCCTGGCTGCGGCCGTCGCGACCGATGTGCACGGTGGACTTGGCCGCCTTGCGCTGGCCGATCACCGGCTGCAGCGTCAGCGCCGGCGGCGGGCCTTCCTCGAGATTGAGCTTCTTGCGCAGCGCATCGACCTGCGCGGTCGGCAGTTCCTGGCTCTGGCCGCGCAGCAGCGGCTGCGGCAGCGTCACCTCGCCGTAGCGGATGCGCTTGAGGCGGCTGACCTGGCATCCCTGCGACTCCCACAGCCGGCGCACTTCGCGATTGCGGCCTTCGCTGAGGGTGACGCGGAACCAGTCGTGCGAGTCGGTGCCGCCGATGCGTTCGATCTCGTCGAACTTCGCCGGGCCGTCTTCCAGCGCCACGCCGCGGCGCAGGCGATCGACGAGCTTGTCGGAGACGTCGTCCTCGCCTTCGGGCGCACGGACGCGGCAGACGTATTCGCGCGCGATCTCCGATGACGGATGCATCATCGCGTTCGCGAGTTCGCCGTCGGTGGTGAGCAGGAGCAGGCCGGTGGTGTTGATGTCGAGGCGGCCGATCGCGATCCAGCGCGCGCCCTTGAGCACGGGCAGCGCTTCGAAGATCGTCGGGCGGCCTTCGGGATCCTCGCGCGAGGTCACTTCGCCTTCGGGCTTGTTGTAGATCAGCACGCGCGCCGGCTCGGTCAGCGCGCTGGCGACGAAGGTGCGGCCGTCGATCTCGATGCGGTCGCCGCCTTTCACGCTCATGCCGACCAGCGCGGTCTCGCCGTTGACCTTGACCAGGCCGTCGGCGATGCGCTGTTCCAGCGCGCGCCGCGAGCCGAGGCCGGCCTGGGCCAGCACCTTGTGCAGGCGTTCCTCGAGGCGGGGACCTTCATCGGGGGCCGCGGCGTCGCGTTTGAGCGAGAGGGTGCGGGGGGCGTGTTCTTTCATGTCAGGCTCCGGTGCTGTCGTCATCGGCGACGAGAGCGTCGTGTGGGGTATCGGACGCCATGTCGGCGTCATGGGGTTCATCGGATGGGGCGGTGCTGGAAGACGCGGCGTCCTGCGACGCGGCTTCGGAAGGCGTTGCGGGTGCGGTTTCGGACGGCATGGCGTCGTCGCCGGCGGCATCGTCCGATGCGTCGGGCGCCGCCTCGTCGGTGACGCCGGCGACGATCGTGCCGGCCTCGATGGCGCCGGGTTTCGGCGCGTCCGGATCCTCGAACGTCAGCTGCGGGTCGAGTTCGCCGAAGTCCTTGAGTTCGGACAGCGGCGGCAACTGGTCGAGGCTTTTCAGGCCGAAATAGTCGAGGAAGGTGCGCGTGGTGCCCAGCAGTTCCGGGCGGCCGGGCACGTCGCGATGGCCGACCGAGCGGATCCACTCGCGTTCTTCCAGCGCCTTGATGATGTTGCTGCTGACCGCGACGCCGCGGACCTGCTCAATCTCGCCGCGGGTGATCGGCTGGCGGTAGGCGATGATCGCCAGCGTTTCCAGCGTGGCGCGGGTGTACTTGGTCTGGCGCTCGGTCCACAGGCGCGCGACCCAGGCATGCACGTCGGCCTGCACCTGGAAACGGTAGCCGGACGCGGTCTCCACCAGTTCGATGCCGCGATCGGCGCACTGCATGCGGAGGTCGTCCAGCGCCTGTTCGAGACTGCCTTCGGGCGCGGGTTCGTCCAGCGTGAACAGGCCGCGCAGTTGCACCAGCGTGAGCGGCTGCTGGGCCGCGAGCAGCGCGGCTTCGACGATGCGGGTGATGAGGGCTTGATCCATGGGACGGTCGGTGTGGGGAAGGGGCGGCTCAGGCCGCCGGCGTCGGCGCGTCGCCCGGCGCGGCCGGTTCGACCGCGTCGTCGAATTCGCTGCGCAGCTCGGGCACGGCGACGTCGCCGTCGCTGCCGATTGCGAGCGACTTGATGTAGATCGGCGCCAGCGGCGCTTCCTGCACGATGTCGAGCAGCTGTTCCTTCGCCAGTTCCAGGATCGACAGGAAGGTCACCACCACGCCGAGCCGGCCTTCGCGCGGCTCGAACAGCGACTCGAAGCGGTGGAAGCTGCCGTTCGACAGCCGGTCCAGCACGTCGGTCATGCGCTGGCGCACGCTCAGTGCCTCGCGCTTGATCGAGTGCCCGGTGAACAGCTCGGCGCGCTTGAGCACGTCGTGCAGGGCCAGCAGCATTTCCTTCAGCTGCACCGGCGGCGGCAGCTTCACGCTGGCCCGGTCGGGCACGAACGCGGCCACCGGCGAGGTGTCGCGTTCCATGCGGGGCAGGGTGTCGAGGTCCTCGGCCGCCTGCTTGAAGCGCTCGTACTCCTGCAGCCGGCGGACGAGATCGGCGCGCGGATCGTCTTCCGTGCCTTCCTCGCTGGGCGGTCGCGGCAGCAGCATCCGCGACTTGATCTCGGCCAGGATGGCGGCCATCACCAGGTATTCGGCGGCCAGCTCGAACCGCATCTCGCGCATCACGCCGATGTATTCGACGTACTGCTTGGTGATCTCCGCGACCGGGATGTCGAGGATGTCGAGGTTCTGGCGGCGGATCAGGTACAGCAGCAGGTCGAGCGGGCCCTCGAACGCATCGAGGATGACTTCCAGCGCGTCCGGCGGGATGTAGAGGTCCTGCGGGATCTGCAGCACCGGCTGCCCGAGCACCATCGCCAGCGCCATCTCGTGCTGCTGCGGCGCGTGCGCGACGGGCTCGGCCGGTGCGGGCGCGGTTTCAGTGCTCATGCGACGGGTGGGTCATGGCATTGGCGTTGGGACGACGGTGGCGATGCGGGAGGCGGGCCCAGGGCCGGCGTCCGCGATGCGCGGGGCGTCGCCGTGGGCGTCGTTCCGACCCTCCATGGGTCGCCGGCGACGCGGGTTTGGCAGGCTCGTTCGGTGAAGACGGGTTCAACACGCATGCCGGCCCGTGCGGACGGGGACGGCGAGTGCGGAGCGGATCGAAGGCTCCGACCATGCACCCGGCGGGCCCATGCGTCCGGCAGGGCGATGCGGGGGTGAGGTCGTGGGCCGCGGGCCAGGTGGGGACGGCGGGCACCTCGGTCGGGGCGCCGGTCGGCCGCCTTGGGCTCCGTTGCGCCATCGAGGATACGCCGTTGCCGGCCTCGAAACGATGGCCAAGGGTACGGCCTGCCGTGCCGGCTGTCCAGCCGAGCGCTTTGCGGGCGACGATCGGACATCGTGCGATCCACTATCCTGTCGTTCCCCCGCACTCCGGAACCTGCGCCATGTGGTATGCCATCCAGGGCCACGACACCCCGGAGTCGTTGCCGCGTCGCCAGCAGGCGCGGCCGGCGCACCTCGCGCGCCTGGAGGCGCTGCGCGACGCCGGGCGCCTGCTCCTCGCCGGTCCGCATCCCGCGATCGACGCCGAGGACCCGGGCCCGGCCGGCTTCACCGGCAGTCTCGTGGTGGCCGAATTCGAGAATCTCGACGCCGCCCGCGCCTGGGCCGACGCCGATCCCTATGTCGAGGCCGGCGTCTACGCCCGCGTCGACGTCCGCCCGTTCCGGCCGGTGCTGCCATGAGCGGCGGGCACATCGAAGGCCAGTTGCCGCGTGAGGTCCGCGTCGAGGCGATTCGCGCGCGTCTGCAGGCCGCGCTGTCGCCGACGCGCCTGGAGGTCATCGACGACAGCCATCGTCACATCGGTCACGAGGGCGCGCGTGACGGGCGAGGGCACTACACCGTGCGCATCGCCAGCCCGGCGTTCGCGGGCATGACGCCGCTGGCGCGCCACCGCGCGGTGTACGACGCGCTCGGCACGCTGATGCAGACCGACATCCACGCGCTGTCGATCCAGGCGACGCCCGCCGACGATGCGTGAACCTCGCGATGCTGTGTCCCGGCGGCGGGGTGTCGCCGCCGTTGCGTCGCCATCCGCACACGATCGCGCACGGAATTTTGCTGCTTTGCAGCATCGCCGCGCGCGGCGGGCATACGCCGAATTTCCCTCGAATCGCCGATTGAAATCAACGAGTTGTGTCGCGCAGGCGCGGCGCCGGTTCGACGACTTGCGTGCACTTTGCGCCGTCTGTTGAAAACGGTTACATTGCCGTCACGGGGATTCCAGTCAACATGAGCCGGCGATGGCATCGAGTGTGACGATCAGAGACGTGGCGCGGGCGGCCAAGGTATCGGTGGCCACCGTGTCGCGTGCGTTGAACGGTCACGACAACGTCACCGAGGCCGTGCGCCGCCGCGTGCTGGCGGTCGCCAACGAACTGCGCTACAGCCCGCACCATGCCGCGCGCAGCCTCAGCAGCCGGCGCACGCACACCATCGGCGTGGTGCTGCCGGACATCCACGGCGAATTCTTCTCCGAACTGATGCGCGGCATCGATCAGGTGGCGCGCGAGAGCGGCCTGCACCTGCTGGTGTCGAGCTACCACGGTCACCCGGAGGAGCAGGCGGCGGCGCTGCGCGCGATGCGCGGCCGCGTCGACGGCATGCTGGTGATGTCGCCGCACACCGGCGATCTCGATGCCATCGGCGATCATCTCGCCGCGCTGCCGACGGTGCTGATCAATTCGCAACCGATCGACTCCGGGCAGATCGCGCTCGGCATCGACAATTACGGCGGCGCGCGCCGGATGGTCGAGCACCTGCTGGCCTGCGGCCATCGCCGCATCGCCTTCATCGCCGGCCCGCAGAACAACTTCGATGCGCACGAACGCCTGCGCGGGTATCGCGACGCGCTGTCCGAAGCCGATCCGGCCGCCGAGCCGATCGTGCTGCCCGGCGATTTCAGCGAAGCGTCCGGGCACATGGCCGGCCAGCAACTGCTCGCCTCCGGGACGCGGCCTCAGGCGGTGTTCGCCGCGAACGACATGATGGCGCTGGGCTGCCTCTACGCCCTCAACCAGGCCGGCGTGCGTGTGCCGCAGGACATCGCGCTGGCCGGCTTCGACGACATCCCGCTCGCCCGTTACGTGATGCCGTCGCTGACCACGATGCAGGTGAACATCGCCGAGCTGGGCGCGCATGCGATGCGCGTGCTGCTCGACGTCTACGCGGGCGAGGACGTGCACGCCGCGCTGGCGCCGCTGGTGCCGGAACTGATCGTGCGCGAGTCCAGCGCCGCCTCCGCGGCAGGCACTCCGGCGCGATCGCGATGACAGGAAACTCGGGGGATTTTTTTTGAAACAAGATGTAAACGTTTACAGCCACGCCGATCGCGATTCGACTCATTTCAGCTCACGCATGCCCTCGGGAGGGGCGCAGTCATGAACCAAACACGTCGTCAGACACCCCGTCGGCTCCAGCGCTCGCTGCTGAGCGTCGCGTTGACCAGCTGCCTGCTGTTCGGCGCCCCGATCGCGTTCGCGCAGTCCACCGGTGCCACGCTGCGCGGCCAGGCCGGCGCGGACGCGAAGGTCACCGCCACCAACACCGCCACCGGCTTCACGCGCACGGTGTCCGCCGGCGGCAGCGGCGGCTACACGCTGCCCGGCCTGCCGCCCGGCACCTACCACGTCAGCGTCGAATCCGGCGGCCAGACCACCAGCCGCGACATCACCCTGCGCGTCGGCGAGACGGTGACGCTGGATGCCGCCGAAACCGCAGACAACACCGGCAGCGGCAACGAACTGGACACGGTGCGGGTCGTCGGCACGGTGCTGCAGGAGGCCAAGACCTCCGAAGTCGCCACCTACGTGTCGCAGCGGCAGATGGAAGCGCTGCCGCAGGCCTCGCGCAACTTCCTCGCCTTCGCCGACACCGTGCCCGGCATGATCTTCGAGACCGGCGCCGACGGTTCGAGCAAGCTGCGCAGCGGCGCGCAGAGCTCCAACGGCATCAACGTCTTCATCGATGGCGTCGGCCAGAAGAACTACGTGCTGAAGGGCGGCATCAGCGGCCAGGATTCGTCCAGCGGCAACCCGTTCCCGCAGCTGGCGATCGGCGAATACAAGGTCATCTCGTCGAACTACAAGGCCGAGTACGACCAGATCAGCAGCGCCGCCGTCAGCGCCGCCACGCGCTCGGGCACCAACGAGTTCAAGGGCCAGTTTTTCTGGGACTACACCTCGGACAAGATGCGCTCGCTGACGCCGCGCGAGGACGACGCCAACCAGCGCATCCCGTCCAGCGAACAGCAGTACGGTGTCGCCTACGGCGGCCCGATCCTGCAGGATCGCCTGTTCTTCTTCCTCACCTACGAGGCCAAGCAGATCGATCGCCCGCGCGAGATCCGCCTCGGCGACAACGCCTTCAACGCTGCGCTGTTGACGCCGGAACTGCAGTCGTACCTCGGTACGAGCGGTGCGCCCTTCGACCAGGAGACCTACTTCGGCAAACTGACCTGGCAGTTGAACGACAACCATCTGCTCGAACTCTCGGCCAAGCATCGGTCGGAGGAAGAGCAGACGGGCATCGGCGATGGCCCGAACACGCACGACTACGGTTCGAGCAAGAGCAACGACAGCACCCGCGTCGACCTGCGCTGGCAGTGGAGCGGCCAGAACTGGCTCAACGACTTTCACCTGACGTCCGAAGACGACGCCTGGAATCCGCGTCCGCTCACCATCGGCCCGGGCTACCAGATCGTCAGCACGCGCACCGGCAACAGCAACGGCAACGCGCTGATCAACATCGGTGGCGGCCAGGACTACCAGGACAAGGGCCAGAAGGGCCAATCGCTGCAGGACGACTTCACCTTCACCGGCATCGACCGGCACACGATGAAGATGGGCGTCAAGTACAAGTCGGTCGAGGTCAACGCCTTCGAGCAGCAGCCGTACAACGCCCAGTACCGCATCGACTACATCGAGAACGTCCTCGGTGGCCGCACCTCGCTGTCGAGCTTCATTCCCTATCGCGTGGAGTTCGGTTCGCAGTTGCCCGGTTCGCCCAGCCGCGATATCCGTTCGACCAACAAGCAGTACGGCCTCTATTTCCAGGACGACTGGGAAGTCAACGACAAGCTGACCCTGAACCTCGGCCTGCGCTACGACTATGAACGCAGCCCCGGCTTCGAGAACTACGTGACGCCGGCGAACGTCGTTTCGGCGCTGCGCGGCTGGTCGAACATCCACGGCCCGAACGTCGATTACAACATCGAGGATTATATCAGCTCGGGCGGCAATCGCCACGCCTTCGACGGCGCCTGGCAGCCGCGCCTGGGCTTTTCCTACGACCTGTCCGGCGACGAACGCCACGTGATCTTCGGCGGCGCCGGTCGCGCCTACGACCGCAACCTGTTCGACTACCTCGCGCTGGAGCAGTCGAAGAGCACCTTCCCGCGCTACACCTTCTTCTTCAACACCACCGACCATCCGTGCACGGTCGGCACCGGCAACTGCCTGGCCTGGAATCCGAGCTATCTCAACGCGAGCACGCTCAACGCGCTGGTGGCCGCGAATCCGAACCTCGGTGCCGAAGTCAACCTGATCAACAACGACATCAAGACGCCGTATTCCGACCAGTTCAGCATCGGCATGCGCAACGTCTTCACGGTGTGGGGCAACGACTGGAACACGTCGGCGACGCTGGTGCACATCCGCAGCCACGACGGCATCCAGTTCTCGCTGGGCAACCGCTGGGCGGACGGCAGCTTCCGCAATCCGGCGAACCCGGGCGCGACCTGGGGCGGGCAGGCATGGGGTTCGCCGATCCCCGGCTTCGGCACGCTGATTCTCGCCGACAACGGCATCGAGACCAAGATCAACTCGCTGCTGCTGTCGGTGGAGAAGCCGTACTCGAAGGCCTCGCCGTGGGGCTTCACCCTGGCCTACACCTACAGCGACGCCAAGGAAAACCGCAACAACGCGGCGAGCAACGACGAGCACTACCTGTTCGACTACTCGGGCCAGCAGGGCCAGCCGTTCACGCGTTCGCTGGGCATTCCGAAGCATCGTTTCGTCGGCACCGGCATCTACCTGCTGGGTGGCGTGACCATGTCCGCGAAGCTGACCCTCGCCAGTCCGACGGCGAAGGAAGCGGTGAACTGCCACGACACGACCAGTTTCGACAACTGCTTCTTCGATCCCTTCACCCCGAGCGACACCATCGGGTTCAAGCAGTTCGACCTGGCCATCCGCAAGGACTGGGATACCGGCGCCGGCATAAAGTTCTATGCGCGCGCCGACATGTTCAACGTCTTCAACTGGCGCAACTACACCAGCTACGACACGTGGCGCGGTGGTCCGACCGATACCAACCCGAATTTCGGCAAGCGCAACAACCTGGACGCCGTGTGGCCTCCGCGCATGCTGAAGATTTCGCTCGGTTTCGACTGGTGATGCATTCCCCGCCCGGCCTCCGGGCCGGGCGGGGCGCGGGATTCCGATGGAGCACGCATTGATTCGCAAGGTGTTTCGCATCATCGCCGGGCTGGGAGTGTGCCTTTCTCTCTCCGTGGCCCTGGGTTGCCGTCATGTCCCCGTGGCGGCGCCCGCTCCTGCCCCGGCGTCTTCTTATTCCGGGGGGCGGCCGCTGCCGCCCCTGTTCGACGACATCGAACGTCGGACGTTCGACTACTTCTGGGAAACGACCCCGGCGGACACCGGGCTCGCGCCGGATCGCTATCCCGCGAAGCCGTTCGCCAGCGTCGCCGCGATCGGCTACGCGCTCACCGCGTATCCGGTGGGCGCCGAGCGCGGCTGGATCACGCGCGCACAGGCCGCCGAGCGCACGCGCACGACGCTGCGCTTCCTGCGTGACCTGCCGTCGGGCCCGGAGGCGACCGGCAAGGCGTCGTACCACGGCTTCTACTACCACTTCCTCGACATGCGCGAGGGCCGGCGCTTCGGCACGTGGGTCGAGCTGTCGAGCGTCGACACCGGCCTGCTGTTGATGGGCGTGCTGTTCGCGCAGAGTTACTACGACCGCGACGATCCGGTCGAAACCGAGATCCGCACGCTCGCCGACACGCTGTACCGGCGCGTCGAATGGGACTGGATGCAGCCGCGGCCGCCGGCGATCTCCATGGGCTGGACGCCGGAGAAGGGGTTCATCGATCACGATTGGCGCGGCTACAACGAAGCCATGCTGGTCTACGTGCTCGCGCTCGGCTCGCCGACGCACCCGGTGGCGCCGGAGGCCTGGCAGGCGTGGACCGCGGATTACCCGCGTTCCTGGGGCACGTTCCAAGGCCAGACGCACCTGAGCTTCGGGCCGTTGTTCGGACACCAGTTCAGCCATGTCTGGATCGATTTCCGCGGCATCCGCGATGACTGGATGCGCGCGCACGATCTCGATTATTTCGAGAACAGCCGGCGCGCGACGCTGGCGCAGCGCGCGTACGCGATCGCCAATCCGATGGGCTGGAAGGATTACGACGGTGCGATCTGGGGGCTGACCGCCTGCGACGGGCCGCAGAACACGCGGCAGACGTATCGCGGCCAGGAGCGCGAATTCCGCGGCTACAGCGCGCGCGGCGCGGGGCTGGCCGATGCCTTCGACGACGGCACGCTGGCGCCGGCCGCGGCGCTGTCGTCGCTGCCGTTCGCGCCCGAGATCGTCGTGCCGGTGGCGCAGGCCATGCACGACCGCTACGGCGCGGATCTGTACGGACGCTACGGGTTCGTGGATTCCTTCAATCCCAGCTTCGACTACGACGTTCCGGTCGTGACCGGGCGGGTCGTGCCGGGCAAGGGCTGGTTCGCCGCCGATCACATCGGCATCGACCAGGGTTCGCTGCTGGGCGGCATCGCCAACCATCGCGACGCCCTGATCTGGAACACGATGAAGCGCAATCCCTACATCCGTCGCGGGCTCGAACGCGCCGGTTTCACCGGCGGCTGGCTGGAGACGCCGGCCCCCGCACCGACGTCGCGCTAGGGCAGGGCATGCGTCCGCACGCGATCGCCTGCCTGATGGCGCTCTGCACCCTGCTCGTCGCGGCAGGATGCAGTCGCCGCGACGATCGCACCGTGCTGCATTTCTGGGCGATGGGCCGCGAGGCCGAGGTCGTGGGCGCGCTGATCCCCGAGTTCGAACGCGAGCATCCCGGCGTGCACGTCGAGATCCAGCAGGTGGCGTGGACCGCCGCGCACGAGAAGCTGCTGACCGCCTACGCCGCGGACGCGCTGCCGGACGTGTTCCAGCTCGGCAACACGTGGATGCCGGAGTTCGCCGAGCTGCACGCGCTGGAACCGCTGCAGCCGTACGTCGATCGCTCGAAGGCGCTGACGGCGTCCGACTACTTCCCCGGCATCTGGGACACCAACGTCGTCGACGGCGGGCTGTACGGCATTCCGTGGTACGTCGACACGCGGCTGATCTTCTATCGCAAGGACCTGCTGGCGCAGGCCGGTTTCACCGCGCCGCCGCGCACGTGGGCGGAGTGGGAGACGCAGATGGCGGCGATCAAGCGCCTGCGCGGCCGCGACCGCTACGCCATCCTGCTACCGCTCAACGAATTCGAGCAATTGCTGTCGTTCTCGCTGCAGCAGGACGATCCGCTGCTGCGCGGCAGCCGCAGCAACTTCGACAGCCCCGGCTTCCGGCGTTCGCTGGCGTTCTACGACGGCATGTTCCGCAAGGGCTGGGCGCCGCCGATGTCGGAGACGCAGATCTCCAACGTCTGGGACGAATTCTTCAACGGACTGTTCGTGTTCTACGTTTCCGGGCCCTGGAACATCCGCGAATTCCGCCTGCGCGCACCGCCGGCGCTGAAGGATGCCTGGGGCACCGCGGTGCTGCCCGGGCCGGACGGCCCCGGCGCCGGCATCGCCGGCGGCACCAGTCTCGTCGTGTCGCGGCATTCGCCGCGCAAGGCTGAAGCCTGGGCGTTCATCGAATACCTGTCGCGGCCCGACGTGCAACGGCGCTTCCACGCGGAGATCGGCGACCTGCCGCCGCGGCGCAGCACGTGGGACGACGCGACGCTGCGCGCGGACCCGTACGCGGCGGCGTTCCGCGACCAGCTCGAACGCGTGAAGCCGACGCCGAAGGTGCTGGAGTGGGAGCGCATCGTGCAGGAGATGCGACTCGCGAGCGAACGTGTGGTGCGTGGCGGCGAGCCCGCGGACACGGCCGTGCGCGAGCTCGACGCGACCGTGAACGGCCTGCTCGAGAAGCGTCGCTGGGTCGAAGCACGACGTGCAGCGACGTCGGGAGCGGCCCCGTGAACGCGCGGCTCGCCGCGTGGACGTTCGTGGCGCCGGCGCTGATCGTGCTCGGGGTGTTCTTCGGGTTGCCGGTGCTGGCGGCGCTGCTGCTCAGCCTCAGCGATTTCGATCTCTACGCGCTCGCCGACTGGGACAACCTCCGTTTCGTCGGCCTGCACAACTACGTCGACCTGCTGCAGACGCCGTTGTTCTGGAAGTCGCTGGGCAACACCTTCTACTTCGTGCTGGTCGGCGTGCCGCTGTCGATCGGCACTTCGCTCGGCGCCGCGCTGCTGCTGCATGCGCCGGTCACCCGCTTCCGCGCGTTTTTCCGCACCGCGCTGTTCGCACCGGTGGTGACCACGCTGGTCGCGGTGGCGGTGATCTGGCGCTATCTCTTCCACACCAGCTACGGCCTCGTGAACTGGGGGCTGGGGCATCTCGGCATCGCGCCGGTCGACTGGCTGGGCGATCCGCACTGGGCGATGCCGACGATCATCCTGCTCGCGGTGTGGAAGAACTTCGGCTACAACATGGTGATCTTCCTCGCCGGCCTGCAGGCCATCCCGCAGGATCTGTACGAGGCCGCGCGCATCGACGGCGCGAGCCGCTGGCGGCAGTTCCTGCACATCACGTTGCCGATGCTCGGTCCGGTGCTGATGGTGGTCGGCGTGATCACCGTCGCCGGCTATTTCCAGATGTTCGCCGAACCCTACGTGATGACCCGCGGCGATCCGTTGCAGAGCACGGTCAGCGTGCTGTACTTCATGTTCGAGGAAGGGTTCCGCTGGTGGAACCTCGGCCGTGCGTCCGCGGTCGCGTTCCTGCTGTTCCTCATCATCTTCGCGGTGACCACGCTGATGCTGCGGCTCGGGCGCCGCCGGGGGCTGGCATGAGCGCCGTCCGCACCGTCGGCGATTCGCGTGGGCATGCGCTGCTGGTGCATGCCGCGCTCATCGTGCTGACGCTGCTCAGTCTTGCGCCGCTGCTGTGGATGCTGTCGGTGTCGTTCATGCCGGCCGGCGGCGCCAGCCGCTTCCCGCCGCCGCTGCTGCCCGACGTGCCGACGCTCGACAACTATCGCGCGCTGTTCCTGCGCATCGGCATGGGCGGCTATTTCCTCAACAGCGTGCTGGTGTCCTCGGCGATCACCCTGCTGTCGCTGATGATCAACGCGATGGCCGGCTACGCCTTCGCCAAGCTGCGCTTCGCCGGCCGCGAGCGCATCTTCAAGGCGCTGCTGGCGGCGCTGGTGATCCCGTCGCAGGTGACGATGCTGCCGCTGTTCCTGATGCTGAAGGAAATGGGGCTGGTGAACAGTTACGCCGGCGTGGTGATCCCGGGCCTGGCGTCGATCTTCGGCATCTTCCTCGTGCGCCAGTACGCGCGCTCGATCCCGGACGAACTGATGGAAGCCGCGCGCATCGACGGCGCCGGCGAATGGCGGATCTTCTTCCGCATCGTGCTGCCGATGCTCAAGCCGGTGCTGGTGACGCTGGCGATCTTCACCTTCATGGGCAGCTGGAACGACTTCATGTGGCCGTTGATCGTGCTCACCGACCAGACCCACCAGACGCTGCCGGTCGCGCTCGCCTCGCTGTCGCGCGAGCACATCCAGGACGTCGAGATGATGATGGCCGGCGCGGTGCTGACCGTGACCCCCGTGCTGCTGCTGTTCCTCGCCCTCCAGCGCTACTACATCCAGGGCCTCCTCCTCGGGAGCGTGAAAGGGTGAGCGGCCACGCTTGCGCGGCACTGCCGCGCGTGGCCGCGAACGCCCGTGCATGGATGCACGGGCCGGGCGATCCGCAGCCCGCCACGTTGCGCCACGGACGGCATCGCACACTTCTTCAGCCCGGCACTCGATTCAAATGAAATTCTTCTCCCTTGCATTGTCGTCGCTGCTGCTCCTTTCACCGCCGGCCGCCCACGGCGCCGACAGCAGCAAACTCCTCGACGATTTCTCCAACCCCGCTCCCTGGCGCGTCATCGCCTCCACCCAGGTCACCGGCAGCATTCGTGCCGATGCCGGCGCGCTCTGCCTCGACTACGACTTCAACGGCGTCTCCGGCTACGTCGGCATGCAGCGCGACCTGCCGATGGACTACCCCGACAACTACCGTTTCGACCTGCGCCTGCGCGGCGATTCGCCGGCCAACGACCTCCAGTTCAAGCTGATCGACACCAGCGGCGACAACGTGTGGTGGGTCAACCGGCCGAAGTACGCATTCCCGCACGACTGGACTGCGGTGCGCTACAAGCGCCGCATGATCGGCAAGGCCTGGGGCCCCGGCAGCGATCAGCAACTGCGCGCGAGCGCCAAGCTCGAATTCACGCTCAACAACAGCGCCGGCGGCAAGGGCACGGTCTGCTTCGACGACCTGCGTTTCACCACGCTGCCGGCGGACGTGGCGGCACCGCACATCGTCGCTGCGCAGGCCAGCGCGCATGGTCGCGATGCCGCGAAGACGATCGACGGTGATCCCGCGACGGCGTGGATCGGCGGCAAGGGCGTGCAGCGCCTCATCCTCGATCTCGGCCAGTCGACGGAATTCGGCGGGCTGCGTCTGGACTGGAAGGATCGTCCCGCCGACTACGCCGTGCTGGCGTCCGACGACGGTCGCGACTGGCGCACGCTGCGCACGGTGTCCGGCAGCGACGGCGGCCGCGACTGGATCGCGACGCCCGAATCCGAAGCGCGCTACGTCGCGATCGAAAGCCGCGACAACGCCGCGGAGCTGGTGCAGGCGATGGTCGAGCCGCTGGCCTTCGCGGCCACGCCGAATGCATTCGTCGCCGCGGTCGCGCAGGACCAGCCGCGCGGCCGTTTCCCGCGCGGGTTCAGTGGTGAGCAACCGTACTGGACGATCCTCGGTGTCGACGGCGGCCGCGAGCAGGGTCTGATTGGCGAGGATGGCGCGATCGAGGTCGCGAAGGGCGGGTTCAGCCTCGAACCATTCGTGCGCGTCGACGACACGCTGCTGGACTGGGCCGATGTCGCGACCGCGCAGTCGCTGCAGGACGGCTTCCTGCCGATCCCGAGCGTCGACTGGACGCACGACACCACATCGCTGCGCACGACCGCGTTCGTCGATCGCGACACGACGGGCGAACGCACGCAGATCGTGGCTCGCTACATGCTGTCGAATCCGTCGTCGACGCCGCACGACTACACGCTCGCATTGGCGATGCAGCCGTTCCAGGTGAATCCGCCCGGCCAGTTCCTCAACACCACGGGCGGCGTGAGCCGCATCGCGTCGCTGGAAATCGGCGAGGACGGTGTCGTGCAGGTCGACGGCAAGTCGCGTGTCTACCCGGGGCGTGCACCCGACGCCGCGTTCGCGACCGCGTTCGATGCCGGCATGGCGAGCGTGCATCTCGCGAGCGGCGAATGGCCCGCGACGCATCGCGTCGAGGACGCCACCGGGCTCGCGTCCGGTGCGCTGCTGTATCGCTGGCGCCTCGCCCCGGGCGAATCACGCGAGGTCAGCGTGATCGTGCCGCTCGGCGGTGCGCCGTTCTGCGAGGGCAATCCCTGCAGCGCCGAACAGCGCCAGCGCATTGTCGCCGATGCGTGGCGGGCGAAACTCGGCGCGGTGCGTTTCACCGTGCCGGCGGAAGGGCAGCCGCTGGTCGACACCCTGCGCACCGCGCTGGCGCATCAGCTGATCTCGCGCGTGGGGCCGCGCCTGCAGCCGGGCACGCGCTCGTATGCGCGCAGCTGGATCCGCGACGGCGCGATGATTTCCGAAGCGCTGCTGCGCATGGGCCGGCCCGATGCGGTCCGCGACTATCTCGAATGGTATGCGCCGTACCAGTTCGACAACGGCAAGGTGCCATGCTGCGTTGACGATCGCGGCAGCGATCCGGTGCCGGAAAACGACAGCCACGGCGAGCTGATCTTCGCGATCGCCGAATACGCGCGCTACACCGGCGACGACGCGTTCCTGCGCCGGATGTGGCCGCACGTGCGCGCCGCGTTCGACTACATGGAAACGCTGAGCGCCAGCGAGCGCACCGAAGAGAACCGCGCCCGCGACCCGGCGTTCTACGGGCTGATGCCGGTGTCGATCAGCCACGAAGGCTATTCGGCGAAGCCGATGCATTCGTACTGGGACGACTTCTGGGCGCTGCGCGGTTACAAGGATGCGGTCTGGATCGCGCAGCGGTTGGGCGAGACCGCCGACGTCGCGCGCATGACCGCCGCGCGCGACCGTTTCGCCGGCGATCTCCACGCGTCGCTGCGTGCGGCGACGGCGAAGCACGGCATCGCGTATCTGCCCGGTGCCGCGGAGCTGGGCGACTTCGATCCGACCTCGACTACCATCGGGCTGGCGCCCGGCGGCGAGCAGGCACGGCTGCCGCAGGGCCTGCTGCACGGCACGTTCGAGCGCTACTGGCGCGAGTTCGCGCAGCGCCGCGATGGCCAGCGCGACTGGAAGGACTACACGCCCTACGAGTGGCGCAACGTCGGTGCGTTCGTGCGCCTGGGCTGGCGGGATCGCGCGTGGGAGGCGGTCCGTTTCTTCTTCGCCGACCGCGCGCCGCAGGCGTGGAACCAGTGGGGCGAGGTCGTGTCGCGCACGCCGCGCAAGCCGTTCTTCCTCGGCGACCTGCCGCATGCGTGGGTGGCCTCGGATTTCGTGCGTTCGGCGCTTGACCTGTTCGCTTACGGTCGCGAGGACGACGACGCGCTGGTGCTGGCCGCCGGCATTCCCGCGCGCTGGCTGGACGGCGCGGGCATCGCCATCGACGGTCTGCGCACGCCGCAGGGCGCCCTGGGCTACACGCTGCGACGCACGCCCGACGCGCTGGAACTGACGCTGTCCGCCGACACGCGCCTGCCGTCCGGCGGTGCCGTGCTGCCGTGGCCGCTGGCCGACGTGAAGCCGGGGCGGACCACGATCGACGGCCGCGCCGCGACCTGGCAGGACGGCGCGCTGCGCATCCCGCCCGGTTCGCGTCGGGTGCGGGTGTCGCTGCGTTGAACCGTCGCGACCTGCCTGCCGGCAAAAAAAAGCCCCGACGGGCATGGGCCGCGTCGGGGTGCGCCGTCCCGTGGAGGGGGAGGGGTGGCGTCTGGAAAGGGTGTCGCCGCCGATGCCCGGGGTTCCTCGGTGCCGGCCGCGATGGCATCATGTAAACGGTTACATCAGATTATCACAGGCCCGTCGGTCCGTGCGCATGCCGCCCGCGACCGCACCGGTCCCGCTCCCCGATGAGGATTGCCGATGGCGACGGTCACGCTCGATGGACTCCGCAAGGTCTACCCGGATGGCCACGTCGCCGTGCATGGCGCCGGGTTCGAGGTCGCCGACGGCGAACTGCTGGTGCTGGTCGGGCCCTCGGGCTGCGGCAAGTCCACGCTGCTGCGGATGATCGCGGGGCTGGAGGCGATCAGCGGCGGCACGCTGCGGATCGACGATCGCGTGGTCAACGATGTCGCGCCGAAGGATCGCGACATCGCGATGGTGTTCCAGAGCTACGCGCTGTACCCGCACATGACCGTGGCCGAGAACCTGGCGTTCGGTCTCACGCTGCGCGGCATGCCGAAGGCCGAGATCGCCGCGCGGATCGAGGCCGCCGCGGACCGGCTGGAACTTCGCCCGCTGCTGCAGCGCAAGCCCGCCGCGCTGTCCGGCGGCCAGCGCCAGCGCGTGGCATTGGGCCGCGCGCTGGTGCGCCAGCCGAAGGTCTTCCTGCTGGACGAACCGCTGTCCAACCTCGACGCCAAGCTGCGCGCGTCGATGCGCACCGAGATCGCGCGGCTGCATCGCAGCCTCGGCGCGACGATGGTGTACGTCACCCATGACCAGGTCGAAGCCATGACCCTCGGCCAGCGCATCGTGGTGATGCGGGATGGCGAGGTGCAGCAGATCGACACCCCGATGGCGCTGTACCACGCGCCGGCGAACGTGTTCGTCGCGACCTTCCTTGGCAGCCCGGCGATGAACCTGCTGCGCGGCCGGCTGGCGTCGGGCGAGGGCGGGGCGCTGCTGACCCTGGCCGACGGCCGGGCCGTGCCGCTGCCGGGGCTGGCGGCGGAGCCGGCCTGGTCCGGGCACGACGTCGACGTCGGCGTGCGTCCCGAGCACCTGCTGCCCTGCGGCCCGGGCGAGACCGCCCAGCTGGAGGCCGAGGTCGAAGTGGTCGAGCCCGTCGGCAGCGAGACCTTCGCCTACCTGCGCTTCGGCGCGCAGCCGCTGGTGGCGCGGTTCTCGCCGGAGCTGCCGGTGGCGCCGGGCGGCACAGTCGGTCTGCGCACGGCCCCGGGCCGGCTGCACGTGTTCGACGCCGCGACCGGGACGAGGCTGTCGGCGGCGGGGTGAGTTTCCCGCGTCGCAGCGTTCTATATACTGCGGTGACGATGCGGCACTTGTGTCGCCTCGTCGCCAGCGAAATCAATCGCTTGGCGCTTGTTCCTCAACCGAATCCCTAGCTGCGCCAGCGCCGGTCCGTCCGGTCGGGCCGGTGGAGTTTCCGTCAGCGCATGCGTCTTTCCACGATCAAGCTTTCCGGCTTCAAGTCCTTCGTCGACCCGACCACGCTGCACCTGCCGACCAACATGACGGGCGTCGTGGGGCCGAACGGCTGCGGCAAGTCGAACATCATCGACGCCATCCGCTGGGTGATGGGCGAGAGCGCGGCCAGCCGCCTGCGCGGCGATTCGCTGACGGACGTGATCTTCTCCGGCAGCTCGGCGCGCAAGCCGGTGTCGCAGGCCGCGGTCGAGCTGATCTTCGACAACGCCGACCACACCATCACCGGCGAATACGCCGCATTCAACGAAATCTCGGTCAAGCGCACCGTCAGCCGCGACGGCCAGAGCAACTACTACCTCAACGGCACCAAGTGCCGCCGCCGCGACATCACCGACCTCTTCCTCGGCACCGGCCTGGGCCCGCGCAGCTACTCGATCATCGAGCAGGGCATGATCTCGCAGGTCATCGAAGCCAAGCCCGAGGAACTGCGCGTCTACCTCGAAGAGGCCGCCGGCATCTCCAAGTACAAGGAGCGCCGCAAGGAGACCGAGACCCGCATCCGCCACACCCGCGAGAACCTCGACCGCCTCAACGACCTGCGCGAGGAAGTCGGCAAGCAGCTCCAGCACCTCGCCCGCCAGGCGCGCCAGGCCGAGCAGTACCAGGCCATCCAGGCCGATCGCCGGATCAAGGATGCGGAGTGGAAGGCGCTGGAATTCCGCGTGCTCGACAACCGCCTGCGCGGCCTGCGCGAGAAGCTGTCGCAGGAAGAGACGCGGTTGCAGCAGATCATCGCCGACCAGCGCGAGGCCGAGCGCCGCATCGAGGAAAGCCGCGCCAGCCGCGAGGCCGCCGCCGAGGCGCTGAGCAAGGCGCAGGCCGAAGGCTACGAAGTGAGTGGCACGCTGGCCCGGCTGGAGCAGCAGATTGCGCACCAGAAGGAACTGTCGCAGCGCCTGCAGCGCGCCCGCGACGAGGCGCAGCAGGCGCTGTCGGAGATCGGCCTGCACATCGAACACGACCAGCAGCGGCTGGATACCCTGCGCACCGCCATCGACGATGCCGAGCCGCGCCTCGAAGCGCTGAAGGACGCCGACGCCGACCGCCAGCAGGCGCTGCACGACGCCGAGGCGAAGCTCGCCGACTGGCAGCAGCGCTGGGACCAGCTCAGCCGCGCCCAGGCCGAGGCCTCGCGCGCCGCCGAGGTCGAACGCACCCGCGTCGACTACCTCGACCGCCAGTCGCTGGACGCCGAACGCCGGCGCGAACAGCTGACCGGCGAACGCACCGCGCTGGATCTCGATGCGCTGGCCGAGGCGTTCGCCGGCATCGAACTGCAGCACGAGGAGCGCAAGGCCGCGCTCGACGGGCTCAATCTCGACCTCGACGCGCGCAAGCAGGCCGTCGTCGACCTGCAGGACCAGGTGCGCAACGCGCAGGCCGAACTGGCCGACGTGCGCAAGCAGACGCAGACCGCGCGCGGCCGGCTGTCCTCGCTCGAAGCGCTGCAGAACGCCGCGCTGGGCCAGGAGCAGGGCGCCGCCATGACCTGGCTGAAGGCGCGCGGGCTGGATTCGGCGACCCGCGTCGGCGAAGCGCTGCGCGTGGAATCGGGCTGGGAATTCGCGGTCGAAAGCGCGCTGGGCCAGTTGATCGAAGGCGTGCTGATCGAATCGCCGGAGACGCTGGTCGAAGCGCTGTCGGACCTCGGCGAAGGTCGCCTCGCGCTGGTCGCGTCCGCGGACGGCGACGCCGCGTTCGCGCCGACCTCGCTGGCGGCGAAGGTCGAAGGCCCGCTGGCGATCCGTCGCCTGCTGGCGAAGCTGCACGTGGCCGAGACGCTGGCCGACGCGCGCGCGCTGCAGGCGCGGCTGGGCGAGGGCGAGTCGGTCATCACCCGCAGCGGCGAACGCCTCGGCGAGGGTTGGGTGCGCGTCAGCCGCTCCGGCGCCGCCAAGCAGGGCGCGCTTCTGCGCGAGCGCGAGATCCAGGATCTGCGTGCCGCCATCGACACCCTGCAGCAGCGCGAGGCCGCGCTCGACCAGACGATCGCGTCGTTCCGCGACCGCATGCTCGCCGCCGAGCAGCAGCGCGAGGACGCCCAGCGCACGCTGTACATGGCGCACCGCAACGTGTCCGAACTCGCCGGCCAGTTGCAGAGCCAGCAGGGCCGGCTGGACAGCGCGCGCAACCGCATCGCCAAGATCGACGTCGAGCTCGGCCAGCTGATCGAGGCGATCGACACCGCCGCGCAGCAGGCGAAGGACGCGCGTTCGCGGCTGGAGGAAGCGGTCGAGCGCATGGGCGAACTCGAAGGCGCGCGCCAGCAGCTCGAAGCCGAGCGCCGCACGCTTGCCGACGCCCGCGACGCCGCGCGCCAGGCCGCGCGCGAGTCGCGCGACGCCGCGCACGCGCTGGCGCTGAATCTCGAATCGCAGCGCGCGCAGATCGTCGCGCTGGCGCAGGCGCTGGATCGCATGGGCGGCCAGCGCGGGCAGCTCGACAGCCGCCTCACCGAACTGGCCTCGCAGCTGTCCGAAGGCGACGCCCCGGTGGTCGAACTCGACCAGCAGCGCCAGGTCGCGCTGGAGCAGCGCGTCATCGCCGAGAAGAACCTCGCCGCCGCGCGCGCCGCGCTCGACGGCATCGACAACGACCTGCGCGGCTTCGAGCAGACCCGCCACCAGCGCGACGAGCAGTCGTTGGCCCAGCGCGAGAAGATCGCGCAGCGCCGGCTGGACCAGCAGGCGCTGTCGCTCAAGGCCGACCAGCTCGCCGAGGCGGTGACGTCCGCCGGTTTCGTGGTCGAGGACGTGCTGAACACGCTGGCCGAGGACGCCGATCCCTCCGCGTGGGAGAAGATCGTCACCGACTTCGACGCGAAGCTGCGCCGGCTGGAGCCGGTCAACCTCGCCGCGATCCAGGAGCACGCGGAGGCCGCGCAGCGCAAGGAATACCTCGACGCGCAGGACGCCGACCTCACCACCGCGCTGGAAACGCTGGAAGACGCGATCCGCAAGATCGACCGCGAGACCCGCGGCCGCTTCAAGGACACCTTCGACCGCGTCAACGCCGGCGTGCAGGAGCTGTATCCGCGCCTGTTCGGCGGAGGCCATGCGTATCTCGAACTCACCGGCGAGGACCTGCTCGACACCGGCGTCGCGATCATGGCGCGCCCGCCCGGCAAGCGCGTGTCGAACATCTCGCTGCTGTCCGGCGGCGAGAAGGCGATGACCGCGGTCGCGCTGGTGTTCGCGATCTTCCGGCTCAATCCCGCGCCGTTCTGCCTGCTCGACGAGGTGGACGCGCCGCTGGACGAGGCCAACGTCGGCCGCTTCACGGCGATGGTCAGCGAGATGAGCCAGCAGGTGCAGTTCCTGTTCGTCACCCACAACAAATCCACCATGGAGGCGGCGCACCAGCTCAGCGGCGTCACCATGCGCGAGCCCGGCGTCAGCCGCCTGGTGTCGGTCGATCTGGCCGAAGCCGCGCGCCTGGCCGGTGCCGCCTAACGTTCTTCCGCGAGGTCCCCACCGATGTCCGACATCTGGATGCTGCGAATTGGAATCGTCGTCGCCGGTCTGCTGCTGATGGGCGCGATCTACGTGTTCGGCCGCCCGCGCAAGCCGGGGCAGGGCCGCAAGGTGCGCGACGAGCGCGGCGGCCGCAGCGAGCCGCGGCTCGACGCCGGCGCGCCGCCGCAGTCGATCGATCTCGGCGGCCCGGTGCTGCGTGACGAACTGCCGCCGGAACCGACCGCGCCGCCGCCGTCGGGCCCCGAGGTCGGCAAGCGCGACCGCGAGGAGTTCGACAAGATCGTGACCCTGTACGTCGCCGCGCGCGCCGGCCAGGTGCTGCGCGGGCCGGACATCGTGGTCGCCGCCGAGAAGGCCGGCCTGAGCTACGGCTACATGAACGTGTTCCACCGCCTCGCTGATGGTCGCGCCGACGGCGGCCCGATCTTCAGCGTCGCCAACATCAAGAAGCCCGGCAGTTTCGAGATGGCCGAGATCCAGTCGCTGGAAACGCCGGCGATCGCGTTCTTCCTGACGCTGCCGGCGCCGATCCCCGCGCTCGACGCCTGGGAAAAGATGCTGCCGACCGCGCAGCGCATGGCCGAGCTGCTGGACGGCGTGGTGCTGGACGAGTCGCGCAACGCGATTGGCCGCCAGCGCATCGCGCACCTGCGCGACGAGCTGCGCGCCTACGATCGCCAGCACGAAGCGCCGCCGATCTCGAAGAACACCCGCTGGTAGTTCCTTCTCGGTAGAGCGGCCTGACCAGCCATCCGGCTGTTGAACACCCGGCCGCTACAACTGCTGCCGTGGATCAGCGACCCGAAGGCCGCTCTACCAATCCGCTTCGCCGCACCGTCGCGTCGCCTGCGACGGCGGCATGAGACGATCCTCCGGTTCCGCCCGCCGCCCGGACCACGAGAGCGCACGATGACCGACGCCGCCCACCGCATCGCCGACCTCCGCCGCCGCATCGAGGACGCGAACCACCGCTACTACGTGCTCGACGATCCGTCGATTCCCGACGCCGAGTACGACCGGCTGATGCGCGAGCTGCAGGCGCTGGAAGCCGCGCATCCGGAATGCGCCGACGCCACCTCGCCGACGCAGCGCGTTGGCAACGCGCCGTCGTCGGCGTTCGCGGAAGTGCGGCACGAAATCCAGATGCTGTCGCTCGGCAATGCGTTCACCGATGAGGAAGTCGCCGACTTCGTGCGTCGCATCGAGGAACGCCTCGATCGCGAGCATCCCGTGTTCTCGGTCGAACCGAAGCTCGACGGCCTCGCGATCAGCCTGCGCTACGAGCGCGGCGCGTTCGTGCGCGGCGCCACCCGTGGCGATGGCAGCACCGGCGAGGACGTCACCGCCAACCTGCGCACGGTGAAGGCCGTCCCGCTGCACCTGCGCGGCGACGACGCGCCTGACGTGCTGGAAGTGCGCGGCGAGGTCTACATGCCGCTGGCCGCATTCCGTGCCTACAACGAGAAGGCGCTGAAGGAGGGCGGCAAGGTGCTGGCCAATCCGCGCAACGGCGCCGCCGGTTCGTTGCGCCAGTTGGACCCGCGCATCACCGCGCAGCGGCCGCTCGCGTTCTACGCCTACGCCGTGGGCGTGGTCGAAGGCGTGCAGTTGCCCGCGACGCATTCGGCGACGCTGCAGCGCCTGCGCGAATGGGGGTTCCCCGTCAGCGCCGAAAGCGACGTCGTCACCGGTACCGAAGGCCTGCTCGGCTACTACCGCCGCATGGGCGAGAAGCGCGACCGCCTGCCGTTCGACATCGACGGTGTGGTCTACAAGCTCGACGACTACGCCGGGCAGCGCGAGATGGGCTTCGTCTCGCGCGCGCCGCGCTGGGCGATCGCGCACAAGTTCCCGGCGCAGGAGCAGTCGACCGAGCTGGAGGCGATCGAGATCCAGATCGGCCGTACCGGCGCCGCCACGCCGGTCGCGCGGCTGAAGCCGGTGCAGGTCGCCGGCGTCGTCGTGACCAACGCGACCCTGCACAACGCCGACCAGATCGCGCGTCTCGACGTGCGTATCGGCGACACCGTGATCGTGCGTCGCGCCGGCGACGTGATCCCCGAGATCGTCCGCGTCGTGCCCGAACACCGCAAGCCCGATGCGCAGCCGTGGCAGATGCCCGACGCCTGCCCGGTCTGCGGCTCCGAGATCGTCCGCGAGGAAGGCGAGGCGGTGTGGCGCTGTTCGGGCGAACTCACCTGCGCCGCGCAGCGCAAGGAAGCGATCCGCCACTTCGCCTCGCGTCGTGCGATGGACATCGAAGGCCTGGGCGATCGCTACGTCGAGGATCTGTGCGATCTCGGCTTCGTGCAGTCGGTCGCCGACCTGTACCGGCTCACGCTCGACGACCTGCTGCGCATGAAGCGCGAGGTGGACGAACGCGACGGCACCACGCCGGAGACGGTGAAGGCCGGCAAGGTTGCCACCAAGTGGGCCGAGAACCTGATCGAGGCCATCGACCACAGCCGCACGACCACGCTCGAACGCTTCCTGTTCGCCCTCGGCATCGAGCACGTCGGCGAAAGCACCGCGAAGGCGCTGGCGCTCTGGTTCGGCGACCTAGAATTGATCCGCCATCTGCCGTGGCCGCTGTTCAAGCGCGTGCCCGACATAGGCGGCGAAGTCGCGCGTGCGCTCGGCCATTTCTTCGACCAGCCCGGCAACCAGCAGGTGATCGACGCGCTGCTCGAGCGCGGCGTGCGCATCGCCGACACGCATGCGCCGTCGCCGAAGTTGCGGCCCGAACTGACGCCGGCGACGCTGCTCGTCGACCTCGAAATCCCCAAGATCACCCGCATCCGCGCCGATCAGCTCGCCACCGCGTTCACGGATATCTCGGCGGTGCGCGATGCACCCGAGCATGCTTTCGTGACCGCGGGCCTGCCGGCCGAGACCGCGCAGTCGCTGGTCGCATGGCGCGAGGATCCGGTGCACGCGCAGTTGCTCGCGCGGGCATGCGAGGCGCTGGCGACGCTGCTGGCACGCGTGCCGGAATCGGACGACGCGCCGGCCGGCCCGCTCGAAGGCAAGACCGTCGTGCTCACCGGCGGCCTGTCCGCGATGTCGCGCGACGAGGCCGGCGCGAAGCTCGAAGCGCTCGGCGCCAAGATCGCCGGCAGCGTCTCGAAGAAGACGCATCTTGTCGTCGCCGGCGAAGCCGCTGGCAGCAAGCTCGCCAAGGCGCAGGAACTGGGCATCGAGATCTGGGACGAAGCGCGGCTGCTTGCCTTCCTCGCCGAACACGGCGCGGCATGAACGACTGGCGGCCGAGCGCTGGCCTCGAGGCCCTGCGCCTGCGCGCACGGCTGTACGCGACGATCCGCGCGTTCTTCGCCGAGCGCGGGGTGCTGGAAGTGGAGACGCCGGTGCTGTCCGCCGCGGGCAACACCGACGTCAACATCGCCTCCTTCTCGCTCGAATTCTCCGGACGCACCGAAGGCGGGTCGCGCACGCGCTGGCTGCGGACCTCGCCGGAATTCCCGCTCAAGCGATTGCTTGCCGCGGGCATCGGCGACTGCTACGAACTCGGCCGCGTGTTCCGCGACGGCGAGGCGGGCGGCCGCCACAATCCCGAATTCACGATGCTGGAGTGGTACCGCGTCGGCTGGGACCACCTGCGCCTGGTCGACGAGACCGTGGCGCTGGTGCGCGCGGCGCTGGCGCTGGTCGGCCGCGATGCCGCGGCGACGATCACCACGTTCCGCGATCTGTACCGCGACCGGCTCGGGCTCGACCCGTTCTTCGCGACGGAGCACGAGTTGCAGGCCGCACTCGGCGACGTGCGCATCGATCCGGAAGGCTTGACCCGCGACGATTGGCTCGACCTGCTGATGACGCATCGTCTGCAGCCGACGTTCGCCGCCGACGCGTTGCTGGTCGTGCTCGACTGGCCGGCGTCGCAGTGCGCGCTGGCGAAACTGCGGGTGGGCGAGGGCGGCGATCCGCCGGTCGCCGAGCGCTTCGAGCTGTACCTCGGGCCGCTCGAACTTGCGAACGGGTATCACGAACTCACCGATGCCGCCGAGCAACGGGTCCGCTTCGAACGCGACCGGGCGGTCCGCCGCGAACGCGGCGCAGTCTGCCCGCCGGTGGACGAACGGCTGCTCGCGGCAATGGCCTCCGGACTACCCGATTGCGCGGGCGTCGCGCTGGGCATCGAGCGCCTGCTGATGGCGCTGCTCGGCACGGACCGGATCGCCGACGCGGTCGCGTTCGACTTCTTCCGCTCGTGAAACCGTTTACCTGAACATTCGGCGTTTCCGCGTGGAACTTCCCGGAAAAATTGACCGCCCATTCATGCGGCAAAGTTACAGTGGGGCCACTCATCAAGGGGATGACGCCATGCGCAATGCTTTCGTTCTGGTCTCCTCCGTGCTGCTCGCCGGGCTGGGCGCCCTGCCGGCGCAGGCGCAGTGGAGCAACTACGGTTACAACGGCAACAGCTACGGCAACGTGGTGCGCTGTGAATCCCGCGACGGTCGCATGACCCGCTGCGGCACCTCCGGCGGCGATGCGCAACTGGTGCGGCAGCTTTCCGACAGCGCCTGCATCCGCGGCCGCACCTGGGGCACCGACTATCAAGGCCTGTGGGTGACGGGTGGTTGCCGCGGCGAATTCGATGTCTCCGGTTACGGCAACGGCAGCTATTACGACAGCGGTTATAACGGCGGCGGCTACTACGGCGACGATGACGGATACGGCAGCAACGACGGCCTGTTCCGCTGCGAATCGCGCGACAGCCGCACCACGCGCTGCAACAGTTACGGCAACGCGCGTTTCGTCCGCCAGTTGTCGAACACGCCCTGCGTGCGCGGCCGGACCTGGGGCAGCGATTCGCGCGGCGTCTGGGTCAGCGGCGGTTGCCGCGCGCTGTTCCAGAGCGGCTACGGCAATTACGGCAACGGCGGTTACTACGGCAATGGCGGCTACGGCAACCACGGTGGCAACGATCTCGTCCGCTGCGAGTCCCGCGACAAGCACAGCCATACCTGCAGTCTGGGTTCCGGCCGACGTGGTGAGATCCGCCTGCTGCGTCAGTTGTCGGACACTCCGTGCATCGAAGGCCGGACCTGGGGCCGCAGCGGCAACGGCGTATGGGTGACCGGCGGTTGCCGCGGTGAATTCGTCGTGGAGCGCAATGGTCGCGGCAACGGTGGTTGGCAGCCGCCGCCGCCCCCGGGCCCGCCGCCGGGCGTGTTCGTGAACCCCGCGCCGCAGTCGCGTCCGCTTCCGCCGGGCGTGGGCATCGGCCAGCCAGGGCAGGTGGCGCAGGAAGAACGCCGTTCCGAACGTCCCGCCGTCAACGAAGCTCCGCAGCGCGAGATCGAACGGCCGCGCCCCGAGCAACCTGCGCCGCGCATGCCGATCCGTGAGGCGCAGCCGGCACGGCCCGTCGAAGTTGCACGGGTGGAACCGCCGGGCGGTGCGGCTGCGCAGGCGCCGCGACCGGTCGAATCCGCACCGGCCGAAGCACCGCGCGACCATCCGCGCCTGCGTCAGCGCCAGGAAAACGCCGCTGACGAGCCGGGCCAAGTGACGCCTTGAATCCGGAATTCTGTTCCATCTATCCGAAGACCCGGTCATCGATCGGGTCTTCGTGCATTCGGCACCGTTAAAATGACTGGATGACAAAAGCCATCGACTACGGTCGCTACGACCGAATCCGTCCCATCCGGTGGACGGGCGACGCCCTCGAACTGCTCGACCAGCGCAAGCTGCCGTTCGTCGTCGAATACACGGCCTGCCGCAGCAGCGCGGCGGTCGCCATTGCTATCCATTCGCTGATCGTCCGCGGCGCGCCGGCGATCGGCATCGCCGCGGCCTGGGGCGTGGTGCTCGCCGCCCGCGAACTCGATGCTGCCGACCCCGGCGTGATCACGGCTGCCGAGGCCGCGACCCGGCTGGAACCGGTGATGCAGCAGCTCAACGCCGCGCGCCCGACCGCGGTCAACCTCGCATGGGCCTTGCAGCGCATGCGCCGCTCGCTGACGGTGGGTGGCGACGACTGGCGCTCGGCGCTGTTCCGCGAGGCGCAGGCCATCGCCAGCGAGGATCTCGCTGCCAACCGCAAGATGGGCGGCCTCGGCGCCCAGCTCATCGCCCGCGGCAGCGGCGTTCTCACTCACTGCAACACCGGTTCGCTGGCGACCGCCGGCTTCGGCACCGCGCTGGGCGTGATCCGCGCCGGTGTCGCCCAGGGGCGCATCGAGCGCGTCTTCGCCGGCGAAACCCGGCCATGGCTGCAGGGCGCGCGCCTGACGGTGTGGGAGCTGCAGCAGGACGGCATCGACGCCACCCTGATCGCCGACGCCGCCGCCTCGCACCTGATGAAGACCGGGCAGGTGCAGTGGGTGGTCGTCGGCGCCGACCGCATCTGCGCCAATGGCGACACCGCGAACAAGATCGGCACCTACCAGCTCGCCATCGCCGCCCGCTACCACGGCGTGAAATTCATGGTCGTCGCGCCGTCGTCGACGGTCGACATGGCGACCGCCAGCGGCAGCAAGATCGAGATCGAGGAGCGCGATCCGGGCGAGTTGTTCGGCGTCGGCGGCGTGCGCACCGTGGCCGACGGCATCAGCGCCTGGAACCCGGTGTTCGACGTCACGCCCTCCGAGCTGATCGACGCCATCGTCACCGAGCGCGGCGCGATCGAGCGCCCGAACCGGGTCTCGATGCAGACCTTCTTCGGCAGCTGATCGGCCGCCCTGCGAGGCGGCCCCCGGGCGCGCGCAAGTCCCTGTTCGGGAATGGAAAAACGCCCGCGCAGGGCGTCGCTCCGTGATACAATTCCGCTTTCGCGCGAGGCCTCGCGCGCCGTCCGCCGACGCGATGCGCCGCGACCCCGACAGCCGGGGCGCAGCGGGTCGCGATCGTCCGGCAGCGACGCCTCGCCGCCAACCAGCCGAAGACGTCTGAATGACCGAGCCCGCCAAGGAAATCATCCCCGTCAATCTCGAAGACGAGATGCGCCGCAGCTATCTCGATTACGCCATGAGCGTGATCGTGGGCCGCGCGCTCCCGGACGTGCGCGACGGCCTCAAGCCGGTGCACCGCCGCGTGCTTCACGCGATGAACGAACTCGGCGCGCACAGCAACAAGCCCTACTACAAGTCGGCGCGCATCGTCGGTGACGTGATCGGTAAGTACCACCCGCACGGCGACAGCGCGGTGTACGACACGCTGGTGCGCATGGCGCAGCCGTTCTCGCTGCGCTACATGCTGGTGGACGGGCAGGGCAACTTCGGTTCGATCGACGGCGACAACGCCGCGGCGATGCGCTACACCGAAGCGCGCATGTCGAAGCTCAGCCACGAGCTGATGGCCGACATCGACAAGGACACCGTCGATTTCCAGCCGAACTACGACGAGAAGGAACTGGAGCCGACGGTCCTGCCGACCCGTGTGCCCAACCTGCTCATCAACGGCTCCGCCGGGATCGCGGTCGGCATGGCGACCAACATCCCGCCGCACAACCTGTCGGAAGTGATCAACGCCACCGTCGCGCTGCTGGACGAGCCCGAGATCGACATCGACGGCCTGATGCAGCACATCCCCGGCCCGGATTTCCCGACCGCGGGCATCATCAACGGCGTGGGCGGCATCCACCTGGCGTATCGCACCGGTCGTGGCCGCGTGCGCATGCGTGCCCGTGCCGACGTCGAAGTGGCCGACAACGGCCGCGAGGCGATCGTCGTCACCGAAATCCCGTACATGGTCAACAAGGCGCGGCTGATCGAGAAGATCGCCGAGCTGGTGAAGGAAAAGAAGCTCGAAGGCATCAGCGAGCTGCGCGACGAGTCCGACAAGGACGGCATGCGCATCTACATCGAGGTCAAACGCGGCGAGTCGGCCGAGGTCGTGCTCAACAACCTCTACGCGCAGACGCCGATGGAATCGGTGTTCGGCATCAACATGGTGGCGCTGGTCGACGGCCGCCCGCAGTTGCTGAACCTCAAGCAGATCCTCGAAGCGTTCGTGCGCCACCGCCGCGAAGTGGTCACGCGCCGCACGATCTTCGAACTGCGCAAGGCCCGCGCCCGCGCCCACATCCTCGAAGGCCTGACCGTCGCGCTGGCCAACATCGACGAGATGATCGAGCTGATCAAGTCGTCCGCGAACCCGAACGAGGCCCGCGAGCGCATGCTCGCGCGCACGTGGGCACCGGGCCTGGTGGCGAGCCTGTTGTCGGCCGCCGGCAGCGATGCGTCGCGTCCGGACGACCTGCCCGCCGGTGTGGGCCTGGTCGACGGCAGCTATCGCCTGACCGAGATCCAGGCCAAGGAAATCCTCGAGATGCGCCTGCACCGCCTGACCGGCCTGGAGCAGGAGAAGCTGACCGAGGAATACCGCGAACTGCTGGAGGCCATCCGCGGCCTGATCGAGATCCTCGAAAGTCCCGATCGCCTGCGCGAAGTGATCCGCGACGAACTGCTGGAAGTGAAGCGCGACTACGGCGACGACCGCCGCAGCGAGATCCGCGCCAGCGAGGAAGACCTCGACATCCTCGATCTGATCGCGCCGGAAGACGTGGTGGTCACGCTGTCGCACGCCGGCTACGCCAAACGCCAGCCGGTGACGACCTACCGCTCGCAGAAGCGCGGCGGCAAGGGGCGCAACGCGGCCGCGACGAAGGACGAGGATTTCATCGACCAGCTGTGGCTGGTCAACACGCATGACACGCTGCTCACCTTCACCAGCAGCGGCCGCGTGTTCTGGTTGCCGGTGCACCAGTTGCCGGACGCGGGCCCGAACGCGCGCGGCCGGCCGATCGTGAACTGGCTGGCGCTGGAACCGGGCGAACAGATCCAGGCCGTGGTCCCGGTGCGCGAGTACGACGAGAAGCACTACGTGTTCTTCGCCACCCGCAATGGCACGGTGAAGAAGACGCCGCTGACCGAATTCGCGTTCCGGCTGGCGCGCGGCAAGATCGCGATCAACCTCGACGACGGCGACGCGCTGGTCGGTGCCGCGCTGACCGACGGCGAGCGCGACATCATGCTGTTCGCGTCGAACGGCCGCGTCGCGCGCTTCTCCGAATCGCTGGTGCGCCCGATGGGCCGCACCGCGACCGGCGTGCGCGGCATGCGCCTCGTGGCGCCCGGCGATGCCGAGGCCGACGATGCCGGCGCACCGGACAACGACGGCGATGCCGCGGAAGCGGTGGTCGAGAGTGGTTCGGAAGTGGTGAGCCTGGTCGTGGTCGATGGCGACGGCGACATCCTCACCGCCAGCGAGCGCGGCTACGGCAAGCGCACGTCGGTGGAGGATTTCCCGCGCAAGGGTCGCGGCACCAAGGGCGTGATCGCGATGAAGACCAGCGAGCGCAACGGCCTGCTGGTCGGTGCGATCCAGCTCAGCGACCATCACGAGGTCCTGCTGATCTCCGACGGCGGCACGCTGGTGCGCACGCGCGCGGCCGAGATCTCGCAGGTCGGTCGCAACACGCAGGGCGTGACGCTGATGCGGTTGGCCGAAGGTGAAACGCTGCAGGCGCTGGAGCGTCTGGATGCGTCGCTGGACGAAGACGACGCGGCCGAGGTTCCGGTCGTGCCATCGCCCGAAGGCGATGCGCCGGCCCCGGAGGCTGGTGTCTGATCCCGGCACACGTGCCGAAGCGGCACGACGCACGCACGACAGGCCGCCGAGAGGCGGCCTGTCGCGTTTCCGGCGACGTCAGGGCTTGACGAGGAACTCCCAGGCGTAGTCCTTGCCAGTCTGGCTCAGCGCCGTTGCGGTGTGCAGCGAGAAGTTCTGGAATCCGGCGGCACCGTTCAGCACGTGCGCTTCGGTGGTGTTCGAGGCGCCCAGTTTGCTGATCGCGAACAGATCGATCGTGCCGTCGCGGTTGTAGTCGCCCAGCGCGAAGCTCCATGCGCCGTTGCTGGCGGTCTGGCCGAGTGCGGTGGCGGTCTGCAGAAGGAAGTTCTGGTAACCGTTGGCGCCGTTCAGCACGTGCACTTCGGTGGTGCCCGATCCGCCGAGGCGGAAGATGCCGTAGACGTCGGGATAGCCGTCCTTGTTGTAGTCGCCGACCTTGAACACCCAACTGCCGTCGCTGCCGGTCTGGCCGAGCACCGAGGCGTGATGGCCCAGGAAGGTCTGGAAGTTGCCGACGCCGTTGAGCACATGCACTTCGGTCTTGCCGGACGCGCCGACACGGTTGATCGCGTACAGGTCCGGGGTACCGTCGCGGTTGTAGTCGCCGAGATCGAACATCCAGGTCGTGTCGGTCCCGGTGACGTGCAGTGCGGTCGTGGTGTTGACCAGGAAGCTCTGGTAGCCGTTCGCGCCGTTCAGCACGTGGACTTCGGTCGTGTTCGAGCCGCCCTGCTTCTTGACGACGTAGAGATCCTGCACGCCGTCCTTGTTGTAGTCGCCCAGCGCGAAGGCCCATGCCGCGTCGTTGCCGGTCTGGTGCAGCGCGGTGGCGATGTGGACCGAGAAGTTCTGGTAGCCGGCCGCACCGTTCAACGCATGCACTTCGGTCTTGCCGGACGCACCCAGCTTGGCGATGGCGATGATGTCGGGGCCCGAGGCCGCCTGCGGGCACGCAGCGCCGACGGCGCTGAACGCCGCAGTCACATCGCCGACGCTGTAGCCGTAATCGCTGGCCGCGGTCTGCACGCCGCACACGCCCTGGTTGAAGTTCGTGCTCGCGGTCCAGTAGAGATCGTTCGCGCGCGCGAACGCCTGGAACGCCTTCTGCGTGTTCCAGCCCGGCTTCGTCGCCAGCAGGTAGAACGCCTTGTTGTACACGCCCGAGCTGTAGTGCACGTCCAGTCCGTCGTAGTAGCTCGCGGTGTTGTCGATCGATCGGCCGTCCAGCGGCGGGTTGTACATGTAGCGCAGCGCGCCGCTGCCCTTGAAGATGTCGTAACCGACCTTGAAGTCGTTGCTGCCGCGCATGTAGTACTCGGCGGCTTCGCCGGCGATGTCGGAGTACGCCTCGTTGATGCCGCCCGACTGACCGGAGTAGGTCAGGTTCGAGTTCTGCGAGGTGAAACCGTGCGAGACCTCGTGCGACGACACGTCCAAGCTGACCAGCGGATAGAACGTGCTGGCGCCGTCGCCGAAGGTCATCGACGAGCCGTCCCAGAACGCGTTCTCGTAGTTCGTGCTGTAGTGCACGCGCATCGTCAGCTGGAACGTCAACGGCGGCTTGCCGATGTAGGCGTTGTACATGTTGTAGACGACGCTGCCGAAGTAATGCGCGTCGTTGAGCGGCGAGTAGGCGCCGTTGATCACCTTCACGGTGCTGCGCGGGCAGGTATAGGCGAACGCCGTGCTGCCGGTCGTGCCGCCATTGAGGTTCACCGTCTTCACGTTGGCGTTGTTCATCGTGCAGGTCGTGCCCGACTGCGCGACGTCCAGGTAGCCGTAGTTCGTGCCGTATTCGTACTGGCCGATCTTGGCGTTGCCGCCGGGGCCGGTGCCGATGAGCGCGGTTTCGAGCGCGTTCCACTGCTTCAGCACGCGGCCGTTCTCTGCATCGACGATCACGGTCGGGCGCATCGGCGAGCCGCCGCGGGCGCTGTCGGCGAAGTAGCTCACGACGTAGGCCTTGCGTGCGCGGCCGGCGTCGTCGACGTAGATCATCAGCGGCGAAGCTTCGTCGCGGGTGCGCATGAAGCCGACGCGATTGCCCAGGCCGGCGCTCTTCGCGATCGACAGCGCACGCGTCGCAGCCAGGCGCGGCTTGCCGGCGGGGATCTGCGCGGCGAGATCGTCGAGCTTCTGGCCGAACAGCGTGCGCACGTTGCCAGAGGTGTCCTCGCTGACGACGATGCCTTCGCCGAACACGGGAATGCCACGGAAGGTCTGCTGGTAGCGGTGGTTGCGCACGCCGAGCGTCGACTTGCGGTCGAGCAGGACGAGCCGCGAATCGGCGTCGAGGCCGAGCGCGCGTTCGTGGCGGCTGTGGACGGTGTCAGTGGCGGCGGCCTTGGCGAGGGCGGCGTTGCGCTGCACGACATCGCGGGCGTCGAGTGCATGGAGGTCGGTGCGGGTGGCGGCCATGGCCGCGGGGGCGCAGAGGCTCAGGGCAACCGCCGAAGCGAGCATCGCCCGGCGGCGTGGAAGCATCATCATGATTCAACACTCCATGGTGGCGGGCCCGGTGTCCCGGGCGATGGACGCGCCGTGGGTCCGGCGCGCCGGTTCCTTGTCCATGCGTCCGTCCGGAAGCCGCCGGCCGAAACCGCAGGCGGGAGGCGGAGGCATGGTGCGAGAAGGCCTCGCCCGGCCAGTATCCGCGCGTGTCATGTCTCCGGGCGAGACGGAATCCGGGCCCCATGCCCCCTTCCGACAAGCGGTGGAGACGATCACGAAATCAAAGCCTTACGGCGATACCACCCTGTCGGAGCGGCCACGGTTTCCGCAGGTCCGGTTGGCTTCCGTTAAAGTTAAAAAAAAGTCAAAAAAATGTTCAGAAAAAGTGATCCGTTACTCTAAAAGCTCTCTATACTCCGCCCAACATCCAGGAGGCCATATGTGTCGCTCGTCGCGGTTCGGGTTGGTGGGTCGGGTTCGCGGTCTGGTGGGGAAGTGGGTGGCGGGAGCGGGGTTGGCGGTGCTGCTGGTGGCCCTGCCGGGCTGCGGCGACAAGGCCAAGGGGCAGTTGCCCGAAGTGAGCGGCGAGGCCATCCAGGCCAAGCATGAAGAGACGAAGACTTTCGCCGTCCTCCGGGCGTACCCGGATCAGGACGGCGACACGCTGTCGGTGGCGCTGGAGTTCTCGCGGCCGGTGGTGGGCACCCAGAACTTCGACCAGTTGATCGCGTTCGACCATCCGCCGACCGAGAAGAGCGGCTGGAAGCTCGACGACAGCGGCAAGATCCTGCGTTACCCGTACGTGGCGGTGAACACCGACTACGTCCTGAAAATCTCGGGCAAGCTGGCCGCCGCCGATGGCACCACGCTCGGCCGCGACGCCGAGCTGAAGGTCTACACCGGCGAACTGAAACCCGCGGTCGGCTTCGCCTCGCAGGGCAGCGTGCTGCCGGCGCGCGAGAGCCGCGGCCTGCCGGTCGTGTCGGTGAACGTGCCGGAGGTCGACGTCGAATTCCTCCGCGTCCGCGAGAAGTCGCTGCCGCAGTTCTTCCACGAATACCAGCGCGGCGGCCGCCGCAGCGGCTGGGAACTGGACAGCGAGTACGACGACAAGACGCCGCTGGAGAAGCTGGCCGAGCCGGTCTACACCAACCGGTTCGTGCTTGGCGGCAAGCGCAACGAGCGCATGGTCACCTACCTGCCGATCCAGGACATCGAGGAACTGCAGGAGCCGGGCCTGTACTTCGCGGTGATGAAGCGCACCGGCCAGTTCGGCGAGCAGTACGAAACCACGTTCTTCACCGTCAGCGACATCGGCCTGCACGTCCGTGCCTACAAGGACAAGCTGTTCGTGCACACGGCCTCGCTGCAGGACGGTTCGGGCATTTCCGGTGTCGACCTGCAGGTGCTGAACGCCTCCGGCGAGACCTCGCTCAAGGGCCAGACCGACCGCAACGGCAACGTGCTGCTGAACTACAAGCTCGACGCCACCCAGGTGCTGGTCGCGCGCCGCGGCAAGGACGTGTCGATGCTGCCGTTCAACCAGCCGGCGCTGGACCTGTCCGAATTCGCCGTCAGCGGCCGCGAATCCGCGTGGTTCGACGTGTTCGCGTGGTCGGGCCGCGATCTGTACCGCCCGGGTGAAATCGTCCGCATCTCCGCGCTGCTGCGCGACAACGACGGCAAGCCGGTGCCGATGAAGGGCAACAAGGCGCAGCCGCTGTTCGTGCGCCTGAAGCAGCCCAACGGCAAGCCCTTCGTCGAGAGCCGCATCGAGGCCGGCGCGCAGGGTTACTACCGCTTCGAGAAACTCATCCCGCAGGAAGCGCCGACCGGCCGCTGGCAGGTCGAATTCCGCACCGATCCGGCCAGCGCCGAGGCGGTGCAGGGCATGACCCTGCGCATCGAGGAATTCCTGCCCGAGCGCATGAAGCTCGACCTCGACACCGCGACGGCCACGCTCAAACCCGGCCAGCCGCTGACGCTGAAAGCGACCGGCGCGTATCTCTACGGTGCGCCGGCCGCGGGCAACCGTTTCACCGCGAAGCTGGCGGTGGCGGTCGAACAGCATCCGATCGAGAACCTGCCCGGCTATTTCTTCGGCGACCCGACGATGAGCCTGCCCAAGGACGCGAAGGACGTCGTCGACACCACGCTGGACGACAAGGGCCAGCTGAGCGAGGACATCGCGCTGCCCGACGAAGCCAAGCCGCAGTCGCCGATCGCCGCGATCGTGTCCGGCAGCCTGTTCGAGACCGGCGGACGCAGCGTCGATCGCTCGCTCAAGCGCGTGATGTGGCCGGCGGATGCCATCGTCGGCGTGCGCCCGCTGTTCGACGACAAGGACGGTGCCGACAGCGACACCGACGCCGGCTTCCAGTTCCTGCGCGTGGGCGCCGACGGCAAGCCGCGCCCGGCGAAGGGCCTGAAGGTGACGCTGGTGCGCGAGCATCGCGACTACCACTGGAACTACGATGACGACGAGGGCTGGGATTTCGACTTCACCTCGCGCTTCGAGAACGTCGAGACCCGCACGATCGACGCCGGCGTGACGCCGGTGCGCCTGGCGTTCCCGGTGGAGTGGGGCGGATACCGCATCGACGTGCTCGATCCGGTGACCGGCCTGACCACGCGCTATCCGTTCAACGCCGGCTGGAGCTGGGACGACGAGAACCGCGGCCTCGACGCACGCCCCGACAAGGTCAAGGTCGCGCTCGACAAGACCGCGTACCACGCCGGCGACACGCTGAAGGCGACGCTGACGCCGCCGCACGAGGGCAAGGGCCTGCTGATGGTCGAGACCGACCATCTGCTGTACGTGCAGGAAATCGACGTCAAGCGCGGCAGCACGTTCGAGATCCCGGTGACGAAGGACTGGGAACGCCACGATGTCTACGTCACCGCGCTGGTGTTCCGCGGCGGCACTGCGTCGAACAAGATCACCCCGGCGCGCGCCGTGGGCGTGGCCTTCGTGCCGATGGATCGCACCGACCGTCGCGTCGAGGTCGGGTTGTCGCTGCCGAAGCAGATGCGCCCCGAGCAGACGCTGACCACCACCGTCGCGGTGCCGAAGCTGGCCGGGCAGGAAGCGTTCGTCACCGTGTCCGCGGTGGACGTGGGCATCCTCAACATCACCCGCTTCCCGGTACCCGACGCCAACAAGCAGTTCTTCGCGCAGCGTCGCCTGGGCGTGGACGCCTACGACATCTACGGTCGCGTGATCGAAAGCCTCGACGGCGAGATCGGCAAGATCCGTTTCGGCGGCGACATGGCGCTGCAGCCGCTGGCGCAGGCGCGGCGTCCCACCTCGAAGGTGCAGACGGTCGACCTGTTCTCCGGTCCGGTGAAGCTGGACGCGAAGGGCATCGCGCGGATCCCGCTCAAGGTGCCCGATTTCAACGGCACGCTGCGCGTCTCGGCGCTCGCGTACTCCGCCCAGCGCTACGGCAACGCCGACAGCGAGATCATCGTGCAGGCGCCGATCGTCGCCGAAGCGAGCTATCCGCGCGTGCTGGCGCCGGGCGACCGCAGCAACGTCACGCTCGACCTCACCAACTTCACCGGCAAGCCCGGCAGCTTCGCGGTGCAGGTCGACGGCATCGGGCCGTTGACCATCGGCGAAGGCGCGCGCACGGCGAAGCTCGGTGCGGGCGGCAAGACCACGCTGACCTTCCCGCTGTCGGCGGGCGAGGGCTACACCACCGCGAAGATCCGCGTGCGCGTCGACGGCAACGGCTTCAGGGTCGACCGCCGCTTCGACATGCCGGTGCGTCCGGCGTGGCCCAGCGTGCTGCGCGCGCGTTCGGTGACGATGGCGGAAGGCGTGCCGATCGCGATGGGCGCCGACATGGCCGAAGGCCTGATGCCGGGCTCGGTGAATGCGCAGATGACGGTGAGCGCGCTGCCGCCGATTCCTTTCGCCAGTGCGTTGCAGGGCGTGCTCGACTACCCCTACGGCTGCGCCGAGCAGACCACCAGCAAGGGCTACGCCGCGCTGGTGATGGACGCCGACACCGCAAAGATGCTCGACGCCAAGGGCCTCGACGCCGCGACCCGCAAGGCGCGGATGGAAGGCGCGTTCGGCCGGCTGGCCGCGATGCAGGTGTCGAACGGCCACTTCTCGATGTGGGGCGACGACAGCTACGTCAATCCGGCGCTGACGCCGTACATCGTCGAGTTCCTGCTGGATGCGCGCGAGGCGGGTTTCGCGGTGCCGGACGCCATGCTGCAGAAGTCGCTGCAGCGCCTGAGCGAGGACCTGCTGGCCGGCGGCAACGAGTTCTACGGCAAGGAGCATCGCGAGCACCTGAAGTTCGCCTACCAGGCGCATGCCGGCTACGTGCTGGCGCGCGTGAACCGCGCCCCGCTCGGCACGCTGCGCGCGCTGTACGACAACGATCGCGGCAAGGCGATGAACGGGCTGTCGCTGGTGCACCTCGGCCTCGCGCTGTCGCTGCAGGGCGACCGTACCCGCGGTGCCAAGGCATTGCAGGCGGGCTTCGATTTCGACACCTCGAAGAACCGCTACGGCTACCTCGGCGACTACAGCAGCGACATCCGCGACGCTGCACTGATGCTCGCGCTCACCCACGAACGCGGCCTGTCGAAGCCGGAGTACGACGCGAAGGTGCTGGACCTCGGCAAGGCGCTCGACGTGCGCCGCGGCTACCACTGGTTCTGGCTGAGCACGCAGGAGCAGGTGGCGCTGGCGCGGGTCGGCCGCGCGCTGCTGGCGGACCAGAAGAAGACCGTGTCGGGCACCTGGAAGCTGGGCGATGCCGCGGATGCCGTGGACGCGCGCCGGATGCAGAGCCGCCGCGTCGACTTCACCACGCTCTCGCGCGGCTTCCGCTTCGAGCCCGCGGCCGGCAGCGCTTCGCCGCTGTACGCCAGCCTCGAAGTCGCCGGCGTGCCGCGCACGGCGCCGGCGGAGGACAAGAGCGACATCGGCATCGAGCGCAAGTGGTACACCACCGACGGCAAGCCGTGGAAGCCGGGCCCGATCGCGGAAGGCGAGGCGCTGATCGTCTCGGTCAGCATCACCGCCGACCAGACCATGCCCGACGCGCTGCTCACCGACCTGCTGCCTGCGGGTCTCGAAATCGAGAACTTCAACCTCGGCGACGAGAAGCAGTGGGCCGACGTGGTGGTCGACGGCATCGAGATCACCGATCGCGGCAGTGCCGCCGAAGTGCAGCACGAGGAGTATCGCGACGACCGCTACGTGGCCGCGGTGAAGCTCGACGCCGGTTCGACCGCGCGCGTGTTCTACCTCGTGCGCGCGGTGACGCCGGGCACCTACACCGTGCCGCCGTCGCTGGTCGAGGACATGTACAGGCCGCAGTTGCGCGGCGTGGGCAAGTCCGTGCCGGCCACGATCACGGTCGTGCAGCCGAAGTGATCGGTCTGCGTTGATTCGCCCCCGCAACCTCCTCCGCACCATCGCGGAGGAGGTTGCCTCTCCTTCCTTCGATGTCCGTGTCGCATCAGGCGACTCTTCCGATGATCCGCATGCCTGTCGCCCGCTGGTCCTGGCGTCGCGCGCTGTCCTGGGCGCGCTGGAGCCTCGCCGGGCTGTTGTCGCTGCTGTTGCTGCTCGACCTGCTGTTCCCGCCGCAATTGCCGAAGGCGCGCGACACCAGCACGCTGGTCGTCGCCCGCGACGGCACGCCGCTGCGCGCCTTCGCCGACGATGAAGGCGTGTGGCGCTATCCGGCCACGCCCGAAAGCGTGTCGCCGCTGTACCTCGACGCGCTGCTGAACTACGAGGATCGCTGGTTCTGGCAGCATCCGGGCGTGAATCCGTATGCGCTGCTGCGTGCCGGCGGCCAGATGCTGGGCAGCGGCGAAGTGGTCTCCGGCGGCTCCACGCTGACGATGCAGGTCGCGCGCATCCTCGATGCCGACCACGGCACCACGACGCGCACGCCGTGGCGCAAGCTGAAGCAGATCCTGCGCGCGCTGCAGCTCGAACTGCACCTGACCAAGCGCCAGATCCTGACGCTGTATCTCGAACGCGCGCCGTTCGGTGGCACCATCGAAGGCGTCGAAGCGGCGAGCTGGGCCTACCTCGGCAAGCCGGCGTCGCGGCTGTCGCGCGCCGAGGCGTCGCTGCTGGCGGTGCTGCCGCAGTCGCCGAGCCGCCTGCGGCCGGATCGTCACCCCGAGGCCGCACGCATCGCGCGCGACAAGGTGCTCGATCGCATGGCCGACCTCGGCGTCTGGCGCCGCGCGGACGTGGCGGATGCGAAGATCGAACCGGTCGTCGCGCGCCAGCTGCAGCCGCCGCTCAGCGCCGCGCTGCTCGCGCAGCGCCTGCACGGCGCGCACCCGAAGGCCGCGCGGATCGTCTCGACGATCGATCCCAACCTGCAGCGTACGCTGGAAGAGCGCGTCGCCGCGTACTTCTCCAACCTGCCGGCGCGCACGTCCGCGGCGCTGCTGGTGGTCGACAACACGACGATGGAGGCGCGCGCCTACGTCGGTTCGCTGCACTTCGGCGACAAGGAGCGACTCGGCCACGTCGACATGGTGCAGGCCTGGCGCTCGCCGGGCTCCACGCTCAAGCCGTTCCTCTACGGCATGGCGATCGACGACGGCGTGATCCATTCCGAAAGCCTGCTGATCGACGCGCCGCAGAGTTTCGGCGACTACCGGCCCGGCAATTTCGGCGAGACCTTCAACGGTCCGATCGGCGCCGCGGAAGCGCTGCGGCTGTCGCTCAACGTGCCCGCGGTCGACCTGCTCGATCGCGTCGGTTCGCAGCGTTTCGCCGCGCGGCTCGGGCATGCGGGCCTGTCGCTGAAGTTCCCGGCGGGGGCGAAGCCGAACCTCGCGCTGATCCTCGGCGGCACCGGCGCGCGGCTGGAGGATCTGGTCGGTGCCTACGCCGCGTTCAATCGCGGCGGCATCGCCGGACGCGTGCGCTACACGCCGCAGGATGCGACGGCCGATCGGCGCGTGCTGTCGCCGGGCGCGGCGTGGATCGTGCGCGACATCCTCGAATCGAATCCGCGCCCGGGTGAGCTGCTGCAGTACGACCGCGGCTCGCGGCCGCGCGTGGCGTGGAAGACCGGCACCAGTTACGGCTTCCGCGATGCGTGGGCGGTCGGCGGCACGCGTCGCTACACCGTCGGCGTGTGGGTGGGCCGGCCCGACGGCACGCCGCTGCCCGGGCAGTACGGCGCGATCACCGCGCTGCCGCTGCTGTTTGAAGTGGTGGATTCGCTGCCGGGGCAGCGCGTGGAAGCCGCCTCGCCGCCGCCTGCGGGCGTGGCCGAGGCCGAGATCTGCTGGCCGCTGGGCATCGCCGCGGACCAGCAATCGCCGGCGCTGTGCCAGCGGCGCATGAAGGCGTGGACGCTCGACGGCGCGGTGCCGCCGACCTTCGCGGAGCGCGGCGCGCGGCTGTGGAATGCCGGTCGCGAACGCTTCGAGGTCGATCTCGACACCGGGCGTCGCGTGTCCGCGACGTGTTCGCTGCCGCATCGCACGGAAGCCCGCGAGATCGCGCGCTGGCCCGCGCTGGCATCGCCGTGGCTGTCGAGCGAGACGCGCGCTGCGTCGACGCTGCCGGTGCTCGCCGACGATTGCATGGCCGACGGGCGCGACGCGGTCGAGACGCTGCGCATCGACGGCCTCAACGACGGCGCCACGCTCGCGCGTGCGCCCGGCAGCGAGCACCCGGTGCGCCTGTCGCTGCGTGCGCTCGGCACCGAGCGCGACGTGCAGTGGCTGCTGGACGGACAGTGGGTCGGCGAGAGCGCCGGGCGTGCGCCGCTGGTGCGCGACTTCGCCGAAGTCGGCGAGCACACGCTGACCGCATTGTCGGCCAGCGGTGCATGGACACGGATTCGGTTCCGGATCCTCGAATGACGTCGCTGTCGTGAGGCCGATCGCTTCCGCGCGCCATGCGCGGAAGCGACGGTGGTTGGATCAGTTGCCGATCCAGCCTTCCAGCAGGTCCGCGAATTCGTCGGCGTGCTCTTCTTCCTGCGCGAGGATGTCTTCCAGCATGCGGCGCGTCGTCGAATCCTTGTCGCCAACCCAGCCGATCATTTCGCGATAGCTGTCGATCGCGATGCGTTCGGCGATGAGGTTCTCCTTCACCATGTCGCGCAGGTCCTTGCCTTCCTTGTATTCGGCATGGGCGCGCGCGGTGAGGGTGTCGGGATTGAGGTCGGGCTCGCCGCCGAGCTGCACGATGCGTTCGGCGATGCGGTGCGCGTGCGCCTGTTCCTGCTGCGCGTGTTCGAGAAACTCGGCCTTCACGGCATCGGCGAGCATGCCCGATGCCATGAAGTAGTGCCGGTAGTAGCGCAGCACGCAGACGTACTCGGTGGCGAGCGCGTCGTTGAGCAGCTTGATCAGCGTCTTGCGGTCGCCCGTGTAGGTGTCGGTGATCGCGCCGTCCTCGATCTGCTTGCGCGCGTTGGCGCGGAGCGTTTCGCGGCTGGTGAGGCCGGCGGTGGTCGTGGTCTTCTTCGCGGTGGAGCGTGACGTGTTGCGGGCCATGGCGGGTCCTCCTGAGGTGCCCGCATCCTAGTGGCCGATCGAACGCCCCGGCGTTTTCAGGGCAGCAGCGAAAGCATGTGTTCAGCGGAGGACACGCGGAACTCGCCGGGCGCCTCGATTTCGAGCAATTTGACGATGCCGTTGTCGACGTACATTGCAAAACGCTTGCTGCGCAGGCCCATGCCGTAGGCGCTCGCGTCCATCTCCAGGCCGAGTGCGCGGGCGAAGTCGCCGTTGCCGTCGGCGAGGATGTCCATCTCCGCGGGCGCGTTCTGGCTGGCGGCCCAGGCCTTCATCACGAACGGATCGTTCACCGACATGCAGGCCACGCCCACGCCCTTGTCGCGGAACGCATCGAACTGCGCGATGAAGCCGGGCAGGTGTTTTTCGGAACACGTCGGCGTGAACGCGCCGGGCACGGCGAAGAGGACGACCTTGCGACCTTCGAAGAAACGATGGGTGTCGACGGTCTCGATGCCGTCGTTGATGCGCTTGATGTTGACCTCGGGAATGCGGTCGCCGATCTGGATGGTCATGCGGAACTCCTGTTGGGTGAGTGCGGCGACAGTGTAGGCTGAAACATGAACGCTTGCCGCGACGGGATCGTGACGAACCCCCTTGAAATGCAGGGTGGCGCACACATCTTCCGGTCATGGCGGCACGGTGCCGCCCCATCACGGAGACACCCATGAGCGTCATGCGCTATCAGCAGGCCTGGCCGGCACAGGCTCGCGCCCAGGACGAATTCAAGCAGTTGTTCGAGCGCTTCTTCAACGCCGGCAACACCACCGATGAATCCGCCGTCGTCACCAGCCAGTGGGTGCCGCGCGTGGACATCCGCGAGGAAGCGGATCGCTTTTTGATCCTCGCCGACCTGCCGGGCATCGATCCGGAAGAGGTCGCGGTGCTGATGGACAAGGGCATCCTCAGCATCAAGGGCGAGCGCAAGAATGCCTTCGCCGAATCGAACGAGCGCTTCTCGCGCATCGAGCGTCGCTACGGCAGCTTCCATCGCCGCTTCGCGCTGCCCGACACCGCCGATGCCGAGGGCATCACCGCGACCGGTCGCAACGGCGTGCTGGAGATCGCGATCCCGAAGCGTCCGGAATCCTCGCCGCGTCGCATCCAGGTGGGCGCCCGGCCGACGAATGCCTGATCGGCCCTGATCGTTCCGCCGCGCGTGCATCGTCGTCGATGCGCGCGTCCCCCAGCGACCGCGCCGGCATGCAACCGGTCGCGGTCGTTTTGTTATCGTGCGCGTCCCGTTTCGTCCTCAAGACCCCGTTCGCAGGACCAGGCCCATGCGTTTCAAGGATTACTACGACATTCTCGGCGTCGAGCCCGGCGCGGGCGAGGCGGAGATCAAGACCGCCTACCGCCGGCTCGCGCGCAAGTACCACCCCGACGTGAGCAAGGAAGCCGACGCCGAGGACAGGTTCAAGGCCGTCAACGAGGCCTACGAGGCCCTGCGCGACCCCGAGAAGCGCAAGGCCTACGACCAGCTCCGCGCCCGCGGCTATCGCCCGGGCGACGAAGTGCAGCCGCCGCCCGGAGGCTTCGGCGGTGGCCCGGGCGGCTTCGATTTCGAGGACGTGTTCGCCGGCGGCGGCAACGGCGGCTTCAGCGATTTCTTCCAGGAACTGTTCGGTCGCCGTCGCGGCGGTCCGGGTGGTCCCGGTCCGCAGCCGCGCGGCGACGGCGCGACCCGCGCCCGCTTCGCGGTGCCGCTGGAGGCCGTGTACGCCGGTCATCCGGTGCGGGTGTCGGTGGCCGGCAAGTCGCTGGAGGTGCGCGTGCCCAAGGGCATCCGGCCGGGGCAGGCGATCCGCCTGGCCGGGCAGGGGCCGGGCGGCGGCGATCTGCTGCTGGAAGTCGAGTACGCCGCCGATCCGCGCTTCGAGGTCGACGGCCGCAACGTGATCCACGTGCTGCCGGTGGCGCCGTGGGAAGCCGCGCTGGGCGCGACGCTGAGCGTGCCCACGCTGGGCGGGCCGGTGGAGCTGAAGATTCCCGCGGATTCCGAGGGCGGACGCAAGCTGCGCCTGCGCGGACGCGGGTTGCCCGGCACCGGCGGTGCGCCGGCGGGCGACCAGATCGTCGAACTGGAAGTGCTGGCGCCCAAGGCCAACACCGAGCAGGAGCGCGAGGCCTACCGCCGCCTGCGCGAAGTCTTCGGCGACGACTGGCGTCGCGCCTGACGAGGCAATGGGATGTCGGGACGATCGGCGGGCCGGGTGGGCCCGCCGGCGTCAGCCGGGCCTTCAGCCGAGGCCGGTGACGTAGCGGGTGATGGTGTCCGCCAGCTCGGTTTCGCTGAAAGGCTTGGTCAGGTAGGCGCGGGCGCCCTGACGCATGCCCCACACGCGGTCGGTGTCCTGGTCCTTGGTCGTGACCAGCACGATCGGGATGTGCTTGGTGGTCGGCTCGCGCGAGATCGTGCGCGTGGCCTGGAAGCCGTTGAGGTTCGGCATGACCACATCCATCAGGATGAGGTCGGGAATTTCACGCTTGGCGACGTCGACGCCCGCCGCGCCGTCCTCGGCGGTCAATGCCTCGTGTCCAAGTTTTTCGACGATGCGGCGGATGCCCATCAGTTGCGACGGCGAATCGTCGACGATCAGGATGCGAGCCATGGAGACCCCCGGAAAAGACTGCGTTCAGTGTAGTCGGGTGCGGGCCGGGCCGGAAGCGGGCACCGGTGATTTGTTGATGCAACGCACACGGCGCCGCCCGGTCAGCCGATCCGGACCAGCGTCCGGCCCAGCGATCCCCCGGCCAGCATGCCCGCGAACACCTGCGGCAGCGCGTCCAGAGTGACCTCCCGGGTGCAGATCGTGTCCAGATGCGCCGGTTTCCAGTCCGAAGCCAGACGTTCCCAGACCTGTTCACGGATATCGCGGGCGGTTCCGGCCGAGGCCACGCCCAGCAGCGACACGCCGCGGATGATGAAGGGCATGACCGTGGTCGGCAGGTCCGCGGTCGCGGCCAGTCCGGCGCTGGCGACGTTGCCGTAGGGCCGGGTCCGCGCCAGCAGGCTGGCGAGCATCGTGCCGCCGACGTTGTCCAGGCCGCCGCCGAAGCGGGCGTTCTCCAGCGGCCGGGCCTCGGCCAGCGCCTCGCGGCCCAGCACCTCGGTCGCGCCCAGCGCCTTGAGATAGCCCGCATGCTCGGGCTTGCCGCTGATCGCGTGCACCTCGTAGCCGGCCCGGGTGAACACATCGACCGCCAGCGAACCCACGCCGCCGGTGGCGCCGGTGACGGCCAGCGGCCCCAGTGCGGGGCTCTGGCGATTCTCTTCCATGCGCAGCAGCCCGAGCGCCGCGGTGAAGCCGGCGGTGCCGAGGATCATGCTCTCGCGCAGGCTCAGGCCCGCGGGCAGCGGGATCGCCCATTTCGCTTCGATCCTCGCGTATTCCGAATAGCCGCCGTCGCGGGTCTCGCTCAGACCGCAGCCGGTGACCAGCACCGCGTCGCCCTCGCGGAAGCCCAGCGCCTCGGACGCGACCACGTGCCCGGCCACGTCGATGCCTCCGACCAGCGGGAAACTGCGCAGGATCTTGCCCTCGCCGGTGCCGGCGAGCGCGTCCTTGTAGTTCACCGACGAGTACGCCGTCTTGATGACGATCTCGCCTGGCGCGAGGTCGTCGATCGACACGTGCTCCAGCCCGCTGCGATAGCCGTGGGCGTCGTTGTGGATGCGGAAGGCCTGGAAGGCATTGGGAACGGACATGTCGGCGAACCTCGGACGACGGTGGCGCCATGATCGCACGCCATCGCGTCTGCTCAATCCGGGGCGAGGCGCTCGCTTGTGCGCACCTGAAACCCGTCATCCTCGCGCATGCGAGGACCCACCTGTCCGATGTCGCAACCGCCGGACATGCCGTCGCGGCATTTTCCGACATCGCGACATCGAGCATGCGGCGACCATGCGATCATGAAATCGCCCTGCGTCTACCTGCTCGCAAGCCGTCGCAACGGCACGCTCTACATCGGCGTCACGTCCAATCTGCTCGGACGAAATCTGGTAGCACCGACAAGGGCTCTGCGCGGGCTTCACGATGCGCTACGGCGTGCATCGATTGGTGTGGTTCGAGTCGCATGACACCATGGCGCAGGCCATCGCCCGCGAGAAGGCGCTGAAGCACTGGCGGCGCACGTGGAAGATCGCCTTGATCGAGGCACGGAATCCAGATTGGGTCGATCTGTATCCGGGGTTGGCGAAGTGGCAGGGGGCGAGGTGAGTCGCCTTCGGGGAATCGACGACGGCTGATGCGTGGGTCCTCGCTTGCGCGAGGATGACGGCAAACAAGGTCTCGTCGATGGCGATCGCGCGCCGATTCACCGGCGCGCATCCTCATGGATCGAGAAGACGCCTCAGCGCATCTCCCGCCGCCGCTTTTCGTCCATCCACTTGTCGGCTTCGGCGGGGACGTAGCCCTGCATCCACGGGAACAGGAGATCGAGGTCTTCGCCGTGCCACAGGTCGTGGCGTTGTTCGGGGTGCAGGAAGCGTTCCTCGACCATGCGGTCGATCATGCCGATCAGCGGCGTGTAGAAGCCGTCGACGTCGAGGAAGGCGCAGGGTTTGCGGCCGAGGCCTAGCTGGCGCCAGGTCAGCATCTCGAACATCTCGTCGAGGGTGCCGAAGCCGCCGGGCAGGGCGATGAAGCCGTCGGCGAGGTCGAACATGCGCGCCTTGCGTTCGTGCATGTTGGCGACCACTTCCAGCCGGGTCACGCCCTTGTGCGCGACTTCCCACTGCACGAGTTGTTCGGGGATCACGCCGACGACGTCGCCGCCGTTCGCCAGCACGGCGTCGGCGACGATGCCCATCAGGCCGACGTTGCCGCCGCCGTAGACCAGTTGCAGCCCTTCGGCCGCGATGCGCGTGCCCAGCGCGGTCGCGCGCTCGGCGTAGACCGGCTTGGCGCCGGCGTTGGAACCACAGTAGACGCAGATCGATTTCATCGTGGAATGCAGGGCCTTGTTCAATGTTCGGAGTGCAGCAGCATGATGCCGGACATGCGCTTGCCGGCTTCGGTCTTTTCCTTCGGCTGCAGCTTGCCGAGGAGGTTCCACAGCCAGGCGAAGCGCGGGGTGCGTTTCAGCCGGAACGATTCGGTCCACGACGAACGCCATTCGGTTTCGCGCCAGCCGTGCGCCGCGAACCATGCAGTGCCTTCGGCCGGTGCGAACAGGAACGGCGCGTTGCCGTCGCGCAGCCGGCCGAGCCACTGTTTCTCGAGGTATTTCAGCAGCATCGGCGAGGCGAGGTCGCTCAGCCACCAGCGCGCCCGCGCGACGTCGTGCAGGTCGCGTGCGAGCGCGGCGACGTCGTCCGGCGGCAGGTAGACCAGCAGGCCTTCGGTGATCACCAGCACCGGGCCTTCGCGTGCGGCGTCGGCGAAGACACGGCGACGCAGTTCGCCGTCGCGCAGGTCGGCGGCGACGAAGTCCAGCCGGCATTTCGGTGTTTCGCCGGCCATGTGCCCGCGGAAGTAGTCGACCATGTCGGGCATGTCGACGTGGATCCAGCGCAGGTCCGCGGGCAGGTCCATGCGGTAGGGGCGGGCGTCGAGGCCGGCGGCGAGGTTGAGCACGGTGCGCGCGCCCTCGCGCACGCAGCGCGTGACGATCTCGTCCATCACCGCGGTGCGCACGATCATCGGCCACGCCATCGCGGCGCCGTTCGGCATCTCGCGGACGATCGTCTCGCCGCGTTCGCCGCCGAGGCGGCGGGCGTAGGGATCGCGGAAGATCGCGTCCGGACGTTCGCTTTCCATCGCGCGGTAAATCGCCACCCACAGCGCGGTATCGGAAACGTTGCGGATCGCGTTGGCAGACTCAACCGCGGGCGTGTCGGTCATGTCAGGTCGCTCCGGTCGCGTTGCGGGTCAGCAGCCACTGCACCAGCACGGTGCCGCCGAAACCGGCGAGCGCGGCGAGCACGAACGACGGCACCACCGCCAGGCCCTGGCGCAGCGCGACGGCCAGCACCACGAAGAACGGCAGGCTGCCGAGCACGAACCAGAAGATGCCCATCGCCATGTCCGCGACCTGCTTCGGATCGCGGGTGTCGGCGTACAGCCAGCCGAGCACCAGCAGCGAGGTCACGGGCAGCGACGCGACCAGCGCGCCCATGAATCCCGGCCGGCGCGCCAGCACGCTCGCCAGCAGCACCAGCGCGACGGTGATCGCGGCCTTGACCAGCAGTTGGGCGTTCATCGCGGCATGGTAGCAGGACGGTTTGCGGAGGCCCGGAACGCGGAACGCCAGGCGCGGGCCTGGCGTTCCGGGACAGCGAGCAGCGGATCCCTCTCGCGCACATCCCTGTGCGGCTCGGGATGACGACATCCTGTCGTCAGTTCGCCTTGTGGATCGCGCGCTTGTGCACGGCCATCGCGGCGTCGTGCACGGCTTCCGACAGCGACGGATGCGCGTGGCAGATGCGGGCGAGGTCGTCGGCCGAGCCGCTGAATTCCATCGTCAGCACGCCTTCGTGCACGAGTTCGGACACATTCGCGCCTACGAGGTGCATGCCGAGCACGCGATCGGTTTCGGCGTGCGCCAGCACCTTCACGAAGCCCGCCGGTTCGGCCATCGCCACCGCACGGCCGACGGCCGCGAACGGGAAGCTGCCGGCCTTGTACGGCACGCCTTCGGCCTTCAGCTGCTCCTCGGTCTTGCCGACCCAGGCGATTTCCGGCTCGGTGTAGATCACCCACGGGATCGTGTCGAAGTTGACGTGGCCCGGCAGGCCGGCGATGAGCTCGGCCACCGCGATGCCTTCCTCGAAGCCCTTGTGCGCCAGCATCGGGCCGCGCACGCAATCGCCGATCGCCCACACACCGTCGACACCGGTGTGGCAGTGCTCGTCGACCACGATGCGGCCGCGCTCGTCGAGCTGCACGCCGGTGCCGTCGGCCAGCAGGCCCTTGCTCGCGGCCTTGCGGCCCACGGCGACCAGCAGCTTGTCGACGACGATGGCCTGCTCGCCCTTGGCGTCGGTGTAGGTGAGATGGACTTCGCCGTCCTTCACCTCGGCCTTGCTGACCTTGGCGCCGAGCTGGATGTCGAGGCCCTGCTTCTTGAACTCGCGCGCGGCGATCTTCGCGGCCTCGCCGTCGGCGGCGGCCAGGAAGTCCGGCATCGCTTCGAGGATCGTGACCTTGGCGCCGAGGCGGTTCCACACGCTGCCCAGTTCCAGGCCGATCACGCCCGCGCCGATCACGCCGAGGCGATTGGGTACTTCGGTGAAATCGAGCGCGCCGACGTTGTCGACGATGTGCTGGCCGTCGAACTTCGCGAACGGCAGTTCGATCGAGTCGGAACCGGCCGCGAGGATGACGTTGGTGCCCTTCAGCTCGATCTCGGTGCCGTCGTGCTGCTTCACCTTCACCACGTTGCCCGGCTGCAGCTGCGCGAAGCCGTAGAAGGCGGTGATCTTGTTCGCCTTGAACAACTGGGCGATGCCGCCGGTGAACTGTTTGACGATCTTGTCCTTGCGGCCGACCATCGCGCCGACGTCGATCTTCGCGTCGGCGAAGCTGATGCCGTGCTCGCCGAAGATATGGCCCATGTTCCAGAACTGGCGCGAGGAATCGAGCAGGGCCTTCGACGGGATGCAGCCCACGCGCAGGCAGGTGCCGCCGAGGGCGGGCTTGCCGTCCTTGCCGAGCGCGGCATCGATGCAGGCGGTCTTCATGCCGAGCTGGGCGGCGCGGATCGCGGCGTGGTAACCGGCCGGGCCGGCCCCGATGACGACGACGTCGAATTGTTGCGGATCGCTCATGTCACTTCCCGTTGAGGTGTGTCTCCTTCCCCCGCGTGCGGGGGAAGGGCGGGATGGGGGCGCCGTGTCCGCTGCCCCCACCCTGACCCTCCCCCGCGGGCGGGGGAGGGGATGAGTGGGATCACATGCCCAGCAGCATGCGGTGCGGGTTTTCCAGCTGGTTCTTGATGTCGACCAGGAACAGCACCGCGTCCTTGCCGTCGATGATGCGGTGGTCGTAGCTCAGCGCGATGTACATCATCGGCGCGATCACGACCTGGCCGTTCTCGGCGATCGGACGCTCCTTGATGGCGTGCATGCCGAGGATCGCCGACTGCGGCGGATTCACGATCGGCGTGGACATCAGCGAGCCGAAGGTGCCGCCGTTGGTGATGGTGAAGGTGCCGCCCTGCAGGTCTTCGAGCTTCAGGCCGCCTTCGCGCGCCGCCTTGGCGTAGCCGGCGATGGCGCCTTCGATGTCGGCGAAGCCCATGCGCTCGACGTTGCGCAGCACCGGCGTGACCAGGCCCTTCTCGGTGGCGACGGCGATGCTGATGTCGGCGTAGCCGTGGTAGATCACGTCGTTGCCGTCGACAGAGGCGTTGACGATCGGGTGGCGCTGCAGTGCGTTCGCGGCGGCCTTGGCGAAGAAGCTCATGAAGCCGAGCTTGATGCCGTTGGCCTTCTCGAAGGACTCGCCCAGCTCCTTGCGCATCTGCATGACCTTGGCGAGGTTGACCTCGTTGAACGAGGTCAGCATCGCGATCGAGTTCTTCGACTGCATCAGGCGCTCGGCGATGCGGGCGCGCATGCGGGTCATGGGCACGCGCTCTTCCGGACGCGCGCCGCCGGAGACGCCGGCGGTCTTGCCGCTGGCGTAGTTGACGATGTCTTCCTTGGTGACCATGCCGCGGCGGCCGGTGCCCTGCACGTCGGCCGGGTTCACGCCGGCGGTAGCGGCGGCGAAGCGCGCGCCCGGCGGCAGCTCGCCACCGACCGGTGCGGGCGTGGTGCTCGCCGGCGCGGCCGCGGCGGCCTTCGCGGCCTCCTGCTTCGGCTGCACCGGCTGTGCGCCGGCGGCGGGCTTCGGCGCTTCGGCGGCTGGGGCCGCGGCGACGGCGCCTTCCTCGATCACCGCGATGACCTGCTGGCTGGTGACGGTCGCGCCTTCGGCGAACTTCAGTTCCTTGATCACGCCGTCGACGGTCGAGGGCACTTCCAGCACCACCTTGTCGGTCTCGAGGTCGACGATGTTCTCGTCGCGCTTGACCGCATCGCCCGCCTTCTTGTGCCAGGTGGCGATGACGGCATCGGAGACGGACTCGGGAAGAACGGGAACCTTGATTTCGGTGGCCATGGGTGACGTCCTGACAGCGGTATTCGAAAGTGGAACCGGCGCACGTGGCGCCGGCGGGGATCATTCGTCGGCGAGCACGCCGTTGAGCGGGTTCACCAGCGCGTCGGCGATCAGCTTCTGCTGCTCCTCGACGTGGTCGTTGAAGTGGCCGACGGCCGGCGAGGGCGAACGCGCGCGGCCGGCATAGTGCACCGACTGCTTCTCCTGCAGGCAGGCGCGCAGGTGGTGCTGGATCTGGTACCAGGCGCCCTGGTTCATCGGCTCTTCCTGGCACCACACCACCGGCACGGTCTTGCCGTAGCGCGCCAGCTCGGCGGACAGCGCCTCGCGCGGGAACGGATACAGCTGTTCGATGCGGATGATGGCGACGTCGGTCTGGCCGCGCTTCTGGGCGTCTTCCAGCAGGTCGTAGTAGACCTTGCCACCGCAGACCACGACGCGCTTGACCGACTTCGCGTCCTTCGCGTGGGTGTCCGGGATCAGGTGCTGGAAGCCGCCATTCGCCAGCTCGTCCAGCGTCGACACCGCCAGCTTGTGGCGCAGCAGCGACTTCGGCGTCATCACCACCAGCGGCTTGCGCGTCTTCATGCGCATCTGCCGGCGGATCATGTGGAACGCCTGCGCCGGCGTGGTGGGCGTGCAGACGATCATGTTCTGCAGCGCGCACAGCTGGAGGAAGCGCTCCAGGCGGGCCGAACTGTGCTCGGGGCCCTGGCCTTCGTAGCCGTGCGGCAGGAACAGCGCCAGGCCGCAGAGGCGGCCCCACTTGGCCTCGCCCGACGACAGGAACTGGTCGATCACCACCTGCGCGCCGTTGGCGAAGTCGCCGAACTGGCCTTCCCAGATGTCGAGGGTCATGGGATCGGCGGTGGCGTAGCCGTACTCGAACGCCATCACCGCTTCCTCGCTGAGCAGCGAGTCGATGATCGTCACGTCCTCGGCCGTCTTCACCAGCTGGCGCAGCGGGATGTGGTCGTCGTCGGTCTTCTGGTCGTGCAGGATCGCGTGGCGGTGGAAGAACGTGCCGCGGCCGCAGTCCTGGCCGACCAGGCGCAGGCGGAAGCCTTCGGCCAGCAGCGTCGCGTAGGCGAGGTTCTCGGCGAAGCCCCAGTCGCCCGGCAGCTCGCCGGCGGTCATCTTCGCGCGGTCCTCGTAGATCTTGGCGACGCGCGGATGCAGGGTCGCGCCCTGGGGCACGGTGTTGATGACCTGCGCCAGCCCGTCGAGCTTCGCGCGGTCGACGCGGGTGTCGACCGGGTCGGACAGCTTGCCGGCCAGCAGCTGCGACCAGTCGATCGCGTAGGCATCCGGGTTGCTGGCGGCCAGTTCGGTGGTGACCACGCCGTCGTCGAGCTTGCGGCGGTAGTCGTCGACCAGCGCCTGCGCGTCGGCGGCCGCGAGCGCGCCGGCGGCGGCGAGACGGTCGGCGTACAGCTCGCGCGGGGTCTTGTGCTTGCGGATCGCCTGGTACATCAGCGGCTGCGTCGCCGCCGGCTCGTCGGCCTCGTTGTGGCCGTGGCGGCGGTAGCAGATCAGGTCGATCACCACGTCCTTGGCGAAGCGCTGGCGGAAGTCGAAGGCCAGTTCGGCGCAGAACGCGACCGCTTCCGGGTCGTCGCCGTTCACGTGCAGCACCGGCGCCTCGACCATCTTGGCGACGTCGGTGCAGTACAGCGTGGAGCGGGCGTCCTGGCGTTCGCTGGTGGTGAAGCCGACCTGGTTGTTGATGACGATGTGCAGGGTGCCGCCGACCGCGAAGCCGCGGGCCTGCGACATCTGGAACAGTTCCATCACCACGCCCTGGCCGGCGAACGCGGCGTCGCCGTGCATCAGGATCGGCAGCACCTGGCGGCGGGCCTTGTCGCCGCGGCGCTGCTGGCGCGAGCGCACGCTGCCGGCGACCACCGGATCGACGATCTCCAGGTGCGACGGGTTGAAGGCGAGGGCGAGGTGGACCGGGCCGCCCGGTGTCTGCACGTCGGCGCTGAAGCCCATGTGGTACTTCACGTCGCCGGCGTGGGCGTGCTCGTCGTGCTCGAACTTGCCCTCGAACTCGTCGAACAGCTTGCGCGGCGGCTTGCCGAGCGTGTTGACCAGCACGTTGAGGCGGCCGCGGTGGGCCATGCCCAGCACCACGTCCTTGACGCCGTCGGCGCCGGCGCGGCGGATGGTGACGTCCAGCAGCGGGATCAGCGCGTCGCCGCCTTCCAGCGAGAAGCGCTTCTGGCCGACGTACTTGGTGTGGAGGTAGCGCTCCAGGCCTTCGGCGGCGGTGAGGCGCTCCAGGATGCGGCGGCGGTCGTCGGCGCTGCGGTCGTAGCGGCCGCCGGCGGTTTCCAGCCGCTCGTACATCCAGCGACGCTGCTCGGCGTCGGTGATGTGCATGAACTCGGCGCCGATGCTGCCGGTGTAGGTCGTCTTGAGCAGGGCGAGCAGGTCGCGCAGCTTCATGCGCGGCTGGCCGGCGACGCCGCCGGTGCTGAACTCGTCGCCGAGGTCGCGCTCGCTCAGGCGGTGGAAGGCGAGTTCGAGGTCAGGCGCCTCCGGCTTGTCCATCATGCCCAGCGGGTCGAGCGTCGCCGCCAGATGGCCGCGGGCGCGGTAGGCGGTGATCAGGCGGCCCACCGCGCGTTCGCGCTCGTCGCCCGCCGAGGCGGAGGCGACGGCGACGCCGCGGGCGGCCTGGCGGCCGGCTTCGGCGATGGCGTCGATGACCGCCGAATGCGGGACGTCCTGGCCATCGCGGCCGCGGATGCCGTCGAAGTAGGTCTTCCACTTCGGGCCGACGCTGTCGGGAGCGACCAGATACTGCTCGTAGAGGTCTTCGATGTAGGCGGCGTTGGCGCCAAGCTGGGAGGACTGGGCGAACTGCTTCAGGAGACTGTCCACTCGGGGATCACACTCGGAGGTGGGGTGGCGCGGGAGAGGATAAGCGCTTGATCCGCCGGGAAATCTGCCGGCACGGCGGACCCGCGGCGAAAGAATCGGAATTATAGCCGGAGGCTTCACCGCAGCGCACCACCGCAACTCTCCCTGCGGGCCCGTCGTTGCTTCGACATTGGTCGCACGTACATGTGCCGACGGTCGCGCGCGGGGTCGAGAGCTGCTGCGCCGCGCGGTGCGTCCGGCGATACCGGCGCGGTCCGCACCGGGAAAACGGCGCATTCGCTGGTATGGTCCGCGCATCGAACGGGGGATGGCGGATGCGGGGACTTCGACGCGCGGCGGTGACAGCGGTGACGATGTGCGGGCTCGTGGTGCTGGCCGGCTGCGGCGGCCGCGGGGACGGTGTCGGACGTGCCGGCCCTGCTGCGCTGGCGGTTGATGCCCTGGGCTGCCCGGACCTTGACGGCACGTACCAGGTCTCGCTGCCGCCGGAACGGGAAGGCTCGCAGGCCGGCGCGATGGAGGAAGCCTTCCGCCGCCCGGACGGCAACCGCGTGCCGATCGAGCAGATCCAGGCGGTCGACATCCGCCGCGCCGGGCCCGGCAGCTACACGTTCCGCTGGCGGATCGCCGACGACCGCGTGCGGCAGCAGCTCGACGTGATCCGGGAATTCGAGAAGCCGCGTTACGGCCGCTGGTACCACCTGCTGTCCGACCCGGAAAAGGCCCGCTACATCGCCGCCCACGGCCAGGCCGGCTACGACGCCGAACTGGCCCGGCTGGGCCCGGAGACCGAATTCGTCCGCGAACTGCGCTCCGGCACCGGCCCGGTCTGCAAGGGCGGCTGGCTGGAGCTGCCGCGTGGCGAACTGCGGCCCATGCGCCTGACCCGCGGCGACGACGGCTCGGTGATCGGCGAGTTCAAGGGCCTGAAGACGGTGGGCATCACCGTGTGGTGCGGCGACGGCTGCCGCGACCTGCCGATTCCCACCGGTACCTTCACCGGCGAGATCCACTGGCCGCGGCTGGCCGGCGACCCGCGCTGGCAGCCCGGGAACGCGCAGGCCTTCCAGCGTCCGCTGGACGAGATCGAGGCCGAAGACGCTGCCCGCGTGCAGGCGCAGCGCGACGCGGACGCCCGCCGCTACCTGCCGGAGGCGGAGATCCGCGCCAGCATCGAGGCCATGGCCCCGGCGGGCACCACGGTCGAGCGGGTAGAGGTGAGCGAGGGCAAGGTCCACATCCGCTACTCCGCGCCGACGGCCGACATGGACACCCTGCTGGGGCGGATCGCCGGCGCCTCCCGCGACCCGGACGCGCCGAAGGACGTCGTCCGCGGCGGGACGTCGAGCGACCTGTCGCGCCGCTATGTCGAGTTCGCGCTGACCGATTCCCCGCTGGTGCTGCGCGATGCGCAGGCCGCGGCGGCGGCCGCGCCGCCCGCGCCGACGATGGCGGTGTTGTCGGTGGCCCCGCCGCAGGCGGTGCCGGCGGGCATGGCCGCACCGGCGGCCATCCGCGACCGGCTGGCCGCCCTGATGCCGCCGAAGTGCGTCATCACCGACGTCCGCTACGGCGGCGAGAAGGTCACGCTGCTCGGCACCGCCGACAGCAACCGCACCGTGTCCGACGCGCTGCGCGCGCTGGACGGGGCCGGCACCCGGCCGGAGCTGCTGTCGATCCGCCAGGACGGCGGCAAGGTGCATTTCGAGGTCGCGCTGGCGCCGACGCCGCTCACCCGCGGCTGAGCCGGCGCGCCGCGCTCGCAGCGGCCAGTGGACGTCACAACCCCAGCGCTCGGAATTCGGTGACCAGCCGGGCGCGTTCCCACACCGACTGGAAGCTCTCGGCGAGCTGCCGCGCGCGGCCGCCGTCGTCGATCGCGGCTTCGCCATCGAAGCGGTTGCCGAGCGTGCGGAAATACCAGCCGCCATCATCGTTGACGACGTAGGCCGAGGCGTAGCCGCGATCGGCCGGATCGCTCACCTCGCGGAACGCGAACACGCTGGGCAGGCGCTGGGCGAGGCCGATCAGCGGCGCATGCGCGCGCTGCGCCGACGCCGCGTCCTGCAGCAGCACGCGCACGTCCACGCGCTGGCGGCGGGTGCCGAGCTTGCGCAGGGCCTCCAGCACCTCGGGCACGTCGAACAGGCCCGGGTCGAGCGCGCGGGTGTAGATCGACAGTTCGCGGCGGGCGCCGGCGGCGATCGCGCAGACCATGGCCGCGGCGGCTTCGCGGCTGTCGATCTCGGTCGCGCCGCCCAGCCGGCGGCGCATGGTCTGGTGTTCGATGCCGGCTTCCATGAACCGCGCGCCGACCGGCACGAAGCCGTGCTTCGCGTAGAAGCCGATCGCCGACACCTGCGCATGGAGGGTCACTTCCGGCCAGCGCCGCGTGCGGGCCTCGTCGAGCAGCGCGACCAGCAGCGCGTCGCCGACGCCGTGGCCGCGCCAGTCGGGCAGCACAGCCATGCGCCCGATCTTCCGCTCCGGCGTCAGCCGCCCGGTGCCGATCGGGCGGCCGTCGGCGTCGCGGGCGATGACGTGCACGCACAGCGGATCGAGTTCGTCCCATTCCAGCGCCAGCGGCACCTGCTGTTCCTGCACGAACACCGGTTCGCGCACCGCGCGCAGGGCGTCGACGCCGGTGGCATAGTCGATGGGCTCGATCCGGAACGTGCGCTCGGTCATGTCAGTCCTCGTCACCGTCGAAGCCGCCGTCGTCCTCGACGGCGAGGTGGTAATGGCCTTCGCCCAGCAGGTCGAGCACCAGCGCGCGGCTGTCGGGCGAGAGCGCGGCGTAGCCGTCGGCATCCAGCTGCTGCGCCGCGGCCAGCGCGCGCGCGTCGGCGAGCGGCAGCGCATGCACGCGGCCGCCGATGTAGAGCTTGCCGATGCGCCTGGATTCGGTGCTGCGGCGCCACGCGGCGCGCGTCCACGGATGGCGCGCCAGCACGGCGCCCTGCTGCAGTGCGGATTCGACCTCTTCGGGCGACTGCGGCGGATCCGGATCCAGCGGCACGCCGGCGCTGCGGTAGAGGCTGATGAAGCGGCCGAACCAGTCGCCCAGGCGTTCCGGGTCGTGCATGCGCAGCTTGTTCAGCGCCTCGATCGCGCGGCCCATCGCGGTGGCGTCGATCTCGTAGCCGTCCTTCGCCGGCGCGAGGTCCGGGTCGGCGTAGCGCACGGCCTCGTCGGCGTCGCAGGTCAGGGTGTCGATGAAGTCGCCCAGCAGCTCGGCGCTGGACGGCGCGCGCAGGCCGACCGAGATCGTCATGCACGCGTCCTCGGCCACGCCGTGGTGCGGCACGCCCGGCGGCAGGTACAGCATGTCGCCCGGCTTCAGCACCCAGTCGTGGGTCGGCACGAAGTGCTTGAGCAGCCGCAGCGGCACGTTGTCGAGGTAGGTCTCGTCGGGGTTCGGCGCGGTGTCGATCATCCAGCGGCGATGGCCCAGGCCCTGCAGCAGGAACACGTCGTACTGGTCGATGTGCGCACCGACCGAGCCGCCCGGCGCGGCGAACGAGATCATGATGTCGTCCATGCGCCAGCGCGGCAGGAAATCGAAATCGTCCAGCAGCGCGCGGATGTCCGCGTCCCACTTGTCGACGTCCTGCACCAGCAGCGTCCAGTCGTGGTGCGGCATGCCGGGGAACTCGGCTTCGTCGAACGGGCCGCTGCGCACGGTCCACGCATCGGTGCCACGATCGTAGGCGGCGATGCGCGACAGCGCGCTCTCCTCGCAGGCGAGGCCGGCCAGGTCTTCCGGCGACACCGGCGAAACGTAGCCGGGGAAGGCGTTGCGGATCAGCAGCGGGCGTTTCTGCCAGTAGTCGCGCAGGAACTTCGCGGGCGACATGCCCAGCGGGCCCTTGCCGGTGGCGTCGATTTCGATCGGGGGCGCGGCGGCCGCGCGTGATGTGCGTTTCATGGGATACCGGGAGAGGGGGGAGCGGGAGAAAGTGTCGTGGACGATGCGGCGGCGCGCCGTGCGTCGCGCGCGAGCAGCGCCCGCAGGTGCGCGATGCGGTCGCCCTTCAGGCGGATCCGGCACGTCCCGTCGATCTGGCCGCTGCCCGACGCGACCGCGCCGCTGAGGCCCACTTCGGCCTGGCATTGATGCTCGACGTAGGCCTCGAAGGCCCGGGTGGCGGAGCGCAGTCCGGTCGTCGCGAGGTCATGGTGCGTTTCGCCGATGTCGTCCGCGTCCCGCCGCGCCTGCGCGCGAGCGAGGAACGCGGCTTCCAGCGCCGACAGCTCGGCATCGGCCGCGTCGGCGATCGCCTGCAGGCAATCGATCGAGTCCGCGCCCGAATGCGCGGCGATGCACGCGTCCGCGGCGGCGTCGCGCGCGGGATCGGACGCCATGCCCGGCGCGGGGCACATCGCGACGACCGCGACGAGCACGGACGCGGCGAGCAGGCCGGCGAGGCGCGTGTCCATGCGCTTGGCGCTCAGACAGCGCGGGCCAGCGATTCGGCCAGGCCGGTGTAACCGCCCGGCGTCATGTCCAGCAGGCGCTGCTTCGCGTCGGCGGGCAGGTCGAGGCTTTCGATGAAGGCGCGCATCGACTCGGCGGTGATGCCGTGGCCGCGGGTCAGCGCCTTCAGCTGTTCGTACGGATTGGGCAGGCCGTGGCGGCGCATCACCGTCTGCACGGCTTCGGCCAGCACTTCCCACGCGGCGTCGAGATCGGCGGCCAAACGGTCGGGATTGGTGCTGAGCTTGTTGAGGCCGCGCAGCAGCGCATCGAAGCCGATCAGCGCGTGGCCGAAGGCGGTGCCCAGCGCGCGCAGCACGGTGGAATCGGTGAGGTCGCGCTGCCAGCGGCTGATCGGCAGCTTCGCGGCGAAGTGCTCGAACAGCGCGTTGGCGATGCCGAAGTTGCCTTCGGCGTTCTCAAAATCGATCGGGTTGACCTTGTGCGGCATGGTCGAGCTGCCGACTTCGCCGGCCTTCACCGCCTGCCTGAAGTACCCGAGCGAGATGTAGCCCCAGACGTCGCGGCACAGGTCGATGCAGATGGTGTCGATCCGCTTCTGCGCGTCGCAGACCTCGGCGATGCCGTCGTGCGGCTCGATCTGGGTGGTGTAGGGCTGCCAGTCCAGGCCCAGCGATTCGACGAAGCGCTGCGAGAACGCGGCCCAGTCGACATCCGGGTAGGCGGCGACGTGGGCGTTGTAGTTGCCGACCGCGCCGTTGATCTTGCCGGGCATCTGCGCGCCGGCCAGCAGTTCGCCCTGGCGCTGCAGGCGGGCGACGACGTTCGCCAGCTCCTTGCCGACGGTGGTCGGCGACGCGGTCTGGCCGTGCGTGCGCGAGAGCATCGGCAGGCCGGCGTGTTCGTGCGCCATCGCGCGGAGTTTCTGGATCAGCGTGTCCAGCGTCGGCAGCAGCACCGCCTGCCGCGCCTCGCTCAGCATCAGCGCGTAGCTGAGGTTGTTGATGTCCTCGCTGGTGCAGGCGAAATGCACGAATTCCAGCGCGGGTGCCAGCGCGGTGTCGTCCTTCAGCCGCTCCTTGATCAGGTACTCGACCGCCTTGACGTCGTGGTTGGTCGTGCGTTCGATCGCCTTGACCCGGGCCGCGTCCTTCACCGACAGGCCATCGGCGAGGGCGCGCAGGCGGGCCGCAGCGGCCTCGGAGAAGGGCGCCAGTTCGACGATCGCCGGCTCCGCGGCGAGGGCCAGCAGCCATTCCACCTCGACCTTGACGCGGGCCTTGATCAGGCCGAATTCGGAGAAGATCGGGCGCAGGGCGTCGACCTTGCCGGCATAGCGGCCATCGAGCGGCGAGAGGGCGAGGAGCGCGGATTCGGACATGGCGAGCGGAGGCGGACGGCCGCGGCGTGGGGAAACGGGCATTGTAAACCCCGCCCGGCGTATGCTCCCGCCACCCCCACAGCTCCCCGGAGGCCGGCCATGGCCAGGCGCAACGCGGCGGCGGACGCCATCCCCGATCCCTTCCGCATCGAGCACGACAGCATGGGCGAGCTGCGGGTGCCGGCGGCGGCCCTCTGGGGCGCGCAGACCGAGCGGGCGCGGCGCAACTTCCGCATTTCCGGCCGGCCGATGCCGCGCGGCTTCATCCGCGCCCTCGGACTGATCAAGGCCGCGGCCGCGCAGACCAACGCCAGCCTCGGCCTGCTGCCCAAGACCCGCGCCGCCGCGATCCGCAAGGCCGCGCTGGAGGTGGCCGAGGGCGAGCACGACGCGCATTTCCCGGTCGACATCTTCCAGACCGGCTCCGGCACCTCCAGCAACATGAACGCCAACGAGGTCATCGCCGCGCTCGCGATGCGCACCGGCCGCGGCCGGGTGCATCCCAACGACGATGTGAACCTCGGCCAGAGCTCCAACGACGTGGTGCCGAGCGCGATCCGCGTCGCTGCCACGCTCGCGGTGGTCGAGGACCTGCTGCCGGCGCTCAAGCACCTGCGCAGCACGATCGACCGCCGCGCCCGCGAGGGCCGCAAGCTGGTGAAGACCGGCCGCACCCACCTGATGGACGCGATGCCGCTGACCTTCGGCCAGGAGCTGGGGGCGTGGTCGTCGCAGCTGGACTCGGCCCGGCAGCGGATCGAGGACAGTCTGAAGCGCGTGCGCCGGCTGCCGATCGGCGGCACCGCGGTCGGTACCGGCATCAACGCGCCGGCGGGATTCGGCAAGCGCGTGGCGCAGACGCTGTCGGTGCTCTCCGGCGCGCGGTTCGTGCCCGCCGACGACACCTTCGAGGGCCTGGCAGCGCAGGACGACGCGGTCGAACTCTCCGGCCAGCTCAACGCGCTGGCGACGGCGCTGATGAAGATCGCCAACGACCTGCGCTGGATGAATTCCGGGCCGCTGGCGGGACTGGGCGAGATCGAGCTGCCGGCGCTGCAGCCGGGCTCGTCGATCATGCCGGGCAAGGTCAACCCGGTGATCCCCGAAGCGGTGTGCATGGTCGCCGCGCAGGTGATGGGCCACCACGTGACGATCACCATCGCCGGCCAGAGCGGCAACTTCCAGCTCAACGTGATGCTGCCGCTGATCGCCGCCGACCTGCTGGACGGCATCGGCCTGCTCGCCAACGCGATGCGCGCGCTGGCCGACGACGCGGTGGCGGGGCTGGTGTTCCGGCCCGATCGCGTGGCCGACGCGCTGGCGCGCAACCCGATCCTGGTGACTGCGCTGAATCCGGTGATCGGCTACGAAAAAGCCGCCGCGATCGCCAAGAAGGCGTATCGCGAGCGGCGTCCGGTGTTCGAGGTGGCGCTGGAGGACAGTGGCCTGTCGGCGGCGGAACTGCGTCGGCTGCTGGATCCCGCGGCGCTCACCGAGGGCGGCATCCGCGAAGGCAGCCCGGGCGGCGGCTGACGCGCCCGGGCCGCGTCCGGCTTACTGCTTCGCGGCGGCGTCCTTCGCGGCGGTGTCGTCCTGCGCGGCCGCCGTCTCGGCCTCGCCGGCCGCGTCGTCCTTGCGGCTCGCCGTGTCGTCCTGGTCGAACCCGCCGGCGATGTGCATGTTCGGCACGTTCACGTTGACGTTGCCGTCCTTGTTGCAGTCGTCGATGTCCTGCTGCGTCATCGACGCGTAGGGCTGGAAGGCGGGCAGGCTGGCCGCGAGCCGGTTCTGGGTGTCCAGCAGCGCGGGCAGCTTCGTGCAGAGCTTCGCGGCCGCGGCCTTGATGCCGTCGGCCTGGCCTTCGATCTTCTTCTCGACGTCCTCGCTCTTGCCGGTGAACACGCCGGCCAGCGCCTCGGTGACCGCCTTGCCGGCCAGGTCCGCGCCCTGCACGCCGATGTCGATGCCGGCCTCGGCGATGGCGGCGACGTTGGCGCGGTATTCCTGCAGCAGCTTGTGCTGCGCGGCGTCGGCGACGACCGGCTTGCCGCCGATCAGCAGGTCGCCCTGCGGCGTGATCTCCGCCTTGGGCTGCCCGGTGGCCTCCAGTTCGATGTTCTTGGTCGCCAGCTCCTCGCGGGCCTTGTCGGTCGCCTCGCGGACCGCCTTGCCGATCAGGCCGGGTTCTTCCTGGCCCTTGGCCGCGGGCGTCGGCGCGTCGTTCGAGCAGGCCAGCAGGGAAAGGCTGGTCAGCAGCATGAGCACGGGGATGCGAAAACTGTTCATGGAAGCTCCACTGTGTCGCTGGATGGGGATGTCGGCCCGGACGGGAGGCGCGGGGCGCGTCAATCGTCGGCCGGGATGCGCACCTGGCCCGTGATGTTGCGATGGTCGACCGACCCGCTGCCGACGCTGCTCACGACGAGGTTACCGCGGACATCGACCGCCTGCAGGTCGCCGGAGCCGATGTCGTGCACCGTCACGTCGCCGGTGACGCCGGAGACCTTGGCGTCGCCGGAGCCGATCGAGTCGATGCGCACGTCGCCCGATGCACCGCGGATGGACAGGTCGCCCGAGTGGACGCCGCCGACGGTCGCGCCGCCGCGGATGCCGTTCGCCTTCAGGTCGCCCGAACCCACCGAGACCACCTGCAGCGTGCCGATGTCGTCGGCGACGATGTCGCCGGAGCCGACGTCGGCGAACAGGGCGCCGCGCACGTGCGTGGCATCGAGTTCGCCGGAACCCACGTCCGCCGCCAGCGACGCGACGCCGGTGACTTTCGCTTCGCCGGAGCCGACCTGGACCTGCACGGCGATCGTGTCCGGCACCTCGGCATCGAGGGTGAGGTCGCTGTACTGCTTGTCCGACCAGCCCATGAACAGCCCGCCCGGGCGGTCGGCGCGGACGATCAGCTTGTCGCCTTCGCGATGCTGGCTGACCGTGAGCGCGGCGAGCCGCCTGGCGTCGGAGGCGCAGGCCTTCCCGTGCACGAAGCCGCCGTGCCGGGCACTCCCGCGGAGGTCGAGCGTGTACGGGCCGATGTCGAACACGACCGTCTTCACGCCGTCGAGGGCGAGATCCGCGTCGCGGGCGGCGGAGAACGCGCAGCGTTCGGCGGCGAAGGCGGGCAGGGGAAGCACGGCGACCAGGCAAAGCGTCGTCAGGAGCGATGGCGTGCGCATGGGAAACTCCGGGAAGTGAATGTCGAAACGTCGTCGATGCGGGGGAAACGCCGGGCGATCAGCCTTCGTCGCGCCAGCGGCGCAGGCGGGTGGCCAGGACGATCATCGCCACGCCCGCGGCGGCACCGATCCACATGTCCGCCGTGCCGAAGGCCTGCCAGCTGGACATCAGGTCGAGCTTGGCGGCGACCTGGTCGTCCTGGCCCATCGACATCAGTTGGGTCGCATCGGCCGCGTGCACGTACCAGGTGCCGGGGACCAGGCTGCACAGGCCGCGCAGGGCGACGACGTACCAGAGGTGGCCGTGCGGGAACTCGGCGCCGGTCACCGCGCTGAAGATCAGGCCGGTCATGCTGGCCATGGCGCAGCCCAGCAGCGGGATCAGCACGGCCCACAGGAACGGGAAGCGGCGCGACCACGCGGAGCAGAGCATCAGCCAGCCGACGGTGGGCAGCGACCAGGCGATATAGACCGGCAGCGTGCCGAACAGCTGGCCGATGACGTGGAACGGACTGAATCCGGTGAAGTAGCCGCCCACGCCGGGCACGCCGTTGATCGCCATCGCCACGCCGGCCAGCAGCCACACCGCCAGGCCGATCAGCACGCCGACCGCCATGCCCATGACCGGGCCCAGCACCAGCGCCCACAGCGCCTTCGACAGGACCACCAGGCCGTCGGACACCGGCAGCGACTTCCAGAACAGCACGCTGCGGTCGCGGCGTTCGTCGTACAGCGAGCCGAGCGCGTAGAAGAACACCACGAAGATCGTCACCAGGATCGCCAGCGACATGCCGTTGGCGAAGATGCCGGTGCCGATGGCGCCGAGGGTCTGGCCGACCGGCTCGCCATCGACCGAGAAGCCGTCGTGGAAGCTGCCTTCGCTCTTCGCCCGCTGGATGAAGATGGTGGCGATGATCATGCCGATCAGGGCGAACGTGGTGGCGATCACGCCGGTGATCGCGGGCGCCCAGAGGAAGCTGCGGTTTTCCCAGAATTCGCGCTTGAGCAGGAGTTTCAGTTTCTGCGCCGGGCCGAAGGCGTTCGAGGCCGTCGCGACGGGCGCGAGGGTGGTGGCGTTCATGCGTAGGTCCCCTTCATGGTGGCGACGAACAGGTCGGCGAGGCCGGGAATGCGGGTTTCGCCGTAGGCGGCCAGCTGCGCTTCGGGCACGCCGTCGAACAGCATGACGGTCTTGCCGAACGGCAGCGCGCGTTCGTCGATCGGTTTCAGTGCGCGGGCGGCCTCGAGGTGGTCGGCACCGGTCAGCACCTCCACGTAACGCTCGCCCAGGCTTTCCATCGTCGCGTCGAGCACGACCTTGCCGTCGCGGATGAACATCACGTCGGTGAGGATGTGCTCGATCTCCTCCACCTGGTGGGTGGTGATGATGATGGTCTTCTGCTCGTCGAAGTAGTCTTCCAGCAGGCGCTGGTAGAACTGCTTGCGGTAGAGAATGTCCAGGCCCAGCGTGGGCTCGTCCAGCACCAGCAGCTTCGCGTCGATCGCCATCACCAGCGCCAGGTGCAGCTGCACGATCATGCCCTTGGACATCTCGCGCACCCGCAGGTCGGGCTTGAGCTGGGTGTTGGCGAGGAAACGCTCGCACTTGGCGCGATCGAAGCGCGGGTGGATGCCGGCGACGAACTCGATGGCCTCCTTCACCTTGATCCAGCGCGGCAGCACGGCCACGTCGGCGATGAAGCAGACCTCGTTCATCAGCGCGTCGCGCTCGGTGCGCGGGTCGCGGCCCAGCACCTTGAGGTCGCCGTCGAACGGGATCAGGCCGAGCACGGCCTTCAGGGCGGTGGTCTTGCCGGCGCCGTTGGGGCCGATCAGCCCGACGATGCGGCCGGCGGCGATGTCGAAATCGGTGTTGTCCAGCGCGACTTTGTTGCGATAGGCCTTGCGCAGGCCGCGTGCGGAGACGACGGCGTTCATGCGGCACCCCCGTTGGCGACCGGCTTCAGCAGTTCGTCCATCCGCAGGCCCAGGCGCTGGATGCGTTCCAGCACCAGCGGCCACTCTTCGCGCAGGAAACGCTCGCGCTCGGTGGAGAGCAGTTTCTTCGCGGCTTCTTCGGTCACGTACATGCCCAGTCCTCTGCGTTTCTCGACGAGCGCCTCGTCGGCCAGTTCCTGGTAGGCGCGCGAGACGGTGATGGGGTTCAGTTGGTACTCGGCGGCCACCTGGCGCACCGAGGGGAGGGGATCGCCGGGCTTGAGCAGGCCGTCGAGCATCATCGCGACGACGCGGTCTTTCAGCTGGCGGTAGATCGGAGCGCCGTCGCTCCACTGGATGGCGGTCATGGGGGGTCAGCTCCCGTTGCCGTGGCGCAGGGTCTGCGCGAAGGAGAAGAAGGGCAGCGCGAGGGACTCGCGGGCCAGGGCCCGGCGGTGGCTGCGGCTGGTGACCGGCGCGCCCTCGTCGGGGGCGGAGACCGACTCGACGGTCGTGCCGACCCCCGGGGCGGCGAGCCCGACGAAGAGGCCGACGCTCATGACGCCCATCGCGATGCCGAGGCTGCGGAGCGCATGGAGGAGCTTGCGAGGCATGGAGGACTCCTGTACTTGTCGACTGGTGTTGTATGCAACTATAACACCAAAACACACCCGGTCAAGTGCCCGGGAAACCAATCTCCCCCAACTGAAGTCATACTCGCGGCCTGCCCACGCCCGGAGCCCCGCCATGTCCCGTTTCCTGCCCAGAATCCTGGCCATCGCCGGCCTGTCCGTGCTGCCGCTGCTGGCCTTGGCCGCCGGCAAGGGCCTGCTCGACTACAGCTACCGCCCGCTGGCGGGCAAGACGCCGGTGAATCTGGCGACGGCCTACCGGGGGCAGGTCCTGCTGGTGGTGAACACCGCCAGCAAGTGCGGCTTCACCCCGCAGTTCGAGGCGCTGGAGGCCCTGCATGCGCGCTACAAGCCGCGCGGATTCGCGGTGCTGGGCTTCCCGTCGGGCGATTTCATGAACCAGGAATACGGCGACGAGAAGAAGATCCAGGAGTTCTGCACGCTCACCTACGGCGTGAAATTCCCCATGTTCCAGAAGGTCCACGTGGTCGGCGACGAGGTCACGCCGTTCTACAAGGCACTGGAATCGGCCACCGGCGAATCGCCGAAGTGGAACTTCCACAAGTACCTGATCGGCCGCGACGGCAAGGTCGTCGCGACCTTCGGCAGCCGGACCAAGCCCGATGCGCCGGAAGTGATCCAGGCGATCGAAAAGGCGATCGCCGCGCCGGCGCCGGCCGCCGCGCCCGCGCGATGACGACCTGCGCGACGATCTTCCGCCCGGCGATTGCCCGTACCGGCGCCGGCCGCGACAATGTGCGGCCCGACGACCGTGCGCCCGGCAGAAGCCCGGCGGCGTTCGCGACCGTTTCCCGGAGAGTTCGATGAGTGTGCGTGTGCGCGGCCTGGCCGCCTGGATGGCGGCCCTGCTGCTGTCGTTGTGGAGTGCAGGTCTGGCGTTTGCGGACGACAAGGCCGTGCCGACGTCGGACCGGGATCGCGTGAGCTACATGATCGGTGCCGATGTCGGCCGCTCGATCGCCAGTTCCGGCCCGGACATGGATTTCGCCGCGTTCGAGCGCGCCATCCGCAATGCCTTTTCCGGTGGTCAGCCGCTGCTGTCCGACGAGGAATCGCGCACGGTCGGCACCGCGCTGATGCAGCGCATCGCCGAGCGCAACGGCCGTCCGGTGCCGGGCTTGCCGCCGGGTGCCCGCCCGCCGGCGGTGGCGAAGGACAAGGTCGGCCTGATGGTCGGCACCGACGTCGGCCGCTCGCTGGCGCCGATCAAGGACGAGATCGAGATGCCGGTGTTCCTGCAGGCGGTGCGCACGCTGATGGCGTCCGGGAAGCCGCTGCTGAGCGAGGCCGACATGGACCGCATCCGCGCCGATTTCTCCAAGCGGATGGATGCCCGCGAGAAGGAACGCGCCGCGAACGCGGGCCGCCGCAACGCCGAGGCCGGCGCCGCGTTCCTGGCGAAGAACCGCACCGAGAAGGGCGTGATCACCACCGCGTCCGGCCTGCAGTACCGCGTGCTGCGCCAGGGCAACGGCCCGCGCCCGCGGCCCAGCGACCGCGTCCGCGTGCACTACCGCGGCACGCTGCTGGACGGCACCGTCTTCGACAGTTCGTACGATCGCGGCCAGCCGGTCGAGTTCGCGCTGAGCCAGGTCATCGCCGGCTGGACCGAGGGCCTGTCGCTGATGCCGGTGGGCGCGAAGTACCGCTTCTGGATCCCCGCGTCGATCGCCTACGGCGAGCGCGGCAGCCCGCCCACCATCGGCCCGAACGCGACGCTGACGTTCGACGTCGAACTGCTCGACATCCCCTGACGCCGGCGCCTGCCGTGCCTTTCCTTCCGATCCCCCGACCCGAACGGATTCCGATGACTCCTCGCAACCAAGCCCTGTCCGGCGCGCTGCTCGCCCTCGCGACCGCCGCCACCGCCGCTCCCGTCCTGGCCGCCGGTCCGGCCGCGCCCGCGCCCCTGACCACCGACAAGGACAAGGTCAGCTACATGATCGGCCTGGACATCGGCAAGTCGCTGAAGCCGATCCACGACGAAGTCGACCTGGCCGTGCTCAAGCGCGCCATCGACGACGTCCTCGCCGGGCGCACGCCGCAGCTCAACGAGACCGACGCCGCCGCCACGATGCAGGCCTTCAGCCAGCGGATGCAGGCGAAGCAGGCCGCCGACCGCAAGGTCGAACTCGACCGCAACCTCGCCGCCGGCAAGGCGTTCCTCGCCGAGAACGGCAAGAAGCCGGGCGTGGTGACCACCGCGTCGGGCCTGCAGTACCAGGTGCTGACCGCGGGCACCGGTCCGAAGCCGGCCGCCGGCGCCAACGTGCGCGTGCACTACCGCGGCACGCTGCTGGACGGCACCGTCTTCGACAGTTCCTACGATCGCAACGAGCCGGCCGAATTCGGCCTGGGCGCGGTGATCCCGGGCTGGACCGAAGCGCTGCAGTTGATGCCGGTCGGCAGCAAGTACAAGCTGTGGATCCCGCAGGACCTGGCCTACGGCGAGCAGGGGACGCCCGGCGGCCCGATCCCGCCCGGCAGCACGCTCGTCTTCGAGGTCGAACTGCTCGGTCTGCCCTGATTCATTCGGATCCGTCCGCCACGATCCGGTCGTCCCGGATCCCCATGCGCCACCCGACACCCGACACCCGCATTCCCCCGACAACCATCGCGCCGCCGCTGCGGCGAACAGCCACCCAGGAGCCCTTGTTGATGAACGTTTCGCGCAATCTCACCCTCGCCGTCGGCATCGCGACCTGCGCGCTCGCGCTCGCCGCCTGCAAGCCGATCGACAAGAACGCCGCCGACGCCGGCAAGGACGCCAAGTCCGCGGAAGCCGGCAAGGACGGCAGCGCGCTGAACGTGCCCGAGCTGCCGACCGAGAAGCAGCAGGTCAGCTACATGATCGGCATGGACATCGGCAAGTCGCTGAAGCCGATGAAGGACGACATCGATCTGGCCACCATCCAGCGCGCCATCGGCGACATGATGGCCGACAAGAAGCCGCTGCTGAACGACGAGCAGGCGATGAAGGTCATGCAGGCCTTCGCCGTGAAGATGCAGAAGAAGCAGGAAGCGGAGATGGCCAAGAAGCAGGCCGAAGCCGCGGAGCAGGGCAAGAAGAACCTCGCCGCCGGCGAGAAGTTCCTCGCCGAGAACGGCAAGAAGCCGGGCGTGGTGACCACCGCCTCGGGCCTGCAGTACCAAGTCGTCACCGAGGGCAAGGGTCCGAAGCCGAAGGCCTCGGATTCGGTCAAGGTGCATTACGTCGGCACGCTGCTGGACGGCACCAAGTTCGACAGCTCGTACGATCGCAAGGAGCCGGCGCAGTTCGTGCTGAACTCGGTGGTGCCGGGCTGGACCGAAGCGCTGCAGCTGATGCCGGTGGGCAGCAAGTACAAGCTGTGGATCCCGGCGAAGCTGGGCTACGGCGAGCAGGGCACCCCGGGCGGCCCGATCCCGCCGAACGCCACGCTGGTGTTCGAGGTCGAGCTGATCGAGATCGTCAAGCCGTAATCGCACGTCCGCGCCCGGGGCGTCGCCGCCGGCGATGTCCCGGGCGCATCGCGTTCGCAGTCGCAACACACAAGCAACAGCACAAGCATCCAGCGAGGCCCGCATGCGCGTCACGATCTTCGGCACCGGCTACGTCGGCCTGGTGACCGGAACCTGCCTGGCCGAGGTCGGCCACCACGTGGTCTGCGTCGACATCGACACGGCCAAGATCGAGGGCCTGCGCAACGGCGTGATCCCGATCTACGAGCCCGGCCTCGAACCGATGGTCAAGGCGAACTTCGCCGAAGGCCGGCTCGAATTCACCACCGACGCCGCCTCGGCGATCGCGCACGGCGACGTGATCTTCATCGCCGTCGGCACCCCGCCCGACGAGGACGGCAGCGCCGACCTGCAGTACGTGCTGGCGGTGGCGAAGACGATCGGCACGCACCTCGCGCGCCCGGCCGTCGTCGTCGACAAGTCGACCGTGCCGGTCGGCACCGCCGACAAGGTGCGCGCGGCGATCGGCGCGGCGCTGGCCGCGCGCGGCGCCGACGTCGTCTGCGACGTGGTGTCGAACCCCGAATTCCTGAAGGAAGGCGCGGCGGTCGAGGACTGCATGCGCCCGGACCGCATCGTGATCGGCGCCGACAGCCCGGCGGCGATCGAGAAGCTCAAGCGCCTGTACGCGCCGTTCAACCGCAACCACGAGCGGATCGTGGTGATGGACGTGCGCTCGGCCGAGCTGACCAAGTACGCCGCCAACGCGATGCTGGCGACCAAGATCAGCTTCATGAACGAGATCGCGAACATCGCCGAGCGCGTGGGCGCGGACATCGAGATGGTGCGCCAGGGCATCGGTTCCGACCCGCGCATCGGCTGGCACTTCATCTACCCGGGCGCCGGCTACGGCGGCTCGTGCTTCCCGAAGGACGTGCAGGCGCTGGCGCGCACCGCGCAGCAGGTCGGCTATCGCGCCGAGCTGCTGGACGCGGTGGAGTCGGTGAACCATCGCCAGAAGGAACACCTGTTCGAGCTGATGGTCCGCCACTACGGCGACGCCGGCGCGCTGCGCGGCAAGACGCTGGCGGTGTGGGGCCTCGCGTTCAAGCCGAACACCGATGACATGCGCGAGGCGTCCAGCCGCACGCTGCTGCAGCTGCTGTGGGACGCCGGCGCCACCGTGCGCGCGTTCGACCCCGAGGCCGGCCACGAGGCGCGGCGCATCTTCGGCGAGCGCGACGAATTGGTGCTGTGCGAGCAGGCCTCGCAGGCGCTGCAGGGCGCCGATGCGCTGGTCGTGGTCACCGAGTGGAAGCAGTTCCGCAGCCCGGATTTCGCGAAGCTGAAGGCGGCGCTGCGCGACGGCGCCGTGTTCGACGGCCGCAATCTCTACGACCCGGCCGACGTCGAGGCCGCGGGCCTGGCGTACTACGGCATCGGCCGCGGGCGCTCGATCCTCGTCGCGGCGCGCTGACCGGCCATGTCCGCCGACGACACCGATCTGCAGGCGCGCATCGTCGAACTGGAAACGCGGCTCGCGTTCCAGGAGCAGGCGCAGGCCGAGCTCAGCGACGCCTTGGCCGCGCTGCGCAACGAAGCCGCGCGCAGCGCCGACCTGCTGCGCCGCGTGCTCGAAGACCTCAAAACCCACCGTGGCGACCTGATGGCCGATCCGGCCAGCGAGCCGCCCCCGCCGCACTACTGACGCTGCCTGCCGCCATGAGCGACTCTCTCCGCGACCAATTGCTGGGACTCGGCTTCAAGCCCGCCCCCAAGCCCGAGAAACCCGCCCGGCCGCCGCAGGCGCCGCAGCGCCCGGCTGGCGCACGTCCGCAGGGGCAGGCGCAGGGCCGCCCCGGTCCGGGCGGCAAGCCGCAGCCGCAGCGCGGCGCGCCGTCGAAGGGCGGTGCCCCGCACAAGGGCGCGCCGCACAAGAGCGGCGCGCAGGCGCAGAAGCCGCGCACCCGCGAGGAGATCGACCTCGCCAAGGCCTACGCCATCCGCGCCCAGCGCGAGAAGGAAGAGCGCATCGAGGCGGAGCGCGTGAAGCAGGAAGAAGCCCGCCTGCGCCGCGAGGCCAAGGCGAAGCTCGCCGAGTTCGTGAAGGACAAGGGCCTGAACGACGCCGCGGCCGACATCGCCCGGCATTTCCCGTACGGCGGCAAGATCAAGCGCATCTACGTCAACGCAGAACAGCTGAAGGCGCTCAACGCCGGCGACCTCGGCGTGGTCCAGCTCGACGGCCGTTACCTGCTCGTGACCGCCGCGGTGCTGACCGAAGCCGAGGCGATCTTCGCCCCGGCCGTCGCGCTGAAGGTCGATCCGAACGCGACAGCCGAAGAAGACCCCTACGCCGATCCGCAGTATCAGGTACCGGACGATCTGGTGTGGTGAGTCAATTCACGACGGTGGCGCAGGGTCTGCTTTTCCAGCAATGAGGCCTTCGATTTCTGACAGCCTTTGCCTGTAATTCGCTACCATCGGAAAACGCTGCGTCAGGTCGCGGTAGAGGGCGGTCGCCTCCGCAAGTGTCGTTTGATCGTTTTGCGGCAGACTGCCGAGGTTGATCAATCCAACACCCAGATCATTTAAGGCTTCGGGGGTACCGCCGAGGCGGTCGATGAGTTGGCGGCGGATCTCCAGGCTTTCGCGGTAGACCCGCTCGGCCTGCGCCCAGTCGCCTTCCGCGCTAGCGACCCGTCCGATGTTGTTGAGTAATATCGAGAGATCGCGCAGGGCTTCGGGGGTGCTGCCAAGGCGGTCGATGAGTTGGCGGCTGATCTCCAGGCTCTCGCGGTAAACCCGCTCGGCCTGCGTCCAGTCGCCTTGCGCGCTGGCGATCCGTCCGACGTTGTTGAGCGCAATCGAGAGATCGCGCAGGGCTTCGGGGGTGCTGCCGAGGCGATCGATGCGTTGACGGCGAATCTCCAGGCTCTCGCGGTAGACCCGCTCGGCCTGCGCCCAGTCGCCTTGCGCGCTGGCGACCTGTCCGACGTTGTCGAGCGAAATCGAGAGGTCGCGCAGGGCTTCGGGAGTGACGCCGAAGCGGTCGATGCGCTGGCGGCGGATCTCCAGGCTTTCGCGGTAGACCCGCTCGGCCTGCGCCCAGTCGCCTTGCGCGCGGGCGACTGACCCGACGTTGTCGAGCGAAATGGAGAGATCGCGCAGGGCTTCGGGGGTGCTGCCGAGGCGATCGATGCGTTGGCGGCGAATCTCCAGGCTCTCGCGGTAGACCCGCTCGGCCTGTGCCCAGTCGCCTTGCGCGCGGGCGACCCGTCCAACGTTGTCTAGTGCGATGGAGAGATCGCGCAGGGCTTCGGGGGTGCCGCCCAGCCGGTCGATGAGTTGGCGGCTGATCTCCAGGCTCTCGCGGTAAACCCGCTCGGCCTGCGCCCAGTCGCCTTGCACGCGGGCAAGCTGTCCGACGTTGTCCAGTGCGACGGAGAGATCGCGCAGGGCTTCGGGGGTGCCGCCGAGGCGGTCGATGAGCTGGCGGCTGATGTCCAAGCTTTCGCGGTAGACCCGCTCCGTTTGCGCCCAGTCGCCTTGCGCGCTGGCGACCCGTCCGACGTTCTCCAGTGAGACGGAGAGATCGCGCAGGGCTTCGGGGGTGCCGCCGAGGCGGTCGATGAGCTGGCGGCTGATGTCTAGGCTCTCGCGGTAGACCCGCTCGGCCTGCGCCCAGTCGCCTTGCGCGCTGGCGACCTGTCCGACGTTGTCGAGCGAAATCGAGAGGTCGCGCAGGGCTTCGGGGGTGCTGCCAAGGCGGTCGATGAGTTGGCGGCTGATCTCCAGGCTCTCGCGGTAAACCTGCTCGGCCTGCGCCCAGTCGCTTTGCGCGCGGGCGACCCGTCCGACGTTCTCCAGTGAGACGGAGAGATCGCGCAGGGCTTCGGGGGTGCCGCCGAGGCGGTCGATGAGCTGGCGGCTGATCTTCAGGCTCTCACGGCAGACCCGCTCGGCCTGCGCCCAGTCGTCCTGCGCGCGGGCGACCCGTCCGACGTTGTCCAGTGCGGCGGAGAGATCGCGCAGGGCTTCGGGTGGGCCGTGATCAGTGATCCGGGACTCTGCGATGTCGCATGCTTGACGAGCCACGTCCATGGCATCTGCCGGCCTGCCGGCCGCGAGCAGTTCTTCGATCGCCGGCTGCGAAAGCGGCAGGAAAACGCGTTCCGGTGCCGAGTCCAGGATGGCGCTGCGCCATTCGTCGAAAGCCGGCGTCCCGTGTGAGACCACCGCGTTGCCTTCCTGCTGACGTTCGAGGGCCTGTGGCAAGTCCACGGCCTGATGGCGTCCATCCGCGCGCAGAAGGTGACTGGCCGCGCGGATGTGCCACAAATCCGGAGCCATCGCGGCCACCTCGGCACGTCCCGAGGTAGGCAGCACCAGGATGAGCGGGCGTTTGAGGTCCCGTTCCAGCAGGAAACGACGTTCGTTGATGCGGGCGATGAATCGCCGACGCGCGGCATTCCACTGATCGTCCGCGGGATGTCGCTGCAGGCCGTACCAGATGGCGCCGGGGTGTCGAGTACGTTCGGTCAGACTGCCGACCAGTGCATCCACCGCGCGTTCCGGGGCGGCGACGAAATCTTCCGCAACCTCGAACCGCTGCAACGGTCTGTCCGCCAGCGTCAGTTGTGCATCCAGCCACGTGGCCAAGCGCAGTGCCGGACCGACATCGGCAAACAGGAACATCAGCGAAAAAACATTCGGCTGCCACTCCAGATGCCGCAGCACATGGGTCGCGACGTCTTCGGTCGCGGCGTCAAACGGTTCGATTTCGTCCATGGGCATCGACGACTTCGCGCAACAATGGGTGGATGTCGTACCAGTTGTCGCCGTTGCGATAATTCAGCACCAACCGATTGTCGAGGAAGTGCGCCAGCGTAGGCAGGTCGGCATCCGAGGCGAGGCAGGTCTCGTGACTGTCTGTGATCCGTTGCAGCCATGCCAGATGATCGGCAGGAATCGGCAGCATCTCGCCACGAACACTGTTTTCCGCCGACTTGGCCGCCGGCTCGGACAAGGGGAGTTGAGCGTCATCGCGGACCGCCGGCAGGCACAATCGAATCAGACGAAAGAACTCCCTCAGATCGCCGCCCGAACTCAGGGCGAGGCGGTCCAGTGATTCGGATGTGAAAATTGTGGTCCAGTCGGGAAAGCGTCGATCGATCACGGTGCGCATCAATGCCAACCCGGCCGGATCAGACTCGCGACTGCGGTTCAAGTAGATGTGCGCGCTCACCAGTCGCCTGGTGGCGGCGCCACCCATCAACAACCCGGCACCTGAAGCAAGTACGGAGAGATACGGCGGTATCGTGTAGACGGTGTGCAGATAGGGGATGCGCAGGTGTTCTGCATGACCGAAAAACAGATTCCGGACGCTTTCGTAGACACGCATGGCTTCTTCGCCGACGCCACGGATACGTTCGACCGAGTCCACGAGCAAAACGACCTTTCGTGCAGGATCATGCTCCCTGTCTCGAACGAAACGCACGGCCTCTGCGATGAATTCATGGGCCTCGCGTACCAGTTGCGCGACATGGCCGCGCATGCGTTGCTGGACTTGCTGCTTGAAGTCCGGATCATTCTTGAGTGACGCCTTGAGTTCGACGCCGGCGATCGTGGTGCCGAACTCTTCGATCTCGACTCTGGATTGAAGGAAATGCGCGAGTCGATCCCAGTAGCTGCGGTTTCCCGGGCAAGCGTGGTAACGCTCTTCGATCTTTTCCGACATGGCGCCTCCAAGCGACATGAGGAAGTCGGTGATTTCCACTTCCTTGGTCAGCAGAAGGTACTCGGAGAGATCGGCATACAAGACGATGCAGCCCAATTCTTCGAGGCGCTGCTTGAGGCGCTTGAGTTCGGTGCTCTTGCCTGTACCGCGCTGGCCGGTGAACAGGCAGACGCCGCCGCCTCTTTGCCAGTCGATCTCGTTCGCGATTTCCTCCACGGCATCGTGTTCCGGATCCCGATTGAAGCCCTCGACATAGGCCGGGTCACCGGGCTCTAGGACGCGATCCTGCAGCGCGTCGTAGAACAATCCGAGTTTTTGGCGGTTCGCTTGGGACAGGGCCATGAGACGACTTCCGAACTGTTTCGGGGATTGTCGGCCGGACATGGGGGGGAGGCAAGCCGTATTCCAGTGGGGCGCTCTTTGCCCCTGCTTGGTCCGTCATTCAGGGCAGCAGCTCATCCACCGGCATGCTCAACAGCGCCTTCGTGCGTCCGGCGATGCGGCGCAGGCGGGAGACGCCGAGGTCGCGGACCAGTCGGTGCGCGTGGTGCGGCAGCGGGGTGGTGGCGATGTCGTGCGGGGAGATGTTCTTGCCGGTGACGCCGGGCAGCAGGTCGATGCCGGCCGCGGCGTAGCAGTGCTGCACCATCGCCGAGCAGTACAGCGCGCCTTCCTTCGACAGCAGGTTGTCGCGCTGGCGCAGGCGCGTGCTGTGCATCGCCAGCAGCGTCCCGACGAGTTCGCTCAGCGAGTAGTGGTGCAGGCCCGACAGCAGGTCGAGCGCGGCCGTCATCACGCGCTGTGTCTGCGCGGTGTCGAGGCCGAAATCCAGCACCGCGATGTTCGGGAACGCCTCGGCGTCGTAATAGCGCGACAGCCGGTTCTCCTGCACGCCCAGCCGCATCTGCCGGGTGCGCAGGTCGAGGTCGGATTCGATCACCCACCAGTGGCCGTCGCTGCGCTTCTCGCCGAAGAGGAACGCGTGCGACCACAGGCTGCGGTGGCCGTCGGCGGTCAACGGCGCCTGCGCCTTGCGGATGAGCTTGCTGATCCATTCGTCGCCGGTGCACAGTCCGATGCGTCCCGGCGCCGCGTGCTTCAGCAGGAAGGCCTCGTTACCGCGGTCGTCGTCGTCGATGTCGGGTTCGCTCATGCGCGCTGCCGTTCGTGGAGGTCGATGTCGGCGTCCGTGCGCATGCCGTCGATGGCCGCGCGGATCAGCCGGGCGGTCTCGTCGGGGTGTTCCATCGGGAACAGGTGACTGCCGTCGATCCACGCCAGCCGCGATCCCACCGCGGCGCGCGTGGCGGCGAGGCCGACGCTGCGCAGTTCGCGCGAACGGCGGCCGCCGATGAAGGCGATCGGCACCCGCAGCCGCGTCGCCGCGGCCGCGACGCGGGCGGTCGGCAGTGAGCGGTAGATGCGGAATTCGACGTCGCGATCGAACAGCAGCGTGCGGCCGCCGCGACCGTCGGGCAGGGTGCCGTGCGCGGCGTAGTCGCGCAGCACCCGCGGGTCCCAGCGCGCGAACATGGCCTTCGCGGCGTAATGCGCATGCGCGGCGTCGACGTCGGACCAGTGGTGGCGGCGCTGGCGCGTGGCCTCCAGCGGCATGAACCAGCGGTCCAGCCCGGTCGCGCGGCCCACGCGCACCGCCGCGGCGCTGACGCCGGCGATGATCGGCGAATCCAGCAGCACGATCCCGGACACCCGCGGCTGCAGGCGCTCGGCGGCGAGCACGCTGAGGTAGCCGCCCAGCGAATGCCCGACCAGCCACAGCCGCTCGCCGGTGCGCGGCAGCGCGTTGACGAATTCGACCAGCTCGTCGACCAGATGCGGCCAGCCCACCGTCGGCGGGCGCACCGGATCGTGGCCGAAGCGCAGCACGCCGGTGCCCTCGAACTCCGGGCGCAGCGCATCCAGCACCTGCCGGTAGACCGGCAGCGGGAAACCGTTGGCGTGGGAGAGGACGAGGGTATCGGGCACGGCGGGCGGAGCGGGGCGCGCGGGCGGCGCCGTCACTCCGGATCGTAATCCAGATTCGACGCCAGCCAGCGTTCGGCCTGCGCCAGTGACACGCCCTTGCGGCGGGCGTAGTCCTCGACCTGCTCCTTCGACACCCGGCCGACCACGAAATACTGGCTCTTCGGGTGGCTGAAGTAGTAGCCCGACACCGCGGCGGTGGGCAGCATCGCGAAGTTCTCGGTCAGCGACATGCCCGCATGTCCGGGCGCATCGAGCAGCTGGAACAGCGTCGCCTTCTCGCTGTGCTCGGGGCAGGCGGGATAGCCCGGCGCCGGGCGGATGCCGCGGTAGCTCTCGGCGATCAGCGCGTCGTTGTCCAGGGCCTCGTCCGGCGCGTAGCCCCAGAACTCGGTGCGCACGCGCAGGTGCAGGCGTTCGGCGAAGGCTTCGGCCAGGCGGTCGGCCAGCGCCTTGAGCAGGATCGCGTTGTAGTCGTCGTGGTCGGCCTCGAAGCGCGCCACGTGCGGCTCGATGCCCAGCCCCGCGGTGACGGCGAACGCGCCGATCCAGTCCTGCCGGCCCGAATCCTGCGGCGCGATGAAGTCGGCGAGGCAGAAGTCCGGGCGGTCCGCCGGCTTGTCGACCTGCTGGCGCAGGAAGTGCAGCGTTTCCTCGCGGCCATCGACGGTGATGCGGACGTCGTCGCCGACGCTGTTCGCCGGCCACAGCCCGAACACGCCCTTCGCGGTCAGCCAGCGCTCGTCGACGATCTTCCGCAGCATCGCCCGCGCGTCGCGGTACAGGTCGCGCGCCTGGGGGCCGACGACGGCGTCGTCGAGGATCGCCGGGAACTTGCCGGCGAGTTCCCAGGCGCTGAAGAACGGCGTCCAGTCGATGCAGTCCACCAGCTCCTGCAGCGGGTAGTCGTCGAGCACGGTCAGGCCGGGCTTCAGCGGCGCGGGCGGGACGTAGGTGTCCCAGCCGCCGTCGAAGCGCTGCCCGCGGGCCTTCTCCAGCGACACCAGCCGCTTGCCGTCGCCCTTGTTGCGATGGCGCGCGCGGATCTCGGCGAAGTCGCCGTCGTTGGCGGCGACGAAGGGCGTGCGCAGGTCGGGCGAGATCAGCGACTGCGCCACGCCCACCGCGCGCGAGGCGTCCTTCACCCACACGGTCGGCGCCTGGTAGTGCGGATCGATCTTCAGCGCGGTGTGCGCACGCGACGTCGTGGCGCCGCCGATCAGCAGCGGCGTGGCGAAGCCCTGGCGCTGCAGTTCGCGGGCGACGTGGCTCATCTCCTCCAGCGACGGCGTGATCAGGCCGGAGAGGCCGATCAGGTCGGCGTTCTCTTCCTTCGCGCGGTCGAGGATGGTCTGCGCCGGCACCATCACGCCGAGGTCGACCACGTCGAAGTTGTTGCAGGCCAGCACGACGCCCACAATATTTTTGCCGATGTCGTGCACGTCGCCCTTCACCGTCGCCAGCACGATCTTGCCGTTGGACTTGCCGGCGTCGCCGGTGCGTGCCTTCTCGGCTTCGATCCAGGGCAGCAGCCAGGCCACGGCCTTCTTCATCACCCGCGCCGACTTCACCACCTGCGGCAGGAACATGCGGCCGGCGCCGAACAGGTCGCCGACCACGTTCATGCCGTCCATCAGCGGGCCTTCGATCACGTCCAGCGGACGCGACGCGGCAAGGCGCGCTTCCTCGGTGTCGGTGTCGATGTACTGGTCGATGCCGTGCACCAGCGCGTGGGTCAGGCGTTCGCGCACCGGCTTGCTGCGCCAGGCGAGGTCTTCGACCTTCTTCTCGCCCTTCTTGCCCTTGAACCGGTCAGCGATGGCGAGCAGGCGTTCGGTGCCGTCGGCGCGACGGTTCAGCACCACGTCCTCGACGCGCTCGCGCAGTTCGGGGTCGAGGTCGTCGTAAAGCGGCAGCGCGCCGGCGTTGACGATGCCCATGTCCATGCCCGCGCGGATCGCGTGGTACAGGAACACGACGTGGATCGCCTGGCGCACCGGTTCGTTGCCGCGGAACGAGAACGACACGTTGGACACGCCGCCGGAGACATGGCTCAGCGGGAAGCGCTTCTTCAGCTCGCGCGTGGCCTCGATGAAATCCACGGCGTAGCGGTCGTGCTCCTCGATGCCGGTGGCGATCGCGAACACGTTCGGGTCGAAGATGATGTCTTCGGGCGGGAAGCCGATCGTCTCGGTCAGCAAGCGATACGCGCGGCTGCAGATCTCGACCTTGCGCTCGCAGGTGTCGGCCTGGCCTTTCTCGTCGAACGCCATCACCACCACGGCTGCACCGTAGCGGCGTACCAGCCGTGCCTGGCGCAGGAATTCGGCCTCGCCTTCCTTCATCGAGATCGAGTTGACGATGCCCTTGCCCTGCAGGCATTTCAGGCCGGCTTCGATGACGCTGAACTTCGAGCTGTCGACCATCACCGGGATGCGGGCGATGTCCGGCTCGGCGGCGATCAGGTTGAGGAACTCGACCATCGCCTTCTCGGAATCCAGCATGCCCTCGTCCATGTTGACGTCGAGCACCTGGGCGCCGTTCTCCACCTGCTGGCGCGCCACCACGACGGCCTCGTCGAGGCGGCCTTCGAGGATGAGCTTCTTGAACTGCGCCGAGCCGGTGACGTTGGTGCGCTCGCCGACGTTGACGAAGTTCGTCTGCGGCGTGATCACCAGCGGTTCGAGGCCGCTGAGGCGGGTGAAGCGGGGGAGGGAAGCGATTGCGTCGTCCATGCGCTGCGCGTTCATGCGGCTTCGGCACCGGTGTCGGGGAGGGCGCGCGGCGGCAGGCCGGCCATGGCCTGGCCCATCGCGCGGATGTGGTCGGGCGTGGTGCCGCAGCAGCCGCCCACGAGGTTGAGCAGGCCGGACGCGGCGAATTCGCGCAGCACCGCGGCCATGTCCTCGGGCGTCTCGTCGTAGCCGCCGAAGGCGTTGGGCAGGCCGGCGTTCGGATGCGTGCTCACGTAGGCGTCGGCGACTTGCGCCAGCACGTCGACGTGGGCGCGCAGGTCCTTCGCGCCGAGCGCGCAGTTCAGGCCGATCGCCAGCGGCCGCGCGTGGCGCAGCGAGTACCAGAACGCTTCGGCGGTCTGCCCGGACAGCGTGCGCCCGGAGGCGTCGGTGATCGTGCCGGAGATCATCACCGGCAGCCGCTCGCCGCGGGCCTCGAACGCTTCCTCGATCGCGAACAGCGCGGCCTTGGCGTTGAGCGTGTCGAACACGGTCTCGACCATCAGGATGTCGGCGCCGCCGTCGATCAGGCCGTCGGCGGCCTCGCGGTAGGCGACGCGCAGTTCGTCGAACGAGATCGCGCGGAAGCCGGGGCGGTTCACGTCCGGGCTGATCGACGCGGTGCGGCTGGTCGGGCCGAGCACGCCGATGACGTAGCGCGGCTTCGACGGATCCTTCGCCTCGGCGGCGTCGCAGGCCTCGCGGGCGAGGCGGGCGCCGGTTTCGTTCAACTCGCGCGCGAGGTGCTGCAGCCCGTAATCGGCCAGGGAGATCGTGGTCGAGTTGAAGGTGTTGGTCTCGAGCAGGTCCGAGCCTGCTTCGAGGTAGGCGTCGTGGATGCCGCGGATGATCTCCGGGCGGGTCAGCGACAGCAGGTCGTTGTTGCCTTTCTGGTCGCGGCTGCAGCCGCAGCCGGGGGCGTGCGTGTGGTCCGCGGCCGCCTGGGCATCGTAGCCGTCGGCGAAGCGGGTGCCGCGATAGTCGGCTTCCTGCAGTTCGTGGCGCTGGATCATCGTGCCCATCGCGCCGTCCAGCAGCAGGATGCGGCGACGGAGGTCGGCTTCGAGCCGGGCGACGCGCGCGGGGTCGCGCCAAGGCAGAGTCTTCATGGTTTCCTCCCGATCAGCGCGATGACCTCGAAGTGCGGCGGTCGCTTCTCGCGCGTGACGGTTTCCGTGGTGGCGATCTCCAGCCCGGCCTTCTCCATGAACTTGCGCAGTTCGCGGTCGGAGAAGCCCAGGTTGACGTGTCCGTAGGCCTCGACCGCGGCGCGATGCTCGTGCCGGGCGAGGCTGCTCAGCAGCAGTCGGCCGCCGGAGCGCAGCACGCGCGCGGCCTCGGCGACGGCCACCGCCGGGCGGCTGGCGTAGGTGAGGGCGTGCATCAGCACGACCAGGTCGAAGTGGCCGTCCTCGAACGGCAGCGCGTGCATGTCGCCCTCGCGCACGGCCACGTGCTCGAACCGGCGCAGGCGGTCGCTGGCGGCGGCGACCACGCGGGCGCTGGCGTCGACGCAGACGTATTCCTGCGAGTGCGGCGCCAGCAGTTCGGCCAGCACGCCGTCGCCCGAGGCGATGTCCAGCACCCGGCCCGGGGCCAGCAGCGGCAGCGCCGAGCGCGCCAGCGCCTCCCAGGTGCGGCCGGGCGAGTAATGGCGCTCCATGTCGCCGGCCACGCTGTCGGCCCAGTTGGCGTCGGCGGCGCGGGCGGCGAGCACGCCGGGGATGCGTTCCTCGTCCTGGCGCAGCAGCGGGTCGTCGCTGCCCTCGCGCAGGGTGCGCCACAGCGCGCGCTGCGGCTCGTCCAGGCCGGTGTCCTCGAAGCGGTAATAGGCCGAGACGCCGGCGCGGCGGTCGCGCACCAGCCCGGCGTCCTTCAGCCGCGCCAGATGGGTCGAGACGCGCGGCTGGGCCAGCCGGGTGATCGACGACAGCTCGGCCACGGTCAGTTCCTCGCGTTCGAGCAGCGCCAGCAGGCGGACGCGGGTGGCGTCCGCCAGCACCTTCAAACGGGCCGACCAGGCTTCGAGATCCATCGTGCAGGCCTCATATCTCAATATCGCGATACAAAGATGATTGTCCGCCCCCGGGCGGCCCGCGGTCAAGCCTGCGATGCCGGTGCTGGGGTTGGACGAGGGCCGCGGCTACAATGCTGTTTTCGATTTCATCGACGAGGATGCGCCCGTGGATTTCCGCTTCACCGAAGAGCAGTTGATGATTCAGGATGTCGCCCGCCGCATCGCGCAGGAGAAGATCGCGCCGAGCGCCGAGCACCATGACCGCACCGGCGAATTCCCGCTCGACAACATCCGCACCCTGGGCGAGGCCGGCCTGATGGGCATCGAGGTGCCGGCCGAATACGGCGGCGCCGGCATGGACCCGGTCAGCTACGTGCTGGCCATGATCGAGATCGCCGAGGCCGACTGCGCGCACTCGACCATCGTGTCGGTCAACAATTCGCTTTTCTGCAACGGCATCCTGAAGTTCGGCACCGAGGCGCAGAAGCAGCTGTACGTGCGCGCCATCGCCGAGGGCCGCGAGATCGGCGCCTTCGCGCTGACCGAACCGCAGTCCGGCTCCGACGCCACCGCCATGCGCTGCAAGGCGGTGAAGCAGGCCGACGGCACCTACGTCATCAACGGCAAGAAGAGCTGGATCACCTCCGGCCCGGTCGCCAAGTACATCATCCTGTTCGCCATGACCGACCCGTCGAAGGGCGCGAAGGGCATCACCGCGTTCATGGTCGACACCGCCAAGCCGGGCTTCCACCGCGGCAAGACCGAACCCAAGCTCGGCATCCGCGCTTCGGCCACCTGCGAGATCGAGTTCCAGGATTACGTCGCCACCGCCGACGAAGTGGTGGGCGTGGAAGGCGAGGGCTTCAAGATCGCGATGGGCGTGCTCGACGCCGGCCGCATCGGCATCGCCTCGCAGGCGGTGGGCCTGGCGAAGGCGGCCTACAAGGCGGCGGTGGCCTACGCCAAGGAGCGCAAGAGCTTCGGCCAGCCGATCGGCAGCTTCCAGATGATCCAGGCCAAGATCGCCGACATGAAGTGCCGTCTCGATGCGGCCGAGATCCTGACCCTGCGCGCGGCCTGGACCAAGGCGCAGACCGACCGCAACGGCGGCCGCTTCAGCACCGAGGCGTCGGTCGCCAAGCTGACGGCGTCCGAAGCCGCGATGTTCATTACCCACCAGGCGCTGCAGATCCACGGCGGCATGGGCTATTCCAAGGAAATGCCGCTGGAACGCTACTTCCGCGACGCCAAGATCACCGAGATCTACGAAGGCACCAGCGAGATCCAGCGGCTGGTGATCGCCCGCAACGAGACCGGGCTGCGCTGATGACCCTGCGGCCCGGCGCCGCCGTTCCGCTCCGGCAGGCCGCGCCTCGCGGCCGACGCCGGGGCGGCGGGCGCCCGGGTCGTCTCTCCGTTCCAACGTCCCCCACGACGTCCCCGGACGCCGACGCCTGCGTGCGACCGGCGCCTGCCTGCTCCGCCACCGGAACGCGCCCGTCCCGGCGCACCACGGACCGCCCCTGACATGACCAAGAAAACCTCCGCCGCCGGCGCGCAGAAAGCTGCCCGCTCTCCCGCCCGTTCCGCCGCCGCTGCCCGCCAGGGCCGCTCCCCGCAGGGACTGCTCGCGCCGATCCTCGATGCCGTCCGCCACCGCGCCGGCAAGGGCCGCCAGGACGCCGCCGCCGACTTCGCCGCCGCGTTCTACCAGCGCCTGAGCGAGGACGAACTGCCGGCGCATTCCGCCGACGCCTGGGCGGCGCTCGCCGGCGACATCCTCGAATTCGTGCGCCTGCGCAAGCCGGGCACCGCCAACGTGCGGCTGTTCAACCCGACCGCGGCCAGGCACGGCTGGGAATCGCCGCACACCGTGCTGCAGATCGTCAACGACGACATGCCGTTCCTCGTCGACTCGGTGACGATGGCGCTGGCCGAACGCGGCATCGGCGTGCACGTGCTGGGCCATCCGATCGTGAAGCTGCAGCGCGACAAGGCCGGCCGCCTCACCGGCGTGGGCGAAGGCCATGCCGAATCGATCATGAGCCTGGAGATCGACCGCCAGTCGGCGGCCGACGCCGCCGAGATCGAGACTGCGATCCGCGGCGTGCTCGCCGACGTGCGCACGATCGTCGAGGACTGGCCGACGATGCGCGAGCGCATGCTCGCCATCACCGAGGACCTGGGCAAGCGGCCGATGCCGATCGGCGACGCCGCGCGCGCCGAGGCGCAGGAATTCCTGCGCTGGGCCGCCGCCGACCACTTCACCTTCCTCGGCTACCGCGAATACCGCGTGAAGCGCCAGGGCGGCGAGGACGTGCTGGCCGCCGACGTGAAGACCGGCCTCGGCCTGCTGCGCACCCAGGACGCCGGCAAGCCGCGTCCGCTCGGCACGCTCGCCGCGCACGACATGCAGCAGTCGGGCCAGGTCGACCCGCTCATCCTCACCAAGACCAACGCGCGCGCCACCGTGCACCGTCCGGGCTACATGGACTACATCGGCGTGCTGAGCTTCGACGCCGACGGCCGCCCGGTGGCGGAACAGCGCTTCATCGGCCTCTACACCTCCGGCGCCTACACCCGCCGTCCGTGGGAAATCCCGCTGGTGCGCGAGCGCCACGACCAGGTGATGGCGCGCTCCGGCCTGTCGATCAACAGCCACAGCGGCAAGGCGCTGCGCCACATCCTCGAGAAGCTGCCGCGCGACGAACTGTTCCAGGCCAGCGAGGCCGAACTGTTCGCGCTCGCCACCGGCGTGCTGAACCTGCAGGAGCGCGTGCGCAGCCGGCTGTTCCTGCGGCACGATCGCTACGGCCGCTTCTACTCGGTGCTGGCCTACATCCCGCGCGATCGCTACAACACCGAGATGCGCCTGCGCATCGAGACGATGCTCAAGGACGTGATGCATTCGGATCGCGTCGACTCCACGATCCAGCTCGGCGATTCTCCGCTCGCGCAGCTGCACATGCTGGTGCGTCCGCGCAAGGGCGAGGCCGTCGATGTCGACGCTGCACGCCTCAACGCGCACCTCGCCGCCATCGTCCGCAACTGGCAGGACAGCCTGCGCGAACAGCTGGTGACGCGCCACGGCGAAGAACACGGCCTCGCGCTCGCCAACGGATTCGGCCGCGCGCTGCCGGCGGGCTACATCGAGAAGGCCTCGGTCGCGATCGCCGCCGACGACGTCGCGCAGCTGTCCGCGCTCACGCCCGAGCACGACCTCAGCCTCAGCCTCTACCGCGATCCCGACGGTGGCCTGCGCTTCAAGTTCTATCGCCTCAACGACGACATCCCGCTGTCCGACGCGCTGCCGATGATGGAGAACATGGGCCTGCGCGTGATCGCGGAGCACCCGTTCCGGATCGAATCCGCCGGCACCGTCGCCTACATCCAGGACTTCGAGGTCGAGGTCGCCCGCGGCGACATCGACGTGAACGACCTCGACGAGACGTTCGAGGACGCGTTCGGCCAGATCTGGCGTGGCAACGCCGAGAACGACGGCTTCAACGGCCTCATCCTGGCCGCGAACCTGTCGTGGAAGCAGGTGTCGATGCTGCGCGCGTACTGCAAGTACCTGCTGCAGCTGGGCGTGCCGTTCTCGCAGAGCTACGTCGAGGAAACCTTCGCGCGCTACCCGATCCTCGCGCGCCTGCTGACCGAGCTGTTCGAGGCGCGCTTCGACCCGGCCACCGGCAGCGAGTCGAAGGCGCAGATCAAGGCCGGCGCCGATTTGTTCCGCAAGCAGTTGACCGCGCTCGCCGGCGGCGACGCCGCGGTACTGGCGGCGGTGGAGCCGGTGATCGCCGCCCGCGCCGCGAAGCGCAACGTGCAGGTCGACGCGGCCCGCGCCGCGATCACCGCGCTGCTCGATCGCGTCTCCAGCCTCGACGAGGACCGCATTCTGCGCAGCTTCGTCGGTGCGATCGAGGCCACGCTGCGCACGAACTACTACATCACCTACCGCAGCGGCCGCTACCGGGACGGCCTGCGCGCCGACGGCGGCCCGGCCGACTACCTCAGCTTCAAGTTCGATTCGTCGAAGGTGCCGGACCTGCCGAAGCCGCGTCCGTTCCGCGAGATCTTCGTGTGCGGCCCGCGCGTCGAAGGCGTGCATCTGCGCTTCGGTCCGGTCGCGCGCGGCGGCCTGCGCTGGTCCGATCGCCGCGAGGACTTCCGCACCGAGGTGCTGGGCCTCGTGAAGGCGCAGATGGTGAAGAACACCGTGATCGTGCCGGTCGGCTCGAAGGGCGGCTTCTTCTGCAAGCAGTTGCCCGACGCGGCGACGAACCGCGACGCGTGGTTCGCCGAAGGCGTGGCCTGCTACAAGCGCTTCATCAACGGCCTGCTCGACATCACCGACAACATCGCCAACGACGGCCGCATCGTGCCGCCCGACGAAGTGGTGCGCCACGACGGCGACGACCCGTACCTCGTCGTCGCCGCGGACAAGGGCACGGCCACGTTCTCCGACATCGCCAACGGCATCGCGCGTTCGCACGGCTTCTGGCTGGACGACGCCTTCGCCTCCGGCGGTTCGGTCGGCTACGACCACAAGGGCATGGGCATCACCGCCCGCGGTGGCTGGGAGTCGGTCAAGCGCCACTTCCGCGCGATGGGCCGCGATTCGCAGACCGCCGACTTCACCTGCGTCGGCATCGGCGACATGTCCGGCGACGTGTTCGGCAACGGCATGTTGCTGTCCGAACACATCCGCCTGCTGGCCGCGTTCGACCACCGGCACATCTTCCTCGACCCGAACCCGGACGCCGCGATCTCGTTCAAGGAACGCGACCGCCTGTTCAAGCTGCCGCGTTCGAGCTGGGACGACTACGACAAGGCGCTGATCAGCCAGGGCGGCGGCGTGTATCCGCGCTCGGCGAAGGCGATCCCGCTGTCGCCGGAGATCAAGGCCGCGCTCGGCATCGCCACCGATGCCGCGTCGATGAGCCCGATGGAGCTGATGAACGCGATCCTGAAGGCGCCGGTCGACCTGCTGTGGAACGGCGGCATCGGCACCTACGTGAAGGCGTCGAGCGAAACCCACGCCGACGTCGGCGACCGCGCCAACAACGGCCTGCGCGTCAACGGCAACGAGCTGCGCTGCAAGGTGGTGGGCGAGGGCGGCAACCTCGGCCTGACCCAGCTCGGTCGCGTGGAGGCCGCGCTGTCGTCGGGCGTGTTGCTCAACACCGACTTCATCGACAACTCGGCGGGCGTGGATACCTCGGACCACGAGGTCAACATCAAGATCCTGCTGAACGGCGAGGTCCGCAAGAAGAAGCTGACCATGCCCGAGCGCAACACGCTGCTCGCGGCGATGACCGACGAAGTCGCGGGGCTGGTGCTCAACGACAACTACCGCCAGAACCAGGCGCTGAGCCTCATGCAGCGCATGAGCCGGACCCGCCTGGGCTCGAAGCAGCACTTCATCCGCACGCTGGAAGCGCAGGGCCTGCTCGATCGCCAGATCGAGTTCCTGCCGTCCGACGCGGAGATCGCCGACCGCAAGGCCCGCGGCCTGGGCCTGACCCGGCCCGAGCTGTCGGTGCTGCTGTCGTACGCGAAGCTGGTGGCGTACCAGCAACTGCTCGATTCGGACGTGCCGGAAGATCCGTACCTGTCGAAGGAGCTGGTCCGCTACTTCCCGCAGCCGCTGCAGAAGAAGTACGAGAAATCGATGCAGCAGCACCGGCTGAAGCGCGAGATCATCGCCACCGCGGTGACCAACTCCACGATCAACCGCATGGGCGCGACGTTCCTGTTGCGCATGACCGAGGACACCGGCCGCACGCCGGCCGAGGTCGCGAAGGCGTTCACCATCGCCCGCGAGACGCTGGACGCGCGCGACCTGTGGGCCGAGATCGACGCGCTCGACGGCAAGGTGCCGGAGTCGGTGCAGGTCGATGCGCTGCAGGTGATCTGGACGCTGCAGCGCTCGATGACGCGCTGGCTGCTGTCGCGGCCGGGCGCGATCCCGGGCATCACCGTGGCGGTCGAGCGCTACCACGACGGCTTCCGCGAAGTGCGCGCGGGCAAGGACATCCTGCCGGAGTCGATGCGCCCCGCCTACGACGCGTCCTACGCCGACTGGAAGGCCAAGGGCCTGCCCGAGGCGCTGGCGAAGCAGCTGGCGGCGCTGCCGTACCTGGAATGGTGCTGCGACATCATCGAAGTGGCGCGCGCGCGCAAGCTCAAGGCCGTCGACGTGGCGAAGGCGCACTTCCGCCTCGGCCAGGCGCTGCAGCTGCCGTGGCTGTACCAGCAGATCGACGCACTGCCGGTGGACGGTCGCTGGCACGCGGTCGCGCGCGGCTCGCTGCGTGACGAACTCGCGGCGCAGCAGCGCCAGCTGACGATGCAGGTGCTGGAAGCGACCGGTGCGACCGCCGACGCGAAGCTGGCGCACTGGATCGGCCGCGACGATGCGGCGCTGCGCTTCACCCTCGGCATGCTGTCGGAACTCGCGGCGCAGAAGTCGCTGGACTACCCGACCGCTTCGGTGGCGGTGCGTCGCCTGTCGATGCTGTCGCAGGAAGGCTGACGCACGCGCGTCAGGATCGACGAAAGGCGCCGGCATCGTCCGGCGCCTTTCGTTTTCGCGGGAACGACGCGGATGCGTTGCCTACAGCGGCGAATCGTAGGTGACCACGCCGCTGGCGGGCGCGATGATCTGGGTGCAGACCCACATCGTGTAATAACTGTGCGTCACCGGGTTGTACCAGGTGACGAGCTTCCAGCGGACGCAGATGCCGCCGTTGTTCAAGGATTGCGACGGTTCCGGGGCATCCGGCGTGGACTGGATCCCGATGCCCTGCGCGACGAGGTCGAGGCCGGCGGGCGCGCCGTTCTCGACAAGCAGGCTCTTCATGATCGCGGCATCGCCGGCCCTCGCGGCCACGACGAAATCGGTGCTGCGCATGGCGCGCGCGAAGGCATTCTGCGTGGCGGCCTGCTCGCCGGGCGTGAGCGCGGACGCTGCGGCGACGCCGGTGATCATGGTCAGGGCCAGTACACCGCTGGCGAGCAAAGGATTGCGACGGGACATTTCACACCTCCGTATGCAAAGGGAAGCGAGCCCCATGCCTTTGCGCGGGCGGGATGCCGGTCGCGGCGGCAAGCCCGCCCTCCGGACGCTACGCCGAGCGCATCCGGACGGGTGTGATCGGGGTCACGGCTCCTGGGCCGTCATGACGGACGGGCATGCCCATCGGAATGGACATGCCCGCCGCAGATTGCGCGAGCGATCATCGTTCTTCGACGATCGACGATCGCCTGCGCGGGACGGCATCAGCTGCCGCGCGCCAGCACCACCAGGCGGTCGTAGGCGCCGTTGAAGGTGTTCTGGTCGCCCGGGAAGGTGCCGGAATCGGCGAACTGCCAGAACGTGTAGTAGCCCCACGCATACGGCAGGGTGCCGACGCTGGTGGAGTAGCGGGCGACCCACAGCGGACTGGTCGCGCTGAAATTGCCCGACGTGCCCACGCAGGTCGACCACCAGCTGGTGCTGGTGTAGATCACCGGATAGCGGCCGGTGCGGGTCTTGTAGCGGCTGCTGAAGGACGAGATCCACGCCGCCATGCCGCTCTTGCTCAGGCCGTAGCAGGTCGCGCCGTAGGGGTTGTATTCCATGTCCAGCGCGCCGGGCAGGGTCTTCGCGTCCGCGGACCAGCCGCCGCCGTGGTTGACGAAGTAGTCGGCCTGGGTGGCGCCGGTGGTGGTGTCCGGACGGGCGAAGTGGTACGCGCCGCGGATCATGCCGACGTTGTACGAGCCGTTGTACTGCTGCGTGAAGTACGGATTGGTGTAGTACGTGCCTTCGGTCGCCTTCACGTAGGCGAAGCGCGCGCCCTTGGAGTACGCGGACGACCAGTTCACGTTGCCCTGGTAGCCGCTGACGTCCATGCCGGCGACCGAGCCGGCCTTGGTGATCGTGTGCAGCATGCCGCCGCGCATGAAGGGCTTGAGCTCGCGCAGGCGGATCTGCGAGCCCATCGGATGGTCGTTGGCGACGATGTAGGTCGCGACGGCGGTCGGGATCTCGGGATTGAGCTTGTCCAGCCAGTCGGCTTCGACGCCCGGCGCGGGCGCGGCTTCGGCGGGCGCCTGCGGGGTTTCGTACGACGCGCGCGGCGCCTGCCGCGGCGCGGCCGTGGCGGTGGCGAGGGTCAGGACGGCGAGCGCGACGAACAGGGTCGTGCGCGCCGGAGCGACGCGCGACGAGGGGTGTGACGACATGCGGTATTCCTCCGTGAAGACATCAGGGACCGACGCGCCCTGGAGAGGGCGTCGGCGGGTGTCGTTGCGATGCGCGCGTCGGGGGAGAAGTCCGTGGGGTGCCCGAGGCGCTTCCTGAAGATAGGGGACAGGTGTCCCCGGGTTCTGTGACGGGAATCGTTTTCCTGATGAGAACCCTGCTGGAATGTTCTCGATAACAACGCCGGTCACGTTTTCCGGGGCGCGAGAGAGGGCGCCAAAGCCTGGAGAGGCTGGGTCGCGCGCGGGCATGCCGGGCGCACAGGCGTCGCACGAGCGGCGTCTGCAGGAAGCGGTCAGGGCTGCAGAGGCTCGCTCGGCGCGGATCGAACGGCACCTTCTTCGTGGTTTCCGGAGATTCCCGGGAAAGCCAGTTCGTGCATCGACACCGCGAAGGCATCCTGCACGACCCGCCATGCGTCATCGTCGGGCATCGCCTGCGCGGACGACGTGATCGCGACAGCGGACAGCACGGCGGGCAGCGCGAACGTCACGAGAATGCGCAGCCACATCCTCCGTCTCCTCATGTCGTGATCGCGCGGGTGGCGATGGACGCCAGGTCCGCGTCCGGTGGTCGACCTTCCTGTCGAAACCCGCGTGCGATCGCGAGCCGCACCTTCGGCGTATGCGTGGGGAAACGCGGCGCACGCGCTTCGACGTGACGCCGCCGCCAACGCATGTGGCGTGAGGATGATTCCAGTATATTTCCCGCATCACGGACTCGCGGACGACGTCCGGAGCGCTCTCCATGCCCCCCGCACGCAAGATCGCCTTCCTCGCAAGTCCCATTCCCGATGCGCAGGCCGTGCGCGCCGCACTCGTCGAGCGCCACGGGCACCACGCCCCGGAGGACGCCGACGTGCTCTGCGCACTCGGCGGCGATGGCTTCATGCTGCAGACGCTGCATCGCCTCGGTGGCCTCGGGCGGCCGGTGTACGGCATGAAGCTCGGCACCGTCGGCTTCCTGATGAACCAGTACGGCGACGACGACCTGCTCGCGCGCCTCGACGCCGCCGAACCCGCGGTGCTGCGCCCGCTGGAGATGCATGCGCACACCGAATCCGGCGCGACCGTGGTGTCGCTGGCGTACAACGAAGTGTCGCTGCTGCGCCAGACGCGGCAGGCGGCGCACATCGGCATCGAACTCAGCGGCCGCAATCGTCTCGACGAACTGATCTGCGACGGCGTGATGGTCGCGACCTCTGCCGGCAGCACCGCCTACAACTATTCGGCCGGCGGTCCGATCCTGCCGCTGGGCAGCGGCGTGGTCGCGCTGACGCCGATCGCGCCGTTCCGGCCGCGGCGCTGGCGCGGCGCGCTGCTGAAGGCCGACACCGAAGTGCGCTTCCGCGTGCTCGATCCCTACAAGCGCCCGGTCAGCGCCACCGCCGATTCGCACGAAGTCCGCGACGTGGTCGAGGTCGCCGTGCGCGAATCCCGCGACCGCACCGTGACCCTGCTGTTCGACCCCGAGCACAACCTCGAGGAACGGATCCTCAGCGAGCAGTTCGTGGCGTGAGGCAGTGGTTTCCAGCGCATGCGGCCCGGCATGCAGGCAGGTCGGGACCGCTGTCATCCAGGATGCCGTGATGGCGCGGCACTCTCGTCATGGCGGATCACCGGGAATCCATCGGCGTCTTCCGGGCCGGCGCGGCCGCCATTTCCTCCGCGCGGCAAGCGATTGCCCCTTCCACCGACGCAGCAGGTGATCGGCATCGTCGTTCGCGAGGCGGCGATCTTCCGTCAGCCACCAGACCAGACAGATGCCGAAATGCGCGAATCGCTCGAACGCATCCGGCGGCAGTTCGAGGTCGTCGTCCGGCCAGCCGATGATCCAGCGCCGACCCCGATCGATTGTCTCGACATGGATGGGAAGATTGCCGCCGAGAATGGCGTTCTGCAGAGTGGCATTCGCCTGCCGGCCTCGCGCCACCACGACCACCGAGGCGGTGCGACATGTGAAACGGCAGACGGCAGCGTCGCAATCGCGCAGCCGGCGCAGGACAGAACGAACGGAGACATGGGGCAGGCGCGTCGTAGCGCGCGGGTCGGGTCGCTTGGCATGCGACCGTGCGAGCATGCATGCCCGTGTCGATGCGCGCAACTGCGCGTGCACGGCGCAGACGGCTTGGCGCATCTCGTCGCCTGCGACCGGGATCGGGCACACTGTGCGCATGACTGACGCTGCGCCCGCCGCCGACCCCCTCGTCATCGCCATCTCCTCCCGGGCGCTGTTCGACCTGGAGGAAGGCCATGCGCTGTTCGAGGCCCAGGGCGTCGATGCCTACGCCGATTTCCAGCGCAGCCGCGAGGACGAGCTGCTCGCGCCGGGCATCGCCTTCCCGCTGGTGCGCAAGCTGCTCGCGCTCAACGGCGATGCGCCGAAGGACGCGCCGCGGGTCGAGGTGATCCTGCTCTCGCGCAATTCGTCGGACACCGGCCTGCGCGTGTTCAACGCGATCCAGCACCACGGGCTGGACATCCGTCGCGCGACCTTCACCTCGGGCGCGCCGACGTGGCCGTACGTCAAGCCGTTCGGCGCGCACCTGTTCCTGTCGGCCGACGCCGAATCGGTGCAGCGCGCGCTGGAGCACGGCATCGCCGCGGCCACGCTGCTGCCGTCGCCGTCGATGTCGCCCGCGGGCCAGCCCGGCGCCGACGACCGCATCCGCATCGCCTTCGACGGCGACGCGGTGTTGTTCGGCGACGAAAGCGAGCGGGTCTCGCGCGAGGGCGGGCTGGAGGCGTTCGCGCGCCACGAGCGCGAGCGCGCGCACGAGCCGCTGTCGGGCGGGCCGTTCCGCGGGTTCCTCGACGCGCTGCACCGGCTGCAGTCGGCCTATCCGGTCGAACGCTGCCCGATCCGCACCGCGCTGGTCACGGCGCGTTCGGCACCGGCGCACGAGCGCGTGATCCGCACGCTGCGCGAGTGGGGCATCCGCCTCGACGAGGCGCTGTTCCTCGGCGGCCGGCCCAAGGGCCCGTTCCTGCAGGCGTTCGGTGCCGACATCTTCTTCGACGATTCGCCGCACAACATCGATTCGGCGCGCGAACACGTCGCCGCCGGGCACGTGCCGCACGGCGTGATGAATCGCTGAGCGGTCGCGATTCGACGCGATCCGATACGCGACGCGACGCGTATTGCCGTCATCCTCGCGCAAGCGAGGACCCAGGATTCCGCCACGATCACGCTGGGGTCCTCGCATGCGCGAGGATGACCGTCGCTCTTTCTTCGCTTCCCGGAAACGACAAGGGGCCTCGCGGCCCCTTGTCGTTCCTGCGGCTTGCGACGCGATCAGCGGGCGCGGCCCGCGCTCTCGCGACTTTCCAGCGGCGCCATGCGCGACTGGTCGTTCAGTTCCAACTGGCGCACTTCGAACGGCGCGCCGTAGCCGGCCGGCAGGTGGCTGCGCTCGAACTGCAGCACCAGCATGCCGTTGCCGCGCTTCATCCACGCGGCGCTGTGCGCTTCCGACACCGGACGCATGACGCCGTCGGGCGCGGTGGCGAACAGCGTGCCGCGGACCTCGTAGCGGCCTTCGGACGCGGCCTGCACCGGCAGCGCCATCCGCATCGTCTTCGCGTTGAACGCGAACACGCCGCCGAAACGGGCGGTGGGCGCGGACACGGCGAACGCGGTGCGGGCATCACGCTGGATGCCGTCGGCATCGGCGAACACCTGCAGCTCCCACAGGCCCGGCGTGTTGCCGACCTTGTTCGGCAGCTTCACGTCGGCGGTGAGCGCACCGGAGCCGTCGGCGGCGAGGGCGACCGGCCAGGTGCGGCCGTCGGGCGCGACCAGCAGGGCTTCGGCCTGCAGGTTCCCGCCGCGCTTGCCGGCGTGGCTCATGTCGACGTCGAATCGCAGGCTGCCGCCGGCCAGCGCGCGCGCGCGATCGGTGCCGGCGCGCAGCACGTCGCTGCTGGCGGGCTCGAACACGTGCACGAGGTAGCTGCCCTGGGCCTTGGGCACGCGCACCGTGTAGGTGCCCGCGCCTTCCTGCGCGTCGAGCTTGGCGATCAGGCTGCCGGCCTGCACGTCCATGCCGGCCTTGGTCAGCTGTTCGGCCGAAGCGACCTGGGCCAGCTTGGCCGCGCCGCGGCCGTCGGACACCTGCAGCTCGTCGCTGTGCAGCGCACGGGCGCCCTCGGCCGGGCTGATGCGGATCAGGCTGCCCGGGGCGGACATCTTCAGGGCCAGGCCCTTGTCGAGCTGCGCGGCGTCGACGGTCTGCCAGTACTCGCGGCTCTGGGCCACGAACGGCTGCTGCGCGACGACCGGCTGCGCGGGATCGAGCTTCCACGAGAAGGACACGGGGGCGCGTTCGATCTGCGCCGACGGGGCCGGCAGCGCGACGAGGCGGGAGGGCGACTGGTCGGTCGCGGCCGGCGCGCGCAGGGGCTGAGCGGCCGAGGCGGCGAAGGAGGCGAGGGCCAGCGCGATGGCGATGGAAAGTCTCATGGCGGGAGTCCTCACTGTCCGACGTCCGTGCGGAGAATGGTGTTGAGGTTGAAGCAGGCGCGGCGGCTCTGGTTGTGCGAGAGCGGTTCCACGCCGGCGGTGCGCGAGGTGTCGTAGAACCACACCGAACCGGCGGCAGACTGGCTGCTGCAGTTCAGGAAGCCGTCCGAGCAACTGGCCAGCCAGTTCTGGGTGACTTCCAGGCCGACGTTCTCGGTGTAGCCGCCGCAGTAGCTGTCGCTGTCGAACGGCGAGGAATCGACGTCGGTGCCGACGACGCTGCGGAAGGGCTTCGGCAGCGCCGGGCGGCCGCTCGTGCCGTAGAGGTAGTTCGCGTTGTAGGTCGCCATCCAGCTGGTCTGCTGCATGCGGACGGCATCGTTCTTGTAGCCCAGCAGCCAGCCCACGGCGGACTCGAACACGTTGCCGCTGATCACGGCGTCGGCCAGCGGGGTGCCCGCGGACGACGGCGCCAGCGCGTTGACGCGGACGGTCTTGGCGATGATGTTCGGGTAGCGGCTGTCGTAGGTCGGGTTCGACAGGATCCAGCGCATCACGTTGCCGCCGTTGGAATGCGTGATGACGATCAGGCGGTCGATGCCCTTGGCGTTGATGAAGGTGGTCAGCTGGCCGGCCAGGCAACCGGCGGCGCGGCTGTCCCACATGTACTGGGTGAAGTCGCAGTTGATGACGACGTAGTTCGCCGGGTTCGGCAGGCCGCCGCGCACGGAGTCGACCATGGTCGGCTGCCAGTAATCGTTGTAGGCGTTGGTCTGGGAGCCGGTGCCGTGGACGAACGCCACGCCGGTCGCAGCGAACGCACACGGTGCCGCCAGAGCGAGCGCGAGCCCGCAGAGGTATTTACGCACTTGATGGTCCCCTCGATTGGGTTTCTGGTTCCTTGAAGACGCGGCCGCGTGCCGCGTCAGTCCTCGCCTGCCGTCATCCCCTGGAGCGCGGCATCGGTCCGAGAATACGGGTCCGTATTGACACTGTCATGTCGCGATGCGGCATGTCGTCATGCCGGAACTGCGATGAAGTGCTCAGAATTCGAGATCGAGCGCCGCGCAGAGGTAGTCGACGAAGGGCCCCATGCCCTGCAGGTCCTTCGCCAGCCCCGACAGCAGCTTCGGCCCGGTCATGGTCGCGTCGTCGATGGCGCGGATCGCGACGTGGTTCTTGCGGCGCAGGTCGTCGAGGTACGGGAAGTCGGCCGGGAAGCCGCGCGGCGGACGCACCAGCATCTCGTCGTCGTCCAGGTCGAAGCGCTTGCGGAACGCCGGTGCATGCGCGGCGGCCGCCCAACTGCCCGGGTTGTCGACGATGAACTGGCGGATGCGGCGCAGGCTCTCGGGTTCGGGGTGCCACAAGCCGGCGGCGACGAAGCAGTGCCCCGGCTGCAGGTGCAGGTAGAACGACGGCGCCTCGACTTCCTTGTGGCGCTCGTGGAACAGCCGCGCGCCCTGCCAGTTCTTGTACGGCGCCTTGTCGTTGCTGAAGCGGGTGTCGCGATGGATGCGGAACAGCGAGCCGCCGACGATCTTCGGATCGGCGCGGTAATGCTCGCTCACTTCGCGCAGCGGCGCCTGCAGGTCGGTCAGCAGCGCGAGGAACGGCTTGCGGACGTGGTCCTCGTAGTCCTGCTTGTGGTCCTGGAACCACGTCCGGTCGTTGTGGCGGGCGAGGGCGCGCAGGAAGCGGAAGCTGCGATCGGAGAAGTAGGCACTCATGCGACATCGGACTCCAGGGCATCGGCCCACGCCTGGGCCTGGTCGAGCAGCGCCTGCGCGCGGCCGTCGCCGGCGTGCGCCAGCCGCAGCGCGGCGACTTCCGCGCGATGCTGCGCGAACGTGATTTCGGACAGGCCGCGATCTTCGCACAGCCGGCTGCGGCGGTAGGTGTCCCATCGCGCGCGTTCGTCGGCGGAGAGCGTGTCCGGCAGGTTGCGGGCGCGGTAGCGGAACAGCAGCTCCGGCAGGCGCGCATCGGCGAACGCGAAATCGCGCAGCCCCAGTGCTTCCGGCGGCGTGCCGCGGACTTCGGCGAACTTGCGCTTGTCGGCGTCCTGCAGGAACCCGTCGTACAGCGAACCGTCGACATCGCCCGGCTCGAAGCGGTCGCGCCCGGCGTAGATGCGGCGCAGCTTCTCGGCGAGTGCCGGCCCGGCCTCGCGCAGCCGCGCGGCGCGGGCTTCGACGAGCGCGGGATCGATCCCGAGCCGCTCGAAATCCGGCGCGCGCAGATGCGCCCATTCGATCAGCATCGGGCTGCGGTTGAGGTGCACTTCCTTCAGTGGGATGCGCGTCTCGCCTTCGGGCAGGTCGGCGATCGGCGTGTAGAGGCGGTCCGCGATGGCGTCGGCATCGAGCGCGAACAGCGGTTCCGGGTCTTCGTGCAGATCGAACACGATCACCCGGTTGTCGATCCGCGGATGCCGCGCCAGCGGCGCGACCGCGGCCGCGCACAGCCGCGCCGCCGGGAAGCGCTGCGAGACGTGCAGCACCGGCGTCATCGCGACGGTGTCGAGCAGGCGCGCGGCGAACCGCTTGTCGCGCAGCTTCAGCGTGTAGTCCCAGAGCTTCGGCTGCGCGGTCCGGAGCTTGCGCGCCATGCCGATCAGCGCGCGCACGTCGGACAGCGCCTCGTGCGCGTCGCCTTCGCGCACGCCGTTGGCTTCGGCGAGGTGTTCCAGCTTGAACGACGGCGCGCCGTCCTCGCGCTTCGGCCAGACGATGCCGTCCGGGCGCAGCGCATGCGCCAGCCGCATCACGTCGAGCAGGTCCCAGCGCGAATTGCCGCCGCGCCACTCGCGTTCGTACGGTTCGTAGAAATTGCGGAACAGCCCGTGGCGCACGAACTCGTCGTCGAAGCGCAGCGAGTTGTAGCCCAGCGTGCACGTTTCCGGCGTGGCCATCGCCTCGTGGATGCGGGCGAAGGCCTCGGCTTCGGTCACGCCCTCGCGCAGCGCCTGCTGCGGCGTGATGCCGGTGATCAGCGACGCTGTCGGCGAGGGCAGCAGGTCGTCGGCCGGTTTGACCATGAAATCCCAGGGTTCGTCGATCTGTTTCAGCTCGGCGTCGGTGCGGATCGCGGCGAACTGCGCGATCCGCGTGCGCCGCGGATCGGTGCCGAAGGTTTCGAGGTCGTAGAACAGGAAGCTCGCGGCCACTCAGTCCTCCGATGCCAGCGGCGACAGGCGTTCCCGCACCCTGCGGTCGATCGCGTCCCAGTCGAGGTCGTCGAGCGTGTCGCGTCCGCGCGTGGCCTCCACCAGCAGCGCGCGTTGCACCTGCCCGCGGGCGAAAGCCACGGCGTACGGCACGCGCATGAACGACACCATCGTGTAGCGCGGCACGAAGCGGTCGGGATGGCGCTCGGCGAGCAGGCGTTCGAGCTTGCGCTGCAGCAGGAAGTCCGCGTCGTCGACGCGATCGCTCATCTCGCGGTAGTTCTCCAGCGCCATCGCCTGGATCGCCGCGGCGTTGGGCTTGCGCTCGGCCTCGAACGCGGCGAACGCGGTCGCGGTGTCGCCGTCGCCGTCGAGGTGCGCCGCCAGCGCGACGCAGTCCTCGAACGCGCAGTTCATGCCCTGGCCGTGGAACGGCACCATCGCGTGCGCGGCGTCGCCGAGCAGCACCGCGCGGCCATCGAGGTGCCAGCGATCGAGGTACAGCGTCGCCAGCATTCCGGTGGGGTTCGCCACGAAATCATGCTTGAGGTCGGGGATCAGCGGCAGCGCGTCGGGAAAGTCGCGCGCGAACAGCGCCGTGGCGTCGTCGCCGTCGCGCACGGTCGCGAAGCTCAGCGGGCCTTCGTTGCGCAGGAACAGGGTGACGGTGAAGGTGCGTTCGTCGTTCGGCAGCGCGATGCACATGTAGTCGCCGCGCGGCCAGATGTGCAGGGCGTTGGGTTCGATCCGGAAACCGCCGTCCGCAGCGGGCGGGATCTCCAGTTCCTTGTAGCCGTGCGGCATCGCCTCGATGCGTTCGCCGAGATCCGACACTGCCTGCATCGCCGCGCGCAGGCTGGAGCCGGCACCGTCGCAGCCGACCAGCGCCTGGAACGGCCGCGCGATGTCCTCGCGCTCGCCGACGAAATGCGCGATGCGCGCATCGAAGTCGACGCGCTCCAGCCGGCGATCGAAATGCAGGGTGACGCCCGCGGCTTCCGCGGCGTCGAGCAGCACGATGTTGAGGTCGCCGCGGCTGATCGACCAGATCACTTCGCTGTCGTCGCGGCCGTAGCGCTGCAGGTGTTCGCCGCCATCGCGGGGATGCACCATGCGCCCGCGCATCATCACCGCGTGTTTCATCACGTCGTCGGCGACGCCGGCCGCGCGCAGCGCATTCAGGCCGCGCTCGGCGAGGGCGAGGTTGATCGAGCGTCCGCCGGCGTAGCCGTGCACGCGCGGGTCGCCGCGGCGTTCGAAGACCTCGACGGTCCAGCCGCGCTGCGCGAGCAGCGTGGCGAGCAGCGCGCCGGCGAGGCCGGCACCGACGAGGGTGATGTGTCGATCGGCGATTGCGCTCATGGTTCTGCCGTCATGGCTGCCACTCGCGGACGGTGCGCGCGAAGCGCAGCACGTCGGCGAAGGTGTTGTAGAGCGGCGTCGGCGAGATCCGGATCACGTCCGGTTCGCGCCAGTCGCCGAGGACGCCGCGCGCGGCGAGGAATTCGAACAGTGCGCGCCCGCGCGCGCGGCCGCCGGCGACGCGCAGCGACAGCTGGCAGCCACGTTCGGCGGGATTCGCCGGCGTAACGATGTCGAGGACATCGGCCAACTGCGTGCGGATCAGCGTGTCGAGGAAGCCGGTCAGGCGTTCCGACTTCGCGCGCAGCGCCGGCATGCCCGCCTGTGCGAACAGGTCGAGTGAGGCGCGCAGCGGCGCGAGGCCGAGGATCGGCGGATTGCTCAGCTGCCAGCCGTCTGCACCGGGCGTCGGCACGAACTCGGGGCCCATGCGGAAGCGCGTGGTCTCGTCGTGGCCCCACCAGCCGGCGAAGCGCGGGCGATCGGTGTGCGCATGTCGCGCATGCACGAAGCAGCCGGCGACCGCGCCCGGCCCGGCGTTCATGTACTTGTAGTGGCACCACACCGCAAAGTCCGCGCCGCTGTCGTGCAGCGCGAGCGGCAGGTTGCCGACCGCATGCGCGAGGTCGAAGCCGACGATCGCGCCTGCAGTGTGGCCGAGCCGCGCGATTTCCGCGAGGTCGAACGCCTGCCCGGTGCGGTACTGCACGCCTGGCCACAGCACCAGCGCCAGGCTGTCGCCGTGTTCGGCGATGGCGCGCTCGATCGCCGTCATCGAGAACGTGCCGTCGTCGCGATCGGGCGCGAGTTCGATCAGGCAGTCGTCGACGGACAGCCCGTGGAACTGCAACTGCGACGCCATCGCGTGGCGATCCGACGGGAAGGCACCGGCCTCCATCAGGATCCGGTTGCGCCGGCCTTCGGGACGGAAGAAGCTGACCATCATCAGGTGCAGGTTCGCGGTGAGCGAGTTCATCGCCACCACTTCCTGCGGCTGCGCCCCGACCACGCCGGCCAGCGCGTCGCGGACCAGCGCGTGGTACGGCATCCATGGCGCCGGTTCGCGGAAATGGCCTTCGACGGCGTCGCGCGCCCACTTGTCCATCACCTCGTCGACGTACGACCGCGCGCCGCGCGGCTGCAGGCCGAGGGAATTGCCGCAGAAATACGCCATCTCCGTGTCGTCGTGGCGCGGGATGTGGAAACGGTCGCGGAAGTCGTGCAGCAGGTCGGCGGCGTCGAGTCGCATTGCGTGTGCGTCGGCGGAGCCGTTGAATGCGGTCATGGTGCGATCATCAAGGAGAAGAGGGCGCTGCCGGCGCGGCAAGAATATCGATCAGGCGCCAGCGCGGCCGGTCATCGGCCCCAAGGGCGAGCATGTCGTCGATCTTCCAGGTGCCATTCTCGCGGACCAGCATGAAACGGATCCGCGTCGGCGTGCCGGCATTGTCGAAACGGACGTCGATCTGGCACGCGTCGGCTCCGCCGGAGACCGGCATGCCCACGACGACGCGGCGGATCTCGGGATCCTGCGAGTCGCTGAAAGGATCGAAGTCCAGTCGCCCGACTTCGCCGGGCGGCGTTGCCTCGCGATCGGCGGTCAATGCGGCCACGAGGGCGCGAGAGCCGTGGCGTGACAGCAGCGCGTCGATGTCGTCGGCGCCGTCGGGGACGACCTCGGCATACAGCGCCTGCAACAGCGTCCTGGCGCCTGCCGGGCCGGCATCCACGGTCTGCGCGGGCCTCCCGGCCACCGCCGGCGTCGAGGCGACAGCGGTTCCGCAGGCCGAACCCGCGAGGGCCAGCGCGACGAGGGCGGAGAGGAATCCGATGCGGGCCCGGCGGAGCCTCACGCGAACCTCGCCATCGGCAGCCCCAGCCACTCCAGCGCGGTGCCGTGGTACAGCCGCGCTTCCTGCTCGGCATCGAGTCCCAGCGCGGCGATGCCGGCGCCGGGGTGCTGTTCGCCGAGGGGGAACGGGTAGTCGGTGCCGAGCATGATGCGATCGGCGCCGCAGGTGTCGATCAGGTAGCGCAGGGCGCGCGGATCGGCCACCCACGAATCGAAATACAACCTCGACAGGTATTCGCGCGGATTGCGGAAGTTGTCGGTGGCGACGAGATCCGGGCGCATGTTGAAGCCGTGCTCGATGCGGCCGATGGTGTACGGGAAACTGCCGCCGCCGTGCGCGAGGCAGATCTTCAGCTGCGGCAGGCGTTCCAGCACGCCGCCGAAGATCAGCGAACACGCCGCGCGCGATTGTTCGGCGGGCATGCCGACCAGCCACGGCAGCCAGTATTTCGGCATCGATTCGCTGCCCATCATGTCCCACGGATGGATCAGGATCGCGGCGCCGAGTTCGCTGGCGGCCTGGAAAAAGTCGAACAGCTCCGGCGCATCGAGGTTCCAGTCGTTGATGTGCGAGCCGATCTGCACGCCCTGCAGGCCGAGCTGGTCCATGCAGCGTTCCAGCTCCTGCACGGCGAGCCGCGGCGATTGCAGCGGGACCGTGCCGATGCCGGCGCAGTGCCGCGGGAAATCGCGCACGGCCTCGGCCATGTGGTCGTTGAGCGCCTGGTGCAGGTCGTGCGCGTGCTGCGGCTTCGCCCAGTAGCTGAACATCACCGGCACCGTGCTCAGCACCTGCACCTGCACGCCGAAGCCGGCGAATTCCTCGACGCGGATCTTCGGGTCCCAGGTCTTGGGCCAGATCTCGCGGAAGAACTTGCCGTCCTTGTAGATGCGCGAACGCCCGTCGTCGCCGTGGTGGATCACCGGGAAGCGGATGTCGCCGTACTTCGCCGCGAGGTCGGGCCAGTCGCGGGGTAGGTAATGGGCGTGGGTGTCGATCTTCAGCATCGGCGTCTTACTCCGGCCACACCTTGTCGACGATCGCGGTCATCAGCACCTCGGATTCCTTCCCATCCATCGCCGCCTTCCACTCCTCGGGAAACGCTTGCAGATCTGCGCGTTTTCCGTAGATCGAGTAGAGGATCAAGCCTTTGGCCGTCGGGATACTGTCTCCGTTCACGGCGCGCGTGACATGCGCATCCAACGCGCTGCCATCGAACGAGCGGCACGATGTCCATGTTTTCAGGCGGCGACCGGGGCGCACCGCGACGAAGATCGTGCAGTCGTCCACCTGTTGCGCCGCATCGAGGCTGGCCGCCCAGCGATTGGTCTCGGCGACGATCGCGTCCGTCAGCGCGACGATGTCGTCGACGGCGATCCGCTTGCCGATCAAGGCGTCGGGCATCAGCAATGCCATGGACTTCAGGTGGAATCGTGCCTGGTCGCCGTCCCGGGCGGGCGCGGCCTTGCCGGGCAGCGTCGCGCACAGCGCGAGCAGGGCCAGGCATGTCGATTTCAGCAAGGATCGGGTCATGGGCATCGTGGCGCAGGAGGAGGGGCGCGAATCAGGTGACGTCCGCTTCCGAATCCGCGGCCAGTTCGTAGCGCGACGGCCGCGGGTTGAGCGTGCCGCACGCCTTGCAGGTGCGCAGCGCGTCGTCGCGGTAGAAGCGCTCGAAGATGCGGAAGAAGTCCTGCTCGATGTCGACGAGGTGGAAGAATTCCTCGTACAACTTGTGATTGCATTCGACGCAGAACCACATCAGCGCGTCGTCCTCGTGCGGCAGGCGCTTGCGCTCCATCACCAGGCCGACCGAGCCCGGCATGCGCTGCGGGCTGTGCGGCACGCGCGGCGGCAGGTAGAAGGTTTCGCCGGCGCGGATCGGGATGTCCCTTGGCTTCCCGTCTTCCTGGATGCGCAGCACCATCTCGCCTTCGAGCTGGAAGAACCATTCCGGGCCTTCCTCGAAGTGGTAGTCGGTGCGCGCGTTGGGGCCGCCGACGATCATCACGATGAAGTCGCCGTCGACGATGCACTTGTTGCCGACCGGCGGCTTGAGCAGGTGGCGGTGTTCGTCGATCCAGGCCTGCAGGTTGACGGGACCGGGCAGCATGTTCACTCCTTCGGTGCGGCGATGCACTTGAGTTCGATCGCGATGGGCGTCGGCAGCGCCGTGATGCCCAGCGTGGTCCGGCACGGGGCGGCGGCCGGGTCGGGGAAGTATTCGGCCCAGATCGTGTTGTACGCGGCGAAGTCGCGGGCCATGTCGGTGAGGTAGACGGTGACGTCGACCAGGTCTTCCCAGCGCGCGCCGCTGGCTTCGAGCACGGTGCGCACGTTGGCGAACACCGCGCGGGTCTGGGCTTCGATGTCGTACGCGATCAGCCGGCCTTCGGCATCGTGGACGTTGCCGGGAATCCCGTTGCCGATCGGGTCGCGCGGACCGATGCCCGACAGGAACAGCAGCCCGCCGACCCGCCGCGCATGCGGGTAATGGCCGACGGGGCGAGGTGCGCCCGAAGCGTGGATGGCGTCCGCCATCACCGGTCCTCGCGGTCGTTGCGGATGCGCGCGAGCGCGGCGGCGTACTGCGCTTCGAGCTGGTCGCTGGCGGAGACGTTCACGCCGAGGTCGTGCACCAGACCGTCGCGCAGGGTGTAGACCCAGCCGTGCACGGTCAGCGCCTGTCCGCGCGCCCAGGCATCGCGGACGATGGTGGTCTCGCACACGTTCGAGACCTGCTCCAGCGCGTTGAGTTCGCAGAGTCTGTCGTGCTGCAGCGGTTCGCTGCCGACCTCGGCCAGCAGGGTCGCGTGCTTCACGACCACGTCGCCGACGTGACGGATCCAGTTGTCGGCGAGCCCGACGCGCGCGCCGGTCAGCGCCGCGTGCACGCCGCCGCAGCCGTAGTGGCCGACGACGAGGATGTGCTCGACCTGCAGCACGTCCACCGCGAACTGGATCACCGACAGGCAGTTGAGATCGGTGTGGACGACGACGTTGGCGATGTTGCGGTGGACGAAGACCTCGCCCGGCGCGAGATCGACGACCTGGTTCGCCGGCACGCGCGAATCGGAGCAGCCGATCCACAGGTATTTCGGCGCCTGCTGCTGCGACAGGCGCTGGAAGAAGCCGGGGTCCTCGCGCTGGACGCGGGCAGCCCATTCGGCGTTGTTGCGTAACAGATCCTGCAGCGTTCGACTCACGTGTTCACTCCATTGGTCACAGGGCGATGCCCACGTTGCGGGCCTCGGTGAAGAATCGCATGGCGTCCAGGCCGCCTTCGCGGCCGAGTCCGGAGCGACCCATGCCGCCGAACGGCGTGCGCAGGTCGCGCATCAGCCAGGTGTTGATCCAGACCATGCCGGTGCGCAGTTCGGCGGCGAAGCGGTGTGCACGGCGCAGGTCGTTGGTCCAGACCGAGGCGCTGAGGCCGTAGTCGGAGGCGTTGGCCAGCGCGAGGGCCTCGTCGTCGTCGTCGAAGGCCTGCAGCGTGACCACGGGCCCGAAGATTTCCTCGCGATTGGTCGCGCAGTCGGGGCCGAGGCCGTCGAGCACCGTCGGCGCGACGAACCAGCCCGGGCGCGCCAGCGCCTGTCCGCCGCAGAGCACGTGCGCGCCTTCGTCGCGGGCGCGGGCGATCGCGGCCAGGACCTTGTCGAAATGCGCCTGCGACACCAGCGGGCCCATGCGCGCGTCGGAATCCATCGGGTCGCCGACGCGCAGCGTCCGCGCGCGCTCGACGAAGGCGTCGCGGAATTCCGCGAAGATGCGCCGCTCCACCAGCAGCCGCGAGCCGCACAGGCAGATCTGCCCGCTGTTCTGGAACGCCGAGCGCACCAGCGTGTCGAGCGCGGCGCGCCAGTCGCTGTCGGCGAAGACGAGGGTGGCGTTCTTGCCGCCGAGTTCGAGCGACACCTTCTTCAGCCGTTCCGCCGCGAGCACCGCGATGCGGCGACCGACGGCGGTGCTGCCGGTGAACGAGATCGCGGCGATGCCCGGATCGGTCACCAGCGCCTCGCCGACGTCCGGGCCGGTGCCGTGGACGATGTTCAGCACGCCCGGCGGCAGGCCGGCGTCGGCCGCGAGTTCGCCGAGCATCGTCGCTGTCGCCGGCGTGATCTCCGACGGTTTTGCGACGACCGTGTTGCCGGCGGCCAGCGCCGGCGCGACCTTCCACGTGAACAGGTACAGCGGCAGGTTCCACGGCGAGATCGTCGCCACCGCGCCCAACGGCTGGCGCAGCGTGTAGTTCAGCCCGGCCTGGCCGTGGTGCGATTCGCTGGCGAACTGGGTGGCGGCATGCGCGAAGAAGCGCAGGTTGGCGATCGCGCGCGGGATCTCGGCGTCGCGCGCCAGCGCCAGCGGCTTGCCGCCGTCCAGCGCCTCGGCATGGGCGAAGTCGTCGAGCCGGGCTTCGACGGCGGCGGCGAGGCGTTCGAGCCGCAGCGCGCGTTCGGTCGCCGGCAGCGCCGCCCAGGCCGGGAACGCGCGTCGCGCCGCGGCGACGGCGTCGGCGGCATCGCGGGCATCGCCGGCGGCCACGTGTGCATACGGTTGCGCACGGGCGGGATCGAACACCTCGAGCGTACGTCCGTCGCGCGCCGCACGGGATTCGCCGTCGATCAGGTGCAGGAAGGTGCGCATGGCGACAAGCTTACCGGCAACCGCCGCGTCCGTGTCCGGCTGCACTGTTCCCGTGCGTTTTCCCTTGCGCCGCGCACGACGACGATGCGCGCTTCCCCCGACCCGCAGGAGTGTCCCCGACATGAAGTTCTGCCACGTTACCCTCGCCGCCGCGCTCGCGCTGTCTCCGTGCCTGGCCCATGCGCATGGCGATGCCTGCGCCAAACCTTTCCAGACCTCGGGCTCGCTCGCCGTCCCCGCCAACTACAGCGGCGTGACCGGCCAGTTCACCGTGCCCGCCGGCTACCGGCTGCAGATCGAGCAGGTGAGCGGCAGCATCCGCTTGGCGTCGACCACCGATCGCGCCGACTTCCAGATCGGGACGACGGTGGGCGGCACGTTCGGCGTCCACGATCTGGCGGTCGCGGAGGGTTACTCAGTCATCGACCGCAAGACCTACGGCGTGGTCACGCTGTATGCCGACAAGGCGTCCATCGTGAGCATCTACATCAGCCGGATGGGCAGCAGCTATCCGGCCACGAGCGCACGCTGGACCGTCACCGGCTGCCTGTTCCCGGCCTGAAGCCGGCGCGATTTCAGCGCTGGCAGCGCGGGCAGAGGTAGAGCCGGCGCGTCCCGACCTCGCGGCGCACGATCATGCCGCCGCAGGCCGGGCAGGGCTGGCCTTCGCGATCGAACACCTCGAAGCGGAAGCCGTCGGGCGTGTCGGTGAGGTAGTCCTCGCGCATGCCGGAGGCCGGCGCGATCCCGCGCGTGGCGTAGCTGCGGCGCGGGATCGCCAGCAGTTCGCGGGCGAGGGCGCGGCGCTCGTCGGGCGAAAGATCCTGCGGCCGTCGTTCGGGCCGCAGGTGCGCGGCGAACAGCACTTCCGAGCGCAGGTAGTTGCCCATGCCGGCGAGGAAGGCCTGGTCGAGCAGCAGCGCGCCCAGTGCACGGCCGCGGAAGCGCGGGTCGTCGAACTGGCGCTCGACCGCGGCTTCGTCGAGCGCCGGGTCGAGCACGTCCGGCCCGAGCTTCGACAGGAACGGATGCGTCGGCAGGTCGGCGGTGCGCCACATCGCCACGTCCGACGCCGAGTACAGCAGGATCGCGCGGTCGTCGGTCTCCAGCGCGACCCGCAGCGAGCGGCTGGTCTCCGGGCGCTCGCCGGCGGCGGCGATCTTCCACACGCCGTACAACTGGTTGTGGCTGTAGAGCGTCCAGCCGTGGTCGAACTGCGTGAGCAGCGCCTTGCCGTGCGGCACGATCGCCTCGATCCGGTGCCCGCGCAGGCGCTTCTCGTGCGGCTTCAGCGCCGGGAACGCGAACCAGACGTTGCGCAGCGGCCGGCCGACCACCGCTTCGGCGAGACGGTCGGCGGCGCGGCGGATCTCGGGGCCTTCGGGCATGCGCGGCTCAGGGCGGGCAGGGCGGAATCGCCTGCGGCTCGTGGTATTCGAAGCCGATGTGGCGGTCGTTGATCCAGGCGATCCGCGCCGACACCGGCACCGCCGGGCCGCAGCCCTGGAAGAACAGCAGCCGCGACACGTTGCCGACGCGCAGCAGGCAACCGGCGGGGCGGAACACGCCGCAGCCGCCCTCGGAGAGATCGAGCACGTCCGCGGCCCACGCCAGTTCGCCGTAGACGATCATCACCTGGAGCGCGAACGGCACCCGGTCGGCGAAACGGCGTTCTGTGAGCTGGAGGTCTTCCATGGCGATTCCGCGAAGTGCGACGGCGAGGGGGAGCCACGGCCATAGGCTGCCGCAGCCGCGCAGGCGAGGCAACCCGGGGTGGCCGCGGCAAGCGATCGTGCGAATCGCGGCGTTGTCGCGTACGCGTGGCGTCGAGTCCTCGCTCGACGGTGCCGCGTGACGCTCAGCCCGGCAACGGCTGCGGTTCGAGGTATTCGAAGCCGATGAACTGCGGGCCGGCCCAGACCACGCGGGCCTCGGCGCCGAACACGTGGCGCGCGTCGATCATCAGGTAGAGCCGCACCTCGGTGCCGTCCTCCAGCGACCAGTCGTGCGGACGCGTGACCCGGCAGCCGGTGGCGGAGACGTTGTCGATGTGGCCGATGAAACCGTCGACGCCGCGCGCGATCAGCACCGGGCACTCGTAGTCCTGGCGCGGCGAGCGGCGGCGTTCTTCGGGTGACATCGGAGGATCCGGGCGGAAGCGACGGCCACAGCATAGCCTGTCGCCCGTGGGCGCGAACGTGACGCGGGTGCGGGGCTCAGATCGACTGCAGGCGACCGCCGTCGACCGCGAGGCTGATGCCGTTGACGTAGCCGGCGGCGGGCGCGCACAGGAACGCGATCGCGGCCGCCACTTCCTCCGGTTTCGCGAACCGGCCCGCGGGCACGCTGGCGCGCATCGTCGCGGCCACGCTGTCCTCGGACTGGCCCGAGATGCGGGCGCGATCGCCGAGGATCTGCGTCAACCGGCCGGTTTCGGTGTAGCCGGGCAGCACGTTGTTCACGGTGATGCCGTCGCCCGCGACTTCGCGCGAAAGCGTCTTGGCCCAGCCCGCCACCGCGGCGCGGATGGTGTTGGAGACGCCGAGGTTCGGGATGGGCTCGTATACCGAGGTCGAGATCACGTTGACGATGCGACCCCAGCCGGCCGCACGCATGCCCGGCAGCACCGCCTGCGCCAGCGCCTGGTTCGCCAGCAGATGGCGGCGGAAGGTGTCGAGGAAGGCGGCCTCGTCCGCGGCGTGCACCGCGCCGCCGGCCGGGCCGGCGGTGTTGTTCACGAGGATCTGCACCGGCCGCGACGCCACGTGGGCAGTGACGATCGCGCGCAGACCGTCGGTGTCGGCGACATCGGCCGCCAGCAGCGCATGCGCCTGCGTGCCGGTGCGCGGCAGCGACGCCACGACCGCCTGCAACGCATCGGCACGGCGCGACAGCACGGTGACATCGGCGCCGAGCAGCGCGAGTTCATGCGCCGTCGCCCGGCCGATGCCTTCGGAGGCGCCGCAGACGAGCGCGTGGCGGCCGGCGAGATTCAGGTCCATGGCGATGTCCTCAGGCGTGTGGCGTCGGCGGTGGCGTCAGCGATTGTTTCAACCGTCGCGCAGGCGCATCAGCGCCGCGACGGCCCGCGCCTGCGCGTCGTCGCGGGCGGCGAGGTCGTCGTGCACCGCGGTGCGGTTGGCGGGCGGATGGTTCTGGCTCAGCTTGAATTTCAGGTCGATGCGGGTCGGCACGAAACGGAAGCCGACGATGCCGCGGAGCTGGCTGCGATGGTCGTCGCGGGCCATGTCGAAGCGCCAGTCGCGGCCGACCGTGGCCTCGAAGCGCTGGCTGAGGCGATCGACGAGGTCGCCGAGCGCATCGATGTCGTCGAACACGTCCGGCGTGCCGTGCAGATGGGCGACGGCGTAGTTCCAGGTCGGCACGCGCGCGGCGGTGTCCTTGTCCGGATAGACGCCGGGCGAGACGTAGGCGTGCGGGCCGTGCACGATCATCAGCATGCGGCCCGGATGCGCGACCTGCGGGTTCGGCCGCGCCCAGTGGCCTTCGAGCAGCACGCGGTCGCCGTCGCGCCGGTACAGCACCGGCAGATGGCTGGCGACCGGCGTGTCGCCGTCGACGCTGACCAGCGTGACGAAGGGGTTTGCCTCGATCAGCGCATCGAGCGCAGCGAGGTCGTGTTCGGTGAAGGCGCGCGGGAGGTACATCGCGGCGCGTCGGTGGCTCAGGCCCGGCGGCCGAGGGTCTGCACCATGCCGCCGCGCAGCGTCGCGTCGTCGTCGCCGCGCGGCGGCGCGACTTCGTCCAGCGAGAAGCCGCGGGCGAGGGCATCGTCCTCGTCGAGGCCGTCGAACGACACGAACTCGGCGTCCATCAGCGCCGCACGGGCGCTGTCCTCGCTGTCGTAGACCAGCGTGTTGCCGTCGCTGTCGAACACTTCGCCGATGCCGGCCTCGCGCACGCGCAGGCGCGCCCACACCAGCGTGCGGCCGAGGCTGGCCAGCCACCATTCGGTGCGCGCGATCGGGGAAGCGGCGTCGTGCATCGCGTTCATGCCGGCGTCGCTCACGGGTAGGCCACCGACCACAGCCAGAGGATGCCGGCCGCAGCCAGCCCGCCGAGGATGGTGACCAGCGACACGCGTGCCGGCGTCGCCAGGCCGTCGAGATTGCGGTCGCCGGCGGCACGGTAGCCGCCGACCAGCAGCCACCACAGCGCACCCGGGTTGAGGAACGCCGCGGCGCCCAGCGTGTCGCGGACCTGCGGCTGGCGGTCGCGCATGTGCACGAGCGCCAGCGGCCAGAAGATCACGAACGCACAGGCGCCGGCGATGGCGATGGCGACGAAGAGGAGGGCGAGGAAGAGGATCATGTGGCAGGAAAATCCGGATTTTTCGTAGGAGCGACGTGAGTCGCGACCCACTGAAGGCTCGATGCGTCGCGACTCACGTCGCTCCTACGAAAGCGCACATCAGAATTCGGCCGAGCCCGGGGCACGCGGGAACGGGATGGCGTCGCGGATGTTGGCCAGGCCGCAGACGTAGACCACCAGGCGCTCGAAGCCGAGGCCGAAGCCGGCGTGCGGCACGGTGCCGTAGCGGCGGAAGTCGCGGTACCAGCCGTAGTGCGCCGGGTCGAGGCCGAACTGGCGGATGCGCGCGTCCAGCACGTCGAGGCGTTCCTCGCGCTGCGAGCCGCCGATGATCTCGCCGATGCCCGGCGCCAGCACGTCCATCGCCGCGACGGTCTTGCCGTCGTCGTTCAGGCGCATGTAGAACGCCTTGATGTGCTCGGGATAGTTCATCACCACGACCGGGCGGCCGACATGGTTTTCGGTCAGCCAGCGCTCGTGCTCGGTCTGCAGGTCCAGGCCCCATTCGACCGGGAACTCGAACTTCTGCTTGCTGGCCTGCAGCAGCTTCACCGCCTCGGTGTAGTCGATGCGCTCGAACGGCGCGTTGACGAAGGTCTCCAGCCGGGTCACGGCGTCCTTCTGCACGCGCTCGGCGATGAAGGCCATGTCGTCGGCGCGCTCGGTCAGCACGGCGCGGAACAGGTACTTCAGGAACTGCTCGGCCAGTGTCGCGTCGTCGTCGAGATCGGCGAAGGCGATTTCCGGCTCGATCATCCAGAACTCGGCGAGGTGGCGCGTGGTGTGGCTGTTCTCGGCGCGGAAGGTCGGGCCGAAGGTGTAGACCTTGCTCAGCGCGAGGCAGTAGCCCTCGACGTTCAGCTGGCCGGAGACGGTCAGGAACGCCTCCTTGCCGAAGAAGTCCTTGCTGAAGTCGATCTTGCCGTCGCCGGTGCGCGGCAGGTTCAGCATGTCCAGCGTGGAGATACGGAACATCTGGCCGGCGCCTTCGGCGTCGGAGGTCGAGATGATCGGGGTGTTGACCCAGTAGAAGCCGTCCTCGTGGAAGAAGCGGTGGATGGCCTGGGCCAGGCAGTGGCGGATGCGGGTGACCGCGCCGAACAGGTTGGTGCGGGGGCGCAGGTGGGCGAACTCGCGCAGGTATTCCAGCGAATGCTGCTTGGGCTGCATCGGATAGGTCAGCGGGTCTTCGACCCAGCCGATCACCTCGACCGCGGACGCCTGGATCTCCACGCTCTGGCCCTTGCCCTGCGAGGCCGCCAGCGTGCCGGTCACGACCACCGCACAGCCGGCCGACAGCCGCTTCACCTCGGACTCGAAATTCGGCAGGGCGTCGGTGGCGACGATCTGGATCGGCGCGAAGCACGAGCCGTCGCTGACCTGAACGAAGCTGAGCGCGGTGGAATCGCGCCGGGTCCGCACCCAGCCCCGGACCGTGACCGTGCTGCCGATGCCGGGGGTCCCGGCCAGCGCGTCCCGGATGCTCGTCGCCTTGACACCACTGAAAGCCATGCCTTGAATTCCTGCGCCGGAGCGCCGATCTGTGGGAAGTCGCCAAGTTTAACTGACGCTACAATCCCCGCCATGGCCATCTCCCTCGCTCCCGCCGCCCTCGACCGCATCCGCGACTACCTCGCCGCCGACCCCGCCGCCCTCGGCCTGCGCTTCGGCGTGAAACGCACCGGCTGCTCGGGCTGGAGCTATGTCGTGGACCTGGCGAAGGACCAGCGTGACGGCGACGCCGTCAGCGAGCAGGACGGCGTGCAGGTCTTCGTCGATGCCGACAGCCTGCCGATGGTCGACGGCACCGAGATCGACTTCCTGAAGCAGGGGCTGAACGAACAGTTCGTGTTCCACAACCCCAACGTGGCCGGGGAATGCGGCTGCGGCTCCAGCTTCACCACCGACGCCGACCGCGCGGCCTGACTTCCGTCCCATCCGGTCCGTCGCACCGGGGCGTTAGACTCGGGCGATCACCCGTGCCGGAGTCGTCCATGTCCCGTCCTTCCCGTCGCCGGGCCGCCTGTGCGGCCTTGGTGCTGACCGCCGCGTCGCTGCTGGCCGGTTTCGCCTCCGCCGCCGCGCCCGCGTCCGACGCCGCCGCCCGCCTGAACGCCTTCTTCGCCGCCGAGTGGGAGCGCGGCCTACGCGAGCATCCCGAGGGCGCCTCGTTCCAGGGCGACCTGCGCTTCAACGACCGCTGGAGCGACAACAGCCTGAAGGCCATCGCCGACAGCGAGGCCGAGGACCGGGCGGCGCTGAAGACACTGCAGGGCTTCGATCGCGCCGCGCTGTCGCCGGCCGACCAGCTGAACTACGACACCTACCTTTGGGAACTGCAGCAATCCATCGCCCGGCAGAAGTTCCGCGAATACCTGCAGCCGGTGTCGCACCAGGGCGGCGTCCAGACGCTGGACGGGGTGCAGGAAGGCCTGAGCTTCGCCGGCGCCAAGGACTACCGCGACTGGCTGGCGCGGATGCGCGCGGTGCCGACCGTGGTCGACCAGACGATGGCGCTGATGCGCGAGGGCGTGAAGGCCGGCAACCTGCCGCCGCGGGTGCTGATGGACCGCGTGCCGGGGCAGATCGCGTCGCAGGTGGTCGCCGATCCCGAGCAGAGCCCGTTCTATCGCCCGTTCAAGACCATGCCGCCGTCGATCCCCGCCGCCGAGCGTGACGCCCTGCGCGCCGAGGCGCGGCAGGTGGTCGCCGAGCGCATCGTGCCGGCGTATCGCCGCTTCCAGACCTATTTCAACGACCAGTACCTGCCGAAGACCCGCGCCGACATCGCCGCGAGCGCGCTGCCGGACGGCAAGGCCTACTACGACTTCCTCGCCGGCTACTACACCACGACCTCGCTCACCGCCGACGAGATCCACGCCATCGGCCTGAAGGAAGTCGCGCGCATCCGCGGCGAGATGGAGAAGATCAAGGCCGAGGTCGGGTTCCAGGGCTCGATGGCCGAATTCTTCACCTTCCTGCGCACCGATCCGCGGTTCTTCGAGAAGACGCCCGAGGCGCTGCTGCAGCGCTATCGCGCCACCGCCAAGCGCATCGATCCTGAACTGGTGAAGGTGTTCCGCACGATCCCGCGCCAGCCCTACGGCGTGCGCCCGATCCCCGACAACATCGCGCCCGACACCACGACCGCGTACTACCAGCAGGGCGCCGCCGATGGCAGTCGCGCCGGCTTCTACTACGTGAACCTCTACAAGCCGGAAGTGCGGCCGACGTGGGAAATGATCCCGCTGACCCTGCACGAGGCCGTGCCGGGCCACCACTTCCAGTTCGCGCGCGGGCTGGAACTGCCGGACGCGCCGATGTTCCGCCGCACCGCGTATTTCGTGGCCTACGGCGAGGGCTGGGGCCTGTACGCCGAGCAGCTCGGCTACGAGATGGGGCTGTACCAGGATCCCTACGACCGCATGGGCCAGCTGGCCTACGAGATGTGGCGCGCGGTGCGCCTCGTCGTCGACACCGGCATGCACGCCAAGGGCTGGACTCGTGCGCAGGCGATCGCCTACTTCAAGGACAACAGCCCGAAGACCGACCAGGACATCGTCAACGAGATCGATCGCTACATCGGCACGCCGGGGCAGGCGCTGGCGTACAAGATCGGCCAGCTGAAGATTTCCGAGCTGCGCGCGAAGGCCGCGCGCGAGCTGGGGCCGAAGTTCGACCTGCGCGACTACAACGACGCCGTGCTGGAAACCGGCTCGGTGCCGCTGGAGACGCTGGAGAAGCACATCGACGCGTGGATCGACGCCAGGCGTTGATGCTTGACCCGTAGAGCGGAGCGCAGCTCCGCTACCCAGTCTCCGGAGGAGTGGCAGCGGAGCTTTGCTCCGCTCTACCGAAACAATCCGGCAATCAAAGGCTTTCGCTCGTCACTTCACCGGCGTCAGCACCAGATCCTGGAAGTCGAAGCTGAAGTCGGTGTTGGGCGAGATCGCCTCCATCCGCGCCTCGACCGGCTTGCCGTCGGCATCCAGCGAGAACGTGAGGAAGGCATCGGCGTTGAGCCAGCGTTCGTCCCAGCGGACGATGAACGCGTCGTTCTGCCAGTGTTCCAGCGTGCCGGCCAGCGACTTCGTGCGCGAGAAGCGCAGGCGCAGGCGGTCGCCCTCGCGGGTGACGATCACGTCGCCGTACCACGGGTCGCGCCATGTGCCGGCGTAGGCGTCGAGCGCGCGCGAGGGCGTGCGCCGGCCGGTGCGCGCGGCGACGTGCCGGTTCCAGCTGTCGTCGGCCTTGGCCTGCGATTTCGCCAGTGCGGCGCCGTAGGCGGCATTCCAGTCGGTCTTCGGCGCACCGAGGTAGGCGTCCAGCACGCGCAGGGTGATCGCGTTGAACGCGCCGCCCAGTTCGGCATTGGTCAGCACGACGACGCCCAGCCGCTTGCCCGGCACCAGCGTCACCCGCGAGACCATGCCCGGCCAGCCGCCGGTGTGCCAGACCAGCCGCTCGCCGCGATAGTCGGAGGTCATCCAGCCCTGCGCGTAGCCGAGGAAGTTCGGCCGCGCCGGCGCCAGTTCCGGCACGGACGGCGTCGGGATCGGCATCGGCGTGACCATCTGCCACATCGCCTGCTGGCTCTTCTCCGAGAACAGGCGATGCTCGGTGCCGGCCGCGTCGCGGTAGACGCCGCCGGCCAGCTGCATCCGCATCCACGCAGCCATGTCGTGGACGCTGGAATACACGCCGCCCGCGCCGGAGGCGTTGTGCCAGGTCAGCCGTGGCGCCGCTTCCAGCGTCTTGCCGTCGGCCAGCGCGTAGCCGGTGGCGGCGGGGTCGCCGGGGCGCAGGGCATCGCTGTTGTAGCGGGTCGACGTCATCCCCAGCGGGGTGAAGAACCGCTGCTGCAGGAAGTCGGCGTAGGACTGGCCGCTGGCCTGTTCGATCACCATCTGCGCGGCCGCGAACAGGATGTTGTCGTAGGCGTAGCGGTCGCGGAAGCCGCCCTTCAGCGGCACCTGGCCGAGCCGTTCGACCACGTCGCGGGTGGTGTAGTCGGTGGTCGGCCAGTACAGCAGGTCGCCGGCGCCGAGGCTCAGGCCGCTGCGGTGGGCCAGCAGGTCGCGCAGCCGCAGCTCGCGGGTGACGGTGGCGTCGGCCATGCGGAACCAGGGCAGGTGGTCGACCACCCGGTCGTCGAGGTCCAGCTTGCCTTCCTCCGCCAGCAGGTACAGCGACGCGGCGGTGAAGGCCTTGGTGTTCGAGGCGATGGCGAACAGGGTGTTGCCATCGACGGCGGGGCCGCCCGTGGCCCGCTCGCCCCAGCCGCGCTCCAGCACCACGTGGCCGTCGCTGACCACCGCGACCGCGATGCCCGGGACCTGGAAGGTCTTGCGGACCGCATCGATGTAGGCGTCGAGGTCGTCCAGCCCGGCCGGCAGCGGCGCGGCGGTGGTCGGCGCGATGGCGGCGGGCGGCGGATCGGCCGCCGGCACCGCGGCGGGCGCGAGCGAGACGGTCAGGGCGAGGGCGAGCATGGCGGGGCGGAGGCGGATCGGACGGGACATGGGCGCGGGTCGGGCCGGAAAGGCGCCACTATGTCGCGGAACGGCCGGACCGGGCAGTCCCCGGCGCGGCCGGCACCCGGCGATGTGTCGGTCGATTTGCGCCCAAGTGCTTGAACCTGCCATACTTTCCGGCTCCCGTTCCGACGGGAGACCTTGCTCCACCGCTGCCGTTCCGGCGCAGGGGAGCTTTCGGACCGCAATCCCGCGGCCGATATCCACAAGGAAACCGCAATGCGTCATTACGAAGTCGTGTTCATGGTCCACCCGGACCAGAGCGAGCAGGTGCCGGCGATGGTCGAGCGCTACAAGTCGCTCATCGAAGGCGGCAGCGGCAAGATCCACCGTCTCGAAGACTGGGGTCGCCGCCAGCTCGCCTACCCGATCCAGAACCTGGTCAAGGCCCACTACGTGCTGATGAACATCGAGACCGATCTCGCTGTTCTCAACGAACTGGTCGACACCTTCCGCTTCAACGACGCGGTCCTGCGTCACCTCGTGATCAAGCGCGACGGCCCGGACACCGAGCAGTCCCTGATCATGAAGAACAAGGACGACAAGGACAAGGCGGAGAAGGGCGAGCGTCGCCGCCGTGACGACGACGGTGCGGTCGGCGTTGCCGACAGCGAAGAAGCCGCCGAACCCGCCGCCGAAGCCTGAGGAGCCCGACCATGTCCAAGTTTTTCCGCCGCCGCAAGTTCTGCAAGTTCACCGCCGAGGGCGTGAAGGAGATCGATTACAAGGATCTCAACACCCTGCGCCAGAACCTCACCGAGAACGGCAAGATCGTGCCCAGCCGCATCACCGGCACGAAGTCGAAGTACCAGCGCCAGCTCGCGACCGCCGTCAAGCGCGCGCGCTTCCTGGCCCTGATCCCGTACACGGACAACCACAACGTCTGATCGTTCATCCCGAGCGCAGCGAGGGACCTGCTTTCCGGCGGGTCCCGTGTCTCCGCTCGCTGACGATCCACCGTCCATTCGGACAGCCCCCAGTTGCGGCGCGATCGCGTCGCTAACGAATACGGAGTCATCATGGAACTCATTCTGCTGCAGAAGGTCGTCAACCTCGGCAACCTCGGCGACAAGGTCAACGTGAAGCCGGGCTACGGCCGCAACTTCTTGGTCCCGCAGGGCAAGGCCGTGCCGGCGACCGCCGCCAACGTCGCCGCGTTCGAAGCCAAGCGCGCCGAGTACGAAGCCAAGGCCAAGGCCCTGGGCGACGAGGCCGAGAGCCGCCGCGGTGCGCTCGAGGGCGTCAGCGTCACGATCAAGGCCAACGCCTCGACCGAAGGCAAGCTGTACGGCTCGGTCGGCCCGCGCGACATCGCCGAGGCCCTGACCGCCGCCGGCCACAAGGTCGGCAAGTCGGAAGTCATCATGGGCGAAGGCCCGCTGCGCCACATCGGCGAACACGAAGTCCTCGTGCACCTGCACGCCGACGTCGAAGTGCCGGTCAAGGTCGTCATCGAGCCGGAAGCCGCGTAAGCCGCTTCCCGCCTCACCGCAACACCGGAACGGGCGCCGCAGGGCGCCCGTTCCGTTTCCGGCGTCTCGTTCCGTGAGACCCGGATGCGGTGAGTTATCCACAGCTTGTTCCATCGCGGGTCCACAGGCGGGGTCCGTACGATGGCCGTATCCCCCGTGTCTCCCTTCCATGATCGCTTTCGTCCGGCGATCCGGAGCAACTCCTTCCGATGGCCTTCCGTCCCAACGCCTACGGCGACCAGCGTCGCCGCGACACCTTCGGCGATGCGCGCGTCGACCAGTTGCGCGTGCCGCCGCAATCGATCGAGGCCGAGCAGGCCGTGCTCGGCGGCCTCATGCTGGCGCCCGACGCCTACGACCGCGTCGCCGACCGGCTCAACGAGGAAGATTTCTACCGGCGCGACCACCAGCTGATCTATCGCGCCATCCGCGAGCTGGCCGAGAAGAGCAAGCCCTACGACGCGGTGACGCTGGGCGAGTGGTTCGAGTCCAACGGGCTGGTCGAGCAGGTCGCCGGCGGCGCCTACCTGATCGAACTGGCCAGCACCACGCCTTCGGCCGCCAACATCACGGCCTACGCCGAGATCGTCCGCGACAAGTCGATCCTGCGCCAGCTGATCGAGGCCGGCACCGGCATCGTCAACGACGCCTTCCAGCCCGAGGGCCGCGACAGCGACGAGATCCTCGCCAAGGCCGAGCAGGACGTGTTCGCGATCTCGGAAATGCGCGCCCAGGGCCGCACCGATTTCGTCGCGATCAACAAGGCGATGGCCGAAGCCTTCGACGTCCTCCAGACCCGCTACCAGAACGGCGGTGGCGTCACCGGCCTGCCGACGGGCTACACCGAATTCGACGAGATGACCGCCGGCCTGCAGCCGACGGACCTGATCATCCTCGCCGCGCGTCCGGCGATGGGCAAGACCACGTTCGCGCTGAACATCGCCGAACACGCCGCGATCAAGACCAAGAAGGCGGTCGCGGTGTTCTCGATGGAAATGTCGGCCGCGCAGCTCGCGCTGCGCCTGATCTCCGCGAACGGCCGCGTCAACGCCACGCGCCTGCGCACCGGCCAGCTGGAGGACGAGGACTGGAGCCGCGTCAGCGGCGCCATCCGCATGATCAAGGAAACCAAGATCTTCATCGACGACACGCCCGGCCTGTCGCCCGAGGCGCTACGCGCGAAGGCGCGCCGGCTCAAGCGCGAGCACGGCCTCGGCCTGATCGTGATCGACTACCTGCAGCTGATGGCGGTGCCCGGCAACACCGAGAACCGCGCGACGGAAATCTCCGAGATCTCGCGTTCGCTCAAGGGCCTGGCGAAGGAGCTGAGCGTGCCGGTGATCGCGCTGTCGCAGCTCAACCGCTCGCTGGAAACCCGCGCCGACAAGCGCCCGGTGATGGCCGACCTGCGCGAATCCGGCGCCATCGAGCAGGACGCGGACATGATCGTCTTCATCTATCGCGACGACTACTACAACAAGGAAACCTCGCCGGACAAGGGCCTGGCCGAGATCATCATCGGCAAGCAGCGTTCGGGCCCGACCGGCTCATTCAAGCTGAAGTTCTTCGGCGAATACACCCGCTTCGACAACTTGGCGTTCGATGCGGTGGGGAGTTTCGAGTAGCCAACAGAGGCCCGCATATTGGCGACGAATGGCGGGTTTGTGACGATGCTGTCGGGCTAGAATCAGGCGGCATTGTCTCGGGAGGGGGCGCACATGCAGAAGACTTGGCTGATACTGGTATGGTCGTTGTGTGTGCTCATGACGCTCCTGGCGCCTGAGGCTCACGCGCTCGGTACTCTGATTCCTGCCCAGGCCCGGCGAGATATGGTGCATGACGGGGCCAGAGACCGGGTCTACATCACCAACGGTGCCGAGGTGCTCCGGTATGACGTAGGGAGCCAGGCGTTCCTCTCGCCCATCCCTCTGGGCGGAAATCTCATCGGGATGGATCTTTCCGTCGATGGCAAGACGTTGGCCGTTGCGGATGGATACTCGGACGGTATTTCGTTGTCCGTCTATCTCGTGTCGCTGGATGATCTCGATGGTCTGGCCTATACGGCGATCAGAAAGATGTCGACGCCGCTGGATTTTTACGAAGGCGGGGTATGGTCGGTGGCGTTCGCGTCGAACAACCACCTGTATGTCACTTCGCAGTTCCTCGGTTCCGGCTGGGTGCCGATGCGATGGCTGGATATCGATACCGGTGTCTGGACGCCGATTGCAAGCGTCCGACAGAATTCCATGGTGTCCGCCAGCGGCGATGCCCAGACCATTGCGTTCGCCGAAAGCAATATTTCCGACGGTGAATGGGGGTTGGTGGATGTGCCGACCGGAGGAGTCGTCCGGCGCTACGGCTATACCAACGGGACCTCGTGGTTCAATTTCGAGATCGCATCGGACTCCCTCGGTGCTCAATTCGCAATTCCCACCTATGGCGGCACGTTCGTCTACGACGATGTCTACCAAAAGGTGGCAAAACTTGGCACGTACGCGGGGCCTCAACCCATCGGAGGCGCATACCACCCCGTGCAGCGGCTGGCTTACTTTCCCTGGGCGCAGACGCGCGAGGTTCGCGTTGTCGAGATGGACGGATTCACGACCATCGCTTCACTCGATTTCGAGAATGATTTCAGCTTTACGGGAAATTCTGCCTATGGTGGCGGTCGCACGAGGATTTCTCGTGATGGGTCTCTGTTGATGGTGTCTGTGTCCGGAGGCGTTAGGATATTGAGAATGTATGCCCCTCTGGATGCGCCTTCGGCTGTCGGGCGCACACTGCCCAACAGTACTGTCTCGATGACACTTCCCGGCACGATCGGTAACAAAGACACGCTCAGCTACTCGCTCGCCGAGGCGCCGCAGCATGGCCGTGCTTCGATCTATGGCGACGTAATCACTTACCGGCCCGCTCTGAATTTCGTTGGGACAGACACGTTGCGCTATCGCGCCCAATACGGCCTTGCATGGAAGGAGGGCGTGTTGACCATCGTGGTGGATGAGGAAAATTCCACACCGACAGCACATGATGTTGATCGCAATAGCGATCCGTTGCACGTGCCCGCGCTTCAGATTCCGAGCCTGCGGCGAACCCCCGTCAAGGAAAATCGATTCGTTTCGTTGCGCCCAACCGCTGGCACGGCTCTGCCGTATTCAGGTACGCAGTATCGGATGGGAAAGGCGACATTTCGTGGGACTGTTGCGTTTCGGTGACCTGCCCTTGGTTTGAATCGGCATCGTCAGAACTCGCAGCTATTCACATTTTCCTGATCTTTACAGAGTCCAATCGACTCTAGGAGAAGCATGCATGGACGTGTTCGAGCGGATCGGCCAGAAGTACAACTGGTATCCCAACACCGCGATCGCGCTTTGCGCGATTTCCTATGACGGGCTGCACGAGATCCCGCCCGAGGTCGCGTCGTCGACCGGGCTGACGGTGGTCTGGGGGCCGGTGGAGCTGCGCGACTGGGAGGGCATTTCCTACAGCCGCGCCTTCGTCGCCGGTGACGCGAGCACCGGCGAATATTTCGCGGTGATCCGCGGCACCAACTTCGAAAGCCTGAGCAGTTGGCTGAAGCAGGATTTCGACCTCGACAAGGCCGTGCCTTTCGGCCAGTTGCCCGGCGACCCGCCGAACGTGCCGGCCGATGCGCTGATTTCCAAGGGCACGTTCAACGGCATGTCCGACCTGCTGCGCCTGCGCGACAAGGATCGCGGCAACACCTCGCTGCTGGAGTTCCTGGACGCGCTGAAGCCGCGCTTCCTCTACGTCACCGGGCACAGCTTGGGCGGCACGCTCACGCCGACCCTGTTCGCCTACCTCAACGCGATGCTCTACGGCGGCGGACCGGCGCACAACATGGCGCTGTGGTCGTTCGCGGGACTCACGGCGGGCGGCACCGGATTCAATGCCTACTTCAACCACATCCTGCCGAACGATCAGGGTTTCCTCTGGCGCTTCCACAACACCCTCGACATCGCCCCGTTCTGCTGGTGGGATTTCGACGGGTTGAAGAAGGTGTACGCCCCGTACGGCCTGTACTGGGACTTCGTCGACAAGGACCTCGTCGCCGACCTGTTCCAGGATGCCGCGGCGGCGGGCATCGGCTACGCGCACCCGCAGGCGGGGCAGGCGCTGCCGGGCGACTTCGTCCACGGCATCATCGACGGCGACATCTGGGCCGCGCAGGCGCTGCAGCAGCACCATCCCGCGACCTACCAGGCGCTGATCGCCCGGCAGTTCCCCGTCGGCTGACGCGCGGCCCGCCGCCCGCGATCGATTCGCCGGGTCGCGTCCCGGACGATGACGGCGCAGGCGCGGCCGGGAACGAGTGCAACGGACCGAATGCGCCGCGGATCGTGCGCTCCCGCCGGCTACAATCCGCGCATGCCCGACGCCGCCTTCGCCTCCGATCCCGACGCCCTGCGTCATCGCCACGCCGAGGCCAGCGACCGGCCGACGCGCATCCGCGTCGACCTCGACGCCCTCGCGCACAACCTGCACGCGCTGCGCGCCCACGCGGGCGTGCCGGTGATGGGCATCGTGAAGGCGAACGCCTACGGCCACGGGCTGGTGCCGGTCGCGCGGCATCTGGAAGCGCAGGGCGTCGACCAGTTGGGCGTCGCGTTCGTGGAGGAGGGCGTGGCACTGCGCGAGGCCGGCGTGACCGTGCCGATCCTGGTGCTGGGCGGCATCCACGCGCCGCAGGTGACGCGCTTCATCGAACACGACCTGGAGATCACGGTGTCCTCGCCGGCCAAGCTGCGCCAGGTCGAGGCCGCTGCCGAGGCGCTGGGGCGCAAGGCGGTGATCCACCTGAAGATCGACACCGGCATGGAGCGCATCGGCGTGCACAGCGAGAACGCCGGGCCGTTCATCGAGGCCGCGGTCGCGTCGCGCTGGTGCACGGTGAAGGGCGTGTACTCGCACCTCGCCTGCGCCGACGATCCGGCGTCGCCGATGACCGCGCTGCAACTCGAACGCTTCCTCGATGCCTGCGCGCACTTCCCGCGCATCGGCGCGCCGATGCCGTTGCGGCATCTCGCCAATTCCGGCGGCGTGCTGCATTTCCCGGAGACGCACCTCGACATGGTGCGGCCTGGCATCGCGCTGTACGGCGTGATGCCCGATCCCGCCTCGCACCGCACCGTCGACCTGCGCCCGGCGCTGTCGCTGGTCTCGCAGGTCGTCTACTTCAAGGTCGTGCGCGCCGGTCGACCGGTGAGCTACGGCGCGACATGGACGCCGAGCGTCGACACTCGCGTGGTGACGGTGCCGATCGGTTACGGCGACGGCTATCCACGCTCGCTGTCCTCGCGCGGCGAGGTGCTGATCCGCGGCGAACGCCATCCCATCGTCGGCCGCGTGTGCATGGACCAGTTCATGGTCGATCTCGGCCCCGGCGGCACCGCGTACAACGAGGACGAGGTGGTGCTGATCGGCCGGCAGGGCGACGCCGAGATTGCCTGCGAGGCCGTGGCGCAGGCTGCGGGCACGATCGCCTACGAGATCCTGACCGGGCTCAACGACCGCATCCCGCGCGAGTACGTCGGTGGCGCGCCACACAACGGCTGAGCCGCGCGACGCGGCGCCCGTGCGGCATCTGGTCGTCGTGCTCGGCGACCAGCTCGATCCGCACTCCGCGGTGTTCGACGACTTCGATCCCGCGTGCGACGTCGTGTGGATGGCGGAAGTCGCCCACGAGGCGACGCAGGTGTGGAGCACGCAGCCGCGGATCGCGGTGTTCCTCGCCGCGATGCGCCACTTCCGCGATGCCCTGCGCGCCCGCGGCTGGCGCGTGGCGTACCGCGCGCTGGACGCGCATGCGCACGCGACGCTGGAGGACGCGCTCGCGGCCGATCTCGCCGCGCTGCGACCCGAGCGCGTGCTCGCGGTACAGCCCGGCGAATGGCGGCTGGCAAAAGCGCTGCCCGAAGTCTGCGCGGCCGCCGGCGTGCCGTGGACCGAGCGCCCGGACCTGCATTTCCTGTGCACCATCGAGGATTTCGCCGACTGGGCGAAGGGCAAGCGCGAGCTGCGGCTGGAGTTCTTCTACCGCTGGCTGCGCAAGCGCGAGGACGTGCTGATGGCCGACGGCCAGCCCGCCGGCGGGCGCTGGAACTTCGACAGCGAGAACCGGGAATCCTTCGGCCGCCGCGGGCCGGGCATGCTGCCCGCGCCGCGCGCGTTCCCGCCGGACGCGGTGACGCGCGAGGTGATCGCGCTGGTCGAATCGCGGTTCGCGTCGCATCCCGGCGCGCTGTCGGCGTTCGACTGGCCGCTGACGCCCGAAGACGCGGACGCCGCGCTCGCCGACTTCATCGAACACCGGCTGCCGTCGTTCGGCCGCCATCAGGACGCGATGTGGGCCGGCGAGCCGTGGCTGTACCACTCGCGGCTGTCGGCGGCGATGAACCTCAAGCTGCTGCCGCCGCGCCGCGTGATCGACGCCGCGGTCGACGCGTGGCGCGCCGGCCATGCGCCGCTGGAGGCGGTCGAAGGCTTCGTCCGCCAGATCCTCGGCTGGCGCGAGTACGTGCGCGGCGTGTACTGGCTGCGGATGCCGGGCTTCCTCGACGACAACGCGCTGGGCGCCGACCAGCCGCTGCCCGGCTTCTACTGGACCGGCGACACGCGCATGGCCTGCCTGCGCGACGCGCTGCGGCAGACGCTGGACCTCGGCTACGCCCACCACATCCAGCGACTGATGGTGACCGGGCTGTTCGCGCTGCTCGCCGGCGTGCGCCCGCGCGAGATCCACGCCTGGTACCTCGCGGTGTACGTCGACGCGGTGGAGTGGGTGGAGCTGCCCAACGTGCTGGGCATGAGCCAGTACGCCGACGGCGGCAGGATGGTGTCGAAGCCGTACGCGGCGTCGGGCAAGTACATCCAGCGCATGTCGAACCACTGCGCCGGCTGCCCGTTCGACCCGGCCGAGGCAGTCGGCCCGAAGGCGTGCCCGTTCACCACGCTGTACTGGGATTTCCTCGCCCGCCACGCCGACCGCTTCCGCGACCATCCGCGCGCCGGCATGCAGTGGCGCAACCTCGACCGCCTGCCGCCGGAGCGTCTCGCCGCGATCCGCGCACGCGCGGCGGCGCTGCGCAAGGCGCTGGCGGAGACGGCGATCGATCCCGCGGCATCGCCCGCGTCCTGACCGCTTCGCCATCGCCCACGCGGCGGGTATGCTCCGGCCGACGACACGCCGGTTCCGGCGTCCGCCCCTTCGCCAGAGCGTTCCGATGCCCAACGCCCTCGTCTGGTTCCGCAACGATCTCCGCCTCGCCGATCATCCGGCGCTGCAGGCAGCGCTCGACGGCGGTTACGTGCCGATCCCGGTCTACATCCACGCGCCGGAGGAAGAGGGCGACTGGACGCCCGGCGCGGCGGTGCTGGCGTGGCGGCGGAAATCGCTGGCGGCGCTGGATGCCGACCTGCGCAAGCGCGGCTCGCGGCTGCGCGTCTTCCACTCGCCGACGCTGCAGACCCTGCAGACGCTGGCCGCCGCCTGCGACGCCGAAGCCGTGTTCTGGAATCGCCGCTACGAGCCGGCGATCGAGAAGCGCGACACCGCGATCAAGGCCGCACTGCGCCGGCAGGGCCTGCGCGTGGAAAGCTTCAACGGCGCGCTGCTGATCGAGCCGTGGAAGCTGCTCAACAAGCAGGGCGGGCCGTACAAGGTGTTCACCCCGTTCTGGCGGGCGGGCGCCGCGATGCTGTCGCTGCCGCCGTCGCGCGACGCCCCGCCGACGCTGCCGCGCACCGACGACGGCCCGCACGGTCTGTCGCTCGATGCGTTGGGCCTGGCCCCGAAACCCGAATGGGACACCGGCTTCTGGGAACGCTTCGTGCCCGGCGAGGCCGGCGCGCGCGCGGCGCTGGACCTGTTCGTCGACGCGGCGGCGATGCAGTACCTCGACGAGCGCGATCGTCCCGACCACGCCGGCACCTCGCGGCTGTCACCGCACCTGCACCACGGCGAGATCGCGCCGTGGCGGATCGTGCATGCGCTGCGCGACGCGCATCCCGGCGGCGGCAACGCGATCGACGGCTTCGTGCGCCAGCTCGGGTGGCGCGAGTTCGCCTGTCACCTGCTGCACCACTTCCCGGAGACGCCGGAGCGCAACCTCAATCCGCGCTTCGCCGATTTCGACTGGGCGCGTGTGGACCCGCGCCTGCGCGACGCCTGGCGCCACGGCCGCACCGGCGTGCCGATCGTCGACGCCGGCATGCGCGAACTCTGGGCCACCGGCTGGATGCACAACCGCGTGCGGATGATCGTCGGCAGCTACCTGTGCAAGCACCTGCGCTACCACTGGCGCGAAGGCGCGCGCTGGTTCTGGGACACGCTGGTCGACGCCGACCTCGCCAACAACACGCTGGGCTGGCAATGGATCGGCGGCACCGGCGCCGACGCCGCGCCGTACTTCCGCATCTTCAACCCGGTGACGCAGGCGGAGAAGTTCGATCCCGACGCGGCCTACATCACCCGCTGGGTGCCGGAACTGGCGAAGCTGCCGCAGGCGTTGCGCTTCGCCCCGTGGACCGAACCGCGCACGCTCGCGCGGCTGGCGCCGGATTACCCGCGCCGGCCGATCGTCGACCTCGCGCAGGGGCGCGAGGCCGCGCTGGCGGCGTACCGCGGCATCGGCGGGGACACGTCCGAGGGGCGGTGATCGATGGCGGCGGCGGGACGCGCCGCCCGCGTTGACCCGGACCCGGGCGCATGGTTCACTCGCCGCAGTTGGGGAGGACACCATGGCCGAACAGCAGTCCGCAGGCGCAGCCGCGCAGCCGTCCGAAGCGCCGCGCCGGCGCCGGGAATCCATGTCGCGGGTCGACACCGCCTGGTTGCGGATGGAGAAGCCGACCAACCCGATGATGATCACCGGCGTGCTGATGTTCGACGAGCCGATCACGCTCGCGAAACTCAAGAAGGTGATCGAGAAACGCTTCCTCGCCTACACCCGCTTCCGCATGAAACCGGTGGAGACGCCCGGCGGCATGGCGTGGCAGGACGACGAGGATTTCGACCTCGACTGGCACGTGCGCTTGTCGGCGCTGCCCGGCCGCGGCGACCAGAAGACGCTGGAGCGCTTCGCCGGCAACCTCGCGTCCAGCCCGCTCGACAAGACCAAGCCGCTCTGGCAGTTCCATCTGGTCGAGAAATACCACGGCGGTTCCGCGCTGGTGTCGCGCATTCACCACAGTTACGCCGACGGCATCGCGCTGGTGCAGGTGCTGCTGTCGCTGACCGACACCACGCCGCATCCGGAGAAGGGCACGCCGCTGTCGAAGGCGTGGCTGAAGAAGGACGGCGCGAAGGTCGCCAACCGCGTCGGCGCGATGGAGCGCTACGCCAAGCTCGGCGCGAAGGCGTTCGAGAAGGGTATGGACATGTACCGCGATCCGACGCTGGCCGGCGTGCTGGCGAAGGAGGGCGGGGAGATCGCCCGCGAACTGGTGCAGGCGCTGGCGCTGCCCGACGATCCGCCGTCGCTGCTGCGCGGCCGCCTCGGCGTGAGCAAGCGCGTGGCCTGGGCGCCGCCGCTGGACCTGGAGGAAGTGAAGGCCGTCGGCCGCGCCTGCGACTGCACGGTCAACGACGTGCTGATGGCTACCGCCACCGGCGCGTTGCGCGACTACATGATCGAACGCGGCGAACAGGTCGACGGCCTCAGCCTGCGCGCCACGGTGCCGGTCAACCTGCGTCCGCTGGAACATGCGCGCAAGCTCGGTAACCACTTCGGCCTGGTGTTCCTCGACCTGCCGGTCGGCCTCGGCAATCCGATCCGCCGGCTCGAACACGTCGCCGAGTGCATGAAGCAGCTGAAGAACTCGCGGCAAGCCATCGTCGCGTACGGCCTGCTCGCCGCGCTGGGCATGACGCCGTCCGGCGTGCAGGAACTGGCGCTGGAACTGTTCAGCCGCAAGGCGACGGCGGTGGCGACCAACGTGCCCGGCCCGCAGCAGCCGCTGTACCTCGCCGGCAGCCGCATCCGCGAAATGATGTTCTGGGTGCCGCAAACCGGCTCCATCGGCCTCGGCCTGTCCATCCTCAGCTACAACGGCCGCGTGCATTTCGGCCTGATCGCCGACGCCAAGCTCATCCCCGACCCGCACGCCGTGATCCAGCGCTTCGGCGCCGAGTTCGAGAAGTTGCTGTACCTCTCGCTGATGGGCGACTGGGAACAGCCGCTGAACTCTGTGGCGGCCGAAGCAATGATGAGCTGACGCCCAGCTTTTCGTAGGAGCGACGTGAGTCGCGACCCCATGCGCTGTCGGGTCGCGACTCACGTCGCTCCTACCGAAGTGGGCTCCGCCGCGCCCGCACCCCGCACCCCGCACCCCGCACGCCCGACCCCGCATTCCGCCCGGACAGCGCAACGTCAGCTTCGGGCGCCCAAGGTGGCCTCGCCCACGGCCCATGGCCGATTTTCCGAGGACACCCCCATGCGCATTCCGTTCAAGACGCCCGTCGTCGCCGCACTCGCCGCCAGCCTGCTGCTCGGCGGCTGCGCCACCTACACCGGCCAGACCCGCGATCCCGACGATCCCAACCGCACCCGCAACGGCGCGCTGATCGGTGCGGCCATCGGCGCCGTCGCCGGCATCCTCAGCGGTGACGATGCGCTGGAGCGTCGCCAGCGCGCGCTCGTCGGTGCGGGCGTCGGTGCGATCGCCGGCGGCGCCGTCGGCGCCTACCAGGATCGACAGGAAGCCGAGCTGCGCCGTCGCACCGCCGGCACCGGCATCGAGGTCACCCGCGACGGCGACGTCATCAAGCTCAACCTGCCCGACGCCGTGACCTTCGACTTCAACAGCGCCGCGCTGAAGCCGCAGTTCTATCCGGCGCTCGACCAGGTTGCCGGCACCATGGCCGACTACAACCAGACCGTGGTCGAGATCAGCGGCCACACCGACAGCGTCGGCACCGACGACTACAACCAGAAACTGTCCGAGCAGCGCGCCGCGTCGGTCAGCAACTACCTCGTCGGCAAGGGCCTGATGCGCCAGCGCTTCGAAGTGGTCGGCATGGGCGAGCGCTACCCGATCGCCAGCAACGACAACGACAGCGGTCGCGCGCAGAACCGCCGCGTCGAGATCCGCGTGGTGCCGCTGACGACGACTCCGCCGGCCGGTTCCTGATCGATCCCGCGCTTCACCTCGACCGATGGCGTCCGCTCAGGGCGCCGTCGGCGTTTGCGCGGGGCGGAAGCGCAGCAAGCCCAGCGCGCACAGCGTCAGCACGCTCAGGCCCGCGCCGGTCAGGAAGGTCGCGCCGGCGCCGAGCCGGTCCCAGAGCAGGCCGGCGACCGCGCTGGCGATGAGCATCGCGATGCCCGAGGCGAGGTTGAACATGCCGAACGCCGTGCCGCGCAGGTCGGCCGGTGCGGTGTCGGCGACCATCGCCGCCAGCAGGCCCTGGGTCAGGCCCATGTGCACGCCCCACAGCGCCACGCCGGCGAGCAGCACCGGCCAGTCGCGGGCGCCGGCGAGCACGACGTCGGCGGCGACCAGCACGACCAGCCCGATCGCCAGCAGCGCGCGATGCGACATGCGGTCGGCCAGCACGCCGGCCGGGTAGGCGACGCCGGCGTAGATCGCGTTCATCGCGACCATCACCAGCGGCACCAGCGCCGCGCCGATGCCGCAGTCGGCCGCGCGCAGCACGAGGAAGGCCTCGCTGAAGCGGGCGAGGGTGAACACCGCACCGATCGCGACCACCTGCCAGTACGCGCCGCCGAGCCGCGCCAGTTGCGCCCGCGAGATGGGATTGCCGCGGCGCTTCGCTTCCGTCTGCGCCGCGGGTTCGCGCACGCCGAACAGCAGCAGCGCCACCGCCAGCAGGCCGGGGACGATCGCGACCTTGAACACCGCGCGCACGTCGCTGGCCCACAGCAGCATCAGCCCGGTGGCGATCAAGGGGCCGACGAACGCGCCCACGGTGTCGAGCGACTGCCGCAGCCCGAACGCGGCGCCGCGGATCTCCGGCGGCGTGATGTCCGCCACCAGCGCGTCGCGCGGCGCGCCGCGGATGCCCTTGCCGATGCGGTCGACGAAGCGCCCGGCCAGCACCCAGCCCAGGCTCGGTGCGAACGCGAACAGCGGCTTGGTGAACGCGCCCAGCGCGTAGCCGAACACCGCCAGCCCCTTGCGCCGTCCCAGCCAGTCGCTGACCGCGCCGGAGAAGATCTTCACGATCAGCGCGGTCGATTCGGCCACGCCTTCGATCAGCCCGACCGAGAACACGCTCGCGCCCAGCGTGCCGACCATGAACAGCGGCAGCAGGCTGTGGATCATCTCCGACGAGACGTCCATCAGTAGGCTCACGAACCCGAGCACCCACACCCCGGGCGGCATCTTCGGCAGCGATGTGCGGGCGACGTCGGCCATGGGCGTGCGGCGGAAAGCGAAACGCCATCGTAGGCGCGCTTCCGACGGTTCGTCACCCCGATCGATCCCGCACCTCGACACGACGCTCACCCGGAGCGGACTGCTGCTCGAAAGAACCGTTCCCTCGAACGAACCTTCACCCCGAGAAGAACCGTCACCCCAACAGAACCGTCACCCCGGCGAAAGCCGGGGCCCAGCTTTTGGGCACATCGAACGATCCAGCGCTGTCGAATGACCATGCAGGACGAAGAGCTGGGCCCCGGCTTTCGCCGGGGTGACGGAGAAGTGGAGGCGTTCGTCTTGTCTGCGCAACCGACGATCTCATCCCGTGAGACCTCCCCGGCGTACACCTGCCGGCCCGTCGTCCCGGTGCCGCCGATGTCCGCTGTCCCTGAACCATCGACCGAGCTGCCGTTGCTGGCCGCTGGCTTCCTGCCCGCACCCGCGCGACCGCCGACGCCCGCCAGCGGCGCGTCGCTAGCCGTGCGCCTGTCCGGCAAGTATCCCGATCGCGTGACCGGCGCGATCCACGTGCCGGGCCGCGAAGGCCGCTACGCCGAGTTTCCCGACGACCTGCCGCCGCGGCTCGCCGACGCGCTGCGTGCCCGCGGCCTGTACCGGCTCTACAGCCACCAGGCCGAGGCGTGGGCGGCGACGCAGCGCGGCGAGGATGTCGTCGTCGTCACGCCGACCGCGTCGGGCAAGACCCTCTGCTACACGCTGCCGGTGGTTGCTTCCGCGCTGCGCGATCGCGGCAAGGCGCTGTACCTGTTTCCGACCAAGGCGCTGGCACAGGACCAGGTCGCCGAACTGCTGGAGCTGACGAAGGCCGGCGACCTCGGCGTGCGCGCCGCAACCTTCGACGGCGATACCCCCGGCGACCAGCGCCAGGCGATCCGGCTCAACGGCGACATCGTCGTCACCAACCCGGACATGCTGCACCAGGGCATCCTGCCGCATCACACCAAGTGGGCGCAGCTGTTCGAGCACCTGCGCTACATCGTCATCGACGAGATCCACACCTACCGCGGCGTGTTCGGCTCGCATCTCGCGAACGTGCTGCGCCGGCTCGAACGCATCTGCGCGTTCTACGGCGCGCGCCCGCAGTTCGTGCTGTGCTCGGCGACGATCGGGAATCCGCAGGCGCACGCAGAGGCACTGGTCGGGCGGCGCGTCACCGCGATCACCGAGTCCGGCGCGCCGACCGGCGACAAGCACGTGCTGCTGTGGAACCCGCCGGTGACCAATCCCGATCTCGGCCTGCGCGCGTCCGCGCGTTCGCAGAGCACGCGCATCGCGCGCATGGCGATCAGGGCCGGGCTGAAGACGCTGGTGTTCGCGCAGTCGCGGACGATGGTCGAGGTGCTGACGAAGTACCTCAAGGACGTGTTCGACCACGACCCGCGCAAGCCCGCGCGCATCCGTGCCTACCGCGGCGGCTACCTGCCGACCGAGCGCCGCGAGGCCGAACGCGCGATGCGCGCCGGCCGCATCGACGGCATTGTCGCCACCTCCGCGCTGGAACTGGGCGTGGACATCGGCAGCCTCGACGTCGTCGTGCTCAACGGCTATCCCGGCGGCATCGCCGCGACGTGGCAGCGCATCGGCCGCGCCGGGCGCAGGCAGCAGCCGTCGCTGGGCGTGCTGGTCGCCAGCTCCGACCCGCTGGACCAGTACATCGTCCGCCATCCCGATTTCTTCTCGTCGGCGCCGCCCGAGCACGCGCGCATCGCGCCGGACCAGCCGGTGATCCTGCTCGACCACATCCGCTGCGCCGCGTTCGAGCTGCCGTTCCGCGACGGCGACGCCTTCGGCCCGGTCGAGCCGCAGGTGTATCTCGAACTGCTCGCCGAGGACGGCGTGCTGCACGCCGAAGGCGGCACGTGGGAATGGATCGCCGACAGCTATCCGGCGAACGCGGTGAGCCTGCGCTCGGTGGCCGACGGCAACTTCGTGGTGGTCGATCGCACCGACGGCCGCCAGGTCATCATCGCCGAGGTCGATTTCAGCTCGGCGCCGCTGCTGCTGTACGAAGGCGCGATCCACATGGTGCAGTCGACGCCGTACCAGGTCGAACGCCTCGACTGGGATGGTCGCAAGGCGTATGTCGTCCGCACCCACGTCGACTACTACACCGACGCCATCGACTACACCAAGCTGAAGGTGCTGGAGTCGTTCGACGGCGTGGTCGCCGGCACCGGCGGCTGCCACCACGGCGAGGTGCACGTGGTGCGGCGCGTCTCCGGCTACAAGAAGATCCGCTACTACACGCACGAGAACATCGGCTACGGGCCGGTGAACCTGCCCGACGCCGAGATGCACACCACCGCGGTGTGGTGGCAACTGCCGCAGCCGGTGCTCGACGGCCTGTTCGGGTCGCGGCAGGACGCGCTCGACGGTTTCCTCGGCGCGGCGCACGCGGTGCACACCGTCGCCCGCATTGCGGTGATGGCCGACGCTGCCGACCTGCAGAAGGCGGTCGGCAGCGGCGACGGCGCGTGGTTCGCCGCCGCCGACGCGCGCGGCCGCGGCCAGATGCGCATGGTCGGCGACGAAGCCATGCCGGACGACGGGCAGGGCGCGTTCACGCCCACGCTGTACCTCTACGACAACTATCCCGGCGGCGTCGGTCTGGCCGAACCGCTGTGGACGCGGCAAGCGGAACTGCTGCGCCGCGCGATCGAGTTGATCGACGGCTGCGACTGCGCCGCCGGCTGCCCGGCCTGCGTTGGCCCGGTGCTCGCCGTCGACGCCGCTCGCGACGCCACCGCGAAGGCGCATGCGCGGCGCGTGCTGGCGGCGTTGTCGGCCGCAGGCGAGGGCGCGAGCGGGTGATCCTCGCCACATGCGCCACATGCGCCGCCTCGCTGCCGGACTTCGGCGCCGACGACCTTCTCCTCCCCTTCAAGGGGAGGGCAGGGAGGGGATGGGGTGTTTTTGATCGGCGCGTATCGAACGCCTCGGAGATCTGCATACCCCATCCCCACCCCGACCCTCCCCTTGAAGGGGAGGGAGAACAACCGTTCGCCTTCGAGAGACGCGACCTAGCCGTCCGGTCGGGATCGATCGCCGTGTGGGGTGAACGATGCATGCCGGGTGTGAGAGTCCGTCCGCGTCGTCGCCCACGTCATCGTGCCTGCGCCTGCTTCACGCCCCTCTCCCCTCGCGGGAGAGGGGTTGGGGAGAGGGGGCGAGGATGACGCAGGCCGCCACGCTCGATCGCCTGCGCACGCTGCGTCGGCAGGCGGGGCAGGGCGCATCGCCTGTGCCTGCGGCGGCTCCTGCGCCCACGCCGCGTGCGACACCTGCGCAAACCATCGACGACCTGCGCCGGCTCCTGCGCGTGCGGGCGCCTGCGCTCGCGCGGCCCGTGCCCGACGCGCACGATCGCGCGCTCGTCGGCGAGGAGATCGCGCCGGGACTGCGCCTCGTCGAATCGCTGCATCCGTGCGGACCGTTGCCCGCGCGCATGCCGCTGACCTTCGCCCGCCGCGAGGACGGCGTCGCCACCGCCGACGTGCTGTTCTTCGACACCGAGACCACCGGCCTTGCCGGCGGTACCGGCACCCGCGCCTTCATGATCGGCGCCGCGCGTTGGACCGACGCCGGTCTGCACGTGCGGCAGTGGTACCTCACCGCGATGGCCGCCGAGCGCGACCTGCTGGCTGCCTTCGCCGGGACGCTGGCGCCCGGCACCGTGCTCGCCAGCTACAACGGCCGCAGCTACGACGCCCCGCTGCTGGCCGCCCGCTATCGCCTCGCGCGGATGGCGAACCCGCTGCCCGCCTGCGACCACGTCGACCTGCTGCACCCCGTGCGCCGCCGCTACCGCGGCCGCTGGGAGAACTGCCGCCTCGCGACGATCGAACGCCGCGTCCTCGGCATCGTCCGCGAGGACGACCTCCCCGGCAGCGAAGCCCCGGCCGCCTGGCTCCGCTACCTCCGCGGCGGCTCTGCCCGCGACCTCCGCCGCGTCGCCGACCACAACCGCCAGGACCTCGTCTCGCTGGCGGGGGTGTGGGGGCATCTGGTGGCGTGCGAGGGTGTCGCCTGAAAACACGAGGCAACGTGGTCAGTCGTCAGACCTGTAACGTCGCAGCCCCTACACATGCACATTGTTGCGGGCCGTGGGTCGCGTCCCCATCGCATATGGTCATCCCACCCCGGTTGAGGAACGAGGTATCTATCCGGCATGACGAAGGCAATGTCGCAATCCGATGGCGCTGGAACGAGGCCCACGACGATTCCTTCTTCGATGTATATCGCGATACCACGGGTCATGCAGTGATCACAGGTGACATCGCTGCGCTGCAGATCCTGCGCCCATACATGAAGGTTCCGCACAGTCGGGTCGCCCATGTTGGCGCTCTCCTTTGCGCCGGTGAAATACACCCAAGCGGGTGCGTCTCCCTTGTCATCGCGTGCCTATCGAACGGGATCGCCGAATTCGTAACGAGGCGTAAGGCCGGGCTGGTTGCTTGAGCAGTGCCCCTTCCGGGGAGCGACGATGTGTGGGCCTCACTGCACATCCCCGGGCGCAGCTTTCGGCTTTACAAAGGCTAATTCGCATCATTGTCATGAGTTAGCCAAATCCCGCCTCATAACGAAAATTCCCAAGTAATCCCCGCATCTCGTCGCCATCTAGTTGTTCGAACTCGAGAATGAGTTCTTCGCCAAGTGGTCTGGGTTTTGCTGGGCCATCGTGTGGTGCATTCTTGGTATGTCCGCGAACCCGTTCGCCGTTTGATTTTATATATGGAAGAACGACAATTCGCCCATAGTTTGTGGAATTAATACTTCCTTCGAACCAAATTGCTTCATTGTTCTCGCTTTCCGCGCTTCCGCTGCGCTCTTTCACCTGCCAACCAATGCCGTTTTTTTCGTGCCAGAAGACATAGCTGCCCCAGACTACGGCGCTTTTCCCCCTCGACAGTGCGTCTGCGAGCAATTTTTGTACTCCGCTCAGCATGAGGATGCGACTGGCTTCTGGGAGTAGAATTTGCCTGATTTCTGCTTTTGTTTTTCCGTAGTGAGCGAATTCATTCAAGCCAAAGCCGTTCGCAATAGGCGCCCGGTGTGCTCCTATTAGTCCCTTTCGATTGGCGCGGAAGGATTTTGACCAGGAGCCATCTTCAAGCTTTTTGACCAATCGTCTTTGCAATGCATTCCCTACGGCTATAGACCGTACGTAAGGATATTTTGTGAGCGATGATTCAATTTCATCACGGTATTTTTCGTCATCCGGGTGTATTTTGGCTGGAAGAATTGCCATTGGAGCCTCTGATAATCCGCGCGCACGGCCTATTGCAAGCATCAGTTCTTCTTCCTGCCGTAATCTTTTTTGTGACTGGCGTGCCTTCTGTGCTCGAAGTTGAAGCGATAGGCGGCGTTCAGCGTCAGGCTCATTAGCTAATTCTTGCTCGAACAGCGAGTTAAGTTCTAGTGCTCGCGCCTCTGCTTCTTGTTGTGTGGGAAAAGCGCGTGCAGTTATTTCGGGCGTGTCTTTCTGGTGATGCCTCCGCCAAGATGGTGGCGAGTCTCCTTTTGCCAATAAAATTTGAACAAACCAGAAATTATATCTCGGGTCGTATTCTATCCTTGCGCTTATGCATTTGTATTCCATTTGACCCTCGTCTATATTTGAATAGCCTATGATTGGGGTTTGTGGCGAAGGGGCGGTTTTGTGTCGTATTGCAGTTTGCTATTTTATTGAAATTTATATAAATCTATTAATAGCACTTCTTGTTGAAGTGAAGATAACAATATCATGCCTTCAAAAATAATTAAGCAACGGCCGATACAACACCTCCCCCCGCAACCCCTCCCGCCACCTCTCCGGAATCCCTTCCACCCCATGCATCAACCCCGCGATCCCGCCGGCGATGCAGGCGGTGGTGTCGGTGTCGTGGCCGAGGCGGATGGCGCGGCGGACGGCGCTTTCGTAGTCGGGGGCTTCGACGGCCCAGCGGGCGGAGCGCAGGGAATCGACGACGTAACCGCTGCCTTCACCGATCGGCGGGTCGTCGGGGCGGATCGACCACTCCAGTTCCTCCACCGCCGCGGGCTCGTCGGCGATCAGCGCACGCAGCGTGCGCACGGCGTCGTCCCAGGGCGCGTCGGCGTCGTCGAGCAGGCGTCGCGCCCACAGGCAGTAGAGCGCGCAGCACAGTTGCGCGCGCAGGTGGCCGTGGGTGACGAGCGACTGCGCACGGGCGTCGCGCACGAGCGCCGCGTCGTCGCCGCGATGCCACAGCGCCAGCGGCAGCACGCGCATCAGCGAGCCGTTGCCGTTGCTGTGCACGCCGTCGGGGCCGGGGCGTGCTCCAGCGCTTCGCCGCCCTTCACCGCGCGGATCGCCTGCGCGGTGGTGATGCCGACGTCGAACACGAGGCCGTCGACGGCGAGATAGCCGTCGTCGTACCAGCGCACGAGGCGCCGTGCGAAGTCGGCGAGGTCGAGGCGACCGCATGCGAGCAATGACGCCAGCAGGCACAGCGCCTGCGCGCCGTCGTCGGACCACGTGCCCGGCGGCACGCCCTTGTGCGAGCGATCGAAGCCGGGCGGCGGCGCGTATTCGATCCGGTCCGCCGGCGGAATGCGTTCCGGCGGGTTGAATTCGTAGGGCACGCCCAGCGCGTCGCCGACGAGTAGGCCGATCAGGCCCGCGGTGATGCGGTCGCGGCGGCGGGAAAGACGATCGACGGAATCGATGGTCGTCGGCATAACGCGCTCCGTGTGCGGGGGCGGCCTCGATGACGGGACCGTTCGTCGCGAAGTCTAGCCGCATCGCATCGCGCTTCGTCGCGACGCGGCGGTCGGCGTGGATCGCGATGTCGTCACCTGTCCGGTTGCAGGGGAGCAGGGCGTTGGCTCGCATGCAGCGGAAGGCCGCGCACGCACCGGATCCGGGTGCGACGACCGCACCGCCACGTCCGTCGGCGCCCGCGATGACCGCGGTGATCTGCGCCGGGAAACCCTCGATCGCACATGGAGAGTCTCATGAACATCCACGAACGCCGCGCGTCCCCGGACGCGCGCGACCTCCGCCACGCCCGTCGCGCCGGCCTCTCGCTCGCCGTCGCCCTCGCCGCCGTCCTCTCGACCGCCGGCCCCGCCGGCGCGCAGCCCGCCGATCCGCCCGACCAGGCGCCGCTGATCAACGCCAACGTGCCCAAGCGCATCCCCGGGCAGTACATCGTCGTGTTCAAGCCGGGCGTCGCCGCCGCGCAGTCGGGCGCGCTGCGCGAACGCATCGCCGCGCTGGGCGGCAAGGTTGGCTACGTCTACACCACGGCCGTGCGCGGTTTCAGCGCGACGTTGCCGGACAGCGCGGTGAAGGCGCTGCGCGCGTCGCCCGACGTGGCCTACATCGAAGTCGACCAGGTCGGCACGCTCAACACCGTGCAGGTCGGCCCGCCGACCGGGCTGGACCGCGTCAGCGAGCGCCTGCTGCCGCTGGATTCGCGCTACACCTACAGCGAGACCGGCGCCAGCGTGCACGCCTACATCATCGACACCGGCATCCGCGCCACGCACAGCGAATTCGGCGGGCGCGTGTCGGGCGGCACCAACACCATGAACGCCGCCGCGGGCACGGGCGATTGCCACGGCCATGGCACGCATGTCGCCGCCACCGTCGGCGGCGCCACCTACGGCATCGCCAAGCAGGTGCTGCTGCATCCGGTGCGCGCCGGCGACTGCGCCAACACCTATCTCGCGCCGATCATCGCCGCGGTCGACTGGGTGACGGCCAATCGCACGCTGCCGGCGGTGGCGAACCTCAGCTCCGCCTTCGGTGCCAGCCCGACGCTGGACACCGCGATCGCGAATTCGGTGAACAGCGGCGTCACCTATGCCGTGGCCGCGGGCAACTTCACCGACAACGCCTGCAACTGGTCGCCGGCACGCGCGCCGGCCGCGATCACGGTGGGCGCGACCGAACCCACCACCGACGCCCGCGCGGGCTTCTCCGACTTCGGCACCTGCGTCGATCTGTTCGCGCCCGGCGTCGACATCCTGTCGGCCGGGATCACCAGCGACAACGCGACCGACACGATGTCGGGCACGTCGATGGCATCGCCGCACGTGGCCGGCGTCGCGGCGCGGTATCTGCAGACGCATCCGGCGGCGACGCCGGTGATGGTGCTGACCGCGATCCACGCCGCGGACAACGTCTCGCCAGGCACGCCGGGCTGGGGCGGCGTCGGCAATCCGGGCGCGGGATCGCCGAACGAACTGCTGCACTACGGTTCGCTCAACAACGGCCTCAACGACGGCGACCCGCACATCACCACCGTCGACGGCGTGCACTACGACTTCCAGGTCGGCGGCGAATTCGTCGCGCTGCGCGATCCCGGCGGACTGGAACTCCAGACGCGGCAGACGCCGGTGCCGTCGGCGCCGTGGGTCAGCGTCAACACGGCGCTGGCGGCGCGCGTGGGCAAGCATCGCGTGACCTGGCAGCCGCGGCTGGACGGCGAGCCGAATCCCGCGGGACTGGACGTCCGCATCGACGGTGGCGTTGTGGCGGTGCCGGCGGGCGGCCTCGACCTCTCCGGTGGCGGCCGCGTGCAGCGCACGCCGGACAACGTGCTGACCGTGGATTTCCCCGACGGCAGCACGCTGATCGCGACCTCGAACTGGTGGGCCGCGCAGAAGCAGTGGTACATCGACGTGCACGTCTACCACACGCCGGCGACCGAAGGCCTGATGGGCGTGCTCGGCCGCGCGGCGTGGACGCGCCCCGACTTCGCCGATACCTGGCGCGTCACCCGCGAGACGTCGCTGTTCGACTATCGCGAAGGCGGCTCGCCGCGCGATTTCCGGGTCGACCCGTTCCCGGCCGAGCGGATTCCGCCGCCGAACCGGCTGTTCGCGGCGCGTGCGCGCAAGGCCTGTGCGCCCGTGGCCGAGCCGCGTGCGCGCAAGGACTGCCTGTTCGACGTGACCGCCACCGGCGACACGGTGTTCGCGCGCGGTGCGATGACCGGCGACCGGCTGCGTCGCGCCGCGACCATGACCGGCCTGCTCGAAACCGTGTCCGGCAAACCCGACGACGTCGCCGTGTTCGTGGCGCAGGTGACGCCGCGGGTCGCGCAGCGCGGCGTGCCGCGCGGCGGCGTGCGGTTCCTCGTCGACGGCAAACCGGTCGGCGAGCCGGCGCGGCTGGATGCCGCGGGTCGTGCCCAGTGGCAGGCGCCGCTGCGCCTCGTCGGCGACGGCCGGATCTCGGCCGAATATGTGCCGGAACGCGGCAGCGGTTTCACCGCGAGCCACAGCGCTGCAGTGCGCCACGTGCCGATGCAGCAGCCCACGCGCGAGCTGCTGGCCGACCCGGCCTATCATCGCGCGCAGTGAGCGAAGAGGGTGTCGCAAAGCCCCGGGCCATCGCCCGGGGCTTTGCTTTCCGGCGTCAGATCAGGCGCGTCAGCCGGAACATCGCCGTCGCGGCCAGCGCCGGCAGTGGTTGCCGATGGCAGAAGTAGCTCTTGCGAAGCTCGCCGTCGAAGCGCGATTTGGCGAACGCCACGCCGCGGAAGTTGTACAGCGAATGCCCCCAGCGCAGGATCGCGTCGAGCACGAGGCGCAGCGCTGTCGATTCGTGCGCTTCCATCCGTTCGTCCAGCAGCAGCGGGATCAGGCCCATGTCGAGGTATTCGATGCCTTCGCCTTTGAAGACGTCCATCGCGTGCACCATCATCGGATACCACAGCCCTTGCCGGAACGACGGGCACGCGCGGGAAATGTTCGGCACGTAGCCGACGACCCGTCCGTCGCGATAGATCGGATCGAAGTGGATGAACCCCAGCGCTTCGTCGCCGCGCCAGGCGTAGAAATGGCGCGTGCCTTCCACGTAATCCATCAGCATCGGACGGATCAGGAACCGGATCTCGTTGCTCTTGCACTTGCGCGTGCGGATCCACGCTTCCGAGATTGCGCGCGTCTGCTGTTCGCAGCGTCCTTCGCGCACCTCGATGCCCTGCTGCCGCGTCTGGTTCACCGCGGTGCGGATGATCTGCTTGCGGCTGCCGCGCAGGTCCCAGTCGCGCAGCGGTACCCGCGATTCCGACCCGAACTGCGTCGCATAGAATCCGTGCCTGCGATGCAGGATGTACGCCACCGGTTCGCTGACCTGCGCAAACACGGCGTTGGGATGCGCATCGAGAAAGCCGTCGATCATCGTCTCGACGTCGCGCGGGTCGCATACCGGATCGGCGAGGGCGAAATGGATGCCCCAATGCCGCGCATACGCCAGATACCCGACGCCGAGCCGGTCGTGGTACGACATGCCCGGCTGCATCGTCGAGAACGCCATCGAATGCTCGCCATAGCGCTTGAGGAAATCGGCGCGCCTGCCGGTGGCGAATCCGCGGACCTCGCCCGCGGCATCAAGCGGCGGGCGCAGGGTCTCCAGGGCGAACGTCTGGTCGTTCATGTGCGCAATTCCTTTGCGGTTCGAGGCGACGGCATCCGATGCCTTCGGCGGTGGCCGGTGAACGGCCCGGCAGGTCCGTTCCCCTCAGCCGGGCTTCCTGCCGAGCACGGACCAGTAGAAGTCCATGCCGAAGATCGGGAAATACTTCTTCCCGTCGACCTTCAGGCCGAGCTTGTCCATGAGCGCCGGATAGTCGTAGATGTCGTGCACGGCGTTGCCGGCGATCAGCCAGAAGAAGATCACCGCGATGTACCAGTACAGCGTCTTCGCCATGCGCGCGAGCGCGTTGCCGTGCGGATGCGCGAAGTCGCCGACGACGACCTTGCCGCCGGGTTTCGCCTGCGTGATCAGGTGCGCCAGCACCTTCGACACCCTTTCGCGGTTGAAGACGTTGAGGAAGAAATTCGCCACGACCATGTCGTAACGTTCCGGTTCGTCGAAGGCCATGATGTCGCTGTGCACCTGACGCACCACGACGGCGTTGCCGTCGGCGGCCATGACCCGCGAGAATTTCATGAGCATGGTCTTCGACAGATCGACGACGGTGACGTCGACGCCGCGCCTGGCGGCGTACAGCGCGTCGCGGCCGTGGCCGACGCCCGCGAATAGCACCATGTCGCCGGGCCTGAGCAGGTCGAGATGGGCGACCTTGCAGCGCTGGATCGATTTCCCGCTGTAGAGATTGCTGGTGAAGTCGTAGAAATGGCCCACGACGGCATAACGATCGAACATCTCCGTTCTCCTGTGTTGCTCCATGTGTCGTGTCGATGCGCAGGCGTGCCCGTTGCCGGCCGCAGCCGATCGCGAGGAAAACCCGGGCATGTCCGACACGCGCTTGCGGCCGGTCGACGCACGGAGGCGAGGGATCGCTCGACCCGTGCGGACAGGGGGATGCGTCGTCCGGCCCGGCAATCTTGCATTACGCCCGGATGAAAAGATGGCGGCGGATCACGTTTCCGGACTCAATTGTCCAGCGCTGTCAAAAGTTGTGCCTGCAATCGCAAACAATGGTTAAGGCCACGTGATCCCGGGCCCGCGCGGCATCGCCGGCAGGCGTGTTCCACCGTGTTTTCATGGGGTTGCAGGCGTGTCGTGCGCCATCCCGGGGCGTCGCGCGTGGTCGTGATCGCGTACTGAAGCCGGTCAGGTCGGCCGGACAGGTCGCCAACAACAAGAAGCCCCGGGCTCGCGCCCGGGGCTTTTCGTTTGGTGGAGGTGGGGGGAATTGAACCCCCGTCCGAAGGCACTCCATGCCCGGCACTACATGCTTAGCTCACCGTTTGATCTCGCTCTGCGGCAACACGGTGTGCGAAGCACACCGCAGGGCATACCCGCTTGATCTAGGTCCTGGTTGACGGGTCGCCGCCGGAACCGATCCCGTGATAATGACCCTACATCCACGAGCACAGGCACAAGTGGGTTCGGGGCTAGGCCTTAAGCGGCCAGAGCGTAGACGTCGTCGTTGGCGTCTGAGTTTTTGCCGCTGGATTAACGAGGAAAGCTGCCCCCTCGGCATGCGCCGTGCGATTTCGCAACCCCCGTCGAAGCCAATGCACCCCCGTGACCGGGAATTTCGTTTCGATGGAGTCGTTCTTTCGATCGACGCCGGCAGTATGGGGGCGGGGTGGGGCGGGATCAAGCGTCACGACGAAACCCCGTCATCCCGAACGAGGGCGCAGCCCGAGGCGGGATCTGCTTGCCATCGGCACGATCGCGGACCGCAGTAAAAGCAGATCCCTCACGTGCGTTCGGGATGATGGTGGAAGCGGGTGCAGGTTCGATGCCTGTTTCCGGCACCGATCTCCCGATCACGCGTCCTTGTTGCGAGCACGCATGGCGCGCTGCTTCTCGCGGGCCCAGTCGCGGTCGCGGGCGGCGTCGCGCTTGTCGTGCGCCTGCTTGCCCTTCGCGAGGGCGATTTCCAGCTTCACCTTGTTGCCCTTCCAGTACAGCGCGGTGGGGACGAGGGTGTAGCCGTCGCGCTGGATGCGGCCGACGAGCTGGTCGATCTCGCGCCGGTGCATCAGCAGCTTGCGGGTGCGTCGGTCGTTGGCGATGACGTGGGTCGAGGCCTGGATCAGCGGGGTGATCTGCGAGCCGTACAGGAACAGCTCGCCATCGTTGATCATGGCGTAGGCGTCGCCGATGTTGGCGCGGCCGGCGCGGATCGACTTCAGCTCCCAGCCCTGCAGCGACATGCCGGCCTCGAAGCGGTGCTCGAGGTGGTATTCGTGCTTCGCCCGCTTGTTGAGGGCGATGGTCTTGATCGGCGGTGCGGCCTTGTCGGACTTCCCGGGGCCCTTTGCCTTATCCTTTTGCGCTTTCTGATTGCTCATCCGCGGCATTGTCCCCCATGCGGGGCGATCCCGCGAGTCATCCGGGACGCCTCCACCCATGCCGGTCATCCAACGCTCCGCCCTGGTCGAACATTCCGCCGCGAAGATGTTCGCGCTGGTGAACGATGTCGCTGCCTACCCGCGTCGCTTCGACTGGTGCGAGGCGGCCGAGGTGCTGGAGGCCGGCGAGGCCCGCGTGGTCGCCAAGCTGGATCTCGGCCTGGGCGGCATCAGCACCTGGTTCACCACCGAGAACACGCTGACGCCGCCGCACCACATCGACATGCTGCTGCGCGATGGGCCGTTCCGGAAATTGTCGGGGCGCTGGCAGTTCCACGCGCTGGACGAATCGGCCTGCAAGGTCAGCCTGACCCTCGATTTCGAACCGAACAGCCGCCTGCTGGGACCGGCCTTCGTGCTGGGCTTCCAGAGCCTGGCCGATCGCATGGTCGACGATTTCGTGCGCGTGGCCGACCGCGAGGAAGCCTGAGCGATGGCCGGTGAGGGCACGATCCACGTCGAGGTCATCCGCGCGTGGCCGCGGCGCCACGAAAGCCGCGGGCTGACATTGCCGGCCGGTGCGACCGTGGCGGAGGCGCTGGCCGAGGCCGCATTCGAGGGCGAAGCGCCCGCGGGCCTGGCGGTGTTCGGGGAAGCGGTGGCGCCGGAGCGCGTGCTGATCGACGGCGACCGCCTGGAACTGCTGCGGCCGCTACGACTGGATCCGAAGGAGGCGCGGCGCCGTCGCGCCGTCGCCGGGAAGTGACGCGCCGGCTCAGCGGCGGCGGCGCTGCTTCTTCTTGTCGTCCTTGGCCAGGTTCGGGCCGAACTGGCGGCGGGCGTTGAGGGCGAGCTCGTCGTCCTGTTCCGGGAAGTAGTCGCCGTCCCAGCGGACGACCGCGTCGTTCTCGAAGTAGACGGTGAAATTCTTGATCTGGGTGGTGCCGCGGCGGTCGATGCGCTGCGTCGAGGTGTAGTCCCAGCGGCTCGCGTTGAAGGGGTCCTGCACCGACGGGGTGCCCAGCAGCGTCTGCACGTCCTGCTTGCTCATGCCGACCTGGAGCTGGTCGACCGCACGCTTTTCGATGAGGTTGCCCTGATAGATCGGCTGCTTGTAGAAGATGCCGCAACCGGTGGTCGCGAGCGCGACGGTCAGCATCAGCAGGGGCAGGCGGAGCGGGAGACGGTGCGGAATGGGCATGGGACGGCCGGCAGCGGAGGGGTGTCGCGGGCGTCGATGATACACTGTGCCTCGGCGCCGCCGGCAGTCGGGTCGGCGACCGTCGTTCATCGCGGATTGGATGCCGCCGTCTCCGCCGACCTCCCCCCCGGAAGCAGCGATGGAAACCAGAGATCTCCGCAAACTCGGCCTCAAGGTCACCCACCCGCGCATGCGGATCCTCGAGATGCTGGAGCAGGCCCAGCCGAGGCACATGGCGGCCGAAGACATCTACCGACGGCTGGTGGAGGACGGCGACGAGATCGGGCTGGCGACGGTCTACCGCGTGCTGACCCAGTTCGAGGCCGCCGGCCTCGTGCTCAAGCACAACTTCGAGGGCGGCCACGCCGTCTACGAACTCGACCGCGGCGACCACCACGACCACATGGTCGACGTGGACACCGGCAAGGTCATCGAATTCGAGAGCGCCGAGATCGAGGCGATCCAGCAGCGCATCGCCGCCGAGCACGGCTACGAGATCCAGGCCCACGCGCTGGTGCTGTACGTCCGCAAGAAAAAGTAGGGCGGGCCTTGGCCCGCCATTGCGGGATTCCCGTCTGCAACCCGCCTGACCGAAGCCGCTTCCGGTCGAAGCCGCTTCGATCATCGTTCGACGCGACCGGGACGGCCGCGATGTCGGGCCAAGGCCCGACCTACCCCGCGCTTTCCAGCAGCCGCTTCGCCGCGGCGCGCGCTTCCTTCGTGACTTCGACGCCACCCAGCATCCGCGCCAGTTCTTCCTGGCGGGCCTTCGCGTCGAGCTTCTGCACCGCGCTCTGGGTCATGCCGCCGGCGTCGGCCTTGCTCACGCGGTAGTGGGCGTGGCCCTGCGCCGCGACCTGCGGCTGGTGGGTCACGCACAGCACCTGCCGGCGGGCGCCGAGGGCGCGCAGCTTCTGGCCAACGATCTCGGCGACGGCGCCGCCGATGCCGGTGTCGACCTCGTCGAAGACCATCGTCGGCACGGTGTCGTGGCCCAGCGCCGCGACCTCGATCGCCAGCGACACCCGCGACAGCTCGCCGCCGGAGGCGACCTTGCGCAGCGGGCGCGGCGGCTGGCCGAGGTTGGCCGAGACCAGGAATTCGGCGCGCTCGGCGCCTTGCGGGTCAGGACGGCCGGCGTCGACGGCTTCCAGCGCCACTTCGAAGCGGCCACCGCCCATGCCGAGGTCGGCGATCAGCGTGGACACGGCGTTCGACAACGTGTCGGCGGCGCTGCGCCGGGCCGCGGTCAGGTCGGCGGCGGCGGTGCGCCAGCGTGCGGCGGCGGCGGCGATCTCGTCGTCCAGCGCGACGAGGCGGGCGCCGGCATTGCGCAGGCCGTCGAGGTCCTCGGCCAGCCGATCACGCAGCTCGAACAGCGCTTCCGCCGGTACCCGGTGCTTGCGCCCGAGCGCGTGCAGCCGGGCGAGCCGGTCCTCCAGCGCGGCGAAGCCGTCGGGGTCGAGGTCGAGGTCGTCGCGGATCCGCTGCAGCAGGCGCGTGGCCTCGTCGATCTGGATCGCGGCGGCGTCGAGCATGCCTTCCACTTCGGCCAGCCGCGGCTCGTCGTCGCGGGCGCGTGCGAGGTCGCCGCGCAGCGACTGCACGGTCTGCAGCAGGGACGGGGCGTCGTCGCCTTCCAGCCGCGCCAGCGCGCGTTCGCAGGTGTCGATCAGCCCGGCGGCGTTGGCGTGGCGGCGATGCTGGGCGAGGAGGTCGGCGATCGACGCCGGTTCCAGCGTCTCGCGGGCGAGTTCGGCGTGCTGGTGTTCGAGCAGCGCGATCCGGTCGGAGACGTCGCCGGTCTTCGACAGCGCGTCGCGCTCGCGCAGCAGCGTCGACCAGTCCGCGGCGGCAGCGGCCACCGCCGCCAGCGCCGGGCCATGGCGGCCGAAGGCGTCGAGCAGGGCGAGCTGGCGGGTGCGCGACAGCAACGCCTGGTGCTCGTGCTGGCCGTGGATCTCGACCAGCAGCCCGGCCAGTTCTCCCAGTTGGGTGAGGGTGGCCGGGCGGCCGTTGATCCAGGCGCGGGAGCCGCCGTCGGAGCGCAGCGTGCGGCGCAGCTGGCAGGTGTCGGCGTCGTCCAGTTCCTGTTCGCGCAGCCAGGCGGTGGCTTCCGGGTGGTCGGCGAGGTCGAATTCGGCGCTCAGTTCGGCGCGTTCGGCGCCGTGGCGCACCACGCCACTGTCGGCGCGCAGGCCGGAGAGGAAGCCGAGGGCGTCGACCAGCAGCGACTTGCCGGCGCCGGTTTCGCCGGAAATGACGGTCATGCCGGGGCCGAATTCGAGTTCGGCGGCTGCGACGACGGCGAAATCACGAAGGGCGAGATGGGTCAGCATGGGCGCGCATTGTGCCTCATGGCGTCTCATCTCCGGAGACCGGCGCCGGCCTTGCCGCCCCTTGCGCGGGCCGGCGGCTGCGCCTATACCGTTGCGCATGAACCGACCCGCCGACGCCGGCTTCGACCCGGGCAGCCTCGATCCCCGCGCGCGGCTGCTGCTGCGCACGCTGATCGCGCGCTACATCCGCGACGGCGAACCGGTGGGCTCGCAGACCTTGGCCCGCCACGCGGGCCTGGACGTCAGCGCGGCGACCATCCGCAACATCCTGGCCGAGCTGGAGGACGTGGGCCTGCTGGCCGCGCCGCACACCTCGGCCGGGCGGGTGCCAACGGCGCAGGGCTACCGGGTCTTCGTCGACAGCCTGCTGCAGATCGACCCGCTGGGCGAACCCGAACTGGCCCGCCTGCGCGGCGAACTGGCGCCCGGCAGCGGCACCCAGCGCCTGCTCGGCAGCGCGTCCGAGCTGGTGTCGGCGATGACCCATTTCGTCGGCGTGGTCAGCGTGCCCAAGCGCGAGCAGTTCGCCTTCAAGCACGTCGATTTCGTGCCGCTGGACGCGCAGCGCGTGCTGGCGATCCTGGTGTTCGCCGACAACGACGTGCAGAACCGCATCCTGCCCACCCGCCGCGCCTACGACCCGGGCGAGCTGGAGCGGATCGCCAACTACCTCAACCAGCACTACGCCGGCCGGCCGCTGGCCGAGGCGCGCGCGCTGCTGGTCGCCGAGCTGCGCAACGCCCGGCGCGAGATGGAAACCCTGATGACCCAGGCGCTGGAGCTGGCCGACCAGGCGCTCGCCAGCGACGCCGAGGACATGCTGGTGGCCGGGCAGACCCGGCTGATCGGCGTGCAGGACCTCTCCGACCTCGACCGCCTGCGCGAACTGTTCGAGGCCTTCGCCAGCAAGCGCGAGATCCTGCAGTTGCTCGAACGCACCCTGCGTGCGCCGGGGGTGCGGATCTTCATCGGCGAGGAGACCGGCATGGCGCCGCTGGACGGCGTGTCGCTGGTGACCGCGCCCTACGGGGTCGGCGGGCGCACGCTGGGCGTGCTGGGGGCGATCGGTCCCACCCGGATGGCCTACGACCGCGTCATCCCGGTGGTGCAGGCCGCGGCCAACGCGCTCACGCAGGCGCTGGGGTCCGAGGGCGACCGTTGAGCCCGCGGAGCTGCCGCAGGCGATTCCTGAACGCGGGCACTTGATTCCGGAAGGGCCGGCCCCATCCCTCGGCCGTCGGCGGATTGCCCGCCCCCAGCCCCGGAAACCAGATGACCCAGACCCCGACGCCACAGGACCCGATGTCACAGGACGCTTCGATGGCGGACGCCGCCGATCACGCGACCCCGGATGCGGTCATCGAAGCGCTGCACGCCGAGCTCGAACAACTGCGCGCCGACATGCTGCGCGAGCGCGCCGATCTGGAAAACCAGCGCAAGCGCATGGCGCGCGAGGTCGAGAACGCCCGCAAGTTCGCCAACGAGCGGCTGCTCGGCGACCTGCTGCCGCTGTTCGACAGCCTGGAGGCCGGTCTGGCCGCGGCGCCCGAGGGCGACCCGGTGCGCGCCGGCATGGAGCTGACCCTGCGCCAGCTCGAACGCATCGCCCAGGCCAACGGGCTGGTTGCGGTGGCCCCGGCGGCCGGCGACGGCTTCAATCCCGAGCACCACCAGGCCATGAGTCTGGTCGACGTCCCCGGCGTCGCCCCCGGCGCGGTCGCGCAGACCTGCCAGAAGGGCTACCTGCTCAACGAGCGCCTGCTGCGGCCGGCGCTGGTCATGGTCGCGAAGCAGGACTGACGCGACCCGCGCGGGCGCGGCGCCGATGAACGGCCGCCGCGCCTGCAGAGATTCACGGCGGCCGGCGCTTGAAACCCCGGCGCGGCCATCCCACATACGGCACATCGGCGGCGCGGCCGCCTCCCATCTCCGAGGAACCACATCATGGGCAAGATCATCGGCATCGATCTGGGCACGACCAATTCGTGCGTCGCGATCATGGAAGGCGGCAAGGCCAAGGTCATCGAGAACAGCGAGGGCGACCGCACCACGCCGTCGATCATCGCCTACACCAAGGACGGCGAAGTGCTGGCCGGCGCCAGCGCCAAGCGCCAGGCCGTGACCAACCCGAAGAACACCTTCTACGCCGTGAAGCGCCTGATCGGCCGCAAGTTCGGCGACGCCGAGGTCAAGAAGGACCTCGACCTGGTGCCGTACGCGATCATCGAGCACTCGAACGGCGACGCGTGGGTCGGCACCAGCGACGGCAAGAAGATGGCGCCGCCGGAAATCTCCGCGCGCGTGCTGGAGAAGATGAAGAAGACCGCCGAGGACTATCTGGGCGAGAAGGTCACCGAGGCCGTCATCACGGTGCCCGCGTACTTCAACGACAGCCAGCGCCAGGCGACCAAGGACGCCGGCCGCATCGCCGGTCTCGACGTCAAGCGCATCATCAACGAGCCGACCGCGGCCGCGCTGGCCTACGGCCTCGACAAGGGCGACGGCAAGGACCGCAAGATCGTGGTGTACGACCTCGGCGGCGGCACCTTCGACGTGTCGATCATCGAGATCGCGAACGTCGACGGCGAGAAGCAGTTCGAGGTGCTGGCCACCAACGGTGACACGTTCCTCGGCGGCGAGGACTTCGACAAGCGCATCATCGATTTCCTGGTCGAGGAGTTCCAGAAGGAGCAGGGCATCGACCTGCGCAAGGATCCGCTGGCCCTGCAGCGTCTGAAGGACGCCGCCGAGCGCGCGAAGATCGAGCTGTCGTCGTCGCAGCAGACCGAGGTCAACCTGCCGTACGTGACCGCCGACGCCTCGGGTCCGAAGCACCTCAACATCAAGCTCACCCGCGCCAAGCTCGAAGCGCTGGTCGAGGACCTGATCCGCAAGTCGATCGAGCCCTGCCGCATCGCGCTGAACGACGCCGGCCTGCGCGCCGCCGAGATCAGCGAGGTGATCCTGGTCGGTGGCCAGACCCGCATGCCGAAGGTGCAGGCGGCGGTGGCCGAGTTCTTCGGCAAGGAGCCGCGCAAGGACGTCAATCCGGACGAGGCGGTCGCCATCGGCGCCGCGATCCAGGGCGGCGTGCTGGCCGGCGACGTGAAGGACGTGCTGCTGCTCGACGTCACCCCGCTGAGCCTGGGCATCGAGACCCTGGGCGGCGTGATGACCAAGATCATCGAGAAGAACACGACCATCCCGACCAAGGCCTCGCAGACGTTCTCCACCGCCGACGACAACCAGTCGGCCGTGACCGTGCACGTGCTGCAGGGCGAGCGCGAACAGGCCCGCTTCAACAAGTCGCTGGCGCGCTTCGACCTGTCCGGCATCGACGCCGCCCCGCGCGGCACGCCGCAGATCGAGGTGTCGTTCGACATCGACGCCAACGGCATCCTGCACGTGTCGGCGAAGGACAAGAAGACCGGCAAGGAGCAGAAGGTCGAGATCAAGGCCGGCTCGGGCCTGTCGGACGACGAGATCCAGCGGATGGTGCAGGACGCGGAAGCGCACCGCGAGGAGGACAAGAAGTTCCACGAGCTGGTGCAGGCCCGCAACCACGCCGACGGCCTGATCCACACCGTCCGCAGCGCGATCAAGGACCACGGCGACAAGGTCCCGGGCGAGGCCATCGGCCGCGCCGAGGGCGCCATCGCCGAACTCGAGACCGCGATGAAGGGCGACGACAAGGGCCAGATCGAGGCCAAGAGCCGCGCGCTGGAAGAAGCCGCGCAGTCGCTGCAGGCGGCCGCCGGTGCCGGCCAGCAGGCGGCGGGCGAGGCGGGTCCGGGTCCCTCGGCCTCGTCGCGCAACGACGATGTGGTCGACGCCGAGTTCACCGAGGTGAAGGACGACAAGTAAGCGATGACGGCCGGCCCCGGAGGCGACTCCGGGGCCGGTTCGCGTCCGGCGGATGGTATCGTCGCCGGCCATGAGCGCCCGCGACGGGCCGGTGCGGATCAGCCCGCGTCCGGGCCGCCGCGGGTTTCGCGTGCAGTGCAGACCGCCGTTCGACGGCGCCGGGGACGGGATGGGGAAGGGCAGGCTCGAAGCGTTCAGCGATGGCGTGATCGCGATCATCCTCACCATCATGGTGCTGGAGATGAAGGTGCCGCACGGGGCCGAATGGCGCGACCTGGGCGCGCTGTGGCCGGTGTTCCTCAGCTACGTGCTGAGTTTCGCCAACGTCGGCATCTACTGGAGCAACCACCACCATTTCCTGCACGCCGCGCACCGGGTCGATGGCCGGGCGCTGTGGGCCAACCTGCACCTGCTGTTCTGGATGTCGCTGGTGCCGTTCACCACCGGCTGGATGGGCGAGAACCACTTCGCGCCGATTCCGACCGCGGTCTACGCCTTCAACCTGTTCATGTGCGCCGCGTCGTGGCGGCCGATGCAGTCGAGCCTGATCCGCGCCAACGGTGGCGAGCGCTCGGAACTGGCGAAGGCGATCGGCGACGACTTGAAAGGCAAGGCCTCGCTGGCCATGTATGGACTGGCGATCCCGGCCGCGTTCTGGCAGCCGTGGGCCGCGGGCGTGCTGATCGTCGCCGTCGCCCTGATGTGGCTCGCGCCCGATCCCCGGATCGAGCGCCGGCTGGCCGACTGAAGTTTCCCCGCTGAAGTTTTCCTGGGAGCGCCCGCCGGGCGTTCCCCGATCGTGACAGGTAACGCATGAGCAAACGCGACTACTACGAAGTCCTCGGCGTGGCGAAGACCGCCAGCGAAGAGGAACTGAAGAAGGCCTACCGCCGCCTCGCGATGAAGCACCATCCGGACCGCAATCCGGACGATGCCGGCGCCGAGGCCGCGTTCAAGGAGGCCAAGGAAGCCTACGAGGTGCTGTCCGACGCCAACAAGCGTCGCGCCTACGACGCCCACGGCCACGCCGCGTTCGAGCACGGCATGGGCGGCGGTGGTGGCGGGCAGGCCGGCTACGCCGACATCAACGACATCTTCGGCGACATCTTCGGCAACATCTTCGGCGGCGGTGCCGGCGGCGCGCGCGGACCGCGCCGCGGCGCGGACGTCGGCGTGATCGTCGAACTCGACCTGGAAGAAGCCGTCGCCGGCCTCGACAAGCGCATCGAAGTGCCGACGATGGCGGCCTGCAAGCCCTGCAACGGCAGCGGCTCCGAGGACGGCAAGGTCGAGACCTGCGGCACCTGCCAGGGTCGCGGCCAGGTGCGTTTCCAGCGCGGCATCTTCTCGATGCAGCAGCCGTGCCCGACCTGCGGCGGCCGCGGCCAGAAGCTCAGCAATCCCTGCAAGGCCTGCCATGGCGCCGGCCGCGTGGAAGAGGAAAAAGTCCTGTCGGTGAAGATCCCGGCCGGCGTGGACAACGGCGACCGCATCCGCCTGGCGGGCGAGGGCGAGGCCGGCCCGGCCGGCGCGCCGGCGGGCGACCTGTACGTCGAGATCCGCGTCCGCGAACACGACATCTTCCAGCGCGACGGGGACGACCTGCACTGCGAGGTGCCGATCCGGTTCTCGCAGGCGGCACTGGGCGACGTCATCCGCGTGCCGACGCTGGGCGGCGAGGCCGAGATCCGCGTGCCGGCCGAGACCCAGACCGGTCGCGTGTTCCGCCTGCGCGAGAAGGGCGTGAAGTCCGTGCGCAGCCGCGGCACCGGCGATCTGTACTGCCGCGTGGTGGTCGAAACCCCGGTGAACCTCACCACGCAGCAGCGCGAGCTGCTGCAGCAGTTCGAGGCCACCTTCAGCGGCGAAGGCGCCCGCCGCCACTCGCCGCGCTCCAGCACCTTCATCGACGGCGTGAAGAGCTTCTGGGAGCGGATGACGTCCTGACCGGCGTTCGGCCGATGGCCCGGGGTGAGCCGGCAACGACTTCTCGCGTGGCCGTCACCGCGCTCCGGCGCCGGCCGCGCTCCGACGGAATGCGTTGACAGGACAGGACGGCGGGCGGAGGCTCGCCGCGGACGGCACATGGTGTGCCGCCACGCGCGCCGCCCGGCGCGCGATCGCCCGCTCACGGGCGACCTTCCCCGACAGGCCGGCATCGCCGGTGGACAGGATGTCGCCCGGGATCAAGGAGGTTCCATGTCGATCCATTCCCGTTCCGCGCGCCGTCTCGCACTGGCGTCTGCCGTGGTCGCCGCGTTGCTCGCCACCCCGGTCTTCGCCGCCGGCCGTGCGCACATCGACCCCGCCAGCCAGTATGACCCCGCCGACGGCTTCATCGTCGGCTACCGCAGCGCCGGCTTCCTCAAGGCCGATCCCGCCTCGCGCCAGCGCGCCCTCGACGCCGCCGCGACCGCCACCTTCGGCCGCGTGTCGGCGCCCGGCCTGCGCCGCGCCCGCACGCTGTCCGGCGGCGGCGAGCTGGTCGCCTTCGACCGCCGCCTCGCTCGCGCCGACGCCGAACGCCTGATGCGCCGGCTCGCGCTCGATCCCGAGGTCGCCTACGTCGAGCCCAACATCCGCCTGCACGCCGACCTCACCCCGAACGACACCTATTTCTCGCTGCAGACCAACTTCAGCAGCACCGGCGAGAACACCTACGCCACCCAGGCCTGGGACACCGGCTACCGCGGCCAGGGCAAGATCATCGCGGTCGTCGACACCGGCCTCACCAGCCACCCGGACCTCGCCGCCAACGTGCTCGCGGGCGGCTACGACTTCATCAGCAACGCCGCGATCGCCAACGACGGCGGCGGCCGCGACGCCGACCCCTCCGACCCGGGCGACTGGGTGACGGCCGGGTACTGCTACGCCGGCTCGCCGGCGTCGAATTCCAGCTGGCACGGCACCCACGTCGCCGGCACCGCGGCGGCGGTCACCAACAATGGCGTCGGTGTCGCCGGCATGGCCTTCAGCGCGAAGATCCTGCCGGTGCGCGTGCTCGGCCGCTGCGGCGGCACGCTCGCCGACATCGCCGATGCGGTGACGTGGGCCTCGGGCGGCAGCGTCGCCGGCGTGCCCGCGGTCGGCGCGAACAAGGCGAACGTGATCAACCTCAGCCTCGGCGGCGCCGGCGCGTGCGGCGCGACGATGCAGTCGGCGATCGACGGTGCGGTTTCGCGCGGCACCGTGGTCGTGGTCGCGGCCGGCAACGACAACGCCAACGTGTCGGGCTACACGCCGGCGAGCTGCAACAACGTGATCGTCGTCGCCACCTTCAGTCACCTCGGCAGCTTCTACGGCAACAAGGAGAGCTTCTCGAACTGGGGCAACGCCGTTGACCTCGCCGCGCCGGGCTACAACATCGCCTCGACCTGGAACGCCGGCACCACCACGCCGGGCGCCGCGACCTATGCCTACATGAGCGGCACGTCGATGTCGACGCCGCACGTGGCCGGCGTGATCGCGATGATGATGTCCAAGCCCAGCGCCGACTGCCTGCCGGCGACCTGCGAGACGCTCATCAAGACCAACTCCGACCTGTTCATGGGCCCGGTGCAGTACCCGATCGGCTGGGGCCGCGTGAATGCGCTGAAGGCGATCAACGCCACGCCCTGACAGGGCACGATACGGCGACGCGCACGCACGGAACCGGCCCGGGGATGTCCCGGGTCGGTTCCCGCGGCGGCCGGCAGGCGTCAGAATGCAGGCTCCCCGCGTACGGAACGACGGCATGACATCCCCTCCGGTCATCGGCATCGTCGGCAGCGCCGGCGCCTACGGCCGCTGGCTGCGCCGGTTCTTCGTCGAGCGCACGGGGCTGGCGGTGCTCGGGCACGATCCGTCCGACCCGGCGAGTGATGAGGTCGAACGCCTGCTCGTCGAGGCCGACGTGCTGCTGTTCGCCGCGCCGATCCGCGTCACCGAGGCGGTGATCGCCGAATGGACGGCGCGTTCCGCCGGTCGCGAGCAGGGCCGGCTGTGGCTGGACGTCACCTCGATCAAGCAGGTCCCGGTCGCGGCGATGCTGCGATCGCGGGCCGAGGTCGTGGGCCTGCATCCGATGACCGCGCCACCGAAGTCACCGACGCTGAAAGGCCGCATGCTCGCCGTCTGCGAGGCGCGGCTGGACGTGTGGCGTCCGTGGGTCGATGCGCTCCTCGATGCCCTGCAGGCCGAGTGCGTGCGGGTGTCGCCCGAGCGCCACGACCGCGCGATGGCGCTGGTCCAGGCGATGGTCCACGCCACGCACTTGGCCGAGGCCGGCGTGCTGCGCGACTACGCGGCGGTGCTGGGCGCGCCGGCCGACCTGCTGCCGCTGCGCACCGCCTCGTTCGAGCTGGACGTGGCGATGATGACCCGCATCCTGTCGCTGAATCCGCAGATCTACGAAGACATCCAGTTCTGCAATCCGCACGTGCCGGAGATGCTGGATCGCCTGCTCGGTGAACTCGGCGGGTTGCGCGACCTCGTCGCGCGTGGCGACGGCGAGGCGCGTGCGGCCTTTCGAGCGCGCTTCCTCGACGCCAATCGCGACGCCCTCGGCGCGCAATTGCTGGCGGACGGCAACTACGCGTTCGAGCGCGTCGGCTACCTGCTGGCCGATCTCGTCGACCGGCCGTCGATGAGCGTGCACCTGCCCGAGGATCGCCCCGGCTCGCTGCGCGCGCTGCTCGACGTGTTCGAGCGCCACGGCATCAGCCTGTCGTCGATCCACTCCTCGCGCACGCCGGCGGGCGAAGTGCATTTCCGCATCGGCTTCGGGCCCGAGGTCGCGGCCTCGGCGGTGAAGGCGGCCGCAGCCGAGATCGACGCCGCCGGCACCGGGCGCGTGCTGGAATGCATCGCGCCGGCGACCGCGGCGCATTGAGTCGACTCGTCGCCGCGGGTACGCTGGCGCGATGTCCGAACCCCTCCGTCTCCTGATCCATGGCGCCAGCGGGCGCATGGGCCAGACCCTGCTGCGACTGGCCGCCGAACGCGACGACCTGCGCGTGGTCGCCGCCGTCGCGCCGCCGTCGCCCGACGCCGCGCTGCTCGGCCAGCCGTTCCATCCGGTCGAGGCGCTCGACGCCGTACCGCCGTTCGACGTCGCGATCGACTTCAGCCTGCCGGTGGCCTTCGACGCCATCCTCGCCCTGTGCGACGCGCGCGGGTCCGCGCTGGTCTCCGGCACCACCGGGCTGGCGGTGCAGCAGCGCGCGGCGCTGCAGGTCGCGTCGCGACGCATCCCCGCGGTGTGGGCGTCGAATTTCAGCCTCGGCGTGGCGGTGCTGGAGGATCTGGTCGAACGCGCCGCCGGCGTGCTGCAGGGCTGGGACTGCGACATCGTCGAACAGCACCACACCCGCAAGCTCGATGCGCCGTCGGGCACCGCGCTCACGCTCGGCGCCGCGGCCCAGCGCGGCGGCGCGGACCCGCATTACGCGAGCCTGCGCGCCGGCGACATCGTCGGCGAGCACACGGTGCAGTTCGCCACCGCCGGCGAGCGCATCGAATTGATCCATCGCGCCACGAACCGCGAGATCTTCGCCCGCGGCGCGCTGCACGTCGCCACGCGACTGGCGGGGCGTCCCGCCGGCAGCTACCGGGTGCGGGACCTGCTGGACTGAGCCTGTCGGCCGTCGGGCCGACCCGGTCGAGCGCCGCGGCGCTCACTGCATCGCGATCATCCCGAAGCAGGCCGCCAGCAGCAGCACGGTGAGGCCGCCGATCAGGGCGAGGATGCCGATGATCACCTTCAGCCAGCCCGGCAGCGGCGGCCGGCCGGCGGCGTCGCCGGCGGGCGCAGGCACGGAGGCGGGTGGGGCGACTTCGTGGGCCTCGGGATCGGGCAGGGACGGATCGTTCATGTCTGCGGCTCCTCGGGCGCGGCGGTTTCGATGTCGGCGATGTCGACCCGCGCGCGCAGCGCGTCCAGCTGCTTGCGGCGGTCGTCGCGGTAGAACAGGTTGTAGGTGTCGAACGGGACGATGGTGCCATCCGGCTGGGCGATGTGCACGCAGCTCTTCTTCACCGAGCGCAGGTCGAAGCCCTCGGCGTCGATGAAGGCCATGATCAGCACCCGGAACACGTTGCGGTAGCCCAGCCCCTCCGGCACCTGCACCTGCGGCAGGCAGCACAGCAGGTCGGCCAGCGAACACGCCTGCGACTGCGGCGAATGGTTGGTGGCGAACAGCCGGAACAGCGCCTCGCGAAGCTGGTCGTCCTTCTCGACCACGATGCTGTTGCGGCCGCCCTCGATCAGCACCTCGGGCGGGATCATCCCGGTCAGCGGCACGATCTTCTGCGCGTCGCCGTCTCCCAGCTTCAGCGCGTACGCCATCGCCAGCGCGTCGGGATGGCAAGGCACCGGGATCAGGTCCTCGGGCCGGAACAGCGTGCTCTGTTCGAGGATGCCGCGCCGCACTTCGGTCAGGGTCAGGCGATCGCGCGCCGGGTCGTAGCCCTCGGTGCGGCCGGCGTGCTGGATCGGCTGGAAGGTCACGCCGCGCACGCAGGGCTGGGTGCGCGCGAAGTCGATGATCTCGCCCAACTCGCCGTCGTTGAGGCCCTTCTTCACCGTGACCACCAGCGTGGTCGAGATGTCGTGCCTGTTCAGGGCTTCCAGTGCCTGCAGGCGGATGTCGCGCAGGCGCGCGCCGCGCAGTTGCTGGTGGACCTCGTCGCGCAGCGAGTCGAACTGCAGGTACAGCTCGAAGCCCGGCATGTAACCCGCAAGGCGTTCGACGAAGTCCGGATCCTTCGCGATGCGCAGGCCGTTGGTGTTGACCATCAGGTGGCGGATCGGCCGCCGTTTCGCCGCGTCGAGGATCTCGAAGAACTGCGGATGCAGCGTCGGCTCGCCGCCGGAGATCTGCACGACGTCCGGCTCGCCCTCGTTGGCGACGACGGCGTCGAGCATGCGCTCGATCGTCGCCATGTCGCGGAAGCCCGGGCGATGCGGGCCGGAGTCCGCGTAGCAGATCGGGCAGCGCAGGTTGCAGTGGTCGGTGACCTCGATCAGCGTCAGGCAGCTGTGCTGCATGTGCTCGGGGCAGAGGCCGCAGTCGTAGGGACAGCCCCATTTGCGCTCGGTGTTGAAGCGCTGCGGCAGTTCCGGCGGCTTGATGAAGCGCTCGCGGCAGAGACGGTAGTAGTCGACGTCGTCGGCGATCAGCACGCGCTCGCGGCCGTGCTGGGGGCACCATTTTTCCAGGTAGACGTTGCCTTCCTTGAAGAAGATGGTCGCCTCGACGCGACGCAGGCAGGTGGAACACACCGACACCGCGGTGTCGTAGAACAGGTACGGTCTTACCTTCGCGGCCATGCCAGCGCCTTCACGATGCGGGGGAGGTCGCGGGCATGGTAGAGCAGCCCGAAGACGCACAGCAGCTGGATGCCCGACAGCGCGCCGAAGTAGAGATGCGGTATCGGCCGGATCGACTCGATCGCCAGCCGGTACAGCAGATAGCCGGAGAGGAACGCCTTGAACCGGTCGCCCGGGCGCGCGAGGCGATCGCCGCGCCACGTCAGCAGCCCGCCCCACAGCAGCAGGAACGCGATCTCGTACAGCTGCGTCGGATGCCGCGGCACGCCGTCGCCGAAATCGACGGCCCAGGGCAGGGCGGTGGGATTGCCGTAGGTGTGGTCGTCCAGCCCGGCGAGGAAGCAGCCGATGCGGCCGAGGATCATGCCCACCGTCAGCGGCAGCACGAAGGCGTCGCCGGTCGAACCGCGGACGCCGGCCAGCCATTTCGCGGCCTCCACGCCGAACAGCCCGCCCACCAGCCCGCCGACGATGGACTTGCCGGCCAGCAGCCGGCGCGGGTCGGGGAAGTCGGCGAAGGCGAACGCCGGGTCGTACAGCCAGTAGGCGATCTTGCTGCCCAGCGCCGCGCCCAGCGCCGCACCGGCGATCAGCAGCAACGCCTGCACCCGGTCGAGCGGCACGCTCGCCGGCAGCCGGCGCCGTTCGCGCCGGTATACCTGGAACCCGATCGAGTAGGCCGCCACTTCCAGCAGCGTGTGCGTCCAGTAGGCAGTCGGCGTCATCGACGCAGTGTATTCGATTGCCTGAACGCGCCTGTTCAGGCTGTGCCACGGCCCGGGCGAATCGCCCGGAAGGCTGGCATCGACGGCATCGCGTCGGTACAATTCCGGCTCGCCTGACATTGAAGCCCCGGACCGGTCCCGCACCGCGTCCGAGGCTTCGTGCAACCCGAAGCAAGCCCGACAAAGGCGACCCCAGTGACCCAAACCGCAATCCTGGTCCTCGAAGACGGCACCGTGTTCGAGGGCGAATCCGCAGGCGCGCCCGGCCTTTCCGTGGGCGAGGTGGTGTTCAACACCGCCATCACCGGCTACCAGGAGATCCTCACCGATCCCTCGTATGCGCGCCAACTGGTCACGCTGACCTATCCGCACATCGGCAACACCGGCTGTACCGATCTCGACGATGAGGCGGGCAAGGTCTGGGCCTCCGGCCTGATCGTCCGTGACGTGCCGCGCCGCCCCAGCAACTGGCGCAGTCAGGTCGCATTGCCCGAATGGCTGCGCGCCCGCGGCATCGTCGCGATTTCCGGCATCGATACCCGCAAACTCACCCGCCTGCTGCGCGATCGCGGCGCCCAGAACGGCGCCTTGATGGCAGGTGACATCGATGTGGAACGCGCGCTCGAAGCCGCGCGCAAGTTCCCCGGCCTCAAGGGCATGGACCTCGCGCAGGTGGTGACCACCGACGCCGCGTATCCGTGGCGCGAAGGCCAGCTCGACCTCGACACCGGCGCGTTCGTCGCCGCCGCGCCGAAGCATCGCGTCGTCGCCTACGACTTCGGCGTGAAGCGCAACATCCTGCGCATGCTGGCCGAGCGCGGCTGCGACGTGACCGTGGTGCCGGCAAAGACGCCCGCCGCCGAGGTCTTCGCGCTGCAGCCCGACGGCGTGTTCCTGTCCAACGGTCCCGGCGATCCGGAGCCCTGCGACTACGCCATCGCCGCGATCCGCGAATGCATCGCGCGCAAGATCCCGACCTTCGGCATCTGCCTCGGCCACCAGCTGCTCGGCCTCGCCAGCGGCGCGCGCACGCTGAAGATGAAGTTCGGCCACCACGGCGCCAACCATCCGGTGATCGATCTCGACAGCGGCCGGGTGATGATCACCTCGCAGAACCACGGCTTCGCGGTCGACGAGGCCACGCTGCCGGCGAACGTGCGCGTGACCCATCGCTCGCTGTTCGACGGCAGCAACCAGGGCATAGCGCTGACCGATGCGCCGGCCTTCAGCTTCCAGGGCCACCCGGAAGCCAGCCCCGGCCCGCACGACGTCGCGCCGCTGTTCGATCGCTTCGTCGCGATGATGGAAAGTCGTCCGTGAAATCCCTGCGAACCTTCCTCCTGGCCTGCGGCTTCGCAGTGTCAGCCTGTGCCGTGAGCGCATCGATCGCCCGGGCGGACGTCGACCCCCTGCTGCCTGACTTCAAGGCCCCGGCGCCGTCGGCACCGCTCACCGATGCGGAGGTCGAAGAGTTCATGAGCTGGTTCGCGGTGGACGAGATTGTCCCCGACATCCTCGTCCAGGCGTTCGATCAGTCCGACGACACCGCCGGTTTTTCCGCGTCGCAGCGCGCATGCGTGCTCGAGGTGGTGACGCCGGCGTTCCGCGATGCGATGCGCGATCAGTTCCGCGACATGCTGGTCGATCGCGCGAACTTCCGTGCCTGGTCCGAGTTCAGGCAAACGACGCCGGGGCGCAGCTTCATGGCATTCATCCGTGCGTCGATGAAGGCCAAATCCACCGGCGCGCCGGCCCCGACCGGTGACGGACTGTTCGACGACCTCACCGAAGAGGACCGGGCTGCGGTGATGCGGTTCTTCGGTTCGAACGCGCTGCAGGCGCTCGAAGCGTCCCGCGACTTCGAGATGGATCCGCAGACCAAGGATCGACTGCAGAAGGAAACGTACACACGCTGCGGAGCGTCGATCTGATGCGCCAGAGGGGCCGCATGTTCGGCCGCATGGCCGGGCCACCCTGGTTGCGCCGCGGCGCGGCCGTGTTCGCCCTCCTCGCCGCCTATCCCGCCTTCGTGCTCGGCAGCGTGTACGCCACCGTGCTGCGCAGCGACTTTCCGGGTGGCCACAACGGCCCGAAGGATGCCTACCGGCACAGTCTCGCCAGCGCGACCGTCGCCTACACCGCGTCGCCGCGGCTCGTGGACTGGGTCACGCGGTTCATGGAGCACGGCGAGGGCGGCGATGCCGCCAACGCGATGGATCGACACAACAACCGCATCGGCGCCGCAATCGGCGCGCGGGCGGACAGCTGGACACAAATGCGCACGGACGTGCTCGCCGCGGTGAAGGCCGGCGGCGTCGACATCGCGGACGACCACCGGATCACCTGGCTCCCGCCCGACCAATGGCGCGAGCGCCTGTACTGAGAGAACCCATGCCCAAGCGCACAGACATCCAGACCGTCCTGATCATCGGTGCCGGTCCGATCGTGATCGGCCAGGCCTGCGAATTCGACTATTCCGGCGCCCAGGCCTGCAAGGCCCTGCGCGACGAGGGCTATCGCGTGGTGCTGGTCAACAGCAACCCCGCGACGATCATGACCGACCCGAACATGGCGGACGCGGTCTACATCGAACCGATCAACTGGAAGACGGTCGAGAAGATCATCGCCAAGGAAAAGCCCGACGCGCTGCTGCCGACGATGGGCGGCCAGACCGCGCTGAACTGCGCGCTCGACCTCGCCGACAACGGCGTGCTGGAGCAATACGGCGTCGAGCTGATCGGTGCCTCGCGCGAGGCCATCCGCATGGCCGAGGACCGCGAACTGTTCCGCGTCGCGATGCAGGACATCGGCCTGGAATGCCCGAAGGCGGAGGTCGCCCGCAGCTACGAACAGGCGCTGGAGATCCAGGCCAAGGTCGGCTACCCGACCATCATCCGTCCCAGCTTCACGCTCGGCGGCACCGGCGGCGGCATCGCTTACAACAAGCAGGAGTTCGAGGAGATCGCCAAGCGCGGCCTCGACCTCTCGCCGGTACACGAAGTGCTGATCGAGGAATCGGTGCTGGGCTGGAAGGAATTCGAGATGGAAGTGGTCCGCGACAAGGCGGACAACTGCATCATCGTGTGCTCGATCGAGAACCTCGATCCGATGGGCGTGCACACCGGCGACAGCATCACCGTCGCGCCGGCGCAGACGCTCACCGACAAGGAATACCAGCGCCTGCGCGACGCCTCGATCGCGGTGCTGCGCAAGATCGGCGTCGACACCGGCGGCTCGAACGTGCAGTTCGGCATCAACGCGCAGGACGGCCGCGTGGTGGTGATCGAGATGAACCCGCGCGTGTCGCGTTCGTCGGCGCTGGCGTCGAAGGCCACCGGCTTCCCGATCGCCAAGGTCGCGGCGAAACTGGCGATCGGCTACACGCTGGACGAACTGAAGAACGAGATCACCGGCGGCCTGACCCCGGCGTCGTTCGAGCCGACGATCGACTACGTCGTCACCAAGATCCCGCGCTTCGCGTTCGAGAAGTTCCCGGCCGCCGATGCGCGCCTGACGACGCAGATGAAGTCGGTGGGCGAGGTGATGGCGATCGGCCGCAGCTTCCAGGAATCGCTGCAGAAGGCGCTGCGCGGGCTGGAGACCGGCAAGATCGGCCTCGATCCGACCGGCCTCGACCTGACCAGCGACGAAGGCATGGTGCGCCTGCGCCGCGAGGTGAAGGAAGCCGGCCCCGAGCGCATGTTCTATCTCGCCGACGCCTTCCGTGCCGGCCTGTCGGTGGAGGACGTGCACGCGCTGTCGTTCGTCGACCCGTGGTTCCTCGACCAGATCGAGGAACTCGTCGCCGCCGAGCGCGACGTCGCCGCGGCGGGCCTCGAAGGCCTCGATGCGAAGCGCCTGCGCAAGCTCAAGCGCATGGGCTTCTCCGACGCCCGCCTCGCGCAGCTGGCCGGCACCAACGAGACCGCCGTGCGCGCGCTGCGCAAGGCGTTCGGCGTGCGCCCGGTCTACAAGCGCGTGGATTCCTGCGCGGCGGAGTTCGCCACGACCACGGCCTATCTGTATTCGACCTATGAGGACGAGTGCGAGGCCGCGCCGTCGGACCGCAACAAGATCATGGTGCTCGGCGGCGGTCCCAACCGCATCGGCCAGGGCATCGAGTTCGACTACTGCTGCGTGCACGCGGCGCTGGCGCTGCGCGAGGACGGGTACGAGACCATCATGGTCAACTGCAACCCGGAAACCGTCTCGACCGATTACGACACGTCCGATCGCCTGTACTTCGAGCCGCTGACGCTGGAAGACGTGCTGGAGATCGTCGAGCTGGAGCAGCCGAAGGGCGTGATCGTGCAGTACGGCGGGCAGACGCCGCTGAAGCTGGCGCAGGCGCTGGAAGCGAACGGCGTGCCGGTGATCGGCACCTCGCCGGATTCGATCGACCTGGCCGAGGACCGCGAGCGCTTCCAGAAGCTGGTCGAACAGCTCGGCCTGAAGCAGCCGGCCAACCGCACCGCGCGCAATCCCGACGAAGCGCTCGCGCTGGCCCGCGAGATCGGCTACCCGCTGGTGGTGCGCCCGAGCTACGTGCTGGGCGGCCGCGCGATGGAGATCGTGTACTCCGACGCCGACCTGTCGCGCTACATCCGCGATGCGGTGAAGGTGTCGAACGATTCGCCGGTGCTGCTCGATCGCTTCCTCGACCACGCGGTCGAGGTCGACGTGGACGTCATCGCCGACAAGGATGGCAACGTGCTGATCGGCGGCGTGATGGAGCACATCGAGGAGGCCGGCGTGCATTCCGGCGACTCGTCGTGCTCGCTGCCGCCGTACTCGCTGTCGGCCGAGACGCAGGATCGCCTGCGCGACCAGGTGCGCGCGCTGGCGAAGGCGCTGAAGGTGGTCGGGCTGATGAACACGCAGTTCGCGATCCAGACCGAGGCTGACGGCACCGACACCATCTTCCTGCTCGAAGTGAACCCGCGCGCCTCGCGCACGGTGCCGTTCGTGTCCAAGGCCACCGGCCTGCCGCTGGCGAAGATCGCCGCGCGCTGCATGGCCGGCATGACCCTGGCGGAGCAGGGCGCCACGACCGAAGTGATCCCCGACTACTACTCGGTGAAGGAAGCGATCTTCCCGTTCGCCAAGTTCCAGGGCGTCGACCCGATCCTCGGCCCGGAGATGCGCTCCACCGGAGAGGTGATGGGCGTCGGCCGCAACTTCGGCGCCGCGTTCGCGCGCGCGCAGGAGGCCGCCGGCATCAAGGCGCCGCCGAAGGGCAAGGCCTTCGTGTCGGTCCGCGATCCCGACAAGCAGCGCCTGATGGCGGTGGTGCACGAACTGGTGCGCCGCGGCTACGGCGTGGTCGCGACCCGCGGCACCGCCGCGTGGCTGCAGTCGCAGGGCGTGGACTGCGAGGTGGTGAACAAGGTCGCCGATGGCCGGCCGCATATCGTCGACCGCATCAAGAACGGCGAGATCACCTACATCGTCAACACCACCGAAGGCAAGCAGGCCATCGCCGACTCGTTCTCGATCCGGCGCGAGGCCCTGCAGCACCGGGTGACCTATTCCACGACGATTGCGGGCGCGCGCGCCCTGCTGCATTCTCTCGACTACCGCGACAGCGGCCCGGTCTGGGCGCTGCAGGAATTGCACGAGGAACTGGCACGATGATCGACGTAGGGCACATGAGCGACATGATCGAACGGAGGCGGGCATGCGATCGCCGATGACCCTGAAGGGTTCGCAGCGGCTGCGCGGCGAACTGGAACAGCTGAAATCGGTGCAGCGGCCGGCGGTGATCGCCGCGATCGCCGAGGCGCGCGCCCACGGCGACCTGAAGGAAAACGCCGAGTACCACGCCGCGCGCGAGCAGCAGAGCTTCATCGAGGGCCGCATCAAGCAGCTCGAAGCCGAGCTGTCGCACGCGCAGATCATCGACGTGTCCACGCTGAACGCCGGCAGCCGCGTGGTGTTCGGCGCCAGCGTCGTGCTGGCGGATGTCGAAAGCGACGAGGAAAAGCGCTACCAGATCGTGGGCGACCTCGAAGCCGACATCAAGCAGGGCCTGATCGCGATTTCCTCGCCGCTGGCGCGTGCGCTGATCGGCAAGCACGAGGGCGACACGGTCGAGATCGATGCGCCGGCCGGCAAGCGCGAATACGAACTGATCGAAGTCGCCTACGAAGGCTGACGGCCGGCGATGACGCAGGCGGCTTCGACGCAAGCAGTGTTCCTGCTGCCGGCCTGGTCCGGTTTCGGCCGGCAGTCGCTGGCCGATGCCGTCGCCGCGCGCCTCGGGCGGGCCGACGTGTTGCCGCCCGGCGAACCCGGCCCCGACGCGCAGCGCCTGCGCCACTGCGTGCCGACGCCGGCACGCTGGTCGCCGGCCGCGCTCACGCGCCAGATCGACGCCGGCGATGCCGCCGGCGCGGCCTGGCTGCGCATCGATCCCGCGCACGTCCGCGCCGACATCAACGGCGCGCGCCTGCTCGGCGTCGGCGCGCGGCTCGGGCTGTCGCGCGAGGACGCCGACGCGCTGCTGCCGGCGTTGCGGCCGCTGTTCGGCGACAGCGGTTTCGCGCTGGACGCGCCGGCGCACGATCGCTGGTACCTGCGCCTCGCACGCGAGGCGACGCTGCCGCGCTTCAGCGATCCCGATGCGGCGCTTGGCGAGGACCTGTTCGATCACCAGCCCGAAGGCGACGACGCGCGGCGCTGGCGCACGCTGCTCAGCGAAGCGCAGATCGTGCTGCACAACCATCCGTGGAATGCGACCCGCGCCGAGCGCGGCCTGGTGTCGATCAACGCGCTGTGGGCCTGGGGCGGCGGCACGCTGCCGACGCAGTGCACCTGCGCCGCGACGCGCCTGCACAGCGACGACGAAGCGCTGCGCGCCTTCGCCGCCTGCGCCGGACGGATCGCGACCACGCTGCCGGCCGGTTTCGCGGCCGATGCCGACGCGCTGTCGCTGTTCGACCTGCGCCGCGTGCGCGATCTCGCCGCGCTCCAGCGCGACTGGCTGACGCCGGCGTTCGCGGCGCTCGATACCCGCAAGCTCGCCGCACTCGATCTCGATGCCGCCGACGGCACGCGCCTGCGCCTGACGCACGGCCAGCGCTGGCGCTTCTGGCGTCGCGCGTGGGCGCCGCCGTCCGCCGCCGGCAACGCCGCGTGAGGCCGTTCCCGAACGCCGTCCGGCCGCAAGCCGCGACCGGGCCGTTGCGCGGGAGCGCCTGATGCCGGAACCCGTCCGCATCGTCGACCGGCCCGTGTCGCAGGCCGTGAAAGAGGCCGCGCTGTCCGCCGGCTACACGCCGCTGCAGGCGCAAGTCATCGCCGGTCGGCTTGGCGATGCGGACGCGGACCGCGTGTCGCTGCTGGTCCGGCCCGCGCTCGCGGCGCTCGATGCACCCGATCGCCTGCCCGACATCGACGTCGCCGCCGACGCCGTGGCCCGCGCCGTGATCGACGGCCTGCCGTTCGTCCTGCTGTCGGATTTCGACTGCGACGGCGCCTCCGCGCACGCGGTGCTGCGCATCGCGCTGCGCGATTACTTCGGCGTGCCCGAGGCGCGCATCCACGGCTACATCGGCCATCGCCTGCGCGAGGGCTACGGCGTCTCGGAGAGCGTGACCCGGCGGATCCTGGAGTCGGCGCCGCGGCCCGCGCTGGTCATCACCGCCGACCAGGGCAGTTCGGACCACGCGCGCATCGCGCTGCTGCGCGAGCACCGGCTCGAGACCATCGTCACCGACCACCACGGCATCCCCGGCGAAGGCCCGCCCGCCGCGGCGCTGGCCTGCATCAACCCGATGCGCGAGGACTCGGCGTTCGCCGATCCGCGCATTGCCGGGGTGCACGTGGCCTGGCTGCTGTGCTGCGCGGTGCGGCAGCGGCTGGTCGAGATGGGCCATCTGCCGTCGAACGCGCCGCGTCTCGGCGGGCTGCTCGATCTCGTCGCGCTGGGCACCATGGCCGACTGCGTGGATCTGGCGCGGTCGCAGAACAACCGCGCCGTGCTGTTGCGCGGGCTCGCGCTGATGAACGCGCCCGATGCGCGCCCGGTCTGGCGCGCCCTGCATCGCGTCGCGAAGTGCAGCGGGCCGATCACCGCGGCGACGCTGGGCTTCAGCTTCGGGCCGATCATCAACGCCCGCGGCCGGCTCGACTGTGCGCTGGGCGCCGTGGACCTGCTGATGTGCACGGACGAGGACGACGCCGTGCGGCTGGCGCAGGCGCTCGTCGAGCACAACACCGAGCGCAGGCGGGTGCAGTCGAGCATGCTGCGGCGCGCGACGCCGATGGCGGAAGCGCAGGCCGCCGCGGGTGCCGTGGGGCTGACCGTGTTCGACCCGGAAGGCCATCCCGGCGTGCACGGCGTCTGCGCGGCGCGCCTGGCCGAGGCGTTCGGGCGACCCGTGGCATATTTCTCGCCGCGGCAGGAGGGCGATGCGCTGACGGCGTCGCTGCGCACGGTGCCGGGGTTTCACGTCCGCGATGCGCTCGCGGAGATCGCGGCGGCGCATCCGGAGGACTTCATCGCCTGGGGCGGCCATGCCGGCGCGGGTGGCGTCACCCTCCACCGCGAGGGGCTGGCGCGCTTCACCGCGGCGTTCGACCGGGCGGCGAAGCGTGCCCTCGCCGACGCGACGCCGGGCCCGCGCGTCCTCACCGACGGCGTGCTCGCGGCGCTTCCCGATCTCGCATTGATCGACGAACTGGCGGCGCTCGAACCCTTCGGCCGCCAATGGGAATCGCCGGTGTTCCGCGCCGATGGCCGCGTGATCGACCTGCGTGCCGTCGGCGACGGCACCCACCTGAAGCTGACGGTCGGCATGGCGTCGCACCGGTTCGAGGCCATCTGGTTCGGCGCCGTCCGCGATGGCGTGCGGCCGGTGGAGATCGGCCAGCAGGTGCGCATGGCCTTCGAGCTGGACGCCAACACCTTCCGCGACGAAACCCGGCTGCAACTGCGCATCCGTCACGCCGTCGCCATCGCCTGACGGCTGCGCCGGCCGGGCGTCGGCCGTCGGACGGATCGCGCGGCGGCGCGGTTACGATGCGCTGTCTTCGACCCCGTTCGCGGCGACCGCCCGTTGAACGGTCATCGCCCCAGGGGAACCCCCGCATGTCCCGCAGTCTCGCCGGCTCCGCCGCTCTCACCCTCGCTGCCGGGCTGCTGCTCGGCCAGAGCCTCGCCACGCCCGCCGGTGCGCAGCAGCGCACCGCGCTCGAACCGCGCCCCGAACCCGCGCTCGTCGCGCCGCCGCTGATCATCGCCCCCGGCGCGAAGGTGCCGGTCGCCCTGCGCAGCGCGTCGGTGCAGGTCGAGACCGACGGCGGCCTCGCGCGCACCACCGTGCTGCTGACGCTGTTCAATCCGAACGATCGCCTGCTCGAAGGCAACCTGAGCTTCCCGCTGCAGCCGGGCCAGCAGGTCAGCGGCTTCGCGCTCGACGTCGCCGGTACGCTGCGCGAGGCGGTGCCGGTGCCGAAACCGAAGGCGCAGCAGGTGTTCGAGAGCGTGGAGCGGCGCAACGTCGACCCGGGTCTGCTCGAACAGACCGCCGGCAACCAGTTCCGGCTGCGCGTGTACCCGATCCCCGCACACGGCACGCGCCAGGTGCGGCTGACCATCGACGAGGCGCTGCGTCGCGAAGGCGATGCCTGGCGCATCGACGTGCCGGTGCAGTTGCTCGATCAGGCCGACGGTGCGTCGCTGTCGATCCGCGCCCGCGGGCCGCGCACGGCGCCGGTGCAGGTCGGCAATTTCGACACGCTGAAGTTCGAGCGTGCCCGCGGCGGCTGGACCGCGAAGTACGACGCACTGCGCGAGCACGTGGACTGCGTCGATTGCCTGTCGCGGATGCGCCGGCTCGGCCTGCGCCTGCCGGTGGCGGCGGAGGCCGGTGCGGTGGTGCAGGCGTACGATGGCGAGCGCTTCGCGCTGGTCGACGTGCCGGTCCCGGCCGAACACGGCCGCCTGCGCAAGCTGCCGACGTCGGTCGGCCTGCTGTGGGACGCCTCGGCATCCGCGCGCAGTCGTGATCGCCAGGGCGAATTCGCGCTGCTCGACCGCTACTTCAAGGCGATGGGCGACGGCAGCGTGCGCCTGCGCTTCCTGCGCGACGTGGGCGAGGACGCAGGCCGCTTCGAGATCCGCGGCGGCGACTGGAGCGCGCTGCGCAAGGCACTGGAATCCGCGGTCTACGACGGTGCCAGCGATCTGGCCGACTGGACGCCGGAAGCGGGCGTCGGTGAATACCTGCTGGTCAGCGACGGCCTGCGCAACTACGGCCGCAAGGCCTTCCCGGGTCTGCGCGAAGGCCAGGCGCTGTACGCGCTGGATTCCGCCGGCGCGAAGAGCGACACCGTGCGCCTCGCCGCGCTGGCCGAGGCCCGCGGTGGCCGGCTGGTGCAGTGGCAGGGCCGCGACGGGCTCGACGCCGCGACGGCCGCGCTGCTGGACGACGGCGCGCGCATCGTCGCGCTGGAAGGCGACGGCATCGACGACCTGAAGCCGCAGGCGTGGCGCATCGACGGTGGGGTCGTGCGCGTGGCCGGGCGCATGACCGAGCGCGACGCGACCGTGCGCGTGCGGCTGCGCACCGGCGGCGAGACCCGCACCGTCGAGGTGCGCGTGCCGGCCGACGCGCCGGAGAGCGATCTCGCGGCGACGCTGTGGGCGTCTTGGCAGGTCGCGGCCGACATGGCCGAGCCGGAACTGCGCCGGGCGTCGATCACGCGCCTCGGCCAGCGCTTCGGACTGGTGACGCCGGGTACCTCGCTGCTCGTGCTGGAGAACGCCGCCGACTACGTGCGCTACGACATCCCGGCGCCGGCCGCGCTCCGCGACGAGGTCGCTGCGCTGCGCCGCACGCAGGCCACCGAGCAGGCGCAGTCGCGCAGCCAGCGCCTCGACGACGTGGCGTCGCGCTTCGCCGATCGCCTGACGTGGTGGAAGCGCGACTTCCCCAAGGGCGCGCCGCTGAAACCGAAGGCGGACGACAAGGTCGCCATGGCGATGGCCGCGGGTGCACCGCCGCCGCCTCCGCCGCCGGCGCCCGCCATGAACGCTGCGGTCGCCGATGAAGCCGTGCGTCAGCGCAGCGAAGAATTCCAGTCGCGTGAGGCGCCCGCCGGCCGTGCCGCCAATCTGGAAGTCGCTGCGGATGCCGCCGCGGCCCCCGCGGCCGCACCGAAACCCGACGGCGACGACGGCCACGCCGGCGAAGGCGTCTCGATCCACTTGCAGACCTGGGCGCCGGATTCGCCGTACGCCCGCCGCCTCCGCGAAGCCAAGCCCGAGGATCTGTACGCGATCTACCTCGACGAGCGCGACAGCCATGCATCGAGCACCGCGTTCTATCTCGATGTCGCCGATCTGCTGCTGAAGGCGGGCCGTCGTGCCGAGGCGCTGCGCGTGCTGTCGAACCTCGCCGAACTCGACCTCGAGAACCGCCACGTGCTGCGCGTGCTGGGCTACCGGCTGATGCAGGCGAAGGACTTCGATCATGCGGTCGACGTGCTGCGCGAGGTGCTGCGCCTCGCCGACGAGGAACCGCAGAGCCATCGCGATCTCGGGCTGGCGCTGGCCGCGGCGGGCGATCGCCAGGAAGGCATCCGCCACCTCTACGACGTGGCCGCGCGGCCGTGGGACGGCCGCTTCTCCGAAGTGGAACTGGTCGCGCTGAACGAGATGAACGGCATCATCGCCACCAGCCCGACGCCGCTGGACACCGCGTTCATCGATCCGCGCCTGCTGAAGAACATGCCGCTGGACCTGCGCGTGGTGCTGGCCTGGGACAGCGACAACAGCGACATGGACCTGTGGGTGACGGACCCCAACGGCGAGAAGTGCTACTACGGCAACCGCAACACCTACCAGGGCGGGCTGCTGAGCGACGACTTCACCGGCGGCTACGGCCCCGAGGAGTTCGTGTTGAAGAATGCCAAGCCGGGCAAATACAAGGTCGAGGCCAACTTCTTCGGCGACCGCCAGCAGATCGTCACCGGCGCGACCACCCTCAACCTCGTCTTCAGCACCGGCTGGGGCACGTCGCGCCAGAAGAACGAAGCCGTGACCCTGCGCCTGAGCGGGCAGAGCGAGACCGTGCTGGTGGGCGAGTTCACGGTGAAGTGACGCGATGCCCGATGGCGCGCCCGGCGATGCCGGCGCGCCATCGCCCTGCCTATTCGGCGATCCGCGTCGTCTGCACGTTCACCACCTTCCATCTGCCGTCGCGCTTCACGTACACGTCGGTGTAGCGATAGTGCGTGCGGAACGGCTTGCCGTCCCACGTGCCGTGCAGGTCGGTGGTGCCGGTGAGCAGCGCGGTGTCGCCGTAGACGCGGACCTGGAAGTCCTCGACGGTGTAGGGGGCGATGGTCAGGCGCTCGTCGAGGATGCCGTCGAGGAACCCGGCCTTGTCGTGCCAGCCGCCGTCGCTGTCGATCTGCCGGAAGCCCGCGTCCATGTTCGTCGCCACCGCGTCGCGATCCTTGCGGACGATCGCCCGGTCCCAGGCCTCGGCCTGGCGCGTCAGCAGCGAGACGGTCGCGGTCTCCGCATCCGCCCGGTGCGCCGGTCCGGACGTGGCGCACGCGGCGACCGACACGCAGGCGAGGAGGGCCAGGCAGGGTGGAGCGAAGCGGCGGGTCGCGCGGCGGAGGGGCATGGGCGGGTCCGCAAGGGGCAAGGGGTTCGAGCCTACTGCACGTCCGCCGCCGCCGGCATGTGCGCGATCGGGCGGTTCGCGTGGGGTCGCGCCTTCGGCCCCAGCCCGAACAGCGGCCGCAGCCAGCGCACGCGGCGGATCATTTCGAAGCCGAGGAAGCACAGCGCGAAGGTCGCCAGCACCAGCAGCGGACCTTCGACGGCCGGCCGCAGCCCCAGCGGCTGGGCGTTGTGCGCCAGCACGACGATCACGGTCTGGTGGAGGATGTAGACCGGGAACACCGCCTCGCGCAGGTAGCGCAGTGCCGGCGTCTCGCGCACGATCCAGCCACGGGCGAAGCCGAGGATCGCGGCGATCGCGGTCCACTGGAACAGCGCCCAGACCGTCCGTTGCAGTATGCGCAGCGCCTCGGGCGGTGGCGTTGCGTCGTCGTAGCCGCTGCCGTGGAAGTACCAGACGATGAACGCGTAGCCGGCTGCGGCCAGCGCCAGTGCGATGCGGCGCTGGCGGTGCAGGGCGTCCCACACGGCTTCTCGCCGGGCGACGACGATGCCCAGCAGGAACAGCGGCAGGTACTGGGCGTGGTTGTACCAGTCGTCGACCAGCGCATGCGTCTGCTCGAACTTGTCGAGCAGGCCGAGGCGGGCGAGGGCGAGCCACAGCGACGGCCACAGCAGCAGGCCGACCCCGGTGAGGTGGCGCTCGCACCACGCGCCCGCCGCCTCGACGGCGCGCGGGAACCACCGCAGCCCCAGCCACGCGACCAGCGTGTAGACCCACAGGTACGCGACGAACCACAGGTGGTTCCAGGTCGGCACGTCCAGGCAGTCACCGTCGCGGCAGAAATTCGGATCGGCGTGCAGGTAGCGGCCCCAGAACGCCAGATAGCCGTCGTGGTAGCCGCCGGGCAATTGCTCCACGACCTCGTAGTAGGCCTGCGGGGCCACGACGACCAGCATCCCGAACACCAGCGGCACCAGCAGCCGCCACGAGCGCGCGCCGAGGAAACCCTTGCCCGTCGCTTCGCTCTTCGCGAACAGGAACGCGGTCGCCGTGCCGGACACCAGGAACAGCAGCGACAGCCGCCACGGCGAGCTGATCAGCATGAACGGCTCCAGCGCCTCGCTGGCGTAGGGACTCTTCACGTGCCAGTCCCAGGTCACGTAGTACATGCCGGTGTGGTACAGCACCAGCAGGAAGAAGGCGGCTACCCGGACCCAGTCCAGATCGTGTCGGCGCTGCATCGTCGTTTCTCCTCGGAAGTCGATGCAGTCTCGCTGCGACGCCCACGGTCGCCAGCGCCAAGTGCCTGATCGCGATGGAAAAGGGACGAGGCGCGGCCACGGCGGGACGAGCCGGGGGACGAATCGCGGGGCGCGCCCTAGAATGCGCCGATGCCCGCAAACGACGTCTCTACCCCCAGCCTCGGGACGCTGCCCGGTCCCGCCTGTTTCTGGCGGTGGCGGCGGCCGATCGAGGTCGCATTCTGGATCGTGATGACGGTGACCAACGCCGTCGCCAACACCATCACCGTGCGGATGGACATCCGCCGCGTCGGGCTGGATTTCGCCGATTGGGAGCCGGCCGTCTGGGAGTGGTCCAGCGGCGTGATGGTCCTCGCCCTCGTGCCCGGCGTGTTGGCCTGGACCCGGCGCGTGCCCTTCCAGTGGGACGGACTGGGCCGGCGGTTGGCCCTGCATCTGCTGGGCAGCGTGGTGTTCTCGCTGGTCCACGTGGTCGGCATGGTCGCGCTGCGCAAGCTGGCCTACGCGGCGCTCGGCGGGCACTACGACTTCGGCGACTGGCCGCGGGAGCTGATCTACGAGTACCTCAAGGACCTGCGCGGCTACCTGATGCTGGTCGCGATGATCGAGGCCTATCGCTTCATGATCCGCCGGCTGCAAGGCGAAGCCACGCTGCTGGGGCGTCCCGACGAGGGCGAGCCGGTGGAGCCGGTCGACCGCCCGGAGCGCTTCCTCGTCCGCAAGCTGGGCCGCGATTTCCTGATCGCCGCCGAGGACATCGAGTGGCTGCAGGCCGCCGGCAACTACGTCAACCTGCGGGTCCGCGGCCACGACTACCCGCTGCGCAGCACCATCGCGGGCATCGAGGCCCGGCTCGACGCCGCCCGATTCCAGCGCGTGCACCGCAGCTACATCGTCAACCTGGACCGGATCGCGTCGCTGGAGCCGCTGGACAGCGGCGATGCCCGGATCCACCTGCGCGACGGCGCGGTCGTGCCCTGCAGCCGCACCTACCGCGACGCCCTGCGCGCCCGCGTCGCCGCCTGAACCGGCCGTGGGCGCCCGGGCGCTGGTGGCGGCAGCGCGGCCTGCTAGAATCCCGGGTCTTTGCTGCAAGCGCACATCGCCATGATCGAACTCAACCCGATCCGCCAGCGCATCGCCGACCTCACCGGTCGGCTCGATGCGCTGAGGGGGTATCTTTGACTACGACGCCAAGGTCGAGCGTCTGGAAGAAGTCAACCGCGAACTGGAAAGCCCCGACGTCTGGAACGACGCCGAACGCGCGCAGGCCCTCGGCCGCGAGCGGTCCATGCTGGACAAGACCGTCAACGGCATCCGCGACCTGAAGGACGGCCTGGTCGGGGCGGGCGAACTGCTCGAACTGGTCGAGATGGAAGAGGACGACGACACCGCGCTGGCCATCCAGGCCGACGTCGAGCGCTATGCCCGTGGCGTCGAGCAACTGGAATTCCAGCGCATGTTCTCCGGCAAGATGGACGCCTCCAACGCGTTCGTCGACATCCAGGCCGGCGCCGGCGGCACCGAGGCGCAGGACTGGGCGGAAATGCTGCTGCGCATGTACCTGCGCTGGGCCGAATCGCGCGGCTGGAAGGCCGAGCTGATGGAAGTCAGCGGCGGCGACGTCGCCGGCATCAAGTCGGCCACGTTCCGGGTCGAGGGCGACTACGCCTACGGCTGGCTCAAGACCGAGATCGGCGTGCACCGCCTCGTGCGCAAGTCGCCGTTCGACTCCGACAACCGCCGCCACACCTCGTTCACCTCGGTGTTCGTGGCGCCGGAAGTCGACGACGACATCGAGATCGACATCAACCCGGCGGACCTGAAGACCGACGTGTACCGGTCGTCCGGCGCGGGTGGCCAGCACGTGAACAAGACCGAGTCCGCGGTCCGCATCACCCACGTACCGACGAATACGGTCGTCGCCTGCCAGACCGAGCGCAGCCAGCACGCCAACCGCGACCGCGCGATGAAGATGCTGAAGGCCAAGCTGTACGAGCTCGAAGTGCAGAAGCGCAATGCCGAGAAGGATGCGCTGGAAGCGACCAAGGCCGACATCGGCTGGGGCAGCCAGATCCGCAACTACGTGCTCGACCAGAGCCGCATCAAGGATCTGCGCACCGGCGTGGAGCGCAGCGACACCCAGAAGGTGCTCGACGGCGACCTCGACGAATTCCTCGAAGCCAGCCTGAAATCCGGGCTGGACGCCGGCGCCAAACGCAGCGACGCCGTCTGATCGCCGCCTGCCGCGCAGTGTTTCTTCCGATCACGCATCACGCCATCCCCACGCGAACACGACCATGACCGACGACCAGACCCTGCCGCCCGACGACAACGCCCTCATTGCGGAGCGTCGCGGCAAACTCGCGGCCCTGCGCGGGCAGGGCGTGGCGTTCCCGAACGACTTCGCGCGTCGCGACTACGCCCGCGACCTGCAGGACGCGTACGAGGACGCCGAGCGCTGGACCGGCGAGGCGCTGGAGGCCGAAGGCCGCCGTGTCGCCGTCGCCGGCCGGCTGATGGCCAAGCGCGTGATGGGCAAGGCCGCGTTCGCGCAGATCCAGGACATGACCGGCGCGATCCAGCTGTTCCTGCAGTCGAACGCGCTGGGCGAGACCTACGACGCCTTCAAGCACTGGGACGTCGGCGACATCGTCGGCGCCGAAGGCACGCTGATGCGCACGAAGACCGGCGAACTGTCGGTGAAGGTCGCATCGCTGCGCCTGCTCACCAAGTCGCTGCGCCCGCTGCCGGACAAGTGGCACGGGCTGGCGGACGTCGAGCAGCGCTATCGCCAGCGCTACGTCGACCTGATCGTCACGCCGGAGTCGCGCGAGGTCTTCCGCAAGCGTTCGCGCATCGTCTCGGCGATCCGCCGCTGGCTGGACGCGCGCCGCTTCCAGGAAGTCGAGACGCCGATGATGCATTACATCGCCGGCGGTGCGACCGCGCGCCCGTTCACCACGCACCACAACGCGCTGGACCTCGACCTGTACCTGCGCGTCGCGCCGGAGCTGTACCTCAAGCGCCTCGTCGTCGGCGGTTTCGAGCGGGTGTACGAGATCAACCGCAACTTCCGCAACGAAGGCGTCAGCACCCGGCACAACCCAGAGTTCACGATGCTCGAACTGTACGAGGCCTACGCCACGTACACCGAGGTGATGGACCTGACCGAAGGCCTGATCCGCGACGTCGCCCGCGAGGCCGTGGGCATCGACGAGGTGGTCTGGGACGGCAACACCATCGACATCGGCGCGCCGTTCCGCCGCTGGAAGCTGGAAGAAGCGGTGCGCGAGTGCAACCCGGAGATCTCCGTCGCGGATTGCCGCGATCGCGAGGCGCTGGCGGCGCACTGCGCGCGGCTGAAGATCCACGTCAAGCCGGCGTACGGCTGGGGCAAGCTGCTGCTGGAGATCTTCGAGAAGACGGTCGAGGCCGACCTGATCCAGCCGACCTTCATCACCCATTACCCGGTGGAAGTCTCGCCGCTGGCGCGCGAGTCGGACACCGAGCCGGGCATCACCGACCGTTTCGAGCTGTTCATCGGCGGCAAGGAGATGGCCAACGGCTTCTCCGAACTGAACGACCCCGAGGACCAGGCCGCGCGCTTCCGGGCGCAGGTCGAGGCGAAGGAGGGCGGCGACGACGAGGCCATGCACTACGACGCCGACTACATTCGCGCGCTGGAAGTGGGCCTGCCGCCGACCGGCGGCCTCGGCGTGGGCATCGACCGCCTGGTGATGCTGCTCACCGGCTCGGTCTCGATCCGCGACGTGCTGCTGTTCCCGTACATGCGCCCGGAATCCTGAAGATCGGCGGGTTTCCGGGTGAATCGCCCGATGCCGCGATCGCGGCGGACGTTGTCGCGATTCCGGCACGAAACACGCGATTTCCCGCTGGCCGCCCGCCCTCGGGACCGCCGTTTCGCTTAAGATGGTGACGAAACGGCAACATGCGAGACAAGGCACGGAAATTGCTTTAAATTTCCGTCCAGGAAGTCATCGCGCCATCCCATCACGACAGAGGCAAGGACGCACGGTATCCGCATGTGGGGCAACTCCGTGAAAATCGTCATCGTCGACGACCAGACGTCCGCGCGCACGATGTTGCGCCACATTCTCGAGGACATCAGCCCCGAGCTTGAGGTGTTCGACTTCGGCGATTCCGAGGAAGCGCTGCGCTGGTCCGAGAACAACCGTCCGGACCTGCTGCTGCTCGACTACCGCATGCCGGTCATCGACGGTCTGGAATTCGCGCGCCGGTTCCGCCGCTCGCTGGGCAACCGCGACGTGCCGATCGTGCTGGTCACGGTGGTCGGCGACGAACCGATCCGCCAGGCCGCGCTCGACGCCGGCGTCATCGACTTCCTGGTCAAGCCGGTGCGGCCGCGCGAACTGCGCGCCCGTTGCCGCAACCTGCTGCAGTTGCGCCAGCAGTCCGAATCGATCAAGCAGCGCGCGCTGTCGCTGGAACAGCGGCTGCTGTCGAGCATGCACGAGGTCGAGGAGCGCGAACGCGAGACGCTGTCGCGACTGGCGCGGGCGATCGAGTACCGCGACATCGGCACCAGTGCCTACCTCGAACGCATGGCGCATGTCGCCGGCCTGATCGCCGAAGGCCTCGGCATGTCCGAGGAAGAGGTCCGGCTGATCGAACTGGCTGCGCCGCTGCACGACATCGGCAAGATCGCCATCCCCGACGACGTGCTGCTCAAGCCCGGTCCGCTGGATGAACAGCAACTCGGCATCATGCGCCGGCATCCGCAGATCGGCCACGAGTTGCTCAGCGGCAGCCAGAACCGCTTCATCCAGGTCGGCGCGCTGATCGCGCTGCGCCATCACGAGCGCTTCGACGGCAGCGGTTATCCGGACGGCCTCAGCGGCCAGCAGATTCCGGTCGAGGCGCGCATCGTCGCCGTCGCCGACGTGTTCGACGCGCTGATCTCGCCGCGGCCGTACAAGGCGCCGTGGAGCTTCGACAACGCCCTCGACTTCCTGCAGGAGCAGAGCGGCAAGCTGTTCGATCCGCAGTGCGTGCAGGCGCTGGTGAACAACCGGGCGCGGCTCGAGGACATCTGCGAACGTTATTCCACGAGTTCGCCCAGACCTGGAATGCAATAGGTGAACGCCGGCCAGCCTGTCGTCCTGGGAATGCGGGAGACAGGGGCTCCGGCAGGGGGACGGGTGCGTCGCGGGAATGGTGCCGATTGGAGTGCGGCGACCCGCGTCGCGCGTCGTCGCAGGACTCAGGCGTCCATGTTCTGCGTGATGAGTTCGCACATGTCGCCGATCGATGGATTCGGCGGAAGGGTCATGCTCTGGAAGGAGAAATCCAGTTCGTCTTCCACGTCCAGCATCAGATCGACAAGGAGAATCGAATCGATGCCCAGATCCTGCTGTCGCGTCTCGGCGGTGACCGAAGCGGGGTCGATGCCGAATTTCTCGTGGAGCATGCGGATCAGATGCTCCATGATCCTGTTCTTTTCCACTTCGCGTCTCCTGACCGTTTCCGCTGCCGCTGCGGGCGAGGTTGCGCTTGACGACTTGGGCGACAGGGTCGCCGTTTCGGTTTTCGCGCGGAATTCCGCGCGAAAACGCTGGTCATGGTAGCACGTCACGAAGGGTCGCCGCGATGGAAAGCCGCTCTCAAAACCCGCATCTGACCGACAGCGTTCGCGCCCAGGCGACGCTGCGGTTGAAGCTGGGATTCCCGGTCCTGACACTGATCGTGGCCGCCATCGTGATGTGGGGCACCTCGTCGCCGGTGATCGGCGTGCGCGAGGTGGCGGGCCTGTCGGTCATCTACACGCTGTACAACCTCACCGCGTGGTACATGGCGCGCTACCAGCGCCTGCTGCCGGTGCGCGACCAGGTGCTGTTCACCGCGATCTTCGATCCGATCATGCTGTCCGCGTGGCTGTTCCTGATGGGACGCGCGTCGATCCTCTTCACCAGCTTCTACCTGTTCACGATCCTGGGCTTCGGTTTCCGGATCGGCATCCTGCCGATGCGCATCTGCCAGGCCGTCGCGATCGCGGGCTTCGGCCTGGTGGCGCTCTATTCGCCGGTCTGGCAGGGCGAAACCATGGCGGCGGTGTCGCACAGCGTGGTGCTGCTGATCGTCCCGCTGTACGCCTCGACCCTGATCCGCAACCTGCATGCGGCGAGGAACCACGCCGAGAGCGAGAGCAAGGCGAAGTCGCAACTGCTGGCCAACGTCAGCCATGAACTCCGCACGCCGCTGACCGGCATCGTGTCTTCGGCGCAGCTGATCGCGGCGGAACACCACGATCCGTCGATCCTCGAACGCGTCACCGCGATCCTCGACCTGTCCGCGGCGCTGGACGGCGAGATCAAGCAGTTGCTCGATCTGTCGAAGATGCAGTCCGGGACCGGCCAGAGCGAGATGACGACGTTCCGGCTGGACGCCGTGACGCGCCATCTCCGCATCGCGCTGGAACCGATCGCGCTGCGCAAGGGGATCGCGCTCGACATCGTCTACGACGACGGCATCGTCGCGCCCATCCTCGGTTACGAGCACGAGCTGACCAGCGTGCTCATGAACCTGGCCGGCAACGCGGTGAAGTTCACCGACAAGGGGCGGGTCACCGTCACCGTGTCGCTGATCCACGACCGCTCCGGCGAATACGTGGTCAGCTTCCGCGTCTCCGACACCGGCATCGGCATCCCGCAGGAACACCTCGACAAGATCTTCGAGCCTTTCTACCAGGTCGAGACCGGCTCCAAGCGCAAGTACGGCGGCACCGGCCTGGGCACGTCGATCGCCTACGAGCACGTGCGCCGCATGGGCGGCAACCTGCAGGTCGACAGCCGGGCGGGCGAGGGCAGCGTCTTCTGGTTCGAGCTGCGCCTGAAGAAGTCGCCGCACGAGGTGGCCGCGGTGCCGGAGCCGGCCCGCGACCTGCCCGAACCGGTCTCGCGGCGCCGGATCCTCATCGCCGACGACCACCCGGTCAACCTGCGCCTGCTGCAGGAGATGCTGCTCAAGGACGGGCACGACGTCGAGGCCGTGCATTCGGGCGTGGAAGCGCTGGAGTGCCTGGCGGCGAACGACTACGACGCCATCTTCCTCGACTTCAACATGACCGACATGGACGGCGCGCAGGTCTTCCAGATCTACCGCTTCGGCAAGGTGAAGACCGCGCCCACGTTCTTCATCACCGCCGACACCTCCGAAACCACGCAGCGGAAACTGCTCGCGGTCGGCGCGGGCGGGGTGATCCACAAGCCGATCACCTTCCACAAGCTGCGGTCGGCGCTGGTCGCGGACCCGGCCGACTACCCGCTGACGATCGGCGATGCGGAGCAGGCGACGCCGAAACAGAAGGAATCGCAGCCCGTCCTCGATGTGCGCAGCCAGCTCAAGATCGTGCCCGTCGAGTACATCAGCATGGACGCCATCGAGAATCTCCTGGAAATCAATTCGTCGCGTCAATTCCTCGAGGCGATGCTGGGCGACGCCATTTCCGACATCGACAAACTGGTCGAACAGCTCACCCGCAGCGCGGCCGCCGAGGACATCGAGGCGATCCGCCACGAGGCGCATTCGCTCAAGGGCGTGAGCCTGAGCGTGGGCGCCGTCCGACTCGCGTCCACCGCGGGCAGGCTGATGGGCCTGAGCGCGCAGGAATTGCGCGCCACGCGACACCAGTGGCTGCGCGAGGCGCAGGAACTCGCTGTCGAGAGCGTCAAATCACTCAACGCGATCCTCGAGAACCGCATCGCGCTGGATGGCTGATCGTGGCCGGGCTCGACCGCCGCGTCACGCCGCCATGCGATCCGCCGTCTTCGGCTTGCGGCCGCCTTCCTGCATGAGGATCAGCATGTCGAGGGTGCGCAGTTCCTCCTTCGTGAGCCCGATCGCCAGTTCCACCCAGTCCTTCACGATCTGCTCGGCTTCGGCATAGTCGAACGGCGACATGCGGATGCGGCTCTGCTGCACCTTGAGGAACGCCTTCTGCCGGGCGGTATGGCGCGCGATGTAGGCTTCGGTCGCGCGTTCGCCGGTGCCGGTGGGGCAGACCTCGTCGATCAGTCCCATGTCCAGCAACTGCTGCGCGGTGTAGATCTTGTTCTCGGTCATCATCCGCTCGGCGCGGATCGCGCCCACGCGGCGGGTCAGCAGGCCCATCGCGCCGGTGCAGGGGAAGAGGCCGAACATGATTTCAGGGAAGCCGAACGAGCTGTGTTCCTCGGCGATGATGTAGTCGGCGCTCAGCGCCATCTCGAAGCCGCCGCCGAGTGCGCGGCCCTGCACCAGGGCGATCGAGGTCATGCGGTCCTTGAGCAGGTTCGACCAGTCCGACAGCAGGTCCAGGCACTGGTTGGAATACGCCAGCAACGCATCGCTGTTGCCTTCGGCGATGCAGGTGCGGAAATGCTTGAGGTCGCCGCCGACGCTGAAGTATTCCGGATCCGAGGATTTCAGGACGAGGTAGCCGATGTCGGTCGTCGTCGAGCCGACCGGCCACTGGCCGTCGGTACGACGCAGGCCGTCGATGACGCTGCGCAGTTCGCCCAGCAGCGCCGGCGTGAAGTTGTGAACGCCCCGGTTCGCGTCGCGATGCAGGGTCAGCCACAGGCTGTCCCGCTTCTGTCGGCGGACTTCTGCGGTGACGCGGCTGTGGGTGTTGGCGGAAGCGAAGTTCATCAGCTGCGAGGTGACGTTCATGGGATTCTCCGGGGTGTCAAATGGAAAGGGGATCAAACTGCGGAAGAAAGGATCAGGGCTGCGTTGGTGCCGCCGAAACCGCAGGAGAACGAGAGCGCGTGTGCGATCTTCGTGCCCGTCGCGGCTTCGCCGGGGATATGGTTCAACGCGCATTTCGGGTCGATCTGGTCGAGATGCGCGGTGGCAGGGAGGGTGGACGTGCGGATCGCGGCGAGCGTGATCACGGCCTCGAGCGCGCTGGTCGCGCCCAGCAGGTGACCGTGCACGCCCTTGGTGGAACTCACCGCGGGCGCGCCCGATCCGGTGCCGAACACCGAGCGGATCGCGTCCGACTCGATCACGTCGCCGCCGGTGGTCGCGGTGGCATGGGCGTTGACGTAGCCGATGTCGCCGGGTGCCAGTTCGGCGCAGGCCAGCGCTTGCCGCAGGGTCGCGCGCTGGCCGTTCGAATCCGGCATGCCGATGTGCCAGGCGTCGCTGCCGATCGCGCAGCCGGCGACGTAGCCCAGGATCTCCGCGCCGCGCGCCCGCGCGTTGCGCTCGGATTCCAGCACGAGGAAGGCCGCGCCCTCGCCGACGACGAGACCGCTGCGCTGCGAGGAGAACGGCTTGCACGAGCGGGACGGGTCATGCGGGTCCAGCTTCGCGAGCGAGCGGGTGCCGTCGAACACGCCGAGCAGGCTCGCGGTCAGCGGCGCTTCGGCGCCGCCGGCGATGGCGACGTCGAGATGGCCGTCGGCGATCGCGCGCGCCGCCTCGGCGATCGCCACGCCCGAGGAACTGCAGGCGCTGGCGTGGGTGACGACCGGCCCGCGGACGATGCGGCGGATCGAGATCTGCGCCGCACCCGCGTTGCCCATGATCGCCATCGCGGTGAAGGGACGGGACGCCTGCCTGCCATCGACCAGCATCTGCCGGTACCAGGCTTGCGCAGTCGCCACGCCGCCGTTGACGTTGCCGTAGTGGACCGCCGCACGCATGCCGTAGGCGTCGAAATCGGTGTGGCCGGACTGCGCGATGGCCTGGTCGGCGGCCACGATCGCCATCTGCTGGCAGCGGTCCAGGAACGGCAGTTCCAGCGGCGTGAAGCGATCGTCGAACCGCGCCTGCACCACGCCGGCCGGGAACGTCTTCTTCAGCGGTGGCGCCTTGAATGGAACGATGCCGGATCGCGTCGACGCGATCGACGCCTCGACCTCGCCAATGCTGAGGCCGATGGGCGACAACACGCCGAGTCCCGTGATAGCGACTGGATTCCTGGCCATTGCGTGGCGATTTCCTGGTGCGGATTGGGCGACGCGCGGAATGCGCTGGGACGTGAGCGCCTGCGCGATGCTCCCTGCCATCGACGCTGCGCTTCGATTCCCGTGACAGTTCCGGATGCGGGAATCGGGTGGAGCCTGGATGGCCGGGCCATCCGTGCGGGACGCGTTCCCGCATGCCGATGCCGGCGGGACCCGGCGGTGGAGCGATGCCGGCGTCGGCATCGCCCGGGCATCGGCCCCCGGATCAGTGTGACTGCTGGCTGGTCATGAATCCCCCTGTGTTCGAGTACCGTCGACCGTCGCGGCGTGCTGGCTCCGGCAAACGGCTGCTTGATTTCCCGTCGACGACTGTATGCGCCGAATTGATTGAAACTTCAAGTTGTGCCGATGTCCAAAAAAAAGACCGGGAAATTGCTCCCGGTCTTTCTCTCAAAGTGCGACGGTTTTCGCTAATTCATCGCTAATCAACTGCTTCCCGATTTTTCGCGCAGTTCGCGACGCAGGATCTTGCCGACATTCGTCTTCGGCAGCTCGGTCCGGAATTCGACGAATTTCGGCTGCTTGTAACCGGTCAGATTCTCGCGGGCGTGCGCCTTCACCTGTTCGACGGACAGCGAAGGATCCTTCTTCACGATGACCACTTTCACCGCTTCGCCGGACTTGTCGTCGGGCACGCCGACGGCGGCCACTTCGAGCACGCCGGGCATCATCGCGATCACGTCCTCGACCTCGTTCGGGTACACGTTGAAACCGGAGACGAGGATCATGTCCTTCTTGCGGTCGACGATGTAGAAGAAACCGTTTTCATCCATCTTCGCCATGTCGCCGGTGTGCAGCCAGCCTTCGCCGTCGATGACCTTCGCGGTTTCTTCCGGGCGCTGCCAGTAGCCCTTCATGACCTGCGGACCCTTGATGCAGAGTTCGCCCACTTCGCCGATGCCGAGCAGGGTGTGGCCTTCCTCGTCCTTCAGGCACGCGGTGGTCGAAGGGATCGGCAGGCCGATGGCGCCGTTGTATTCGGGCAGGTCCAGCGGGTTCATGCAGGCGGCGGGCGAGGTCTCGGTCAGGCCGTAGGCCTCGACCAGCGTGCACTTGGTGACCTGCTTCCAGCGTTCCGCGACCGCCCGCTGCACGGCCATGCCGCCGCCGAGGGTGAGGCGCAGGTGCGAGAAGTCGACCTTGTCGAACCCGGGCGTGTTCAGCAGCCCGTTGAACAGCGTGTTGACGCCGGTGATGGCGGTGAAGGGAATGCTCGCGAGTTCCTTCACGAACCCGGGCATGTCGCGCGGATTGGTGATGAGGTGGTTGCGCGCGCCCAGCTTCATGAAGACCAGGCAGTTCGCGGTCAGCGCGAAGATGTGGTACAGCGGCAGCGCGGTGACGATCAGTTCGCTGCCTTCCTGCGTCATGCCGGAGACCCAGGCCGAGGCCTGCTGCATGTTCGCCACGAGGTTGCGATGGGTGAGCATCGCGCCCTTGGCGACGCCGGTGGTGCCGCCGGTGTACTGCAGGAAGGCGATGTCGTCGGAGGAGATCCGGACCTCGGGCAGTTCGTGCATCTGGCCGAGGGTGAGCGCGTTCTTGAAGCGGATCGCCGACGGGATGTCGTAGTCGGGGATCATCTTCTTCACGTGGCGCAGCATGAAGTTGACGATGCTGCCCTTGGGGAACGGCAGCATGTCGCCGAGCCCGGTGGCGACCACCTGCTTCACCGGCGTCTCCGCGAGCACGTCCTGCACCGTGCGGCCGAAGTTGTCGAGCACCACGATGACGCTGGCGCCGGAATCGACGAGCTGGTGCTTCAGCTCGCGCGGCGTGTACATCGGGTTGACGTTCACCACGGTCAGGCCGGCGCGCAGCACGCCGAAGATCGCGATCGGATACTGCAGGCAGTTGGGCATCATGATCGCGACGCGATCGCCCTTCTTGAGCTTGAGCTCGCCCAGCAGGTAGGCCGCGAACTGCTTGCTGTAGCGGTCGACCTCGGCGTAGGTGATGGAGCGCCCCATGTTCGAGAACGCGGTGCGGTCGCGGTATTTCTCCAGTGACGACTGGAGCACGGCGACGATCGAGGCGTACTCGTCGACATTCACCGTATCGGGGATGCCAGCCGGATAGCTCGCAAGCCAGGGACGCTCGAGATTCATTCAGACCCCTCCCAGGGAGTGTGCGTGTGGCCGCTGATGGCGGCTCTGGATGTGCGTCCGGATTGGAGCATAGCCTCCATATGGCCGCAAGACGCCGGCGTACGGCCCCCGATGCGAGCCGTTTCCATTGCCGGACCGGCCGCTGCCGTCCTCGTGCAGGCGAACCACGGGTTCGCGTGCCGTCGAGCGCCCTCGCGCCTGCGCGCGAGGGCCGGGTTTCCGCCCGTGACGAAGCGGGGTCAGCCCTTTTTCGTGGCGAGCTGTCGCAGCACGTAGTGCAGGATGCCGCCGTGGCGGAAATACTCGACTTCCTTCGGCGTCAGCAGCAGCACGCGGGCCTGGAAGCGGGCCTCGGTGCCGTCGCGGCGGCGGACCAGCACCTTCGCGGTCCGCGATTCGCCGTCGGCCAGACCGACGATGTCGAAGACCTCCGAGCCGTCCAGTCCCAGCGTCGCCGCGTTCTCGCCCTCGACGAACTGCAGCGGCAGCACGCCCATGCCGACCAGGTTCGCGCGATGGATGCGCTCGAAACTCTCCGCGATCACCGCGCGGACGCCCAGCAGCAACGTGCCCTTGGCCGCCCAGTCGCGGCTGGAGCCGGTGCCATATTCCTTGCCGGCCAGCACCACCAGCGGCACGCCCTCGGCCTTGTAGCGCATGGCGGCGTCGTAGATCGCGAGTTTCTCGCCCGACGGCTGGTGCAGGGTGTTGCCGCCTTCCTCGCCGCCGAGCATCAGGTTGCGGATGCGGATGTTGGCGAAGGTGCCGCGCACCATCACGTCGTCGTTGCCGCGGCGCGAGCCGTAGCTGTTGAAATCGGCCGGCGCCACGCCGCGCGACTGCAGGTGCAGTCCGGCGGGCGAGGTCGGCTTGATGCTGCCCGCCGGCGAGATGTGGTCGGTGGTGATCGAATCGCCGAACAGGCCCAGCACGCGCGCGCCGTGGATGTCCTCGATCCGGCCGACGTCGAGCGTCATGCCGTCGAAGTAGGGCGGGTGCTTGATGTAGGTCGAGGCCGGGTCCCAGGCGTAGGCATTGCCCTCGGGCGATGCCATCGCGTTCCAGCGTGCGTCGCCGGCGAAGACGTCGGCGTAGTTGCGCGTGAACATCTCCGGCCCGACGGTGGCGGCGATAAGGTCGCCGACTTCCTTCGCGCTCGGCCACAGGTCGCGCAGGAACACCGGCGCACCGTCGCTGCCGGTGCCCAGCGGGTCGCGGGTGAGGTCGATGTCGACCGTGCCGGCGAGCGCATACGCCACCACCAGCGGCGGCGAGGCGAGGTAGTTCATCTTCACCTCGGGATGCACGCGGCCCTCGAAATTGCGGTTGCCCGACAGCACCGACCCCACCGCCAGTTCGCCCTCGGCGATCGCCTTCGACACCGCGTCCGGCAGCGGGCCGGAGTTGCCGATGCAGGTGGTGCAGCCGTAGCCGACCACGTAGAAGCCCAGCGCTTCCAGGTCGTCCAGAACGCCGGCCTTCGCGAGGTAATCGGTGACCACGCGCGAGCCCGGGCCGAGCGAGGTCTTCACCCACGGTGCGGGCTTCAGGCCGCGCGCGACGGCGTTGCGGGCGAGCAGGCCGGCGCCCAGCATCACCGCGGGATTCGAGGTGTTGGTGCAGGAGGTGATCGCGGCGATCACCACCGAGCCGTCGCCCAGCGTGCAGTCGACGTCATGCAGGCGGACCTTCGCCCGCGGCGCTGCGGCCAGTTGTTCCGCCTGCGGCTGGCCGCCGCCTTCCTCGACGAAGTCCGAGACGGCGCCGTTGGTGGCCTTCGGCTTGCGGCCTGCGGTGAAACCGGCGAGGTGGCTGCGATAGTCGGCCTGCACGTCTTCCAGCAGCACGCGGTCCTGCGGGCGCTTCGGGCCGGCCAGCGACGGCCGCACGTCGGCGAGATCCAGCGCCAGCGTCGACGAATATTCCGGATGCGGGCTGTCCGGCGCATGCCACAGGCCCTGCGCCTTCGCGTAGGCCTCGACCAGTGCGATCTGCGCCTCGTCGCGACCCGACAGGCGCAGGTAGGTGAGCGATTCGGCGTCGATCGGGAAGAAGCCGCAGGTCGCGCCGTATTCCGGCGCCATGTTGGCGATGGTGGCGCGATCGGCCAGCGGCAGGTGCTGCAGGCCGTCGCCGTAGAACTCGACGAACTTGCCGACCACGCCGTGCTTGCGCAGCATCTGGGTGACGGTGAGCACCAGGTCGGTGGCGGTGCTGCCCTCCGGCAGCTTGCCGGTCAGCCGGAAGCCGACGACCTGCGGGATCAGCATCGACGAGGGCTGGCCGAGCATCGCCGCCTCGGCCTCGATCCCGCCCACGCCCCAGCCCAGCACGCCGATGCCGTTGATCATCGTCGTGTGGCTGTCGGTGCCGAACACGGTGTCCGGGAAGGCGACGGTCTCGGTGCCGCCGTCGGGCAGGGCGGCCTCGCGGGTCATCACCACCCGGGCGAGGTGTTCGAGGTTGACCTGGTGGACGATGCCGGTGTTCGGCGGCACCACCTTGAAGTCGGCGAACGCCTGCTGGCCCCAGCGCAGGAAGCCGTAGCGTTCGCGGTTGCGGTCGAATTCGATGCGGCCGTTGAGGTCCAGCGCCTCGCGCTTGCCGTAGACATCGACCTGGATCGAATGGTCGATCACCAGTTCGGACGGGATCAGCGGATTGATCCGGGTCGGGTCGCCGCCGAGGGCGCGCATCGCGTCGCGCATCGCGGCCAGATCGACCACGCAGGGCACGCCGGTGAAGTCCTGCAGCACCACCCGGGCCGGCATGAAGGCGATCTCGGTGTCCGGCTCCTTCGCCGGGTCCCAGGTGGCGACGGCGGCGATGTGGGCCGGCAGCACGGCGACGCCGTCCTCGTGGCGCAGCAGGTTCTCGAGCAGGATCCGCAGCGAGTAGGGCAGGCGGTCGAGGCGACCGAAGCGGGATTCCAGCCGCGGCAGGCTGAAATGGGCGAACCGGCGGCCATCGACGTCGAGTGGCGCACGGGTGCCGAAGGAATCGCGCATGGCGGGCTCCGGAGTGGGGGATGTCCCGATTATGGGCCCCGGCCGTGGCCGCCGCAGGACACCGGCGGCGGGATTGCGCGTTGCACGGCGCCAGTGGAGTATGCAAGGAAAAGTATGTATGATGAACGCATACTTCAGCGGGAGCCGCCGATGGAAGCCACCGTCGCCGAACGCGGGCAGATCACCCTCCCCAAGGCCGTGCGCGATGCGCTCGGGCTGACCAAGGGGTCGGTGCTCAAGGTCGAACTGGAAGGCAGCCGGATCGTGCTGCGCAAGAGCGTCGACGACGCCGTGTCCCGGGCCCGCGGCCGCTTCCGGCTGGACGGCTTCGACTCCACCGACGCTGCGATGCAGGCGGTGCGCGGCGGTAGCGCCGGTGACGCCGACGACGAGGCGCCGGCCGCGTGATCGCCGTCGACCCGCCCGTGCTCATCGACCTGCTGACCGACGGCCCCCACGCTGACGCCGCCGAGGCCTGCCTCCGCCAGTGCCTGAGCACCGGGCCGGTGGTGGTCTGCGACGTGGCGCTGGCCGAGATCTGCGGCGCGCTGCGCGACGGCGCCGAGGCGCTGGCGGTGCTGGAGGAAATGAGCATCCGCTTCAGTCCGCTCGAACCCAAGTCCGCCCTGCGCGCCGGCGAGATGCAGCGTCGCCACCGCCAGCGCGCCGGCGCCGACGGCCCGGTGCCGCGGACCACCCCCGATTTCCTGATCGGTGCCCATGCCCTACTACAGTGCAATGGACTGATCACCCGCGACGACCGATTCTTCCGCGATTATTTCAAGGGACTCAAGCTGATCGTCCCGGTCGCCTGATTCCAATCGCCTGACCCCGCCCCGACACTTTCGCCCCGCCTCCCAGGAGTTCTTCCATGCTCGCCGCCTATCGCCAACACGTCGCCGAACGCGCCGCCCTCGGCATCCCGCCGCTGCCGCTGACCGCGCAGCAGACCGCCGAGGTCATCGAGCTGCTGAAGGCGCCGCCGGCCGGCGAAGAAGCGTTCCTCGTCGACCTGATCACCAACCGCGTGCCCGCCGGCGTCGATGACGCCGCGAAGGTCAAGGCGTCGTACCTCGCCGCCGTCGCCTTCGGCAAGGAAACCTGCGCGCTGATCTCTCGCGAGCGCGCCACCGAACTGCTGGGCACCATGCTCGGCGGCTACAACATCCATCCGCTGGTCGAACTGCTGGACGACGCCATCGTCGGCGGCATCGCCGCGAACGCGCTCAAGCACACGCTGCTGATGTTCGACGCCTTCCACGACGTCGAGGAAAAGGCCAAGGCCGGCAACGCCCACGCGAAGTCCGTGCTGCAGAGCTGGGCCGATGCCGAATGGTTCACCAGCCGTCCGGAAGTGCCGGCCTCGCTCACCGTCACCGTGTTCAAGGTGCCGGGCGAGACCAACACCGACGACCTCTCGCCTGCGCCCGACGCGACCACGCGCCCGGACATCCCGATGCACGCGTTGGCGATGCTGAAGAACAAGCGTGAAGGCGCGGCGTTCGTGCCGGAGGAAGACGGCAAGCGCGGCCCGATCCAGCAGATCCTGTCGCTGAAGGAGAAGGGCCACATCGTCGCCTACGTCGGCGACGTGGTCGGCACCGGTTCCAGCCGCAAGTCCGCGACCAACAGCGTGCTGTGGTGGACGGGTGACGACATCCCGTTCATCCCGAACAAGCGCTTCGGCGGCGTGACGCTGGGCTCGAAGATCGCACCGATCTTCTACAACACGATGGAGGACGCCGGCTCGCTGCCGATCGAACTCGACGTGTCGAAGATGGAAATGGGCGACGTGGTCGAGCTGCGCCCGTACGACGGCAAGGCGCTCAAGAACGGCGAAGTCATCGCCGAATTCCAGGTGAAGTCGGACGTGCTGTTCGACGAAGTGCGCGCCGGCGGCCGCATCCCGCTGATCGTCGGCCGCGGCCTGACCGCGAAGGCGCGCGAGGCGCTCGGCCTGGCGCCGTCGACGCTGTTCCGCCTGCCGCAGCAGCCCGCCGACACCGGCAAGGGCTATTCGCTGGCGCAGAAGATGGTCGGTCGCGCCTGCGGCCTGCCGGAAGGCACGGGCGTGCGTCCGGGCACCTACTGCGAGCCGAAGATGACCTCGGTCGGTTCGCAGGACACCACCGGCCCGATGACCCGCGACGAACTGAAGGACCTCGCCTGCCTCGGCTTCTCCGCTGACCTGGTGATGCAGTCGTTCTGCCACACCGCGGCGTACCCGAAGCCGGTCGACGTGAAGACCCACCACACGCTGCCGGAATTCATCTCGACCCGCGGCGGCATCTCGCTGCGCCCGGGCGACGGCGTGATCCACAGCTGGCTCAACCGCATGCTGCTGCCCGACACCGTCGGCACCGGCGGCGACTCGCACACCCGCTTCCCGGTGGGCATCTCGTTCCCGGCGGGCTCGGGCCTCGTGGCGTTCGCCGCCGCGACCGGCGTCATGCCGCTGGACATGCCGGAATCGGTGCTGGTCCGCTTCAAGGGCCAGATGCAGCCCGGCGTGACCCTGCGCGACCTCGTCAACGCGATCCCGCTGTACGCGATCAAGGCCGGGCTGCTCACCGTCGCCAAGCAGGGCAAGAAGAACATCTTCTCCGGCCGCATCCTCGAGATCGAAGGTCTGCCGGATCTCAAGGTCGAACAGGCATTCGAGCTGTCCGATGCCTCGGCTGAGCGCTCCGCCGCCGGCTGCACCGTGCGCCTCAACAAGGAACCGATCATCGAGTACCTCACCAGCAACATCACGCTGCTGAAGTGGATGATCGCCGAGGGCTACGCCGACGCGCGCTCGCTCGCCCGCCGCATCGCCAAGATGGAAGCGTGGCTGGCCGATCCGCAGCTGCTCGAACCCGATGCCGACGCCGAGTACGCCGCGGTCATCGAGATCGACCTCGCCGACGTGCACGAGCCCATCGTCGCCTGCCCGAACGACCCGGACGACGTGAAGACGCTGTCGGAAGTCGCCGGCGCGACCATCGACGAAGTGTTCATCGGTTCGTGCATGACCAACATCGGCCACTTCCGCGCCGCCGCGAAGCTGCTGGAAGGCAAGCGCGACATCCCGACGCGCCTGTGGGTCGCGCCGCCGACCAAGATGGACGCGTCCGAACTGACGAAGGAAGGCCATTACGGCACGTTCGGCACCGCCGGCGCGCGCATGGAAATGCCGGGCTGCTCGCTGTGCATGGGCAACCAGGCGCAGGTGCGCGAGGGCGCGACGGTGTTCTCGACCTCGACCCGCAACTTCCCGAACCGCCTCGGCCGCAACTCGAACGTCTATCTCGGTTCGGCCGAGTTGGCGGCGATCTGCTCGCGCCTCGGCCGCATCCCGACCAAGGCCGAGTACATGGCCGACGTCGGCGTGATCAACGAGAAGGGCGCCGAGATCTACCGCTACATGAACTTCGATCGCATCGAGGACTACAAGCAGGTCGCGGACACCGTCGCCGCCTGATGCTCCTCTGGTAGAGCGGCCTTCAGGCCGCTGCTCTCCGACGCAGCGTGAAATGCAGCGGCCTGGTGTTCAACAGCCGAATGGCTGGTCAAGCCGCTCTACCGAAAGCATGAAACGACGAAGCCCGGCATTGACCGGGCTTCGTCGTTTCCGGAGGCGGTGGTCAGAACGGCAGTGGCACCTGGTCGATGTCGGCGCAGCTGATGACGACGGTGCTGCTGGTGACGCCCGTGGTGCCGTACAGCGGGAAGCCGCAGCTGCCGTAGGCCTCGACGCCGACGAGCGAGCCGTTGGCGTCGTAGTGACTGGTGACGGACACCGACTCGTAGGGCCCGGCCTGGGCGACCGAGGCGGCGAGGGCGAGCGTGGCGATGGCGCCGGCGATGCGCAGGCGGCGGAAGACGTTGCGTGCGTTCATGTGCGAATCCTTTTCGCGGAAGGGACGTCGCCCGCTCGGGAGTTGTCCCGGTGGCGACGGCCGGAGCATGCCACGGCATCGTCGCAGGCCGGGCGATGCCGGGCATCGTGCAACCCGCCGCTGCCGGACGCCGCGCGTCGTGCCCGGCCCTCAGCCGAGTTCGGCTTCGATCACCCGCACCATCGCGCGCCGGCGCAGCACGAAGTCCCACATCGTGCCGCCGGTCTGGCGCCACAGCACCGCCGAGCGCAGCGCGGCGAGGAGCAGGGCGCGGATTTCGGCGACGACCTCCGGCTGCTGGAGGTAGTGCGGGTTGCCGTGCACGACGACCTTCGGTTGCAGCTGGCTGATGGTGTCCGCGTACAGCTTGCCCAGGCGGGTGATCGCGTCCGGATGCAGGCTGCCCTGGCGTTCGGCGATCGCCTCGGCGGCGCGGATGCCGTCGAGGACCTGCCGCGTCATCGCGTCGTCGGCGACGAAGCCGCGCTCGATCCGCAGCACGGCCATGCCCAGCCGGGGCAGGGCCTCGTCGGCGCCGCGCTCGGCGAGGTGTGCGTGCAGCAGTTGCAGGCCGTTGCGCAGCAGACCGGCGCTGCCGTAGACCGCGTCGACGCTGTCGGCGTCGATCCGGTACACGCTGTCCAGCGCGATGCGCTCGGCGGCGGCATCGGCATGGCCGGTGTCGGCGATCTGGCGCACCAGTTTCAGGGCATGGAGCAGGCCGGCGAGCGCCAGCACGCGGGAACGCAGGTCCGTCGTCGTCATGGCGACAGGATAGCCGGGATGCGCCGGCAGGTCAGGCGCCGCATGCCACGCCGCGGTCGTCGCCACCTGCTCGGGCGGCGTGTTCCAGCGGTGCATCGGTGGCCGCGATCACCGCGCCGCCGAGGCAGACCTCGCCGTCGTACAGCACCAGCGACTGCCCGGGCGTGACCGCGCGCTGCGCGTCGGCGAAGGCGACGGCGAGCGTGCCGTCGTCGCGGACCTCGACCGTGCAGGCCTCGTCGCGCTGGCGATAGCGCGTCTGCGCGGTGCAGGCGAACGCGCGCGCGGGCGGGGCACCGGCGATCCAGTGCGCGGCTTCGGTCCACAGCCGGTGCGAGCACAGGAACGGCGAATCCGCGCCCTGGTCGACGATCAGCGTGTTGTCGGCCACGCGCTTGCCGACCACGAACCACGGCGCGGCGGCGAAGCCCTTCACGCCGCCGATGTGCAGCCCTTCGCGCTGGCCGAGCGTGAAATAGAAGACGCCCGGGTGCTCGCCGATGTGGCGGCCGTCCGGGGTGACCATCGGGCCGGGCCTGGCGGGCAGGTACTGCGACAGGAAGCTGCGGAAGTCGCGCTCGCCGATGAAGCAGATGCCGGTGGAATCCTTTTTCGCCGCGGTCGGCAGGCCGGCCTCGGCGGCCATGCGGCGCACGTCGGTCTTGATCAGCTCGCCCAGCGGGAAGCGGGTGGCTGCCAGCTGCGTCTGGCCGAGCTGGTGCAGGAAGTAGCTCTGGTCCTTGCCGCGGTCGGCGGCGCGCAGCAGTTGCCAGTGGCCGTCGCGTTCGCGGACGCGGGCGTAGTGCCCGGTCGCGATGGCGTCGGCGCCGAGGTCGTGGGCGGCGTCGAGGAAATGCTTGAACTTGATCTCGCGGTTGCACAGCACGTCGGGGTTTGGCGTGCGCCCGGCGGCGTATTCGGCCAGGAAGTGTTCGAACACGCCGGCCCAGTATTCCTTCGAGAAATCGCGGAAGTGGATCGGGATGCCCAGTCGGCCGCAGACCGCGACCGCGTCGCGGCGGTCGTCCTCGGCGCGGCACTCGCCGCTGCCATCGTCGGCCCAGTTGGTCATGAACAGGCCGGCGATGGATTCGCCGGCGTCGCGCAGGCGCAGCGCGGCGACCGAGGAGTCGACCCCGCCGGACATGCCGACGATGACGCGCGCGGCGGCCATGCGCCGGCTCAGACCGATTGCCGCAGCAGCGACAGCGGGAAGCGCTGGCCGGCCAGGTAGTCGCTCACCACCTGCCAGACCAGCGGGCTGCGGTGGCGATCGCGGGCGTCGAGCAGTTCCTGCGGCGTCATCCACACCGCGCGGACGATGCCGTCGTCGAGCGGTCGTTCGGGATCGTGGTGGACGGGCTCCGCGGCGAAGGCGAAGCGCAGGTAGTGGCGCCCGGTTTCCGGGGCCTTCCATTGATAGGCACCGACGAAACCGGTCAGGTGCACGTCCCAGCCGGTTTCCTCGCGGGTCTCGCGCAGGGCCGCGTCCTGAAGGCTTTCGTCGGGTTCCAGATGTCCGGCCGGCTGGTTCAGCACCAGCCGGCCGTTGGCGCGTTCCTCGACGCACAGCAGACGGCCATCGGCCACCACCACGGTGGCCACGGTCACGTCCGGCTGCCAGAAGCGGCCCGCGCTGTTGTCCTTCATCGGAACGAAGAGTTCAGAGGTCGTCGCGATCGCCGCTGAACTTGATTTCCATGTCGTCGGCCGTCTCGGCCGCGATGTCCATCGCGTTCTCGAGCTGCTCGCCGCTGATGGTGTCGGGCAGCTTGATCACGAAATAGAGCACATCGCCGCCGATCTCCCAGCTCCCCAGCTTGTTCTTGCGGCTTTCCGCCAGCAGCTCCAGCGCCTTGGCGCCGTTGATGCCGTCCTTCTCGACGCGCGCGGCCGGCGCGAAGATTTCGCGGATGGTGTAGCCGGCGACGCTTTCGGTGCTGCCGCTGACGAACACCAGCTGGGTGCGCTTTTCCTTCGAGTAGTTGTAGGTGACCTTGAAGTCGCCGTCCGCGTCGACTTCGTACTTGACGCCGCGGGCGTCCAGACGGGACTTGACGGAGGCGTCTTCGGCATGGGCGACGGGCGCCAGGAAGAAGGCACCGACCAGCAGCGCGGAGGCGATGGCCGAGGAGCGGAAGAACGACATGGGCGATTCCCCTTGGTGGTGCGGCCGGAATGGCCGCCGCTGTCACACATTGTCGCGCTTCGTCCGGATCGACGTCCACGGTCGGATGGCCTTCCGGCCTCCCGCAGATGCGGGGGTCGGGGCCATGCGGAAGCCGTCGGCTGCGCTTGCCGTGCTTGTCGGGACGCCGGCTGACCTGTCCTTTCCGTTCCGGCGGTCGCAGGGTCGAGGTCGGGCGATCCGCCCGCGACGCGTCCCGCCGGGACGCGCCCGATCACCTCGGGATCTTCGAAGGAGTGATGCCATGACACGCAACGGCTTTTCCTCGACCCTCGCTGCCGCCGGGCTGGCGCTCGCCCTGGCGGCTGCGCCCGCTGCCCACGCGGCCGCGACCGCGAACTTCCAGGGCCTGTGCAACTGGAACGCGGGTTTCACCCAGTTCTCATGCACCTTCGATGCCAACCGGCCCGCCTCCGCACCGACGGCCTGTCCCGGTTCGTTCGTCTGGAAGTACTTCTGGGACTTCGACGACGGCACGACCGCCTTCACCGGCAGTCCCGTGACGACCCACGTCTTCCCCAACGGCGCCGACCGGGTCATGTCGCTCAAGGCGATCTGCTGGAACGGCGAAACCCCGGTCAAGGTGCGTCACGTCTGCACCACCGTCGGCACGCTCGGCTGCCTGCAGGTCAACGGAACCTGGAACTGAGGCTGCCGGTCCGCACCCCGGAACGCCGGGGTGCGGGCTTCGGGCGTCGCGGCCCCGTATAATTTGCGCATGGCCTCCTCCCCCGAACACGACCACGGCGTCGCCCTCGCCCCGAGCAAGCCCGAAGTGGCGCGCCCGCCGCTGTACTCCGTCCTGCTGCTCAACGACGACTACACGCCCATGGACTTCGTGGTCGAGGTCCTGATGCGCTTCTTCGGCATGCCGCTGGAGAAAGCCACCCAGATCATGCTCCACGTGCACACCCGCGGCCGCGGCGTCTGCGGCGTCTTCAGCCGCGAGATCGCCGAATCCAAGGTCGCCCAGGTGAACGAATACGCACGGATGAACCAGCATCCGCTGCTGTGCACCATGGAAAAGGCCTGACCCGATCCCCAACTCCGGCGGACGGAATCCGAAGCCCGCGCCGATGGCGCGGAATTTGCATGCACTCTTGCGTCCGGACACGTGGCAGGTACATTGTCATGTGACATGGACGGGCGCGTCGTTTCAAGCCGGCCTCCGGCATGACGCAGTGTTCAGATCTTCGGTATTCCGCGTCGGGATGGGGCGACCCATCCTGAATCCCGGGTCCGGGAATGACCTCGCCGATTGCCCCGGCGCGGCAGACTTGGACTCGAACGGCAGAACCTCTCGGAGGATGGCAACGACCATGTTCAGCAAAGACCTCGAATACGCGATCGGCCAGTGCTACAAGCACGCCCGCGAAGCGCGTCACGAATACATGACCGTCGAGCACCTGCTGCTGGCGCTGCTCGACAACCCATCCGCCGAAACCGTGCTGAAGGCCTGCAGCGTCGATTTCCAGCGCCTGCGCACGGATCTCGAACAGGCCATCTCCACGTCGGTCGCGCTGCTGCCCGAAGGCGACGGCCGTGACACGCAGGCCACGCTGGGCTTCCAGCGCGTGCTGCAGCGCGCCGTCTACCACGTCCAGTCCTCCGGCAAGAGCGAAGTCGCGGGCGCCAACGTGCTGGTCGCGATCTTCGGCGAGAAGGACTCCTACGCCGTCTATTACCTCAACCAGCAGGGCGTGACCCGGCTGGACGTGGTGAATTTCCTGTCCCACGGCATCACCAAGGCCGGCGACACGCCGTCGCCGCAGGGCCAGGACGCCGGCGAGCAGGGCGGCGAGGCGGGCGAGGGCGGCGAGAACCGCAACGACCCGCTGGGCGAATTCGCCACCAACCTCAACCAGATGGCCCGCGAAGGCCGGATCGACCCGCTGGTCGGCCGCGCCGAGGAAATCGAGCGCACCATCCAGGTGCTGTGCCGCCGGCGCAAGAACAATCCGCTGTACGTCGGCGAGGCCGGCGTGGGCAAGACCGCGCTCGCCGAGGGCCTGGCGCGCCGCATCGTCGACGGCGAGGTGCCCGACGTGCTGGCCGCCGCGACCATCTTCTCGCTCGACCTCGGTGCGCTGGTCGCCGGCACCAAGTACCGCGGCGACTTCGAGAAGCGCCTGAAGGCCGTGCTGGCCGCGCTGAAGAAGATCCCGCAGGCGGTGCTGTTCATCGACGAGATCCACACCATCATCGGCGCCGGCTCCGCCAGCGGCGGCACGATGGATGCCAGCAACCTGATCAAGCCGGCGCTGGCGTCGGGCGAGCTGCGCTGCATCGGTTCCACGACCTTCCAGGAATACCGCGGCATCTTCGAGAAGGATCGCGCGCTGGCTCGGCGCTTCCAGAAGATCGACGTGGTCGAGCCGACCATCGGCGAGACCGTCGAGATCCTCCGCGGCCTGCGGCCGAAGTACGAGGCGCACCACAACGTCACCTATGCCGACGATGCCATCCAGGCGGCGGTCGACCTGTCGGTGAAGCACCTCAACGATCGCCTGCTGCCCGACAAGGCCATCGACGTCATCGACGAGGCCGGCGCGCGCCAGCAACTCCTCGCCCCGGAGAACCGCAAGCAGCGGATCGACGTCGAGGAAGTCGAACTGATCATCGCCAAGATGGCGCGGATCCCGCCCAAGCAGGTCAGTGCGTCCGACAAGGATGTGCTGCAGCACCTCGAGCGCAACCTGAAGATGGTGATCTTCGGCCAGGATCCTGCAATCGAGACCCTGACCGCCGCGATCAAGCTCGCGCGCTCGGGGCTGGCCAACCCGGACAAGCCGATCGGCAGCTTCCTGTTCGCCGGTCCCACCGGCGTGGGCAAGACCGAGGTCACGCGCCAGTTGGCGCTGCAGCTCGGCATCGAGCTGGTGCGCTTCGACATGAGCGAATACATGGAGCCGCACTCGGTCAGCCGCCTGATCGGCGCGCCCCCGGGTTACGTCGGTTTCGACCAGGGCGGCCTGCTGACCGAGAAGATCGTCAAGACGCCGCATTGCGTGCTGCTGCTGGACGAGGTGGAGAAGGCCCATCCGGACATCTTCAACATCCTGCTGCAGGTGATGGATCGCGGCATCCTCACCGACACCAACGGGCGCGAGGCGAACTTCCGCAACGTGATCGTGGTGATGACCACGAATGCCGGGGCCGTGCAGGCCGCGCGCCGGTCGATCGGCTTCACCAAGCAGGACCACAGCACCGACGCGATGGAAGTCATCCGTCGCAGCTTCAGCCCGGAATTCCGCAACCGCCTCGACGCGGTGGTGCAGTTCCAGGCGCTGGGCTTCGACCACATCCTGCGCGTGGTCGACAAGTTCCTGATCGAGCTGGAAGCCCTGCTGCACGAGAAGAACGTGTCGCTGTCGGCCACCCCGGCGGCCCGCGACTGGCTGGCGGAGCACGGCTTCGACCCGCTGATGGGCGCTCGCCCGATGGCGCGGGTGATCCAGGACCGCATCAAGCGTCCGCTGGCGGACGAGCTGCTGTTCGGTCGTCTGGTGGGCGGCGGCCGGGTCAACATCGACGTCCGCGACGACGAGCTGGTGGTCGAATCCCAGGCCGAGCCCGAGAAGCTGTTGCCGGCCACGGTCGACTGAGCCGGGCAGGGCGCCGCGGCCCCAGGGCTGCGGCGCCCGCCATCACCCTCACGCCGGCGGCATCGCCGGAAACAACAAAGGCGGCCCACGGCCGCCTTTGTCATTCAATGTCTTGCGTGGATCACTTCATGCGATAGGTGATCCGGCCCTTGGTCAGGTCATACGGGGTCATTTCGACCTTGACCTTGTCTCCCGTCAGGATGCGGATGTAGTTCTTGCGCATCCGCCCGGAGATGTGGGCGATGATCTCGTGGCCGTTCTCGAGCTTGACCCGGAACATGGTGTTCGGGAGCGTTTCGGAAACGGTCCCTTCGAATTCGATGACGTCGTCTTTCGCCATGCGCCCTGCGCTGCCGTGAAAGTCGGGCGAACGCCCGACGAAGCCGCGCATTCTGCCACGGCCCGGCTCCGATGGCAAAAGCGGCGGGATGGGGCGGGGGTGTTGCGCTGCAGCAACTCAATCCTGATAGGATCGGATTATGCTGACAGCAAGCTTCGGTTCAGCCTTGTCGTCGAATGGCAAGAACCGAAGTCTGGTGTTTTTCGACAAAACATTGCAGTGGACGATGGTGGGCATGAAGGGACTTGTGCACAGCGTGTACCCGGCGGATCCGTGGCTGGTGCTCCGAACGAGAAGTCGGCACGAAAACAAGGTCGAAGCCGCCCTGCAGCAGAAGCAGGTCGAGACCTATCTCCCGAGGCGCCGCGTCCAACGCTCGCTTTCCAGCCGCCGCTCGGTGGTGGAAATGCCGCTCTTCCCGGGCTACGTGTTCGTCAGACCCCGCCCGGAACAGTACGAAGGCATGCGCTACGTGCCCGGCTCCTGCGGCCTGGTGTTGTCGGCCGGGCGCGCCGCGGTGCTGCCGGAACGCGACATGGACGCCGTCAAGCGCCTGGTGGACAGCGGCCACGATTACGAGGCGCGCCCCGAACTGCTGGCCGGAACGCGGGTGAAGATCGTGTCCGGCCCGCTCGCCGGCATGGAAGGAGACTTGGTGCGGCTGAAGCAGCGCGAGCTCGTGGTGATCAACGTCGACGCCGTCGGCAGCAGCGTGCGGGTGGAAGTCGACCGCGATGCCGTCGTCGTGTGCTGATGCGGGAGGCATCCGCATCCATTTCTCGCACGGTAGCCGCATCGGCGGTTCCCTGATTTCGGGATCGGACTTCACCAGGTCACTGGTCAGCGGTCCGCGCCACGATTCCTTCACGCGCGTGACGGATGGCTTCGTGCCACGCGGCGTGTGGCTGAGGAACAGGGCAACCCCATCGCGATTCCGTGCTGCTGATCCAGCTCGGGCGCAGGATCGAGACCAGTCCTAGTGCGGGTGATCAATCGAGTCCAGCGTTGTCATTCCCCGCTGAACTGCTGAATCCACACGTTTCGGATCGACAGACCTCTCACCGTCGATGTCGCTGCAGGATTTTCATTTCCGGCCTCATGCCGACATGCTTATTGACGGTGTTGATTGTCAACGATAACATCAGAATGAGCCTGACTCTGGCCGCTTCGTCGGCAAATTCCCGTATTGGTTCTTTGGTGGGCCATGCGTGACCAGAAGCAGGTGTTGTTCAAGATCCGGTCCCCGTTCTGATCCGCGACCCGTCCTGCGGGTGGCCAATTCCTTCGACATCCGGCCGTGCATGCGAGGCATGCACTGCAGAGGGCGGAGCCTGCCCGCGCGTTTCTCTGCATGTGTCCGGGCATGGCCGTTACGCTTGGCGGTCTGGACTCGGTCCTGTCGGCTCCAGGAGATGCTTTCGATGTTCGATCGGGATCGATGGCTCGACTTGGCAGACATGGTCTGCAGGCATTCATCGCAACCCGGCTCGGCAGCCCCGCGATTGCTTGCTCACGAGCGGGGCAATCGTCCTCGATGACGCGTCTGGGCTGTCGCGCGGTGACCCGGTAGAGCGGTGACCGCTCGAGGCTGACCAGCACCGGGCGACCGGTTGCGTCTCAGGTCGAGACGCCCTCAAACGACGTGGGAATGCCTCAGCGGTGGTGTCGTCACGTCCCATGCTGCGCCGAGCGGGACGCAGGTCCGCAGGTTGACCGATGGCGGTCGGTCGCCACGGCGTTCTGCGCAGAGCGCCATAAGATAGTCCGCGGACGGCCTGTACTGCCAGAAGCTCCAGCGCTCATCCCGATCTTCCAGGGTCGGGTCGATGCGGATACGCACGGCATTGCGTTGCGGGAATTCGAAGCTGAAACCGTTCAGGGGCAGCGACAGGCCCATGCCGCGCGCCTTGATGTAGGACTCCTTGAAGGTCCAGTATTCGAAGAATCGGTCCTGCTGGCGATCCGGGGCGACGTGCGAGAGTTCCGCGACTTCGGTCGGGGAGAAGAAACGGTTCGCGACGTCGAGGGAGACCGATCGCGTGGCGATGTTCTCGACATCGATCCCCACCTCGCGGCCACGGGTCACCGCGAGGGCGATCAGCCCGCGCGTATGCGAAATGTTGAAGAACAGGTCGCGCGCTTCGGTTTCGGCAGCCTTGATCGTGTCCGCGATCGCCGGGCGTCCATGGGCGTTCTTCGAGAAGATCCAGCGTTCCGGTGCGATCGGCGCATAGCGCGAAAGCAGCATGCGCACCATCGCGCGGGTGACGAGATAACGCTTTCTGTCGTCGGCGAAATAGAAGCGGCCTTCCCGCGCCGCTTCCTCGTCGCTCAGCAGCGAACGAAGCTCGGGAAGCTGCCGATCGTCGATCATCTCGTTGTAGTAGGTCAGCCAGATGTCGATATCGTGGCAACTGGCTGCCATCGCCGCCGGGACCGCATGGGCCTTGGGCATCAGCACGGATGCAGACATTCTTCCTATCCCGTCAATGCATGGGTTACGTTCGGAGGCTATCGCTGGAGACTCCTGCTTTCTCCTCTCCGATCGCTCCTTTATTTGTCGCTTTCAGTGTGCATCATTACCTGATGGAGACGTCGAAGGGAAGCGATCCCGGTCAACGTGGTGGTTGCCGACGCGGTTCGCGGATGGTCTCGGCAGAACGCGTCCTGTCCGGTGGCGATGATGCGTTTGCTTCCTCGAAAGATTGCGATTGCGCCATGCACATGGAGCGATCCTGAGGCTGGCGCTCAAGTTGAGAATCATTCTCAAGAAAGTTTTAGGTATACGTATTCCGTGCGCTGATTCATCAAATCCTCGTATTGACGGTATTCCGAGGAGTCTGTTTGAATGGTCGTGGGGAAGGGGCATTTGCAAAGTCGTCAGATTTGGACCGACCTCCAGCGTGATGAGCCCTTGAAAGCTCAAGGAAAGTGTGATGTGTGCGCGGTTTCGCCGCGCCGTTGTCTTGAAGGATCGAGCATTGGGCGTATTTGTCTCAGAAGTGTCGTCTCCCTTCGATTGGATTCGTCAACTCATTTCTGATCGTCTCGTGCAGGCTTCCGGCAACGCGCCGGCGTCTTCCGGGACGCGGATCCTTTCGCCTGTCGATGACCAGAACGCCCTGCACGGCGCGTTCGATGCGCCGGGGATCGCGAGCGAAGCCAGGCTGCCCGCCCAGCGCGTGCTGGTGAAGGTGGTGCCTGATGCAGCGCCCGACGATCCGGCGGTATCGCAAGGGATCCGCCATCACCCGCGTCACTAAAAAAGATCCACGAATTTCACAGGGATGTAGTAACGCTCATGAACGCATCGGACAAGACTCCAAGGAGCGGGCACGCGCCGTCGCACACGACCGCGTCCGAACTGGAAGCCGCCCGGCTGCCGGTCGATGCCGAGCGCCTGGCCACGGCCATCGTGGCAGCGCAGTTGCGCGCGCTGTTCGCGGACACGCAGGGCGATTGCCTGCCCGCGGACGCGATCGCCGGCCTGAGTCCCGCGCATGCGCGCTGGCTGGAGGCGAGCCTGCGCCATCTTGAACGCCATGGCCTGCTCGCTGTCGACGGACAGCGCTGTCGATTCACGACGGACGCGTCGCTCGATGCGCTGTGGCGGTCGTGGGACGAGGCGATGGTCGCCTGGGTCGGCAACGACAATCACCGCGCGTATCTGGTCCTGATCGATGCCTGCCTGCGCAATCTGTCGGACATCCTGACCGGTGCCGTCCGCGCGACCGACGTGATGTTTCCCGAGTCCTCGATGCACCTGGTCGAGGGCATCTACAAGCACAATCCCATCGCCGACCATTTCAACCGCGTCCTCGGCGAGCATCTGCGCACCGAACTCGCGGGCAGGGCAGCGCGCGGCGAGCGCGGCCTGCGCCTGCTCGAGATCGGCGCCGGTACCGGCGGCACCACCGCCATGCTGCTGCCGGTGCTGCGCAGCTTCGGTGATCTGGTCGAGGAATACTGCTACACCGATCTGTCCAAGGCCTTCCTGTTGCACGCGGAAGAGACCTACCAGCCGCAGTTCCCGGCGATCCGCACGGCGATCTTCGATGCCGGCAAGCCCCTGGCACTGCAGTCGGTCGAAGGCGATCACTACGACGTGGTGATCGCCACCAACGTGCTGCATGCCACGTCGAACATGCGCGAGACGATGCGCAACGCCAAGGCGCTGCTCAAGCGTGGCGGCATCGTGCTCATCAACGAACTCAGCGAATGGGCGTGGTACACCCACTTCACGTTCGGCATGCTCGACGGCTGGTGGCTGTTCGAGGACGAATCGCTGCGCCTGCCCGGCTGTCCCTGCCTGTCGCCCGGGCACTGGCAAAAGCTCCTGAAACTGGAGGGGTTCAGGGAGATCCGTTTCCCCGCCTCCGATGACCACGGCCTCGGACAACTGGTCGTGGTCGCGTCCAGCGACGGTGTGGTCCGCCAGCGCCTGGTTCCGCCGGGCGCTTACGCCGGTGCGGCGGTGCCTGCGCCGGCCGCGCGGCCACGTGTGCCGGCGCCCGTACACGCGCCCACTGCGGCGCCCGCAATCGCAAGTGCAACCGCAACCACCGACGATGCCGCATTGCGCGAGGCCTGCGCGACGCTGTTCCGCGAGATGATCGGCGGCGCGTTGCGCATGGACCCGCGCGAGATCGAACTCCAGCGTGCGCTCGAGCATTACGGGCTGGACAGCATCCTCGTGGTCCAGTTGACCACGCGCTTCCGCAAGCTGTTCCCGGACGTGCGCAGCACGCTGTTCTTCGAAGTGAAGAGCATCGACGGCCTGGTGCGCCATTTCCTCGACAAGGACCGGGCAACGGTCGTGGCGGTGCTCGCCGAGCGCGGCCTCGTCGGCACCGCGCCGCAGGCTGCGGTGCCGGCGGCACCGTCGAGAGCCCCCGCACGCCGGACGTTGCCATCGTCTTCGATGTCGGCCCCGGCCGCCGCTGCGACACCGGTGCCGGCGGTGGCCGCATCGGTCGACGCCCTTGATGATGACGGCCTGCGCAAGGCCTGCGCGACGCTGTTCCGCGAGATGATCGGCGGCGCGCTGCGCATGGACCCGCGCGAGATCGAGCCGCATCGTGCGCTCGAGCACTACGGGCTGGACAGCATCCTCGTGGTCCAGCTGACCACGCGCTTCCGCAAGCTGTTCCCGGACGTGCGCAGCACGCTGTTCTTCGAAGTGCAGAGCGTCGACGGCCTGGTGCGCCACTTCTTCGAGAAGGACCGGGCGGCCGTGATGTCGGTGCTCGCCGAGCGCGGAATCGCTGCCGGCCCCGTCGCGAATGCCGGCGTGTCGAACGCCGCCGCGATCGCGCCGATGCCTGGCGCCGCGCCTTCGCCGCCGCGCGCCGGACGCGCCGAAGGCCGCCGTTTCGCGCCGCGCAGGCCGGAAGCGGCATCGATGCCCGCGCCGACGCCTCCGTCGATCCCCGTCCACGCGCCGGCCACGCCGGTGGAGACCGCGCCCGCGCAGGGTGCGGTGCCGTTCGATGTCGCCATCATCGGCCTGAGCGGCCGCTACCCGCAGTCGCCCGATCTCGAACGCTTCTGGGACAACCTGTCGGCCGGCCGCAACTGCATCGGCGAGGTCCCGGCCGACCGCTGGCACTGGCAGGACTACTACGACCCGGAGAAGGGCAAGGCCGGCAGCAGTTACAGCCGGTGGGGCGGATTCATCAGCGACATCGACAAGTTCGATCCGCTGTTCTTCCGGATTGCACCCCGGGAAGCGAAGAAGATCGATCCGCAGGAACGCCTGTTCCTGGAGACCAGCTATCACGCGATCGAGGACAGCGGCTACACGCCGCAGACCCTCTCGCCGACCGGCAAGGTCGGCGTGTTCGTGGGCGTGATGAATTCGCGCTACACGGTGCAGCCGCTGTACTACTCGGTCGCGAACCGGGTGTCGTTCCTGTTCGATTTCTCCGGTCCGTCGTTCGCGGTGGACAGCGCCTGCTCCTCGTCGCTGACCGCGATCCATCTCGCGCTCGACAGCCTCTACGGTGGGCTGTGCGACGCCGCGATCGCCGGCGGCGTCAGCCTGATCGTCGACCCGCAGCACATGATCGAGCTCTCCGCGCTCGGCATGCTGTCGGAAGGCGCGGAATGCCGCTCGTTCGGCCGCAACGCCGACGGGTTCGTCGACGCCGAGGGCGTGGGCGCGGTGATCCTCAAGCCGCTGGCGCAGGCGGTGCGCGACGGCGACCACATCCATGCGGTGATCAAGGCCAGCGCGCTGAACGCCGGCGGCCGCACCCACGGCTACACGGTGCCGAATCCGGTCGCCCAGGCCGACGTGGTCTCGACCGCGCTGGCACGCGCCGGCGTCGATTCCACCGATGTGAGTTATCTCGAAGCGCACGGCACCGGCACCGCGCTCGGTGATCCGATTGAGGTCGCCGGCCTCACCCGCGCCTTCCGCGAGCGCGCGCGCGCCGACGGCGTCGCACGCGGCCGGCATTGCGCGATCGGTTCGCTGAAATCCAACATCGGCCACTGCGAGTCCGCCGCAGGCATCGCCGGGTTGACCAAGATCCTGCTGCAGTTGCGCCATCGCCAGCTGGTGCCGTCGCTGCATGCGGAGCAGATCAACGACGAGATCGATTTCGAGGCCACGCCGTTCCGTCTCCAGCGCGAACTCGCCGCATGGCAGCCGCCGGTCGAGGCCGGGCGCGAAATCCCGCGCATCGCCGGCCTCTCGTCGTTCGGCGCCGGCGGCGCCAACGCCCATCTCGTCGTGCAGGAAGCGCCTGCACGCGCCCGTCCGCGCACCGGCGACGCCGGACCGTGGCTGGTGCCGCTGTCGGCGCGTACCGCCGAGCAGTTGCAGGAGAAGATCCGGCAACTCGCGACCTTCCTGCGTCGCGAAGGCGCCGGCATCGACCTGGCCTCGCTGGTGTACACGTTGCAGGTCGGCCGCGAGGCGATGGACGAGCGGATCGTGCTGCAGGTCGATTCCCTCGACGACCTGCGCCGCCGCCTGCAGGCGCTCGCGGACGGCCAGCGCGTCGATCCCGAGCCGCAGCGCGGGAATGTCCGCAAGCAGCGCGAATTCCTCGCCGCCTGCCGCGCCGACGCCGGTTTTGCCGCGCGCTGCGACGCCTGGCTCGCGGCGCGCGATCTGGCGCGCATCGCCGAGCATTGGGCGAAGGGCGTCGAGATCGACTGGACGCGGCTGTACGGCGATGCGCGTCCCGGCCGCATCCCGCTGCCGACCTATCCGTTCGCGCGCGACCGTCACTGGATGGCGCCGCAGCGCACGCTCGGCGCGGGTGCGCCCGTCGCGGCGAAGCACCCGCTGCTCCAGCGCAACACTTCGACCCTGCGCTATCCCGCCTACGGCGTCGAACTGAAGGGCGACGAACGTTTCCTCGCCGCCGACGCGGCCGGCCGGCGTCGCCTGCCGGCGCTGCTGGGCCTGGAGATGGCGCGCGCCGCCGTCGCCGAGGCCTATCCCGACGATCTCGCCGCGCGTGCGCTGCGCTTCGAGGCGATCGCGCTGGACGACGAGCTGAGTATCGAACCGGGCTGCCTGCTGCAGATCGCGCTGCTGCCCGACAGCGACGACGCGCTGCGTTTCGAGATCCACAGTGCCCAGGGCGATGCGGAGCGGGTCCACGCCCAGGGTCTGGCGCGTTTCGGCGACGCCGACGCGGCCGTGCAGGCCGAGGTCGAGCGCTTCGCGTCGCGGCTCGCCGGCGGACTCGCCGCCGACGCCTTCCGGACGCAGGTCGCGGCGCTGGGCCTCGGCGATCGCGCCGACGCCTCCGCGGCCCGCCGGGTCGCGCGCACTGCACGCGAGGCGGTCTTCGAATACGCCATCGCCGACACCGCCGCGACTGGCGGCTGGGGCTTGCCGCCCGACCTGCTCGCTTTGTTGCTCGACGGCGCGGGCTGGCTGTCGGCCGAACTCGGGTCGCTGCCGACGCCGCCGTTCGAATGGCAGGTCCGCGCCATCGATGCGGTCCGGTTCCACGCGCACACTGCGCCGCAGGGCTATCTCGTGCTGCGCTGCGCCGATTCGACGTCGGCCGATGCCGCCGCTTCGCACTGGGACGCGACCGTCTGCGACCTGCAGGGCCATCCCGCGTTCGAGATCCACGGTCTCCAACTGGCATGCGTTCCGGTCGGGCAGGGCGTGATCGAGGCGGCCGTCACGACGGTCGCCGCCACGGTCGCCGCCACGGTCGCCGCGACGACGGCGTCCCCGGCCGCGGCTGTCGCCGCGCCGCCCGCGATCGAAGTGCAGCCGGCCGCGCCGGCACCGGTGCTGCCGGAGGCCGGGCGTCGCATCGCCTTCCTGCGCGCGACGCCCTCGGTCGTCCGTGCGCCGGTGCCCCTGGTCAAACCGCAAGCCCTGACCCTGCCGGCCGCGGATTCGGTCGCGTTCGGCGCTCTGTCCACTGCGCGCCCCACGATCGCGCTGCCGAAGCCCTCGCTCGAATCGCTGGCGGGCAACGGCGCAGGCGATGGCGTGGTGGTCGATGCCGACGCCGATCTCGCGACGGCCTGCATCGATCTGCGTGCGCTCGGTGACGGCGTCTATGCGCTGCGCATCGCGCAGGGCGCGCCGACGGCCACCGCCGTCGACCAGCTCCTGCAGGCGCTGGACCACGTCCGCGAACGCGCGGACGCGAAGGTGCTGCTGCTCGGCGACATCGCGCACGCGTTCCCGCCGGGCGAGGCTGCCGCGCTCGACGTGGCCCTCCGTGCGGGCCTGCATCGCGCGCTGCTCGGCTTCCCGCTGCCGACCATCGCCGCGTTGCACGACGACACCATCGGCGTCGGCTTCCTGCTCGCCGCGCTGTGCGATTTCATGGTCGGTGCGCAGGACGCGCGCTATGGCTTCGCCGATCCGCAGCGAGGGTTGCTCGCCACCGACGCCGAAGCCGACCTGCTCGCGGCCCGTTTCGGCGCCGCGCATGCCGATGACCTGCTCCATGTCGGCGGCGTCCAGTCCGGCCAGGCGCTGGTCGCCAAGGGCTGGACCTTCCCGATCGTCGAACGCGGGGAGGTCGAGTCCGCGGCCGTCGCGCTCGCTGCGTCGATCGCGGCCAAGCCGCGCACCTCGCTGGAACTGCTCAAGGCGCGTCTGGTCGAGACGCTCGCGCCGCTGGTCGAGCGCCTTGGCCGCGAACCGCGACCGCAGGTCGCGCAGGGTGCGGCCCGCAAGTCCGCGCCCGCCACCGCGCGCAAGCGGCCCGCCGTGCGCGCCGGCTTCGCCGTCGACATGCTGTCCGACGCGGTCGCCTCGATCCGCATCGGCACCGAGGCCCGCGATCCGTCGCGCCTGCTCGCCGACCTGCGCGCCACGGTCGACGATCTCGCGCCGCGCGGCCACGCCGTGCTGGTGCTGCGCAGCGACCATCCCGGTTTCCTGCCCGCGCTCGGCGCGCAGGCGGACACGGCGCCCGTCGTCGCGGCCTTCGGTGCGCTGCAGGCGAGCCTGACGGCGTTCCCGGCGCCGGTGCTGGTCGCGTTCGAGCACGATGCCGACGGCCTCGGCTGGCTGCTCGGCCTGAGCGCCGACGCCTGCGTGCACGGCGCGGCCGGCCGCGCCTCGGCCGACGCGCTGTGGCGCGATCCGGCGCTGCTGCGGCAGGCGCTGCCGCTGTTCGCGCGTCGCCTCGGCGACAACCTCGCCCGCGAGTGCCTGTTCGGCGGTGCGCCGATCGACGCCGCCGCGCTCAGCGCCGGCGCGGCGATCGTCGCCGACGACGCATCGGCTGCTGCGCTGGCCCTGGTCGATGCTTCGCCGCTGCGTTCGCCCGAAGCGTTGCAGCAATGGCGTCGACGCCGCGCGGTCGCGGTCGAAGTCGCCGACGCGCCGGTCGCCGGCGAACGCCGCACCGCGCCGCTGCCGTCCTCGCCCGCGATCGAAACCGAACTGCGCGACAACGGCGTCCTCGTCGTGCGCATGGTCGACCGCGATGCGAAGAACATGTACTCGCCGGCGCTCGTCCGCGGGCTGGAAGAGGTGTTCGCGCACATCGACGGCTGCGACGATTACCGCGCGGTTGTCCTCACCGGTTACGACACCTACTTCGCCTGCGGCGGGACCCGCGACAGCCTGCTCGCGATCCAGCAGGGCGCCGCGAAGTTCACCGACACCAAGGTCTACCAGCTGCCGACGAGCTGCCGCGTGCCGGTCATCGCCGCGATGCAGGGCCACGCCATCGGCGGCGGCTGGACGCTCGGCATGTTCGCCGACCTCTGCCTGTTCAGCGCCGAAAGCCGCTACATCAGCCCGTACATGCAGTACGGCTTCACGCCGGGCGCGGGCGCCACGCTGGTGTTCCCGAACCGGCTGGGCCTGGACCTGGCCCGCGACACGCTGTTCACCGCCCGCGAGCACACCGGCAGCGAGCTGCGCGGCAAGGGTCTGCCGCACGTCTGCGTGCCGCGCGCCGAGGTGCTGCCGCGTGCGCTGGCGCTGGCCGATGCGATCGCCTCGCGCCGCCGCGAGGATGCGATCGCGGTCAAGCATCACTTCAGCGCCGCGCAGCAGGCCGAGGTCGAAGCGACCTATGCCCGCGAACTGGAGATGCACGACCGCAGCTTCGTCGGTCGCGGCGACGCCCTGCAGGGCGTGATGCAGCACTTCCGCGACGATCGCGACACCGCGACGGCCACGGCGGCCGCGCTCGCCGCACCGGCGCCCGCCACGGTCGCGGCACCGCCCGTCGCGGCGGCGCCTGCTGCACCCGCCGTCGACGTCGACGGCATCGCCGAGGTCCTGCGCTCGCTGCTGGCGACCGAACTGCAGATGCGCGCTGAAGAGGTCGACGAGGACACCCAGTTCGTCGATCTCGGCCTGGATTCGATCACCGGCGTGACCTGGATCCGCAAGGTCAACGCCGAATACGGCACGAAGATCGAGGCGACGAAGGTCTACAGCCATCCCACGCTGCGCCAGTTCCGCGACTTCGTGGTCGCCCTGGTGTCGGCGAAGCGCGGCCCGGCGCCCGTGGTGCCCGCGCCTGCGGTGCCCGCTCCGGCACCTGCGCCGGAACCGATCGTCCGCGTCGAACCTGCCGTCGTCGAGTCTGCCGTCATCGCGACGCCGCAGGCCGCGACCGGCCTCGCGCCCGACGGCGAGGCCGAGCTGTGCGCGGCGCTCAAGCGCATGCTCGCGCAGGAGCTGCAGATGGCGGAGGACGATGTCGACGAGCATCGCCAGTTCGTCGAACTCGGCCTCGACTCGATCAGCGGCGTGACTTGGGTGCGCAGGATCAACGCGACCTACGGCACGAAGATCGAAGCGACCAAGGTCTACAGCCATCCGACGCTGGCCGAGTTCAGCCGATTCCTCTCGACATCGCTGCCTGCGCGTCCGGCTTCGCCGTCGCCGTCGCCTGCGCCGGCCGTGCGCGCCGTCCCGCAGCCCGCTGTCGCCACGCCCGCCACGCCCGCCGCACGTGCGCTCACCGCCGCCGCGCCGCAGGCGCAGCGTCTCGGCTCCTGGCGCAACCGCGGCGTCCGCCGCAGCCCGGCGATCGGCCACGACGCCATCGCCGTGATCGGCATCGCCGGGCAGTTCCCGCGCGCGAAGTCCCTCGACGAGTTCTGGCGCAACATCGCCGGGGCACGGGAGTGCATCGACGTCGTGCCGGAACTGCGCTTCGACATCGAACGCTATTTCAGCGAAGACATCTCCATCCCCGGCACCACCAACAGCCGCTGGATGGGCGTGCTCGACGACTGCGACGCCTTCGATCCGCTGTTCTTCAACATCGCGCCGACCGAAGCCGAGGTCATGGATCCGCAGCAGCGCCTGCTGTTGCAGAACTGCTGGCATGCGATCGAGAACGCCGCGATCGACCCGCGCAGCCTCTCGGGCAGCCGCTGCGGCGTGTTCGTCGGCTGCGGCGCGACCGATTACCACGATCGCTCGCGCGAGCACCGGCTGAGCACGCAGGGCTTCACCGGCGCGGCGGTGTCGATCCTCGCCGCCCGCATCGCCTATTTCCTCAACCTGCAAGGCCCGTGCCTGTCGATCGACACCGCCTGCTCGTCCTCGCTGGTCGCGATCGCCACCGCCTGCGACAGCCTGCTGGCGCAGAACTGCGATCTCGCGCTGGCCAGCGGCGTGGCGGTCATGGCCGGGCCGATGATGCACGTCAATACCGGACAGTCCGCGATGTTGTCGGTGGACGGCCGCTGCTACGCCTTCGACCATCGCGCCAACGGTTTCGTGCCGGCCGAGGGCGTGGGCACGGTGATGCTGAAGCGCCTGGCCGAGGCCGAGCGCGACGGCGACATCGTCCACGCCGTGATCCGCGGCTGGGGCATCAACCAGGACGGCAAGACCAACGGCATCACCGCGCCCAACCCGGTGTCGCAGACGCGGCTGATGCGCGCGGTCTACGACCGCTTCGGCATCGACCCGGCGGACATCCAGCTGATCGAGGCGCACGGCACCGGCACCAAGCTCGGCGACCCGATCGAAGTGGAGGGCCTGACCCAGGCGTTCCGCCACTACACCGACAAGACCCAGTACTGCGCGCTCGGTTCGGTCAAGGGCAACGTCGGCCACTGCCTGTGGGCGGCCGGCATCGCCGGCGTGCTCAAGCTGGTGCTGGCGCTGAAGCATCGCCAGTTGCCGCCTGCGGCGAGTTTCGAACGGCTCAATCCGCACATCGATCTCTCCGACAGCCCGTTCGTGGTCAACCACACGCTCAAGCCGTGGCCGGTGAATGCCCGCGGCGGGCGGGTCGGCGTGGTCAGCGCCTTCGGCTTCAGCGGCACCAACGCCCATCTCGTGCTGGAGGGCGCGCCGGAACGTGCGCCGCGCACGTCGCGCGACGCCGGTCCGGAGCGGCCGGTGCTGATCCCGCTGTCGGCCAAGACCCCCGAACAGCTGCAGCAGCGGGCGCTGGAACTCGCCGATGCGCTCGACGCCGACAACGCCCCCTCGCTGCTGGACGCGGCCTACACGCTGCAGATCGGCCGGCAGGCGATGGAAGAGCGCTGCGCGGTGGTCGCGCGCACGCGGGCCGAGCTCGTCGAACGCCTGCGCGCCTTCGCCGAAGGCGGCAAACCGCGCGGCCTGCATGTCGGCAGTACCCTGGCGCGCGCCGGCAAGCTGGCCTTCATCGGCCAGGACGGCGACCTGCAGGCGGTGCTGATCGAGACCTGCCTGCGCGAAGGCAAGCTCGACAAGCTCGCGGAGCTGTGGGTCGACGGCGTCGATCTGCACTGGCCGCTGCTGTATCGCGACATCGCGGCCGGCGCCCGTCCGCAGCGCATCGAACTGCCGCTGTATCCCTTCGCCAAGGAACGCTACTGGCTGGAGGACGCGACGTCGATGCCCGCACAGGATGGCGCGCTCACGACCAGCGTGCTGCATCCGCTGGTGCACGCCAACGCCTCGACCCTGCGCCAGCAGCGCTATCGCAGCACCTTCGACGGCAACGAATTCTTCCTGCGCGACCATCGCGTGCGTTTCGGCGAAGGTCCGGTCGAATCCGTGCTGCCGGGCGTCGCCTACCTGGAAATGGCGGCGGCGGCGATCGCGGATGCGCTCGCCGATGACGCCGCCGAGGCCGCCGGCCTGCGCGAACGGCTGGTGCTGAGCAATGTCGCCTGGTGGCGCCCGCTGTTCGTGGACGGCCCGACGACGGTCGAGATCGAGCTCGGCGCGGACGAGGGCGGCGCGATCGTGTTCGAGATCGTCAGCGGCACCGGCGACGCCCGCATCCTGCACTGCCAGGGCGAGGCCGGCCTGGTCGAGGCGGTGGGCGAACGCACTGCGGACGCCGCGCTGCTGGCCGCCGCACAGCGTGGCGAGCGCTGGGAGGGCGACGAGATCTACGCCGCATTCAACCGCGGCGGCCTGCACTACGGTCCGGCCCATCGCGGCCTCCGCAGACTGTCGCGCACCGGCGGGAAAGTGGTGGCCGAGGTGGAACTGGTCGCGCAGCGCGGTGACGCCAACGCCGGCATCGACGCCTATCGCATGCATCCCGGCGTCATGGATGCCGTCCTGCAGGCGTGCGTCGGCTTCCTGCCTTCGCTCCAGGCGCTGCCGCACGCGCCGTCGGTGCCGTTCACGCTGCGCTCGCTGACCCTGCACGCGCCGTGTCCGGCGGAAGCGCTCGCGGTGCTGACGCCGGTCGGCACCGGCGCAGGCGGCGCCGTCGAAGCCTGCGACGTCTCGATCTTCGGGCCCGATGGCGCCCTGTGCATCGACATCCGCGGCTTCGGCTGGCGCAGCGTGGACCGCATGCGGGTCGCAGGCCCTGCGACCGCCGCCTTCGACGATGACGAAGACGAAGACGACGCGCGGGCGTTCGATGAAGCGTTCTATCGGGAGCTGCTGGACAGCATCTCCAGGAAGGAAATGTCGGCCGAAGAAGCCGCAGAACTCGGGTTGTTGTCATGAAAGACTCCATGCTGCCCATCTTCCGCGCCGTTGCGGAAGGTCGAATCACCCAGGCCGAAGCGCTGGTCAGGATCAAGTCGCTGAAGCACCAGACGCGCGATGCGGGGCAGGGTGTCCTGCTCGCAGGCGTCGAGTGGGCGTCCTCGCCTGCGCGCGCCTCCGCCGCGCAGGCGCCGGACCGCGTGCTGCTGTGGGGCGTGCCGCGTCACGCGGTGGCCGCGCTGCAGGCGCTGCGCGCCGGCCAGACCATCGTCGAGCTGACGACACCGATGGCCGGCTCGTTCGAGGACGTGTTCGCGCTGGCGACCCTGCAGGCCTTCGAGGCGATCCGGTCGATGCTCGGCGCCGCTGCCGAGACGCGCGTCCTGCTCGTCGTCGCCGATGCCGCGGACGCGGCCGTCGCCACGGGCATCGAGGCGATGTGCCGGACCGCGATGGAGGAGAATCCCCGCTTCGCCGTCCGCACCGTGCGGGTGCCGGAGGACATCGACGGCGTCGAGCTGCGCAGCGTGGTGCGCGATGAATCCGCGACCGAGTCGCCGCGCGGCGTGGCCGTGCGCCATGTCCGCCACGACGGCGTGCTGCAGCGCGAAATCGCGCGCTGGCGCGTGCTGGAGCAAGGCGCCGCAGGCGATGCGCCGGCCGCTGCACCGGTGGTCTTCAAGGAAGGCGGCTGCTACCTGATCACCGGCGGTGCCGGCGGCATCGGCCTGCAGTACGCGCGCGAGATCGTCGCCCAGACCCGCACCGCGCGGATCGTGCTGAGCGGACGTTCGCCGCTGCGTGCGGACGCGCGCAAGGCGATCGATGCGCTGGCCACGCCCGCGCATCGCATCGATTACGTCGAACTCGACGTGACCCGCGCGGACGCGGTCGAAGCGCTGGTGGCGCGACTGCGCACGGAAGGGCATCCGCCGAGCGGCATCGTGCACTGCGCGGGCATCACCCGCGACGCCTTCGCGATCCGCAAGTCTGCGGACGACTTCGCGGCGGTGCTGGCGCCGAAGGTCGCCGGTCTGGTCCATCTGGATCGCGCCACCTACGACCTGCCGCTGGACTTCCTGCTGCTGTGCTCGTCGTTTTCCGCCTGCTGGGGCATCGTCGGCCAGATCGACTATGCCGCCGCCAACGCGTTCATGGACGCCTTCGCCGCGCACCGCAACCATCTGGCGGAGCGGGGCGAGCGCTGCGGCCGCACGCTGTCGGTGAACTGGCCGCTGTGGCGGGACGGTGGCATGACCCTGGATGCGGCGACCTGGGAACGGCTGCAGGACCACACCGGCATGCAGCCGCTGGCCACCGCCACCGCGATGCGCGCGACCTACCGCGGTTTCGCTCTGGGCGTCGACCGGCTGCTGGTGATGGAAGGCGACCTGCCGACGATGCAGGCGCTGCTGGAAGTCTCCGACTCGACGCCCGACGCCGCGCACGTGACTGCCCCGGTGCGCGCGGCTGGCGTCGTCGACGGCGATGCGGCGTCGGCCGGCATGAACGACGCGCTGCGCGCCCGTGCGCTCGAATACCTCTGCGTGCAGTGCGCCCAGGTGCTGAAGATCCCGGTCGCGCGCCTGCGCCCGGAGGCGCCGCTGGAGCAGTACGGCATCGATTCGATCCTGGCGATGAAGTTGGTGAGCCATCTCGAATCGATCTTCGGGCGGCTGCCGAAGACCCTGGCCTTCGAATACCAGACGATCGCGCAGCTCAACGGTTATTTCTGCGACACCCATGCGGAACGCCTGATCGAGATCCTCGCGCCGGAAAAGGTCGCGACGCGTCCCGCCGCGGTGCCCATGCCGACCGCGGCGACCTCGCGGGTGCCCGGCAAGCGCACCGCCTCCGCGCGCACGAAGACCGCCGCGCCGCCGCGCCGCGAGGCGATGCGTGCGGAGGAGGAGGGCGCGGTCGCGCTGTCGCCGGTTCCGGGCGAGCCGATCGCCGGCAAGCTCGTCTCGAACGAGCCCATCGCGATCGTCGGCCTCAGCGGCCGCTATCCGAATGCCTGGGACCTCGACGCCTACTGGCGCAACCTGTCGGAGGGCGTGGACTGCATCCGCGAGATCCCGGCCGAGCGCTGGCGCTGGCAGGACTTCTATCGCGAGCTGGCCCGGGGCGAGGCCCTCGACGCCGGGCAGCACAGCAGCAAGTGGGGCGGCTTCATCGAGGGTGCGGACGAATTCGACCCGCGCTTCTTCAGCATCACGCCCCGCGACGCCGAACAGATCGATCCGCAGGAGCGGCTGTTCCTGCAGCACGCCTGGATGGCGCTGGAGGATGCCGGCTACACCCGCGGTGCGCTGCAGACCTATCGCGGCGGCCAGGTCGGCGTGTACGCCGGCGTGATGTACGGCGAATACAACCGTTCGGGCAGCCTCGCCAGCATCGCCAATCGCGTGTCCTACGCGCTGAACGTGCACGGGCCAAGCATGACGCTCGACACCATGTGCTCGTCGTCGCTGACCGCGATCCACCTGGCCTGCCAGGACCTGCGCCTGGGCCGCACCGACATGGCGCTGGCCGGCGGCGTCAACCTCAGCATCCATCCCGGCAAGTACGGCATGCTCAGCGCCGGGCAGTTCATTTCCAGCGACGGCCATTGCCAGAGCTTCGGTGAAGGCGGCGACGGCTACATCCCGGGCGAAGGCGTGGGCCTGGCGGTGCTCAAGCGGCTGTCCGACGCCGAGCGCGACGGCGATGCGATCCACGCGATCATCCGCGGCAGCGCGCTGAACCATGGCGGCAAGACCAACGGCTACACGGTGCCGAACCCGCAGGCGCAGGCGGCGGTGATCGCCGATGCGCTGCGCGACGCGGGCGTCGATGCGCGCCACGTGAGCTACATCGAGGCGCACGGCACCGGCACCAAGCTGGGCGATCCGATCGAGATCGCGGCGCTGTCGAAGGCGTTCCGCGAGCACACGCAGGACACGGGTTTCTGCCTGATCGGTTCGGCGAAGTCGAACATCGGCCATTGCGAATCGGCGGCGGGCATCGCTGGCCTGACCAAGGTCGTGCTGCAGATGCAGCACCGCCAGATCGTGCCATCGCTGCACTCGGAACGGCTCAATCCGAACATCGATTTCGAGACCACGCCGTTCGAGGTCAACCAGCGCCTGCGTCCCTGGCGGGCACCTGTGATCGACGGCCGCGAGCTGCCCCTGATCGCGGGCCTGTCCTCGTTCGGTGCCGGCGGCAGCAACGCCCATCTGGTCATCGAAGCCTACGTCGACAACGCCGTGCGCGCCGTGCGCGAGGACGGCGTGCCCTGCGTCATGCTGCTTTCCGCGCGCACGCTGGCGCAGCTGCGGCAGAAGGCCGAGGACCTGAAGGCGTTCATCGAACGCAAGGCCGATCTCGACCTGCACAGCCTCGCCTACACCCTGCAGGTCGGCCGCGAGCCGATGGAGGAGCGGCTCGGGCTGCGCGCGGATTCGCGCGCCGAACTGCTGGACAAGCTCGCGACCTTCCTCGCCCTCGCCGAACCCGAGGACGGCGCGCTCGCCGACGATCTGTACTACGGCCAGTCGCGTCGTCACCGCGAGAGCATGGCGCTGTTCGCGGTCGACCGCGATCTGCAGGCCAGCGTCGACGGCTGGTTCGTCGCCGGCAAGGTCTCGCGACTGCTCGACGTCTGGACCAAGGGACTCGATCTCGATTGGCTGAAGCTGCACGGCGCGCCCTTGCCCGCGCGCATGCATCTTCCGGTGTATCCCTTCGCCCGCGAGCGCTACTGGCGCGAAGCGCCGGCGGACGCGCCCGTCGCCGGAGGCGCGGCGCAGGCCATGCATTCGCTGGTCCACCGCAACGCCTCGAAGCCGGGACGCCAGCAGTATTCCAGTACCTTCCGCGCCGACGATCCGCGGATCGCCGGCCTGCGCATCCAGGGCCATGCGGGCCTGCCACAGGGCCTGCAGATCGAAGCCGCACGCGTCGCGCTGGCGGACGCCATGCCGCAGGCCGGCGCCTGGGCGCTGCACGAGGTGCGTTTCGCCGCGCCGCGCACGGTCGACGGCCCGATCGAGCTCGAGATCGCGGTGCTGCCGCCCGGGCAGGGCGCATGGCCCGACCTGGACCGCACCGCGTTCGAACTCGTCGATGCCGGCGATGGCCACGTGTTCTCGCAGGGCCTGCTCGTCGCCTGTGACGAGGCCGCTGCGCCGGTGGTCGACATCGCGGCCGCCACGCGCGGCGCGTCGCCCCTCCATGCCGATCGGACTGCGATCCTCGCCGCACATCGTGCGCAGGGCATCGACATGGACGCGCTGCATCAGGCCACGGTCGCCGTGCAGCGCACCGCGGAGGGGCTGTGGCTGAGCTTTGCCGCCGCCGCGCCGTCGTCCGCGTTCGCCGACTGCGCGATCGATCCGTCCCTCGTCGATGCGGCGCTGTGCGCGGCGCCCTGGCTGCGTTCCGGCCACGATGCGCTCCTGCTGCCCGCCTGCTTCGCGACGATGCGCGCGTATCCCGTCGCCGCCCGCCCGCGCCACGCGTCGATCCGTCCGCATGGCGTGCAGCAGGGCGACGCACTCTGCGTCGACATCGACCTGTGCGCCGAAGACGGCACGGTCTGCGCCGCATTCACTGCGGTGACGCTGCTGCCGGCCGTCGTGACCGCGGCGCCGCGCGTCGAGCGCGCCGCAATGCCGGCCGCCACCGTCGCCCTGCCGTCGAGCGCCGCCCACGCTGCGCCGGTTGCTGCATCGGCTCTGCCTGCGCCCGCGCCGGCGACGCCCATGCCCGAACGCCGCTTCGCGGCACGCGCGGCCGATGCGGTCGGCACGGCCGCGTTCGCGTCCACCGGCGTGCTGCCGAAGCCCGCGATCACGCTGTCCGTGCCCGATCAGGCGCTCGAACTGCAGCTCGCGCCCGCGGCCAAGCCCTCGCTGTCCCTCGCGGGGCGAGAGGACACGGCTGCTGACGCCGCTGCGCCGGCTTCGGTCACGTTGCGCGAGGAAGGCGAGGGCGTCTTCGCCCTGCGTCTGTCCGCCGCCGACGGTCGCGTCGACGCCGGGCTGGTCGATGCGCTGGCCCAGGCGCTCGCGTTCGCCGGCGGACTGCCGTCGCTCAAGGCGCTGCTGATCGAAAGCGCCGACGACGTCTTCCTGCAGGGCGAAGCGGGCGTCCTCGCCGACGAGGCCGGGCGCGCCCTGCTGCAGACGCTGGCCGCCTTCCCCGCGCCGACCGTCGCGCTGCTGTCCGGGTCGGCGCTCGGCGCCGGCTTCCGCATCGCCTGTGCCTGCGATCTGGTGCTGGCGGTGGAAGACCAGCGCTACGGCTTCACCGGTGACGACGCCGGCTTGTCCGTGCTCGATGCCGCCGACGCCGCGTGGCTCGCCGCGCGTTTCGGCGAAGCGTTGGCGCTGCGTCTGGTCACCGACGCCCAGCCGCTCGACGGTCGCGCCCTGCAGGCCGCCGGCTGGGGCGCGGGCGTGGTGCCGCGTTCGGCCTTCGCCGCCGCGGTCGACGCGCTGCGCGCCGGTCTGTCCGACAAGTCGGCGAACGCCCTGCGCCTGCTCAAGACGCATCTGGCGCGTGAATTCGAAGCCGCGATCACCGCGACCGCTGCTTCGATCGAAGGCGCTGATGCCGCCGCGCCCGTCCAGGACGGGTCGCAGGCCGACGCGCTCGCGGCGCGCCTGCGTGCATTCGCGGAGGTCGCCGCCGAGCGCGCGCCCATGCTGTCGACGTATCGCCTGTCGGCCCCCGCGCCGCAGGACGCCGTCGCGGCCGAGCCTGCCGCCGTCGCGACCGCGGAAGCGCTGTCGCTGTCGTCGACCGTGGTCCGCGCCAGCGTCGACGCCGACGGCGTGGTGCTGGTGCGGCTGGAGGATCGCGACGCGCGCAACATGTTCTCCGATGCGCTGATCGCCGGCCTGGAGGAGGTCTTCGAGCGCATCGCGCAATCGCCGGCGTACAAGGCGGTCGTGCTCACCGGTTACGACACCTACTTCTCCTCCGGCGGCACCCGCGACGGGTTGAAGGCGATCCAGGAAGGCAAGGTCCGCTTCACCGACCACGACGTCTTCCAGCTGCCGATGCGCTGCCCGCTGCCGGTGATCGCGGCGATGCAGGGCCACGGCATCGGTGCCGGCTGGACGCTCGGCCTGTTCTGCGACGTCGTGCTGTTCAGTGCGGAAAGCCGTTACCTCAGCCCGTACATGAACTTCGGGTTCACCCCGGGCGCCGGCGCCACCGGCATCCTGCCGGCGCGGCTGGGCTTCGATCTGGCCCGCGACAGCCTGTTCACCGGCCGCGAGATCACCGGCGAGGAACTGGCGCGACGCAATCCGCAGCTGACCGTGCTGCCGCGTGACCAGGTGCTCGACCAGGCCCTCGCGATCGCCCGCGGCTACGCCCGCCGTTCGCGCGAAGACCTGTGCGCCGCGAAGGTCGCCCGCGTGGCGCCGCACTTCGCGGCGTGGCAGGCGCTGCTCGCGCGCGAGGTCGAGATGCACGCGTCCACGCTCGTGGGCCAGCGCGACACGCTCGACCGCATCGAACAGCGGTTCGCGCCCGGCCAGCGGGTCGAGGCCGATGCGCCGGCCGCCGGCACGGTCGCGCCCGCGACCACGACTGCTGCACGTCCCGCACCGGCCGCCGCCACCGACATCCTGCCGGTCATCCGCAGGCTGCTCGCCGAGGAACTGCGCCTCGAGGACGGGGAGATCGATCCCCGCACCCAGTTCGTCGACCTGGGCCTGGATTCGATCTCCAGCGTGGCGTGGATCCGCAAGATCAACGAACGCTTTGGTCTGTCGATCGAGGCGACCAAGGTCTACAGCTACCCGAACCTGCAGAAGTTCGCCCAGCACGTGGCCGACCAGCAGTCGGCGGGCACGGACGCGGCCCCGCCCGCGGACGCCGCGCCCGCGCGCGCTGCCACGCCGCCGCCGAGCCGTCAGGCGCCGCTCCCGACGCCGCAGGCTGCGCCGCAGCCCGCACCGCCGGCCGCCGCTGCATCGGTGCGCGCCCGCGTCGATCTGGGCGCGGTGCGGCGCACGCTCATCGAGCTGCTGGCGCAGGAACTGCGCCAGGAACCGGAGAGCATCGACGCACATCGCGGTTTCGTCGAACTCGGCCTGGATTCGATCTCCGGCGTCACCTGGGTCCGCGCGATCAACCGGACTTACGGCACCGAGGTCGAAGCCACACGCGTCTACACCTATCCGACGGTCGAACAGTTCGCCCGCCACGTCCGCGATCTGCTGGCACAGCGTGACGCGGAGCAGGCGCCCGCTGCGACGTCCGAGGCGGCCGCGACCCCGGTCGCGACGGCGCCGGTCGAAATGCGCCCGGCAACGACGCACGTCCTGCACCACGATTGGCCGGCGCTGCAGTCGTGGCGCGGCGACGACGCGGCGCTTCCCGCGCAGATCGTCATGCCCGCGCAGACCGCGGTCCCGGCGCTGCATGCGGCGGAGGTCGCGGTGATCGGCATGGCCGGCCGCTTCCCGATGGCGAAGGACCTGGATGCCTTCTGGGACAACATCGCCAACGGCCGCAACTGCGTCAGCGAGGTGCCCGCCTCGCGCTGGGACGCCAACGCCTATTACGTCGAAGGCCAGCCCGGCGTGGGTCAGAGCAATTCGAAGTGGATGGGCGTGCTCGAAGGCCACGACCGCTTCGATCCGCTGTTCTTCGGCCTCTCGCCGGTCGAGGCGGAGTCGATGGACCCGCAGCAGCGCATCTTCATGGAGTGCTGCTGGCATGGCATCGAGAATGCCGGCTACACCGCCGAACAGCTGTCGGGCACCCGCTGCGGCGTGTTCGTCGGCTGCGCCCACGGCGACTACAACCTGCTGTCGCGCGAACAGCAGATCAACGCGCTGGGCTTCACCGGCGGCGCCACTTCGATCCTCGCGGCGCGCGTCTCGTATTTCCTGAACCTGCAGGGCCCCTGCGTCTCGATCGACACCGCCTGCTCGTCGTCGCTGGTCGCGATCTCCAGCGCCTGCGACAGCCTGATCACCGGCGCCGCGGACATGGCGCTGGCCGGCGGCGTGTACGTGATGTCCAGCGCCGACATGTTCCTGAAGACGGCGCATGCCGGCATGCTGTCACCCGACGGTCGCTGCTACACCTTCGACCAGCGCGCGAACGGTTTCGTGCCGGGCGAGGGCGTCGGCGTGATCATGCTCAAGCGCCTGGCCGATGCCGAACGTGACGGCGATGACATCATCGGCGTGATCCGCGGCTGGGGCGTGAACCAGGACGGCCGCACCAACGGCATCACCGCGCCGAACGCGGAATCCCAGCAGCGCCTGTTGCGCGACGTCTACGCGCGCTTCGGCATCGACCCCGGCGCGATCGAGCTGATCGAGGCCCACGGCACCGGCACCAAGCTCGGCGACCCGATCGAGATCGACGGGCTGAAGTCCGCCTTCCTGCCCGCGACCGACCGCAAGCGCTACTGCGCCATCGGTTCGGTGAAGACCAACATCGGCCATTGCCTCACCGCGGCGGGTGTCTCCGGCTTCATCAAGCTGCTGCTGGCGCTGCGCCACCGCCAACTGCCGCCGAGCATCAACTACGAGACCCCGAACGAACACCTCGATCTCGACAACAGCCCGTTCTTCGTCAACACGACCCTGCGCGACTGGGCCACGCCGGCGAACGGGCCGCGCCAGGCCGCGATCAGCTCGTTCGGCTTCAGCGGCACCAACGCGCATCTGGTGATCGCCGAACACGTGGCGTCGGCCACTGCCGTCGCCGCGCCGGCGCCGATGCCCGCGTCGGGCGTGATCGTCCCGCTGTCGGCACGCACCGCCGACCAACTGATGCAGAAGGCGAAGGACCTGCGCGAGTGGATCCAGACCGGGGTCCAGTCGGGCCGGGCGCTCGATCCGGTTGCCCTGGCCGGCACCCTGCAACTGCATCGCGATGCGATGGACGAGCGTCTGTGCTTCGTCGCGCACAGCCTCGGCGAGGTGGTCGATGTGCTCACCCGCTTCATCGACGGGGCCGGCGCACAGCGCTCGCTGCCGCATGGGGCCTTCGCCGCGCACGTGCGCCAGGGCCGCGAAAGCGTGCGTCTTCTGAACGAAGATGCGACCATGGCGGAACTGGTGGTCGATCGCTGCATCGCGGACGGCAACCTGACCAGGCTCTGCGAACTGTGGGTGAAGGGCCTGGCGCTGGACTGGGGGAAACTGCACGGCGAGCGTCGGCCGTCGCTGCTCGCGCTGCCGCCGTACCCGTTCGCCGAAGACACTTACTGGATCGCGCCGGGGGACAGCGTCTACGCGGCCCAGCCGGTGCAGCGCGGCGACCGCCCCGTGCATCGGCATCCGCTGCTGCAGGAGAAGGTTGCCGACCTGCGCGAGCAGGGCTACCGGCACAGCGTCGCGGGGCAGGGGGCCGAAGCGGAGTCCGCGCGGCGGGCCCAGCGGATCCATCTGCCGACCTATGCCTTCGCCCGGGTGCATTGCTGGATCCCGTCGAAGGAAGAGGTGGCCGCGAGTTCCGCGGGTACGGCACCGCCGACGCGCAGCGACCATGGCGGCGCCGGCCTGCCGGATTTCGACGCCATCGCCGCGCTGTTCGCAGCGCTGGAAGAGGACCGGCTCAGCACCGGGGAAGTCGCGGCACGGGTGAGGCAACTGGCGTGAAACCTCCGGTCCGCACAATCGGGTGGGCCGGATTCCGGCCGCCCGGCGCGAGCCGGGACCGGTTGGCCTGAAGGCACGGCATCAAGCGTCAAACAGGCGGCATGCAGCACAGATTCGCGGCAAGAGGCCGCGATCCAGGAAACTCTAGAGATCGGATGTCATGGTGGATTTCGTCGAATACGTTGTGAGCGAGCTGAAAAGCAAGCGCCTCGGGAAAGCCGGTGCGCTGGAGCTGATCAGGCAGTTTTCCGTGCGCAGGACGGCGCCCGAGCAACTGCATCCGCTCGTGCATCGCAATGTCTCGACCCTGACGCAGCAGCGCTATCGCACGCATCTGCGCGGCGACGAGTTCTTCCTGCGTGACCATCGCGTACGGATGCCCTCGGGCGCTGCGGTCGGCGTGCTGCCGGGCGTGGCCTATCTCGAAATGGCCCGCGCGGCGGTCGTCGACGCGGTGCCGGAACTCGCCGACGGCGCGCTGTTGGCGTTCGAGGACGTGCTGTGGCTGTCGCCGTTCGCGGTCGAAAGCGAGCGCGAGATCCTGATCGACATCGATGCCGGCGAGGACTGCCTCGAATTCCGCGTGTTCAGCGAAGACGCGGCGACCGGACACCCTGCCGAGCACGCCTCCGGTCGCGTGCGCTTCTACGACGCCGTCGACGCCGCGCCGCTGGATCTGGCCCAGGTGCGCGCCGCGATGACCCGCGACCACTGGGACGCGGGCACGGTCTACGCCACCTATGCGCAGATCGGCATCGAATACGGTCCCGCGCACCGCGGCATCGTCCATCTCGACAGCGGCGATGGCCAGGTGCTCGGCGAACTGGCGCTGCCCGAGAGTCTGGCGGGCCAGGACAACGCCGCCTACGTCCTGCATCCGTCGCTGATCGACAGCGCACTGCAGGCCGCGCTCGGCCTGGGCGAACGCGGCGTGGTCCCGGGCGACCCGATGCTGCCGTTCGCGCTCGAATCGCTGTGCATCCTCGGCGACTGCGGCGCGCGTCCGTACGTGTTCGTGCGCCGCGCCGAGGGCGCCTCGACCGACACCGCCCAGCTGACGCTGGATCTGGATCTCTGCGACGAACACGGCAATCTCTGCGTGCAGATGCGCGGCTTCAGCGCGCGGCGCTTCGAGGCCCGCAGCGTTCCGGCGCTTGCCGAGGCCGGCGCGGCCGAAACCCTGATCGCGGTGCCGGGTTGGGGTGAAGCGCTGCCGTCGGTGGAGCCCGCGTCCGCCGCGGGCTTCGCCCGGGTGCGCGTGCTGCTGTGCGACGTGCCGGGACGCGATGGGCTGGCGGCGAAGCTGGCCAGTGCCGACATCGAAGCGCTGGCCGCGACGGCCGGCGACCATGCCGCGCAGCGCTACGAATCCATCGCCCTGCAGGTGTTCGAACGCCTGCAGGACGCGCTGAAGCATGCTGGCGCACGCACGCTGCTGCAGTGCGTGATCGCGGACACCGCGGAAGGCCGGCTGCTGGCCGGCTTGGGCGGCATGCTGCGCACCGCGACGCTGGAAAATCCGGCGCTGACGACCCAACTGGTCCTCGTCGACCCGCAGGCCACGCCCGAGCGGCTCGCTGCCGATCTCGCCGATGCCGCCGCCAGGCCGCATCTCGCGCAGTTGCGCTGCGCCGCGGACGGTCGCCATGCGCAGGTCTGGACGGTGCTGCCGTCGATCGCCGACGCGGGCGAGTCGCCGTATCGCGAACACGGCGTCTATCTCCTCACCGGCGGCCTGGGCGGTCTCGGCGTGCTGTTCGCACGCGAGATCCTGGCGCAGTCCGGCGGCGCGCAGGTCGTGCTCACCGGTCGTTCGGTGGACGACGAGGCCCTCCGCGCGCGGCTCGCGAGCGCCTTCGAAGGCGGCGACGGCGTCGGTCGCGTCCACAGCGATCGCGTTCACTACCGCCAGCTGGATCTGGACGACGCCGCGCAGTGCGCGCAGGTCGTCGACGCGGTCGGTCGCGAGATCGGTCCGATCCGCGGCGTGCTGCACTGCGCCGGCACCCGCAACGACGAAGTCATCCTCAAGAAAACCGTGCAGGACGCGGCTGCGGTGCTCGCGCCCAAGGTCCGCGGCACCTGGCATCTGGACGCCGCCACCGCCGGGCTCGATCTCGACTTTTTCGCGCTGTTCTCCTCCGGCGTGGCCGCGTTCGGCAACGTCGGCCAGGCCGACTACGCCGCCGCGAACGGCTTCCTCGACGCCTTCGCGGCCGCCCGCGCCGCGCGCGTGGTCGCGCAGGAACGTAGCGGTCGGACCGTGTCGATCGACTGGCCGCTGTGGGACGAGGGCGGCATGCGCCCCGACCCCGAGGCCGTGCGCTGGCTGCAGGCGCAGACCGGCATGGTGCCGATGCGCAGTGCGTCGGGACTGGCGGTCTTCCGTCGGGCGCTCGCATCGCCGCACGCGCAGGTGTTCGCCATCGAAGGCGACGCCCGTCGCTTGCGCCGGCTGTTCGATGCGCCGACGCCGCCCGCGCCGCGCGTGGAAGCGCCGGCCCCTGCCGTGGCGCGCGAGCCGCTGCCTGCCGCGACCGCGACCGAGGCGGCCGCCAGCGCGCCGGCCGGCGATCTGCTGGCGCGGACGCGCGATTTCCTGCGCCGCGAATTCGCGCCGGTGCTGAAGATCGCCGCGAACCAGATCGACATCCAGGAAGCGCTCGAGAGCTACGGGATCAATTCGATCCTGGCGATGAATCTCACCGCCAAGCTGGAAAAGCATTTCGGCCCGCTGCCCAAGACCCTGTTCTTCGAATACCAGACGATCGCCGCGCTCAGCGAACACCTGGTGCAGGCCCATGCCGAACGCCTGCAGGCCCTGCTTGCCCCGGCCGCCGGCACGCCGGCTGCAGCCGCGCCCACCGCCTCGCCGGCGGTGCAGGCCACCGCCGAACCAGCCGCGGTGCGCCAGGCCGTGAAGCCGACGCTGCGCGGCAAGGCCGCCGCACCGGGCGTGTTGCTGCGCCGCGGCCCGTCCGCGTCGTCGACGGCGTCCGAGTCGATCGCCATCGTCGGCCTGAGCGGCCGCTATCCGGAATCGGAGAGCCTGCGCGAGTTCTGGCGCAACCTGCACGACGGACGCGACTGCATCGTCGAGATCCCGGCCGAACGCTGGAACTGGCGCGACTATTACACCGACGACCGCGAGCAGCCGGGCCACTACAGCAAGTGGGGCGGTTTCATCAGCGGCGCCGACGAGTTCGATCCGCAGTTCTTCAACATCTCGCCGCGCGAAGCGCCGTACATCGATCCGCAGGAGCGCATGTTCCTGCAGCACGCGTGGATGGCGATCGAGGACGCCGGCTATTCGCGCAAGAGCTTGCGCCTGCCGCGCACGAACGGCCTGCCGGGCCAGGTCGGCGTGTACGCCGGCGTGATGTACGGCGAGTACAACCGGTCGGGTAGCCTCGCCAGCATCGCGAACCGCGTGTCCTACGCGCTGAACGTGCACGGGCCGAGCATGACGCTCGACACCATGTGCTCGTCGTCGCTGACCGCGATCCACCTCGCCTGCCAGGACCTGCGCCTCGGTCGCACCGACATGGCGCTGGCCGGCGGCGTCAACCTCAGCATCCATCCCGACAAGTACAGCATGCTCAGCGCCGGGCAGTTCATCTCCGGCGCCGGCCACTGCCAGAGCTTCGGCGAAGGCGGCGACGGCTACATCCCGGGCGAAGGCGTGGGCGTGGCGGTGCTCAAGCGCCTGTCCGATGCCGAGCGCGACGGTGACGCGATCCACGCGATCATCCGCGGCAGCGCGCTGAACCACGGTGGCAAGACCAACGGCTACACGGTGCCGAACCCGCAGGCGCAGGCGGCGGTGATCGCCGATGCGTTGCGTGATGCGGGCGTCGATGCGCGCCACGTGAGCTACATCGAAGCGCACGGCACGGGCACCAAGCTGGGCGATCCGATCGAGATCGCGGCGCTGTCGAAGGCGTTCCGCGAGCACACGCAGGACACGGGTTTCTGCCTGATCGGTTCGGCGAAGTCGAACATCGGCCATTGCGAATCCGCGGCGGGCATCGCCGGCCTGACCAAGGTCGTGCTGCAGATGCGGCACCGCCAGATCGTGCCGTCGCTGCACTCGGCGCGGCTGAACCCGAACATCGATTTCGGCCCTACGCCGTTCGAGGTCAACCAGCGCCTGCGCGACTGGGAAGCGCCGGTCGTCGGCGGCAAGCGCATGCCGCGCATCGCCGGCCTGTCTTCGTTCGGCGCGGGTGGCGCCAACGCGCACTTCGTGATCGAGGAATACGTCGCGCCCGAGGCGCAGGCTGCCGACGGTCTTCCGGCGATCGTGCCGCTGTCGGCGCGCACGCCCGAGCAGCTGATGCAGAAGGTCCGCGACCTGCTGTTCCTGCTGCAGGAAGCCTCGGATGCCGGACGCGCGATCGATTTCGCCTCGCTGGCGTACACGCTGCAGGTCGGCCGCGAAGCGATGGAGGAGCGCCTGGCGTTCGTCGTCGACTCCGCCGCCCATCTGCAGGAGGCCCTGAGCGCGCTCCTCGACGACGACGCGACCGGCGCCTATCGCGGCCAGATCAAGGCGAACAAGGAGATGCTCGCCCTGTTCGTCGCCGACGACGACTACGAGGCCGTCCTCGACAAATGGATCGCGCAGCGCAAGCTGCCCAAGCTGGCGGAGCTGTGGTCGAAAGGCCTGGACCTGGACTGGCGCAAGTTCCACGGCAAGCATCCGCCGCGTCGCATGCACCTGCCGACGTATCCGTTCGCGAAGGACAAGTACTGGATCGACCCGACCGTGGGCCTGTTCGCGCACATCGGGCCGAAGCCCGCGGTGCAGGGCGCCTCGGTCCTGCACCCGCTGCTGCACGAGAACACCTCGGATCTCGACCAGCTGCGCTTCTCGTCGGTGTTCCCGGCGACCGGCGCCGGCGAGGCCGGGCTGTCGTCCTCGCTGCTGCTGGAAATGGCGCGGGCCGCGCTGGCCTGCGCGCGGCGCGAGCCTACGGCGACCACCGCGGTCGAACTCGGCGCGCTGCGGTTCGCGTCGCCCTTCGTCGCCGACGGCACGCGGCCGCTGCACATCGCGCTGTTCCCGTCCGCGACCGGCGGCATCGACTTCGACCTCTACAGCGGCGATGACTGCGTGCATGCGCAGGGCAGCGGCGAGCTGGCGTCCTCGGATGCCGGCCAGCGGCTCGATCTCGCCGCGCTCGCGGCCCGCATGTCCGCGACGGCCTGGCCGAGCGATCGCGCGCCGGCCGACTGGCGCGTGTGGAGCGGGGCAGGCGAGTGGCTGATCGCCGCCACCGACGCGCGCCTGGTGCCCACGCCGGGCCTGCTGCTGGATCCCGCGTTCGCCGATCGCGTGTTCGACGCGCTCGCGCCGCTGCTGGGACTCGATCGCCTCGTGCCGCGCGATCTCGCCTCGCTGGCGGTGCTGTCGGCCAGCGGTTCGCCGACGTGGGTGTGGCTGCGCTGGAGCGGCGGCGACACGCCGACGCTCGACATGGACTGGTGCGACGCCAACGGCGTCGTCGCCCTCCGCTGGCGCGGGTTCGTGCCGGCCGGTGCGGCCGATGTCGTGGCGCAGCCCGCAGCCGCCATGCCGCTCGCCGTCGTGCTCGATGCGCCGATCCTGGGCAAGCCCAACGCGATCACGCTGGCCGAGCCGGTCTCGGTGCCCTCGGTGGTCGGCCGCCATCAGCCGAAACCCAGCGCCTCGCGCCTCGCCGCGCTGGACGCGACCGCCTCGGTGCAGGCGCCGGCCGCGCCCGTCTCGACGTCTGTCTCGACGCCGCTCCCGGCGTCCGTGCCGGTCGCGGCAGCCCCGTCCGTCGCCACCGCGAATGCGCGCGTCGACGTGCGCGCGCTGCTCAAGACGTCGCTGGCGCAGGCGCTGTATCTCGATGAAGCGAGCATCGACGACGATCGCCCGTTCGTCGACCTCGGCTTGGATTCCATCGTCGGCGTCGAATGGGTCAAGAGCATCAACAAGGCGCTCGGCCTCGAGATCGGCGCCACCCGCGTCTACGACTACGCGAACCTCGCGGCGCTGACCGTCTACGTCGAAAGCCAGTTGCCGCAGGCCGCCGCGAAGACGGCGCCGGCGACGCCGTCGCTTCCGCAGCCCGCGCCAGCCGCGTCCGTCCCCGTGGCCCCCGTGCCCGCGGCCGCCGCAGTGCCGAGCGTCGTGCTCGATCTGCCGACCTTCGATCCGCCGGTGGTCGCCGCGCCGCCGCGCGCACCGTCCGCGCCCGCCAGCCGCCATACCGCCGAATCGCTGAAGCCGGAACTGCGCGGCAGTCTCGCGCAGGCCCTGTATCTGGACGAATCCGCGATCGACTACGACAAGTCGTTCGTCGACCTCGGCCTGGATTCGATCGTCGGCGTCGAGTGGGTCAAGACAATCAACAAGACCTACGGGCTCGAGATCTCCGCGACCCGCGTCTACGACTATTCCAACCTGCATGCGCTCGCGCGCTTCGTCCACGAGGAACTCGCGAAGCTGCCGCCGGATAGCCTCCCGCAGCCGGTCGCCACCGAGACGGCTGCGCCCGTCGCGGCGCCGTCGCAGCCGGTCGCGATGGCGGTGCCGATGCCCGCGCCCGCGCCGCTGCCGGGCTTCGTCCCCGCGGCGCCCGTCGCGCAGAACGCGCTGCATCGCCGCTCGCGCAGCCTGCCGGCCGCGACCGGTGTCGCTGCGTCCGCGCAGCCTGTGCATGTCGTCGAACGCATCGCGGAGAAGATCGCCATCGTCGGCATGTCCGGGCGCTACCCGGGTGCCGACAACCTCGAACGGTTCTGGCTCAACCTGATCGAAGGCCGCAACTCGATCCGCGAAATCCCGCCGTCGCGCTGGGACGTGTCCGCCTACTACGACCCCACGCCCGGCAAGCCCGGCAAGGTCTACTGCAAGTGGCTGGGCATGCTCGACGACGCGGAGGAATTCGACCCGATGTTCTTCCAGATCTCGCCGTCCGAGGCCGAGGTCATGGATCCGCAGCATCGCCTGTTCATGCAGGAAAGCTACCGCGCCTTCCAGGATGCGGGCTATTCCAGCGCGGCGCTGAGCAATCGCAAGTGCGGCGTCTACCTCGGCATCATGAGCAGCGAGTATTCGCTGCTGCTGGCGAAGGGCAATCCGCTCAACGTCGAGACCACCGGCAACAGCTTCGCGATCGGTGCCGGCCGCGTCGCCTACCACCTGAACCTCAAGGGGCCGGCGATCCCGATCGACACGGCCTGCTCCTCGTCGCTGGTCGCGATCCACCTCGCCAGCCAGGCGCTGCTCAACCACGAGATCGACATGGGTCTGGCCGGCGGCGTCAGCCTCTACCTGATCCCCGAGTCCTACCTCGGCATGTGCCGCGCCGGCATGCTCTCGCGCGACGGCCAGTGCAAGACCTTCGACAACCGCGCCGACGGCTTCGTGCCCGGCGAGGGCGTGGGCACGGTCGTGCTGAAGCGCCTTTCGGATGCCGAGCGCGACGGCGACGAGATCTACGGCGTCATCATCGGCTCCGGCATCAACCAGGACGGCAAGACCAACGGCATCACCGCGCCCAGCGTCAACAGCCAGATCGAGCTGCTGCGCGACGTCTATCGCCGTTACGACATCGACGCCTCGACCATCAACTACGTCGAGACCCACGGCACCGGCACGAAGCTCGGCGATCCGATCGAGCTGGAAGCGTTGTCCACCGTGTTCAAGGAACACGGCGGCAAGCGCAACGCCTGCGCCCTCGGTGCGGTGAAGACCAACCTCGGCCACACCTCCGGCGCGGCCGGCGTCGCGGGCGTGCACAAGGTGCTGCTCAGCCTGCGCAGCGGCACCCTCGCGCCGAACGTGAACTTCCAGCAGGAAAACGCGCTGTTCGATTTCGGCGCGTCCCCGTTCTACGTCAGCCGCAGCGCGCATGCGTGGACGCCGGCCTCCGGCCGCAAGCGTCGCGCTGCGGTCAGCGCCTTCGGTTTCAGCGGCACCAACGCGCACGTGGTGATCGAGGAGTACGTGCCCACGCTGCGCCGTGAACCAGTGCGCCCGCAGCCCTGCGTGGTGCCGCTGTCCGCGCGCACCGCCGACCAGTTGCAGACGATGGTGCGGGACCTGCTCGCCTTCCTCGACCGCGAGGAGCGCGGCCTCGACCTGCGCGACCTCGCCTGGACCCTGCAGACGGGTCGCGATCCGATGCGCGAACGCGCCGCATGGTTGGCCGGCAGCATCGCCGACCTGCAGTCGCAGCTGCGCGATTTCCTCGCCGGTCGTCCGAGCGGACAGCGCGGCAGCGTGACCCGCACGCACGACACGGCGATTCCGACCGAAGAGGCCGCCGCGCTGCTCCGCCGCGAAGGCGCGGTGCAGTCCACTGCACTGGCCGCGCGCTGGGTGGAGGGCGCGGAGATCGACTGGGTCGCGTACCACCGCGATGCGCAGCCGCGGAAGGTGCACCGGGTGCCCGGCTATCCGTTCGCGAAGGAGCGCTACTGGCCGCAGCCGCTGCCGGCGCCTGCCGCCCCCGTGCCCGTGGCCATCGCCGTGGCGCAGCCGGCCGCCGCGCCGGTCGTGGCCGGCGAAGCCAGGCGGGCGACCTACTACGCGCCGGTGTGGCGCGACGCCGCGCTGCCCGCGCAACGGGTCGCCTTCGGCGCCGACGACGTGCTGCTGGTCCTCGACACCGACGACCGGCTGTTCGAGCAGATCCGCGCGCGCCTGCATGCCGCCGCGCCGCTGAAGGCGATCGTGCTGGCCCGCCTGGGCGAGGGCGCCTTCGTCCAGGACGGGCCGGACCGTTTCACCGTCGACGCCTCGCAGCCGGGGCAGTTCGACTCGCTGCTGGGCGCGCTCCGCACCGCGGGCCACGTGCCCACCCACGTCATCCACAACGCCGATGGCGCACGCCTGCCGATGGAGGCCGACGGCAGCGCCGCCGAACGCGCGCTGCAGGTCGGTGTCGACGCCGTGTTCGGGCTGTGCAAGGCCCTCTCGGCGGCCGGCGCGCAGAAGGGAACGACCGCGCTGCTGTCGTGCTTCCATGCCGACGAGGGCGCGGATCTCGCGGCCTGCGAGGCCCTCGCCGCGTTCCATCGTTCGCTCGCGCTGGAGAACAGCCGCTACCAGGGGCGCGTGCTTGCGCTCGAACCCGGTGTCGCCACCGACGCCGATCCCGCGAGCCGCGCCATCGACACGGTCACCGCGATCGTCGAGGAGCTGCAGGCGCCGTCGCGGCACGAGGTCGAGGTACGTCGTCGTGCGGGCGAGGGTGCCCACGCGCAGCGTCGCGTCCGCGTGCTGGCCGAACAGGCGCTGTCGGCCTCGTCGACCGGCGACGTGCCGCTGAAGCAGGGCGGCGTCTACCTCATCACCGGCGGACTGGGCGGGCTCGGCCTGCTGTTCGCGCGTCATCTGGCCGAACGCTACCGCGCGCGGCTGGTGCTCACCGGCCGCTCGGCGCTCGATGCCGCCGGCGAGCAGAAGCTGCAGCAGTTGCAGGCGCTCGGTGCCGAGGCGATCTACCTGCAGGCCGATGTCACCGACGCCGATCGCGCCCGCGATGTGGTCGCGGGGGCGAAGGCGCGCTTCGGTGCGCTGAACGGCGTGATCCACAGCGCCGGCGTCAGCGATGACGCGCTGCTGATCCGCAAGGACCGCGAGCGCTTCCGTCGCGTGCTGGCGCCGAAGGTGCAGGGCACCCTGCACCTGGACCGCCTGACCGCCGACGAGCCGCTGGACCTGTTCGTGCTGTTCTCCTCCGGCGCCGGCAGTTTCGGCAACGTCGGCCAGACCGATTACGCCTACGCCAACGCCTTCATGGACGCCTTCGCCGAGCATCGCGAACGCGCCCGTGTCCGCGACCAGCGTTTCGGCAAGAGCCTCTCGATCGCCTGGCCATACTGGCTGGAGGGCGGCATGCAGCTGTCCGCGGCCGACCTGCAGCGCACCGAAGACCGCACCGGCCTCAGCGCGGTGCCGACCGAGATCGGCATCGGCTACTGGGACACGCTGCTGCGGTCCGATCTGTCGCGGGCGCTGGCGCTGTATGGCTACGCCTCGAAGATCGCGGCGCACTGCGACCCGGCCGGCGCGGCCGCCGCATCGGCCGGCGCGCCGGCGCCCGTCGTCGCGTCCGGCACGGCATCGCCCGACCGCGATGCGCTGCTGGCGCGGGCGAGGGCGTACGTCAGCGGGCTGGTCCACGCGGAAACCCGCATCCCGGTCGACCAGATCGATGTCGACGAACGCTTCGAGGCCTTCGGTTTCGACTCGATCATGATCGGTCGCCTCAACGCCACGCTGGAACAGGATCTCGGCGATCTGCCGAAGACCCTGATGTACGAATACGAAACCGTCGCCGATCTCGCGGCCTACCTCGTCGACCATGCGACGGTGGCCCTGGCCCGTCATTTCGCCGTCGCCACCGATGCGTCGCCCGCCGCGACGGCACCGGCCCCGACTGCGCCGCCGGCCTCTGCCGTCGATGCGCCGGTCGCGCTGGCCGCGCCGCTGCCGGTCGCCGTCGCCGAAGCGGTGCCGGCGCACGCCGAACCGATCGCGATCATCGGCGTGCACGCCCAGTTCCCGCAGGCGGACGACCTCGACGCGCTCTGGGAACACCTGCGCTCCGGCGCCGATCTCATCCAGCTCGTGCCCGAGAACCGCTGGAACTACGCCGAGTTCTACGACCCGGATCCGGCGCAGTCGGACAACGGCAAGATCTACTGCAAGTGGGGCGGCTTCATCGAGGACTTCGACAAGTTCGACGCCGGCTTCTTCAATATCGCCGACGCCGAGGCCGCGATCATCGATCCGCAGGAGCGTCGCTTCCTGCAGTCCGCCTGGTCCGCGATCGAGGACGCCGGCTACACCCGCGAACGCCTGAAGCAGCGCTATCCCAAGGGCAAGAGCGCCGACGTCGGTGTGTTCGTGGGCGTGACCACCAACACGTACCAGCTGCTCGCCCCGGAAGCCTGGCAGCGCGGCCGCATGGTCACGCCCAGCGGCATGCCGTGGTCGATCGCGAACCGGGTGTCGTACGCGTTCGATCTGCAGGGACCGAGCATGCCGATCGACACCGCGTGCTCGTCGTCGCTGGTCGCGGTGCACCTCGCCTGCGAAAGCCTGCGTCGTCGCGAGTGCCAGCTCGCACTGGCCGGCGGCGTCAACCTGTACCTGCACCCCGCCAAGTACCAGTCGTTCTGCCATCGCCGCATGCTCGCGCTCGGCGACCAGTGCCGCAGCTATGGCGAGGGCGACGACGGCTTCATCCCGGGCGAGGGCGTCGGCACGCTCGTGCTCAAGCCGCTGCGCCAGGCCGAGCGCGACGGTGATCGCATCTACGGCGTGATCCGCGGCAGCGCCTACGACCACAGCGGGCGTTCCAACGGCTACGCCACGCCGAATCCGAACTCGCAGGCGCACGTCATCGCGCAGGCGCTGGCGCAGGCCGACGTGCCGGCGCGCTCGATCGGCTTCATCGAAGGCCACGGCACCGGCACGCGGATGGGCGACAGCCTCGAAGTCGCGGCCATCACCCAGGCCTTCGCGCAGCAGACCAGCGAGACCGGCTTCTGCGCGCTGGCGTCGCTGAAGGCCAACATCGGCCACGCCGAGTCCGCGACCAGCATCGCCGGCATCGCCAAGGTCCTGATGCAGTTCCGGCACCGGCAGATCGCCCCCAGCATCCATGCCGACACCGTCAATCCGGACATCGATTTCGCGCGCGCGCCGTGCTACCTGCAGACGTCGCTGACGGCGTGGGAATCGCCCGCGGGCGTCCCGCGTCGGGCGCTGGTCAATGCGTTCGGTGCCGGTGGCGTCAACGCCTGCGCGGTGCTGGAGGAGTACCTGCCCGCCGAAGGTCGCGCGATCGCGACCCCGGCCCGCGGCGGCGATGCGCTGTTCGTGCTGTCGGCGATGAATGCCGAACGCCTGCGAGAGTACGCCTGGCGCCATGTCGATTTCCTGGCGCTCAACCCGGACTGCGACGTGGCCGCCCTGTGCCACACGCTGCAGATCGGTCGTGAAGCCATGCCCGAACGCCTGGCCTTGGTCGTCACGAGTGCGCAGCAGCTGCGTCAGACCCTGCAGCGCTGGCTGGACGGTGACGCGACGCTGGTCGCCGGCCGCGATCGGCTGTGGCAGGGGCGTGTCGATCCGCGCGCCGCCCTCGCTTCGCGCGAACAGCGCGAGCGCATGCAGGCGCTGTGTGCGGCACGCGATCACGCCGGGCTCGCCGCCTTCTGGATCGAGGGCGGCAAGGTCGACTGGGCGCGCCTCGACGACGGGTCGGTCCGGCATGTCGTCGCCGCACCGGTGTATCCGTTCGCCCGCGAACGCCACTGGGTGGTCGACTTCGCGACCGCCGAGATGGCGCCGGCCGCAGCCGCTCCGGCGCGCCTGCATCCGCTCATCTCGCACAACGTCTCGACCCTCGACGGCATCCGCTTCGCCGCCGCGCTCGACGGCGACCGCTACTACGCCCGCGATCACCGGATCCAGGGGCAGGCGGTGTTCCCGGGCGCCGGGTTCCTGGAAATGGCCTGCGTCGCGGCCAGCATCGCCGGCCAGCGCCGCGTGCGCCGGTTGCGCGACATCTACTGGGTGCAGCCGCTGTCGCTGACCGAGCCGCCGCAGGACTTGAAGATCGGCCTGCGCAGCAAGTCCGGCGTCGGCAGCGGTGCGGAATTCGCGATCACCACCGTCGACGACGATCAGGAGACGGTGCTGCATTGCGAAGGCCGCGCGCTGTTCGACCAGAACCCGGCCTCGGAAGCCGCCGCACGGCCTTCGCTGGCGGAATGGCGGCACCGCTGCGGCGAGTCCCGCGACGGCGAGCGTTACTACCGCATCTTCCAGAACCTCGGCTTCGATTACGGCCCGACGTTCCGGGTGATCGACAGCGTCGCGATCGGCGACGGCTGCGCGCTGGCCAAGCTGGTGCTCGATCCGTCGCTGTCGAAGGACTTCGAGCAGTACGTGCTGCATCCGACCCTGATCGACGGCGCCCTGCAGGCCGTGGTCGCGCTGCTCGCGACGGAAGAAGGCGGCGTGCCGCACCTGCCGTTCGCGATCGACGAGATCGAGATCCTCGGCAGCCTCACCCCGCACTGCCATGCGCTGGTCGAGCGGGTCGGCGACGCGCACGGCGCCGGGTCCGGCATCCTCCAGTTCAACATCCACATCCTCAGCGAAAGCGGCGAATCGCTCGTGAAGATCACTCATTTCCACGTCCGCGCCCTAGTGCCGACGGCACCGCTCCGCAGCGATGCCGCAGGCGATCGCGCCGCGTCTTCCCTGGCGGTGAACCCATGAACGCGACGGCATCGATGGACAAGCCCAGCGACTACCCGATCGGCGAATTCCGCGCGGTCCTGGACGGCAGCGAGCCGTTCCTTGCCGACCACATCATCCAGGGGCAGAAGATCCTGCCCGGCATGGCCTATTTGGAGATCGCCCGCGCCGCGGTCGCGGCCTCGGCGCCGCCCGAGGAGGGCACGATGCTGGTGCTCGGCGACAGCGTGTTCGTCAACGCGCTGACGGTGAAGGACCCGCGCACGGTCACGATCCGGGTCTATCCGGGCGGCCCCGGCCAGTTCGGCGTGGAGGTGAGCACCGAGCAGGGCGTCCACTTCCAGTCGCGCGTGTCGGTGCAGAAGACCGCCGACTACCTGGCCGCCAAGGGTTACGAACGTCACGTGGATCTGGCCGCGCTGCGTGCGCTCTGCTCCAGGCCGGGCCCGACGAAGGCCGCGTTCTACCAGACCTACCGCAACCGCGGCGTCGAGCTGGGCCCGTCGCATCGCGGCGTCGAGGACATTTTCATGTCCGAGGACCGCAACGACGGCTTCGCGAAGGTCCGTCTGCCCGGCTCGTCCGCGCGCGGCATGGCGATGGACGCGGGTGCGCTGGACAGCATCATCCAGAGCGGCCTTGCGCTGGTCGACAACCCGGAAGCGAACGTGGTGCCGTTCGCGGTGACCAGCACGCTGGTCGTCGATGCGCTCGTCGACACGATGTTCGTGCATGCGCGCAAGCGCGCCGACGGCTTCCACTACACCGCCACTGACGAGCACGGCCGGGTGCTGGTGATCATCGAGGGCTTCCAGACCCGCGAGATCGATCTCAACGCCAGGCAGGACACGCTCAACTTCCGTCGGCCGGTCTGGAAGGTCGCGACGCCGCCGCCCGCCGGGGATCGCAACGTGCGTGTGGTGCAGGCAGGCGAGGATTACGTCGCCACGACCCACGCGCTGCTCGCGGCCGCGCAGGCGTTGGCGCAGGACAAGGGCGGCCCCGCGCTGCTGGAACTGCACACTGCCGCGGACGATCGCCTGTCGCGCGGCCTGTGGGCGGCGATGAAGACCATGTCGATCGAGCATTCGCAGATCGACTTCCGCCTGAAGTCCGGCGACGAGTACGTGGCCCTGGAATTCCAGGACGCCGACGCCGACATGGGCGCCGAGTTCGCCTGGCGCGACGGCTGCACCGCGCTGATCACCGGCGGCCTCGGCGCGCTCGGTCTGCTGGTCGCGCGCGACATCGCCGAACGCAGCAAGGGCAGCACGCTCATCCTGCTGGGCCGGCGCACGCCGGACACGGCGGAGAACGCGGCCATCGAAGCGCTGCAGGCGCTCGGCGCGACCGTGGTCCATCGTCGCTGCGATATCGCCAAGCTCGAAGAGCTTGAAGCCATCGTGGCCGAGTTCCCCGGCATCGACGTCGTCGTGCACGCCGCCGGCCTGCTCGAAGACGCGCTGCTGGTCAACAAGACCGACGCGTCGATCGAGCGGGTGCTCGCGCCCAAGGTGCAGGGCCTCCAGAACCTGGATCGCGCCACCGCCGCCTGTCCGCTCGACGTCTTCGTCGCGTTCTCCTCGGTCGCCGGTGCGCTCGGCAACGCCGGCCAGTTCGACTACGCCGCCGGCAACGGCTACATGGACGCGTACATCGAGGCCCGCGCGGCGCGCGTGCGCACGCAGCAGGCCCGCGGGATCTCGGTCTCGATCAACTGGCCGCTGTGGGAAGAGGGGGCGATGCAGCTCGACGACGCGAGCCGCGAGACGCTGGCGCGCGCCTATGCGATCAAGCCGATGCCCACCGCCGAAGGCCTGAAGGCCATGCGCCGGGCCATCGCCTCGCCGCATGCGGGCCTGCTGCCGCTCTACGGGCAGAAGAGCGCGCAGGCCGCGCTGTTCGCGCCGCCGAAGGCGGTCGCGGCCGCGGCGCCGGCGGCGACGCAGCAGTCGTCGGCCGATCTCGACCGCCTGCAGCGCGAGATCCTGCAGGAAATGCGCCTGCAGGCCGCGCAGCACCTGAAGATGAAGCCGAACCAGATCAACGAGAACGAGGACTGGACCAACTTCGGCTTCGACTCGATCCTGATCTCCAGCTTCGTCTCGCATCTGAACCACGTCTACGACCTGAACCTGATGCCGACGGCGATGTTCGAGGCCTCGAACCTGCTGCGCTTCAGCCAGTTCCTCGCCGACAACCATGGCGCGGAAATGACCCGGAAGCTGTCGGTCGGCAGCGCCAAGGTCGCCGATGCGGCAGCGGCTCCCGCCGCGGCCGCCGCCAGGCCGGCGGCACGCGCGCCGGAGACCGGCGGCGCCTCGGTGTCCCAGTTCGCGCGCCGATTCCGCGAGGCCTACCGCAACCGCGCCAGCTATCGCGACGAGGACGTCGCCGTGATCGGCATGAGCTGCCGCATCGCCGGCGCGAACAATCCGGACGAGTTCTGGCGGATGCTCGACGAAGAGCGCGACATGGTCAGCGAGATCCCGGCGGACCGCTGGGACTGGCGCGATTACCCGGGCATCAGCCGCTGGGGCTCCTTCATCTCCGGCATGAAGGAATTCGATCCGCTGTTCTTCGGCATCTCCCCGGCGGAAGCGATGTACATGAGCCCGGAACAGCGGCTCATGATGCAGTCGGTGTGGGAATGCCTCGAGGACGCGGGCTACGGCGGCGACACCCTGAAGGGCAGCGACACCGCCATCTACATGGGCTGCGGCCCGACCAGCTACGTCAGCGTGACGGCGCACCTGCCGGTCGAGGCCTACTCGGTCACGGGCAGCGTGTCCTCGGTCGGACCCAACCGCATCAGCTACTACATGGACTGGCACGGGCCCAGCAACCCCATCGACACCGCCTGCAGCAGTTCGCTGGTGGCGGTGAACCGCGCGATCCAGGCGATCCGCGGCGGGCATTGCCAGGTCGCGATCATCGGCGGCGTGAACGCGCTGCTCGCGCCGGACGTCTACATCAGCTTCGCCAAGTCCGGCATGCTCTGCGAGGACGGCCGCTGCAAGACCTTCTCCGACAAGGCGAACGGCTACGTGCGCGGCGAGGGCGTGGCCACGCTGATGCTGAAGTCGCTGCGTGCGGCCCAGCGCGACGGTGACGACATCTACGCGGTGATCAAGGGCGCCGCCGAGAACCACGGCGGCCGCACCACCTCGCTGACCGCGCCGAATCCGAACGCGCAGGCGGCGGTGATCCGGCGCGCGATCCAGGACGCCGGCATCGACTTCCAGCGCGTGGGCTACATCGAATGCCACGGCACCGGCACCGAACTGGGCGATCCGGTCGAGATCAGCGGCCTGAAGACGGTCGCGAAGGAACTGATGGATGCCGACGCCGCGGTCGAGAAGCAGGCGTCCTCGCCGTGCTATCTCGGCAGCATCAAGTCCAACATCGGCCATCTCGAATACGGCGCCGGCGTGGTCGGTCTGATCAAGGTGATCCTGCAGATCCGCCACAAGAAGATCGCGCGAAGCCTGCACTGCGACACCGTCAGTCCGCTGATCGACCTGCGCCGCACGCCGTACCGCGTCGCGCAGCAGGCGGTCGACTGGGAGGTGCCGGCCGGGCAGACGCGCATCGGTGGCGTCAGCAGCTTCGGTTTCGGCGGCGCCAACGCCCACGTCGTGATCGAGGAATACATCGATCGCAGCGCGGCGCACGACGACGACGCAGACGCCCCGCAGTTGCTGGTGTTTTCGGCGCGCAACGCGGACACCCTGCACGCCACGCTGCAGGCCTATCCGGCATTCCTGGCGAAGACCGACCGCAGCGCCGAGACCCTGCGCCGCATCGCCCGGACGCTGCAGACCGGCCGCACCGAGATGCAGGAGCGCGTGGCCTTCGTCGTCCGCACGATCGACGAATTCGAGGAGCTGCTGGAGGGCTTCCTGCAGGAAAAGGACAACTTCTATCACCGCAAGGCGTTCCGGGGTTCGATCCGCAGCGGCGCCGGCGACAAACTCGAGATCGGCGACACCCAGGCCGGCCAGGAGTTCATCCGTCGACTGGCCGAGACCGGCGAGATCGAGAAGATCGCGGAACTCTGGGTGAAGGGCGCGAAGATGGATTGGCGGATTCTGCTCGACGACCGGCGTTGCTGACGACGGTCGCGGCGGGCAAGACAGGAATCAACACCTTACAAGGTTTGGAGAAACAGTAATGAGAGCAGTCGGCATCGAGGCAATGAACGTTTTCGCGGGCACGGCGTACCTGGACGTCCGCAAGCTGGCCGAGCATCGCAAGCTCGACACCACCCGGTTCGACAATCTGCTGATGAAGGAGAAGACGGTCGCGCTGCCGTACGAAGATCCCATCACCTTCGCGGTCAACGCCGCGAAGCCGATCGTGGATGCGCTGAGCCCCGAGGAGCGCGACCGCATCGAGATGGTGATCACCTGCACCGAGTCGTCCTTCGACTTCGGCAAGTCGATGAGCACCTACTGCCACTCGCTGCTGGGCCTCAATCGCAACTGCCGCCTGTTCGAGATCAAGAACGCCTGCTATTCCGGTGCCGCCGGCATCCAGATGGCGGTGAACTTCGTGCTGTCGCAGGCCTCGCCGGGCGCGAAGGCGCTGGTGCTCGCCACCGACATCTCGCGCTTCATGGTCGAGGAGGGCGGCGACGCGCTGACCGCGGACTGGTCGTTCGCCGAGCCCAGCAACGGCTCGGGTGCGGTCGCGATGCTGATCAGCGAACAGCCGTACATCTTCCAGGTCGACGTCGGCGCCAACGGCTACTATGGCCACGAGGTGATGGACACCTGCCGCCCGACCATCGATGGCGACGCCGGCGACTCCGACCTGTCGCTGCTGTCGTACCTCGACTGCTGCGAGAACAGCTTCCTCGAATACCGCAAGCGCGTGCCGGACGCGGACTTCGCCAAGACCTTCTCGTACATCGCCTACCACTGCCCGTTCGGTGGCATGGTCAAGGGCGCGCACCGCAACATGATGCGCAAGATGGTCCGCGCCAAGCCGGCCGAGATCGAACAGGACTTCGAGAACCGCGTCCTGCCCGGCATGGCCTATTGCCAGCGCATCGCGAACATCATGGGCGCGACCATGTCGCTGGCGATCCTCAGCACCATCGAGCACGGCGACTTCGAGACGCCCAAGCGCATCGGCGCGTTCTCCTACGGCTCCGGCTGCTGCTCCGAGTTCTTCAGTGGCGTCGCGCGGAAGGAAGGCCAGGAGCGCCTGCGCAAGATGGGCGTCAAGGAACACCTCGACCGCCGCACCGAGCTGACGATGGAGGAATACGATCGCCTGTTGGTCGGCAGCAACGCCGTCAAGTTCGGCACCCGCAACGTCGTGCTCGACGACACCTTCATCTCCCGCGCCCGGACCGCGATGGGCAAGCCGGTGCTGTTCCTGAAGGAGATCAAGGAATTCCACCGCGAATACGAGTGGGTCGGTTGATGGATCCCAGTGCCTTCACCGAACTGCGCGTGCGGTTCGACGACGACATCGCCTATCTGCAGATCCATCGCCCCGGCGCGAACAACGCGATCAACGACCGTCTGATCGCCGAGTTCGTCGCGGCGATGGACCTCTGCGACGCGCGCGCCAAGATCGTGGTGGTCGAAGGGCTGCCGGAGGTGTTCTGCTTCGGCGCGGATTTCGCCGAGCTGCAGAAGACCTTCGACCATGACGGCGTGCCGCAGCAGGATCCCGGCCCGATGTACGCGCTGTGGCGCCGGCTCGCCACCGGGCCGTTCGTCTCGATCGCGCACGTCCGCGGCAAGGCGAATGCGGGCGGCATCGGCTTCGTCGCCGCCTGCGACCTCGTGCTGGCCGATTCGGCCGCGGTGTTCAGTCTGTCGGAGCTGCTGTTCGGGCTGATGCCGGCCTGCGTCCTGCCGTTCCTGATTCGTCGGATCGGCTTCGCCCGGGCCAACGCCATGACCCTGTCGACCCAGCCGGTGACGGTGCAGACCGCGCACGCATGGGGGCTGGTCGACGCCTTCGAGGACAACAGCGAGAACCTGCTGCGCAAGAACCTGCTGCGCCTGCGCCGCCTCAACAAGAACAGCATCGCCCGCTACAAGCGCTATATGGCGTCGATCGAGGGCTCGCTGGCCGCCGCCGAACCGAAGGCGCTGGCCGCGAACGTCGAGGTGTTCACCGACGTCGAGAACCTGCAGCGCATCTCGCGTTACGTGAAGACGGGGCAGTTCCCGTGGGAAGGCGCGGCGTGAGCACGGAGAAGGCCGTCGACCTGCAGTTCGTCGCTCCGCACGTCCTGCAGATCAGGATGCAGGACCGGGTGAGCAAGAACACCTTTTCCGAAGCCATCACCCAGGGCTTGATGGACGCGTTCGCGGAGGTGGAGCGGCAGCCGGACTGCAGGGTCGTGATCCTCACCGGCTACGACAACTACTTCGCCAGCGGCGGCACCCAGGAGCAGTTGCTGAACCTGTCCGACGGACGCGGCGCGTTCACCGACCGCGCCCTCTACAGCCTGCCGCTGCATTGCCCGGTGCCGGTGATCTCGGCGATGCAGGGCCACGGCATCGGCGGCGGGTTCGTGCTGGGCCTGTTCGCCGACCTGGTCGTGCTGGGTCGCGAGAACATCTACACCACGAACTTCATGCGCTACGGCTTCACCCCGGGCATGGGCGCGACGTTCATCCTGCCGCAGAAACTGGGCATCGCCCTGGCCACGGAAATGATGCTGTCCGCGAACAACTACCGCGGCGAGGAACTGCAGCAGCGCGGCGTGCCGTTCCCGGTCGTGCCGCGCGACCGGGTCATGGCCCACGCGCTCGACATGGCGAACACGCTGGCCGAGAAGCCGCGCGTGTCGCTGGTCGCGCTCAAGGACCACCTCAGTGCACCGCTGCGCGAGGCGCTGCCGGCGACGATCGCGCAGGAAGTCGCCATGCACGGGGTGACCTTCGCCCAACCGGAAGTCAAGGCCAGGATCGCGACCTTGTTCGGAGCTTGATCGTCGATCCGTCCCCACATTCCCTTTCGTTTCACGTCGGCCACGGGCGCATACCGCGCATCCACCGACCATCGCCCTCAAAGGACATCAGCATGAACGTACAAGACGTCTTCGACATCATCGCCGGCCATACCAAGGAAGTCGTGCCCGGGCTCGACGACCATCCGTTCCAGTTCTCCGATTCGCTGCGCGCGCTCGGCGCCAATTCGATCGACCGCTCCGAGATCCTCATGATGACGCTCGAATCGCTGTCGCTGAAGATGCCGATGATCGAGCTGGCCAAGGCCGAGAACATGGGCGAGCTGGCCGGACTGATGCACGCAAGGCTCTGAGCATGCAGGCTTCCGCACCCGCTCGCCTCGTCGTCGACGGCATCGGCGTGACCACGTCGATCGGCCAGGGCCGCGACGCGTTCACCGCCGCCCTGCTCGCCGGTGAGCACCGGTTCGCGCCGATGCAGCGCGCGGGCCGCCAGCGTCCCGAAGCGGGCGAGGGCGATGCGCCGTTCATCGGTGCCGAGATCGATGCGTTGCGCGTGCCGGATTCGATTCCGGCATCGAAGCTCCGCAACGCATCGTGGTCGGCGCAGGTCGCAGTGGCGACCCTGCACGAAGCCTGGCACGACGCCGGGCTCGATGCGGTCGATCCGGCGCGCATCGGCCTGATCGTCGGCGGTTCCAACGTCCAGCAGCGCGAACTCGCGCAGCAGATGCTCAAGTACCAGGACAACGTCGCGTTCCTGCGTCCGACCTACGCGATGTCGTTCATGGACACCGACCTGTGCGGCCTGTGCAGCGAGACGTTCGGGATCCGCGGGCTGGCGATCACCGTCGGCGGTGCATCCGCCAGCGGACAGCTGGCGACGATCCAGGCGATCGAGGCCGTGCGCTCGGGGCAGGTCGACGTTTGCATCGCGCTCGGTGCGCTGATGGACCTGTCGTTCTACGAGTGCCAGGCGTTCCGCTCGCTGGGCGCCATGGGCTCGGATCGTTTCGGCCACGAACCGGCGCTCGCCTGCCGGCCGTTCGACCGCGACCGCGACGGTTTCATCTTCGGCGAGGCTTGCGGTGCCGTCGTGATTCGTCGCGAGGGCACGCCACGGCCGGACGGGACGCCGCCGTACGCGGCGCTGACCGGCTGGGCGATGGCCTGGGACGGCAACCGCAACCCGAACCCGTCCTTCGAAGGCGAGTCGACGGTGATCCGGAAGGCGCTGGCGATGGCCGGCCTGGAGGCCGACGCCATCGACTACGTCAACCCGCACGGCACCGCCTCGCGGGTCGGCGACGAGACCGAACTGGCGGCGCTGCGCGCCTGCGGACTCGACCACGCCTGGATCAACGCGACCAAGTCGCTGGTCGGGCACGGCCTGACCGCCGCGGGCCTGGTCGAACTGATCGCGATCATGCTGCAGATGCGCGCCGGACGGCTGCATCCGACGCGCAATCTCGAGAACCCTTTCGACGACGGGTTCCGCTGGGTGGGGGCGTCCCCCGTCGATCACGCCATCGAGCGCGCGCTCAACATGAGCATGGGCTTCGGCGGCATCAACACGGCGGTCTGTCTCGAGCGCTGTCGATAGCGCCGCGACCAATCGTCTGCATTGGCAAGGCACACGTTTCATTCAGGAGAATTCGATGAAGACCTACATGTTTCCGGGACAGGGTTCGCAGGCGCGCGGGATGGGCGGCGAACTGTTCGACGAGTTTCCGGAGCTGACCGCGAAGGCCGATGAAGTACTGGGCTATTCCATCAAGGAACTGTGCCTGACCGACCCGCGCAAGGAGCTGAGCAAGACCCAGTTCACCCAGCCGGCGCTGTTCGTCGTCAACGCGCTGTCGTACTACAAGCGCGTCAAGGACAGCGGGGCCCCGGACTTCCTGGCCGGCCACAGCCTTGGCGAGTTCAATGCGCTGCTGGCGGCCGAGTGCTTCGATTTCGAGACCGGCGTGAGGCTGGTGAAGAAGCGCGGCGAGCTGATGAGCCAGGCCACCGAAGGCGCGATGGCGGCGATCGTCAATGCCACCCGCGAGCAGATCGAGACCCTGCTCAAGGAAAAGGGCCTGGTCAACGTCGACATCGCCAACTGCAACACGCCGATGCAGACCGTGATTTCCGGCCCGTCCGCCGACATCGCCGCCTGCCAGGACATCTTCAACTTCGACAAGGTGATGTATGTCCCGCTGAACACCAGCGGCGCGTTCCATTCGCGGCTGATGATCCCGGCGGCGCAGAAGTTCGAGGCCTTCCTCAAGAAGCGCAAGTTCTCGAAGCCGAAGATCCCGGTGATCGCGAACCTGACCGCGAAGCCGTATCCGGACAACGCCGTCGTCGAGTACCTGTCGAAGCAGATCCACAGTTCGGTGCTGTGGAGCGATTCGATCCATTACCTGATGTCGCGCGCCGACGACATGGAATTCGTCGAGGTCGGCCACGGCGACGTGCTGGCGAAGATGATCCTCAAGATCCGGCAGCTCGCGAAGGCCAGCGCCGACAAGGCTGCGCCCGCGCCCGCACCGGCACCTGCAGCGCCTGCGGCGAAGAGCGAACCCGCGCCGGCCGCCGTGGCGTCGCCTGCGCCAGCCGCGGCCGCGAAGCCTGCCGAACCGGTCGGCACCGGCGCCGACCGGTTCGCCGCCGCGGAGCGCAAGGTCGCGGAGTGGAACAGCCGTCATCCGGTCGGCACGCGCGTCAAGTCGACGGCGATGGCGCAGGACGAACTGGCCACGCGCACGCCGGCCGTCGTGCTGTTCGGCCATCGCGCCGCGGTCTACATGGAAGGCTTCAACGGCTACTTCGACCTCGACGAGCTTTCGGTGGCCTGATCGTCCATGGATCTGCCCGTCGTCTTCATGTTCTCCGGCCAGGGCTCCCAGTACCACCACATGGGACGGGAGCTCTACGACCGGCATCCGCGTTTCCGGATGTGGATGGATCACTGCGACGAAATCGCGGAACCGCTGATCGGTCGCTCGCTGTGCGAGATCCTGTATCGGGGCGACGACAAGAGCCGGCCCTTCGATCGCCTGCTGTACACCAATCCGGCGCTGGGCGCCCTGGAATACAGCCTCGCGAAGGTGCTGATGGAGGCCGGCGCGAAACCGGCGTACCTGCTCGGCTACAGCCTCGGCGAACTCGCCGCGGCGATCGTCGGCGGCGCCCTGTCGCTGGAACAGGGCCTGCGGTTCTCGGTCGAGTACGCGAAGATGGTCGAGGCCGAAAGCCCGGCGGCGCAGATGCTGGCGGTGATCGATGCGCCGGATCTGGCGCACACCCACGCCGACGCGCTCGCGGGGTGCTGGGTGACGGCGCGGAACTTCGACCGGCACCAGGTCGTCACCGGACCGGTCGCGGCCATCCAGCGCCTGCGCGAGGTGCTGTCGGGCGAGGGCATCCTGCATCAGGTGCTGGCGGTCAATTACGGGTTCCACACCGAGATGCAGCAGCCGCTGGAATCGAGGTTCCTGGAACTCGCACGCCGCCAGGATTTCCAGCCGCTGCGCATCCCGTTCGTGTCCTGCTGCGACGGCGCCGTGTACGACCGCGACACCGACCCGGGCGTGTGGCCGCAGCGGCTGTGGTCCACGTTCCGGCATCCGATCGCCTTCGATGCGACCGTGCGCGGCCTGCTGCAGCGTGGCGACTTCCATTTCGTGGACGTTGGCCCGAGCGGCACGCTCTCGACGTTCGTCAAATACCTCATCCCGGCCGGCAGCGGCGCGTCCTTCGGGGAGGTGATCAATCCGTTCGGTCGCGACGTTCAGACCTGTGCCGGTGCACTCGGCCGCATGGGCCTGAACGATCCGCGTCTGCAGTAAATCAGGGAAGGACATACGCTGGTGGGTGAATTTTTCGAAAAAGGTCAGCACGTCCTCGTCTCGCAGCCGTTCAGTCGCTTGCTGGGCACCGAGCTGTGCGAACTGTCGGAAGGCTATGCCGAACTGTCGCTGCGCATCCGCGAGGATTTCAAGCAGAGCTACGGCTTCGTGCACGGTGGCGTCGTCAGTTACCTCGCCGACAATTGCCTCACTTTTGCGGGCGCGACGGTACTCGGCAACTGCGTGACCTCCGAGTTCAAGATCAACTACGTGATGCCGACCATCGGCGATGTGCTGGTCGCCAAGGCGACGGTGCTGGCGTTCGCGCTGCGCCAGGCGGTGTGCGAGTGCAAGCTCTACGTCGTGCGCGGCGGCGAGTCGATGCTGGTGGCGGTCGCGCAGGGCACGATCGTCAAGATCGAAACCGATGTCAGAGGCGGCGTATGAAGGCTGCCGTCTACCGGCAATACGGTTCGCCCGACCGCGTGCGGGTCGAGGACGTGCCCGTCCCCGAACCCGGGCCGGGTGAAGTGCGTATCCGCGTGCGTGCCGCCTCGCTCAATCCGGCGGACGTCTACATGCTCCGCGGTTGGCCCTACCTGTTTCGCGCCCTGACCGGGCTGCGACGTCCGAAGAACATCGGGCTGGGCCTGGACTTCGCCGGGGTGATCGACAGGATCGGCGACACCACGACCGATCTGCGGCCCGGCGATGCCGTCTTCGGCGAACTGACGACGCCGTTGTCGGGCCTCACGCGCGCTTTCGCCGAATATCTCTGCGTTCCCGTGGACCAGCTGGCGCGGATGCCGTCTGCGCTGTCATTCGAGGAAGCGGCTTCGCTGCCGATCGCCGGGTGCACGGCGTTGTTCGCCGTGCAGAATTTCGGCGGATTGCGCCCGGGCCAGCAGGTGTTGATCAACGGCGCCGGCGGTGGCATCGGCATCCATGCGCTGCAGTTCGCGAAACATGCCGGCGCCATCGTCACTGCGGTCTGCAGTGCGGAGAAGGCGGCGATGGTGCGCGATCTCGGCGCGGATCGGGTCATCGACTATCGGCAACAGGACTTCACCGCGGAAGACATCCGCTACGACGTGATCATCGATCTCGTCAGCAGCCGCAGCCTCAGGCAGTGCCGGCGCGTGCTGGCCGCCGACGGTCGGTTCGTCTGGGTCGGCAGCGCGGCCCCCAACGGGTTGTTCGGCCCGCTGCGACCCGCGCTGCGGGTCATGCTGATGTCGCTCTTCGCGCGTCGCCAACGCTGGAATTGCGTCAGCAGCAACACCACGGCCACCGCCCTGAAGACCCTCGTCGATCTGCTCGCCCAAGGCGCATTTCGCCCGGTCATCGGTCGACGCTTCCCGCTCTCGGAAGTCGTCGATGCCATCCGTTACGTGGAGACAGGTCATGCAAGTGGCAAAGTTGTCATCTCGATATAACAAACGATCTGCAAGCATTCGCAGGCCGCACCGGCGCCATCGCGGATGATCCCGTCGTTTCGGCCGAGAAATCGTTGTCAATTTGCATTTTCCGCCGAAATGTTGTTATACCAAACTCGATTTATTATGATTCCTCAGGGTGAGGGGGATTTCCCTCGCCAGGATCGGATCGCAAGGATTGCCGAAAGATGATGGACCAAGATTCCCTGCAAGAACGCACCGAAAACTACCTGAAGTCGCTGATCTGCGAAGTCGCGGATACCGCGCTCGTTTTCGATGCGGAAACGCCTTTCGGCGAGCTCGGCGTCAATTCGTTCCTTGTCCTGAAAATCCTCAAGCGGCTCGAAGAGGATTTCGGAACGCTGCCGAAGACCCTGCTGTTCGAGAATTTCAACGTTCGCGATCTCGCGCGGTATTTCGTCAAGTCGCACGCGGACACGCTGATGCGCAAGTTCGGCGACGGATCGGCGCCTGCGCCGGTCGTGCCTGCTGCGCCTGCCTCGCTGGCACCGGCGCCCGCACCTGCCGCGATCGCCGCACCCGCGCCCGCGCCCGTGGTCGAACGTGCGCCCGCGATGGTGGCGATCCGCCACCTCGACCGTTATCCCGATCTCAGCCAGCGTCGTCGCGAGATCTTCCATCGCTACAAGAACGAGTCCTCGGTGTCGCGCGGCACCGCGACGATCGCGCCGTTGCTGTTCTTCGGCACTGGGCAGAAGGGGTATTTCAACTGCGGCAAGGGCAAGGGCATCCTGCTGGCCTACGGCTACACCGGCCCCGAAGAACATTTCCTGCCGCTGGCCGAAGAGCTGTATCGCCATTGCGAGGCCAACGGCCTGCAGTTCAACCTGTTCGCGGAAGACCGGCTTCCGCCGATGTGCGGCAAGACCTTCTCCGCGACGCCGTTCGGCGTGATGCAGCGGGTGCTGGACCTGCCGTCGTTCACGCTGGAAGGTCAGAAGATGCGCCGCCTGCGCTATCTGGTGTCCAAGTTCTCGAACGCCGGCGCCTGCCGCACCGAAGAATACATCTGCGGCAGCGACCGCAAGACCGCCGAGGCGATCGCCGCGATCATCGACCTGTGGTGCGCCTCGCGCACGATGGTCAATCCGCTGATCCCGGTGGTGAAGGAGGAAATCCTCGCCGGCACGCTGGACCGCGAGCACCGCCTGTTCGTGACCTATGTCGACGACACGCTGCAGAACGCGATCCTGGTGTCGCCGATGGCGGACGGCGCGGCCTATCTCATGGACCTCGAGTTCTACGGTCCGGACATGCCTCTCGGCGGCCTGGAATTCGCGATCGTCAACATCATCAAGATGCTGCGCGACGAGGGCTGCCGGATGTTCAGCCTCGGTGGCACCTACGGCTGCAAGCTCGGCGATTCGCCGGACGCCGACCCGCAGGTCGAGCGCATCCTCGAGGACCTGCGCCAGCAGAACATCTTCAACGACGAGGGCAACCTCCAGTTCAAGAACAAGTTCCGTCCGGAGAGCAAGGACATCTTCCTGTGCCGCGCGACCGACGCGGGCAGGGCGGACAACGTGCTCGACATCATCCTGATGATCGCCGATCCGTCGAAGAACCAGATCGACGAGCCTGCGGCCGATGTCGTCGCGCCCGCAGCGAGCGCACCGGCGACGCAGGCCGTCGCAGCCGCGCCGGGTGTCGCAGCGCAGACCGTCGAACTCGCCGCCAGCCCGCGCTGGCAGGCGCTGGAGGCGGCCGGCTTCAACCCGATGAACCTCGCCTCGGGCCAGGTCGAGTTCGATCTCAAGACCGATTCCTGGGCGCAACTGAGCCTGCCCGCCATCGACAAGCAGATGGCCAGCCTCTTCGCGCAGATCCAGCGCCCGGTCGACGTCAACGCGTCGCTGCGCCGGGTCTTCCCGTTCTCGTTCTTCACGCTCACCGGCTCCGGTCGGGCCGCCGAGGAACTGTTCTGCCAGGCCTGGGACAAGAAGGGCCGCGTGCCGCAGAACGTCCTGTTCCCGAGCACCCTCTACCACCAGATCGACAAGGGTTTCTCGCCGAAGGAAATGCCTGCGGCGGCCCTCCTGGACCTGCAGTCGGACGCGCCGTTCAAGGGCGATATCGACCTCGCCGCGCTGCAGGCCGAACTCGACGCGCACGCCGCGGACATCGGCTACGTCTGCATCGAGCTGACCGACAACGCCGCCGGCGGCGGCGCGGTGTCGCTGGGCCACCTCAAGCAGGTCAGGGCACTGCTGGACCGCTATCGCGACCGGCACCCGGTCCGCCTCGTGCTGGACGCCACCCGCGTGGTCGAGAACGCGCTGGTGGTCATCGAACACGAGTCCGAATGGCGCAACGCCACGGTGTGGCAGGTCGTCGAGGCCCTGCTGTCGCAGGCCGATGCGGTGATCGCCAGCCTGGCCAAGGATTTCTGCGTCGACAAGGGCGGGCTGATCGCCACCAACGACCAGGCGCTGCACGACCGGCTGCAGGTCCTGCAGCAGCGCAGCGGCAAGGCGCTGGACGCGATCGACCGCAAGTGCATCGCGGCTTCTGTGCAGAACCGCAGCTTCGTCGAAACCCAGGTGCGCCGCCGCGTCGATGCGGTACGTACGCTGGGGCAGCGACTGGCGGAGCACGGTCTGCCGGTGGTGCGGCCGTCGCTGTCGCACTGCGTGCTCATCGACGTCAAGCGGATCCCCGAATTCCGCGATCTCGCCGCGCCGGTGGCCTCGTTCGTGGCTTGGCTGTACCTCGCGACCGGCATCCGTGGCGGCGCGCACAGCGTCGGCATGCAGCAGAACTCGCCGCTCAACCAGCTCGTGCGACTGGCGATCCCGGTCGGACTCAAGAGCGAAGAAGTGCGCAAGCTCGGCGACCGCCTGATCGAGGCGTTTGCGCAGAAGGTTAACATCCCGGATCTCGCCGTGGCCGAAGGCATGGGGGATCTCAACGCCCGGCACCAGCTCCACCGGCTGCTGTCGCCTGCGGCGGTCCCTTCCGCCGTCGCCGCGACCGGCACGTCGCAGGCCGCGGTCGCTCAGGCGCCTGCCGCCGCGGCTTCCACGATCGCCCAGGCACCGGCGGCGTCGACCTCCGTAGTCGCGCCCTCGCGCGTCGACGCGTCGCGCGACGAGAGCATGGAGATCGCGATCGTCGGCATGGCCGCGCGCCTGCCGAAGGCCAGGAACGCCGAGGAACTCTGGGAGAACCTCGTCTCCGGCCGCGACTGCATCACGGAGATCCCGCAGTCGCGCTACGCGCGCCGACGCAACCGCGATGCGCTGGGCCGGTATCGCGGCGGCTTCATCGACGACCTCGACCGTTTCGACTCGCTGTTCTTCAACATCTCGCCGCGCGAAGCGGAAACCCTCGATCCGCAGGAACGCCTGTTCCTCGAAGTGTCGTGGGAAGCGCTGGAAGACGCCGGCTACTATCCGGAAGCCTTCCAGAGCGAGGAACTCGGCGGCCGCCAGATCGGCGTGTACGTCGGCGCGGTCTGGGCGATGTACCAGATGGTCGGTGCCGAAGAGCGCCTGGCCGGCAACCGGGTGATCGCGAACTCCTTCCTGTGGAGCATCGCGAACCGCGTTTCCTACTTCATGAATTTCACCGGCCCCAGCATCGCGGTGGACACCGCGTGCTCGGCCAGCCTCACCGCGATCCACCTGGCCTGCGACGCGATCCAGCGCGGCGAATGCGCCGCCGCCCTCGTCGGCGGCGTCAATCTCGACGTGCACCAGTGCAAGCAGGAAATCACCGTCGCCGGCGGACTGCTGTCCGACGAAGGCCTGTGCCGTGCGTTCGGCCGCGGTGCCAGCGGCTACGTGCCGGGCGAAGGCGTCGGCGCGCTGCTGCTCAAGCCGCTGGCCCAGGCCAGGCGCGATCGCGACAACATCTACGCGGTGGTCAAGGGCTCCGCGATCAGCCACGGCGGCCGCAACAGCGGCTATTCGGTGCCGAACTCCAAGGCCCAGTGCGATGTCATCACCGCGGCGCTGAAGCGGGCCGACATCGATGCGCGCAGCATCGGCTACATCGAGGCCCACGGCACCGGCACCGAGCTCGGCGATCCGATCGAGATCTCCGGCCTGAACCAGACCTTCGAGCGCTACGAGGTGCCACTGCACAGCGTCGCCATCGGTTCGATCAAGACCAACATCGGCCATCTGGAAGCCGCTGCCGGCATCGCCGGCGTGTGCAAGACCCTGCTGCAGATGCGCCACCGCACCCTGGTGCCGTCGCTGCATTCGGGCGAATTGAACGAATTCATCGATTTCGCGCATTCGCCTTTCGTGGTGCAGCAGCAGCTGGAACCGTGGCAGCCCAAGCAGGTCGACGGCGTGGCGCAGCCGCTGCGCGCCGGCATCAGCTCGTTCGGTGCGGGCGGTTCGAACGCCCACGTCATCCTCGAAGCGGTCGAGAGCGACGCGCCTGCCGAGCAGGACCATCGCGGCCTGCGGATCTTCCCGCTGTCCGCGCGCAACGAGGAACAGCTGCGTCATGCGGCGGAACGGCTCAAGGCCTTCGTCGAGAAGGATCGCGACAGCGCTTCCGCGCCGAGCCTGGACGACATCGCGTTCACGCTGCAGGTCGGCCGCAAATCGTTCGACCACCGCGTCGCCCTCATCGCCGGTAGCCGCGAGCAGTTGCTCGAGAAGCTGAAGTCGTTCCTGGCCGGCACCCGGGATGAGCACATCCTGATCGGCCACGTGAAGAACGCCGAGGGCATCACCAAGCTGCTGAACCGGCAGGAGAAGGACGCGTTCATCGACCTGCTCGCCAAGTCGCGCGATCCGCTGAAGCTGTCGCAGCTGTGGATCGATGGCCTGGCGTCCGATTGGCAGGGCATGCAGGCGCAGGGCCGCGGTCGGCGCATTTCGCTGCCGAGCTATCCCTTCGCCGACAAGCGTCACTGGCTGGAGCCCGTGGACGGCGCCCCGGCGCTGATCGGCGCGTCCTCGGCCAGCGCGCTGCACCCGCTGATCGACACCAACGAATCCACGTTCGAACGCCAGCTGTTCCGCAAGGTGTTCAACGATCGCGAATTCTTCATCTACGACCACCTGGTGTCGGACATCCCGACCCTGCCGGGCGTCGCGTACCTCGATTTCGCGCGCAAGGCCGGCGAGATCGCCGCCGGGCGCAAGGTCCGCAGGATCCGCAACATCCTCTGGGTCAGTCCGCTGACGGTCCAGAACGGCGTTCCGAACGAGGTCTTCATCGAGCTGAAGCCGTCCGGCGACATGGTGTCGTTCGAGGTCTTCAGTGAACGCGAGGGCGGCGGCCGTCAGCTGTACTGCCAGGGCAAGCTGCAGTATGCGACCGCGCAGGAAGAGGCCGCCGAGGACGAGTTCATCGACCTCGCCGCGATCCGCGGCCGCTGCGAACCGGTCAGCGACGCCGTGCGCGCCTATCCGCAGTTCAAGCAACTGGGTCTGGATCTCGGTCCGACCTTCCAGGCGCTGCAGACGGTCTACCGCAATCCGCAGGTCGGCTTCGAAGTGCTCGGCGCGCTGAAGATCCCGGAACTCGACGCGCTGCGCTTCGACGAATTCGTGCTGCATCCCTCGCTGGTCGACTCCTCGTTCCAGGTGGCGATGGGTGCGCGCCTGGCCGATGCCGGCGGCGAGATGTTCGTGCCGTATTCGCTCGGCGAAGTCGAGATCGTGCATCCGCTCACGCCGGTCTGCTACAGCTACGTGACCGACGCGAACGACGGCAAGAAGTCGTCGAACGTCTCGAAGATGAACGTGCTCATCGTCGACGAGCACGGCAAGGTGCTGGTGCGGGTGCGCGACTCGGTCGGCGTGCCGCTGCTCGACGTGCACGAGAAGCCGGGGCAGGGCGGTGGCGCGAAGAACGCGCCGGCCACCGACGACAGCGCGTTCTCGAGCCTGTACTACGGCACCGAATGGCAGTCGTCGATGATCGAACCGGCGGCCGCCGCCGGCACGCCGCAGACGATCGTGCTGTTCGCCCCCGATGTCGCCAGCCACGAGGCCTACCGTGCCGCGCTGGCCGCCGCAGGCGATGACGCCAGCACGCTGATCGCGGTCTACCCGGGCGATGGCTTTGCCCGCATCGATGAGCGCACGTATCGCGTCGATGGCGGCAGTCGCGACAGCTTCGAAGCGCTGTTCTCGGCGCTGCGCGAGGCGCATCCCGCGGTGCTGCAGGTGTGCTTCGCCTGGTCGGGCGTGCCGGTCGACGGCGCGCTCCCGGTCGAGACGCGCACCGCGCAGTCGCTCGAAAACGGCGTCCACGCCTTCCTGCACCTCTGCCAGGCGGTCATCGCGCAGAAGGCCGAAGCCTCCGTTCGCCTGAATTACGTGTACTTCAGCGATGGTCCGGAAGCGCGGCCGCAGGACGAGGCGATCCAGGGCTTCGTCACCATCCTGCGCGCGGAAAGCCCGAAGCTCGCCTGCAAGGTGATCGAGTTCCAGCCGCCGACGACGACGTTCGATGCGTCCGTGGTCGCGGCGCTCCGTGCCGAATACCATGTCGATACCAAGGCGCTCGGCGTCCGTTACGCCGACGGTCGTCGTTCGCTGCGCCGGATCGAATCCTGCCCGGCGCCTGACGCTCTGCCCAACGCCGCCGGCAACGCCCCGATGCCGGTCCGCCATCGCGGCGCCTACGTCATCACTGGCGGCGCCGGCGGCCTCGGCCTGATCTTCGCCGAGCACCTGGCGAAGGAGTTCCAGGCGCGACTGGTCCTCAGCGGACGCAGTGCGCTCAAGCCGGAGATCGAAGCGACGCTCGAGGCGCTGCGCGCGGCGGGTGCCGAAGTCGAATACGTCCAGGCCGACGTGTCGAAGCGCGAAGACGTCGAACGGCTGGTGGCCACCTGCCGCGAGCGCTACGGTGCGGTGCACGGCATCGTCCACAGCGCCGGCGTGCTCAACGACGCCTACATCCGCAACAAGAGCTGGGAGGACATGGCGGCGGTCTTCGCCCCGAAGATCCTCGGCGCCGTGCTGCTGGACGAGGCCACCCGCGACGATCCGCTGGACTTCTTCGTGCTGTTCTCGTCGCTGGCGGCTCTGGCCGGCAACGCGGGCCAGAGCGATTACTCCTACGCCAACCACTACATGGATGCGTTCGCCGCGCGGCGCAACGCGCTCTCGCGCGACGGCGCACGCCACGGCAAGGCGCTCAGCATCAACTGGTCGATCTGGGCCGAAGGCGGCATGCGCCTGGATGAACAGACGGCGCTGTTCTTCGAACGCAACCTCGGCATCAAGCCGCTGCAGCGCGAAGTCGGCGTGCAGGCCTTCATGCTGGGCCTGCAGACCGAGCTGTCGCACATCGCCGTGATGCAGGGCGTGCGCGAGAAGATCGAACGCGCCTGGGGGATCGGCGTGCCGGACGTCGCGACCCCGGCCGCGACCGCACCGGCCGCGCAAGCCGGTGCGCCTGCAGGCACGGCCGCGCCCGCGGCGTCCGCGGGCGGCGGCGACGATCTGGCGCTGGCGGTCCAGGGCGGGCTGTCGCAGATCGTGATGGACTTCCTCAAGATCGACGCCGAGGACATCGATCTCGACACGATCCTGCTGGACCTGGGCTTCGACTCGATCGGTCTCACCTCCTTCAGCAATCTGGTCAACGAGAAGTACGGCCTCGACATCACGCCGGTCACGTTCTTCGAATACCCGAACATCCGCGAGATCGCGAAGCACCTCGCCCAGGACCATCGCGACAACGTCCTGCGGGTGCATGGCCAGAAGGCGCAGGCGCCCGCCACCGCGGCGGCCGCGGCGGCCGCGGCCCGCGCCGATGCGCCGGCGGCCGTCGTGTCCGAGCAGGCCCCGATCGCGTTCAAGAAGAAGTTCGACCAGGCCGAAGCGCCGGCGCCAGCCGCCGCGGGCGGCCAAGTCTCCGGCGGCGGGTTCTCCCCGCAGCGCCGGTTCATCGAGCGCCCGATCGCGATCGTCGGCATGAGCGGCGTGATGCCGCAGGCCGATGACGTCGACGAGTACTGGGAAAAGCTGCGGAACGCCGAGAACAACATGGTCACGCTGGTCCCGCCGGACCGCTGGGACTGGCAGGCGTACTACGGCAACCCGATGGAGGAAAAGAACAAGACGCTGTCGAAGTGGGGCGGGTTCATGCGCGAGGTCGACAAGTTCGACCCGCTGTTCTGGGGCATCTCGCCGCGCGAAGCGGAAATGATGGACCCGCAGCAGCGCATCTTCCTGGAAAGCGTGTGGGGCGCGGTCGAGGATTCCGGCCACAAGGTGTCCGACCTCGCCGGCACGCGGACCGGCCTGTTCGTCGGCGCGGCGACCCGCGACTACATCGACATGATGGCGATGAGTCACGCCGATCTCGACGGTTATTCGGCGTCCGGCACCTCGCACGCGATCCTCGTCAACCGCGTGTCGTTCCTGCTCGACATCCACGGGCCGAGCGCGCCGCTCGACACCGCCTGCTCCAGTTCGCTGGTGGCGCTGCACCGTGCGATCGAATCGATCCACACCGGCAGTTCCGACATGGCGATCGTCGGCGGCGTGCAGGTCATGCTGACGCCGGCCGGCCACATCTCCTTCGGCGCCGCCGGCATGCTGGCCGACGACGGCAAGTGCAAGACCTTCGACTCGCGCGCGAATGGCTACGTGCGCGGCGAAGGCTCGGGCGCGATCCTGATCCGTCCGCTGGAAGACGCGATCGCCGACGGCGACCACATCTACGCCGTGATCAAGTCGACCGCGGAGAACCACGGCGGCAAGGCGACGATGCTTACCGCGCCGAACCCGAACGCGCAGGCCGACCTGCTGGTCGAGGCGTACGAGAAGGCCGAAGTCGATCCGCGCAGCGTCGGTTACCTGGAATGCCACGGCACCGGCACCAGCCTGGGCGATCCGATCGAGATCCAGGCGATGAAGAAGGCGTTCGCCGATCTCTACCGCAAGCACCAGTTGCCCGCGCCGACCAAGCCGCACATCGGCCTGACCTCGGCCAAGACCAACATCGGCCATCTCGAAACCGCGGCGGGCATCGCCGGCATCCTCAAGGTGCTGCTGTCGATCAAGCACAAGCAGATCCCGGCGCTGCTGCACTTCGAGAAGCTCAACCCGTACATCAATCTCGACAACACCCCGTTTTATCCGGTCGCGAAGACCCAGCCCTGGGAACCGGCGCTGGACGACCAGGGCCGGCCGTTCCCGCGTCGCGCCGGCATCAGCTCCTTCGGTTTCGGCGGCGCGAACGTGCACATCGTGCTGGAGGAGTACCTCGACGCGCAGGCGCAGTCGAATGCCCGTCCGGCCGGTCCCCACCTCATCGTGCTGTCGGCGAAAACTCCCGATCGCCTGCGCGCCAACGCGGCACGGCTGCTCGCGCATCTGTCGAAGGGCACCGACGACGACCTCGCCGACATCGCCTACACCCTGCAGATCGGCCGCGACGCGATGTCCGAGCGCATGGGCCTGATCGTGGACTCGACCGAGGCCCTGATCGAACGGCTGCAAGCCTATGTCGACGGCGACGAAGCCAAGGCCGACGTGAAGCAGGCCAGCGTCCGCCGCAAGTCGGACGTCAAACCCACGGATGCCGGCACCATCGCGCAGTGGCTGGGCGATCGCGATCGCGATCTCGCTTCGCTGCTCGACGTGTGGCTGAAGGGCCAGGAGCCCGACTGGAAGGTGCTGTACGCCGGCTACAGGATGCACCGCTGTTCGCTGCCGACCTACGCGTTCGCGCGCGAACGCTACTGGTTCAGCGTCGATCCCGAGAAGCAGAAGACGGGCAACCAGCCGGTCATGCATCCGCTGCTGCATCGCAATGTGTCGGTGTTCGGGCGGCAGTCGTTCGCCTCGGACAGCGCGACGCTCGAGAAATCGCTGCGCGGCACGGCACTGCGGCCGGACGCCGGACTGCCGGAGTTGCTGCCGGTCGAAATGGTGCGGCTGGCGGTGCGGGAATCCCTCGGCGACCGCGGGCACAAGGCACGCATCGAAATGCGTTCCCTGACGTGGGCGGGCTCCGAGCCGGCATCGCGCAGCGGCACCGTCTCCTTGGATCTGTACGCAACGGACGGCAGCGGCTTCGACTTCAACGTGAAGACCGCAGGTGCCGACGGCGAGTCGATGCTGTGCGAAGGCACGGGCACCTACGCGCCGAGCGAAGATCCGGGTCGCATCGACGTGTCCCAGTTGCGCGCGCTGTTCCCGGGCGACACCCATGACGCCGCGGCCTTCTATGGCGCCCTGGTCGACGCGGGCATGGTCCGCGACCGCCTGCCGGACGGCGTCGTCGCCTGCCGTCGCGGCGAGCGGCAGCAGTTGCTCGAATTCCGCCTGCCGGAGCGCGATGGCGCCACCGATGCCGCGGGCGCACTGGACAGCTTCGCGCTGCTCTCGCTCGCGCATCTGGCCGGCCTCGACCATCTGGCCCGCGGCGGCATCCAACCGTCGGCGACAACCCTGCTCGCACTGGAACGCATCGCGTTCGCCGCAGTCGGTGCGCGTGAAGGCGTGATCTGGGTTCGCCCGGCGCGCGGCGCTGGTCGCCACGACGATCGTGCCGTGATCGACATCGACGTGCTCGATGCCGAAGGTCGCGTGCTCATCAAGGTCAAGGGCCTGATGGTCGGCTACCCGGCGATGCCGGATGCGGAAAGCGTGCGCGAGGACGAGTTCGCTTCGATGCTCGAATCGCTCTACGCACCCGGTCGCAGCGCCGCGCCCGACCCCGCGTCGCAGCGTGCGGCGAGCCTCGAATTCGAGGATGCGCTCGACGCGATCTACGAAGCAGGCGCGACATGACGGGAATCGCATGTGCTCCGGCGAAGCCGGAACCGGATGGCTCCCGTCGTGTCCGCAACCGTGGCACGCAGGCATCGATTCCAGCAGGTATGCCGGTAGTGCACATGACGTTCGACATGGCGATTGCGCAGGCAGGCAATGCCTGCGCAACACATGCCGAAAGCTTGGTTGATCAAACCATCCCCCAGCTCGATAATCCAAATCGGAACATCGGCTGATCCACCCGCATTGCGGGTCTTCGAACACGGAGCGTTGAATGCAGAATCTCGCGACACTCATCGAGGGTTGGGCCGATCAGACTGGGCGCACGGCGGTCGTTTGCGACGGCGCGCCGCTCGACTACGCCCAGTTGCACGCGAAGATTTCCCACTGGCGCGGGCAACTGCAATCCACGGGGATCGCCCCGGGCGCATGCATCGCGATGCGCGGACAAGTCTCCGGCGACATGATCGCGCTGTTGTTCGCGCTGGTCGAGAACGCGAACATCGTGGTGCCGTTCCTGTCCGCGACCGACTTCGAAGTGGAAGATGCGCTCGCGACCGCCTGCGTCGATGGCGTGTTCGAATTCTCGAACGACGGCAGCAGCCGCTACACGTCCTGCGACTACGGTCAGCAGCATCCGCTGCTCAATCGCCTGCGCGGCGACCCCAAGGAAGCGGGGCTCATCCTCTTCACGTCCGGGTCGACCGGCAAGAACAAGGCCTCGGTGCATCGTTTCTCGCGGCTCATCGCGAATGTCCTGCAGAAGCCCGGGACCGGCTACCGCACCCTGATTTTCCTGATGTTCGACCACATCGGCGGCATCAACACGCTGCTGCACGTGCTGTGCAACGGCGGCACCGCGGTCTTCGTCGCGGATCGCTCGGTGTCCACGGTGTGCCATGCGATCCAGTCGCAGCGCGTCCAGCTGCTGCCGACCACGCCGACCTTCCTCAACATGCTGCTGATTTCGGACCAGCGCCAGGCCTACGATCTGTCGTCGCTGGAGTTGATCACCTACGGCACCGAGCCGATGTCGCTGGCGACGCTCAAGGCCTTGAACGAAGCCTTGCCGGGCGTGCGCTGCAAGCAGACGTACGGGCTCACCGAAGTCGGCATCCTGCCGACGCAATCGGAAGACGCGGGTTCGACCTGGATGAAGGTCGGCGGCCTGCGGCACGAAATCCGGATCATCGACGGCATCCTCTGGATCCGCACCGACGCCGCGATGATCGGCTACCTGAATGCGCCATCGCCGTTCGATGACGAGGGCTGGCTCAACACCGGCGACATGGTCGAGGAGCGCGATGGTTACCTGCGCATCCTCGGGCGCAAGTCGGAAATCATCAACGTCGGCGGCGAGAAGGTCTACCCGAGCGAGATCGAGGACCTGATCCTGCAGGTCGACAACATCAGCGACGTCATCGTCAGTGGCAAGCCGAGCCCGCTGACCGGTGCCCTGGTCTTCGCGACGGTCCAGCTCGTCAACCCCGAGCCGAGAGCGGACGTGGAACGGCGCGTGCGCGCGTACTGCCGGGAGCATCTGCCGCCGTACAAGGTGCCGGTCGGGATCAAGATCAGCGAGGACCCGATGTTCGGTGCACGCTTCAAGAAGATTCGCCGCCCGGCGCCCGCAGCGCAGGGCGACGTCAACCATGCCGCAAGGGAGCAAGAGAGTGTCGACTGACAAGCGAGTGGTCATCATCAGCGGCGGCAGCCGCGGACTGGGACAGGCATTGGTACGGGATCGGCTCGACGCAGGCGACTTCGTCGCCACGTTCAGCCGCTCCAGCAACGATTTCATCGACAAGATGCGGAGCGAGGATCCGGAGGGCGCGCGTTTCCACTGGGAAGCGATCGATGGCACCGACCTGGAGGGCGTCAGGACCTTCGCCATGAACGTCCTGCGCCGCCACAAGCGCATTGATGCCCTGATCAACAATGCCGGCGTCGGCACCGAGGGCCTGCTGACCATGACCTCGGAGCGCGACATCCACCAGTCGCTGACGCTGAACCTCGAGTCGGCGATCGTGCTGACGCGCGCGTGCCTCAAGGGCATGATCGCCGCCCGCCACGGCAGCATTCTCAACATTTCCTCGGTCAACGCGCTGCGCGGCCACAAGGGCCTCGCGGTCTACAGCGCCACCAAGTCGGCGCTGCTGGGCTTCACGCGCAGCCTCGCGACCGAAGTCGGTCCGCAGGGCATCACCGTGAATGCGATCGCGCCGGGCTTCTTCGAAAGCGAGATGGTCGGCCACCTGACCGAGGCGCAGCTCGCCCGCATCATCAACCGCACGCCGATGCGCGCCATGTGCACCACGCAGGACATCGTCGACGCCGCGCGCTTCCTGCTGTCGACGCGCGCCATCACCGGCCAGACCCTCGCGGTCGACGGCGGCTTCACCGCCTGATGTCCAGCCCCACGCTGGTCCCTCCGTTCAACCCCATTGCAGGAACGTCATGAGCGAACACAAGCAGATCATCTACGACACCCTCCGTCGCGTCGCCGAGGAAGAGGGCGTGCAACTCGGCCCGATCAGCGATTCCAGCGCGCTGATCGACACGCTCGGGTTCCGCTCGCTGCATATCGCCCGCATCCTCGCGATCCTGGAAATCGAGTTTTCCTACGATCCGTTCGCGAGCGGCGACGTGCCGATCACCGGCCTGCGCACGGTCGGCGATCTCTGTGCCGCCTACGAGCGCTGATCGAACAGTTTCATTGGACGCAATCCACGAGAGGTCGGAGACATCCTGACCATGGATTGCAGCAGGATTCGGAATGGAAAAGCACCACAGCGACATCGCAATCATCGGGATGGCCGGGAGATTTCCCGGCTCGGCCTCGACGCATGAATTCTGGGCCAACCTGTGCGCCGGTCGCTCCGGCATCGTTGCGCTTTCCACCGAAGAACTGCTGGCCAACGGCGTGTCGGCCGAAGCGCTGGCCGATCCGAATTACGTGAAAGTCGCGCCGCTGCTGGCGGACCACGACTGCTTCGACGCGGAATTCTTCTGGATTCCGCCGCGCGATGCGGAAATGATGGATCCGCAGCACCGGTTGCTGCTCGAATGCGCGTGGTCGGCCATGGAAGACGCCGGCTATCCGCCCGAAACCCAACCCGGAAAGGTCGGCGTGTTCGCCGGGTCCGGCGGCATCGTGTCCAGCCACCTGCTGTCGTGCACCGCGCACTACGCCGAAGTCATCGGCAAGACCGGTGGCAGCTGGCATGTCGCCAACGACAAGGACTTCGTTCCGACGCGCCTGTCGTACAAGCTGAACCTGCGTGGCCCGAGCATCGCGGTCCAGACCGCATGCTCGACCTCGCTGGTGGCGACGCACATGGCGTGCCAGAGCATCCGCTCGGGCGAGTGCGACATGGCCCTGGCCGGCGCGGTCGCCGTGCGCACGCCGCATCTGGCGGGGTATCTGTACGAGAGCGGCAACATCCTCTCCGCTGACGGGCAGGTCCGCGCCTTCGACGCGAACGCACGCGGCGTCGTGTTCGGCAGCGGCGTGGGCATGGTCCTGCTGAAGCCACTGCAGAAGGCGATCGACGACGGCGACTGCATCCATGCCGTGATCAAGGGGTCGGCCATCAACAACGATGGCGGCCAGAAGATGAGCTTCCTGGCCACCAAGGTCGAAGGCCAGCTCGACTGCATGCGTGCCGCGCTCGGCAATGCCGGCGTCTCTGCCGACAGCATCGGTTACATCGAGGCGCACGGCACCGGTACGGCGATGGGCGATCCCATCGAGACCCTCGCGCTGACCCGGCTGTTCCGCAGCGAGACCGATCGTCGCCAGTTCTGCGCGATCGGGTCGGTCAAGAACAACATCGGCCATCTCGACATCGCGGCCGGCATGGCCAGCCTGATCAAGGTCGCACTGTGCCTGAAGCATCGGCGCATTCCGCCCTGCATCAATTTCGCCACGCCGAATCCCAAGATCGATTTCGAGAGCAGCCCGTTCCACGTCAACACCGAGGTGATCGATTGGCCGGAGGGCGCGACGCCGCGCCGGGCCGCGATCAACTGCCTCGGCATCGGCGGCACCAATGCCTTCATGGTGCTGGAAGAGCCGCCGCAGCGGGCGCAGCCGTCGCGCGCGGCGCCGATGCCGCGCATGGTGGCCCTGTCGGCGAAGACCGAAGCGGCGCTCTGGCGCAAGGTCGGCGATCTCGCCGACTGGCTCGATGCCGGCCATGCCGAGCATCTCGACGACATCGCCTTCACGCTGGCCACGGGCCGCACGCAGTTCGATCATCGCTGCGTGGTCGTGGCAAACGATCTCGACGAACTGAGCGCCAAGCTCAAGCGTCTGGGCCGCCACAAGCGTGCGCCGGACTGCTTCGTCGGCGGCGACGCCGAGCGTTCGGGCAAGGCGACGCCGGGCCTCGACGAGTTCGCGAATTTCGTGGTGCAACAGCTTCTCGGCGGTCTGCCGGCCGACGAAGCGCGCAGCAAGCTGCTCGCGCTCGCGGACCTGTACTGCCGCGGGGCGAAGTTGCCGCTCGACGCCTTGTTCGCCGGCTCCGGAGCGCAGCGCATCGCCCTGCCGACGTATTCCTTCGAGAAAAGGCGCTTCGCGATTCCGGCGCTGCCCGAGGACGCCAGTCCGAAGAAACCCGCTGCAGCAGCGGCACCGGCGAACCTGCATCCCCTGCTGCACGTCAACGTGTCCGATCTGTCGGGCCTGATGTTCGCGTCCGAGTTCGACGGCGAGGAATTCTTCCTGCGCGACCACGCGGTGCTCGGACACCGCGTGCTGCCGGGCGTGGCCTACGTCGAGATGGTGCGCGCCGCGGTGGCGCTGGCGCTGCCGGCAGACCTGACGCAGACGCTCGAATTCAGGGATCACGCCTGGATCCAGCCGGTGGTGGTCGACGATGCGTTCGCGCTGAAGGTCGCGCTGCAGGACAACGGCGAAGACGAAGACGGCGGACGCTGGCTCGAATACGAGATTTTCTCCGAAGGCGCGGCCGGCGAAACGACCCACGCCCGCGGAACGGTCCGCTGCAGTGCAGGGGCCATCGAGGCCGAGCTGGTGGATCTCGCAGCGGTCGACGAGGCCGTCGATGGCGAGAATCGTGATCGCGGTGTGCTGTACGCGCGTTTCGAGGCGCTCGGCTTGCGCTACGGGCCGATGATGCAGGGCATCGCCGACCTGCGCACCGACGGCAACGAAGTGATCGCGCGCCTGCACCTGCCGGACGCCGTGGATCCGCGCTTCGGCCTGCACCCCGCGATGATGGACTCCGCGATGCAGTGCACGATCTGCCTGATCGCGGGCCTGGACGGCGAAGGCGGCGCGGCGGTGATGCCGTTCGCGTTCGACGACATGATCGTCCATGGCGACACCACCGAGGACATGTGGGTCTGGGTTCGTCGCGCGCCGGGCACGGCCATCGCCGGGATGCCGTCGCTGGACATCGATCTGGTCGACGCCGAGGGGCTGGCGCGGGTGAGCATCCGTGGTCTGATCTCGCGCACCGTCCCGTCCGCGCCTGCCGTGGCGTCGACGCGCGCCGTCGACGCTGCACCGGCGCTCGCGAAGCCGGTCCCGACCTCGGCGTCCAGCGCCTCGCTGCGCGCGCTGATGCCGATCTGGAATCCGGTCCGCTTCGAACACGAGGCGACGACGCCGGCGTCGGGCGAACGCTGCCTGCTGCTCGGCGGTGACGAGGCGCTGGTTGCCTGGCTGCGCCGGGCGCCGATCGAACTGCGGCACCAGCCGATCGTGGCCGGCGATTCGCTCGAACGGATCGAACAGTGGCTGTCCGATGGCGCATTCGACCATCTGCTGTGGTTCGCCCCCGAAGCGGACGTCGGCGACGACGACGCGATCATTCGTGGCCAGGACGCGGGCGTGCTTTCGCTGTTCCGCATCCTCAAGGTCCTGGGCGGGCTCGACGGCTTCGAGCGCGAGCTCAAGTTCACGATCGTCACCCGCCGCGCGCTGCAGGTCTTCGGCGACGAACTGGTGTCGCCGCATCACGCCAGCGTGCATGGCCTGGTCGGCAGCGTCGCCAAGGAAATGCCGCAGTGGCGCTTCCGGCTGCTCGACATCGAAGCGACCGACGATCTCGATCCGCGCGAGTTGCTTGCCTTACCCTGGGACGAGCAGGGCAGGGGGCTGGCGTTCCGCTGCGACGAGTGGTTCCACCAGGAATTCGCCGATGTCGGCCGCCTGTCGTCCCCGCGCGCGGCCTACCGGCAGAAGGGCGTCTACGTCGTGATCGGCGGCGCCGGTGGCCTCGGCGAAGTCTGGACGCGGCAGATGGTCGCGCGCTACGACGCCGAGATCATCTGGATCGGTCGCCGGCCGCAGGACGCCGCGATCGAAGCGAAGCTGGATGCGATCGCGACGCTGGGCCGACGTCCGCACTACGTCTCGGCAGACGCCACCGATGCGGCAGCGCTGACGGCGGCCGTCGCGTCCATCCGCGAACGCTTCCCGCGGATCGACGGCGTGGTCCATTCCGCGCTGGTGCTGCAGGACCAGACGGTGCGCGCGATGGACGAGGCCGTCTTCCGCCAGAGCCTTGCGGCCAAGGTCGACGTCAGCGTCAACATGGAGCGCGCCTTCGCCGGCCTGGACCTCGATTTCGTGCTGTTCTTCTCGTCGGTGGCGTCGTTCCACCGCGACGCCGGCCAGTCGAACTACTGCGCCGGATGCACGTTCAAGGACAGCTTCGCGCAGGCCATGCGCGCGCGTCACCCGTACCCGGTCAAGATCGTCAACTGGGGCTACTGGGGCAGCGTCGGCATCGTCACCGATGCGTTCTTCCGCAAGCGCATGGAAAGCCGGGGGATCGGATCGATCGAGCCGGACGAAGCGATGCAGGCGCTGGAAGCCTTCGTCGCCTCGGACATGGACCAGCTGGTGCTGATCAAGGTGCTCTCCCAGCGCGCACTCGACGATCTGTGGGTGTCGGAGGAAATCCGTCACTACGGGGATCAGGACGCAGCGGGCGGGTACGGCGGCGAGGCGTCGATCGCATCGTGAATCGCACGGACATGAACGCATTGGAAATGGAATCGCCATCGCGGCACACCGCTTCCGCACTCGACGCGCTCTTGATCTCCGTCGAGTCCGCGATGAAGGCGGCGCGCGCTGGAAACGGCCTGAGCCCGTCGGAGACCGACGCAGGTCGCGCACGCGCCATGCCCCTGCCGATGCCGCTCTGCTCAAGCCGGTTTCGACCGGGCGCGGGATCCCGTCGTCGGACACGATCGGCAAAGGTCTCGTGCGGGACCGGCCGCCTCGCCGAAACCACATCAGGACAAGGGGCTCGGTCATCGATGCCGACACGAACGACGCCGGGAGTTGTGTCATCATCCAGCGTCAGGGGCTGCGCGTCAGCCTCCCCGAAGACATGGAATTGCCGTATGCGGTCAAGGACGCACTCTCATCCCTGCCGGAATCGATCTGCGCGTCGAACGCTTCGTTGCCGCAGGACGGCACGCCACGGAGGCCTCGGGGTGTCGAACCCGGGAATCTGCCTGGCGACATCCGCAAGGCGCACACCTCCCCGATGAAGACCGTACTGCTCCCCGCCGGGCGCACGGGCCCGCATGGCCGCTGCCCGCATCGACTGCAGAGTGGATCCCTGCGGTCCGCCGCGATTTCACTGCTGGCCCTCGGCGTGGCCTTCGGCGCCTGTGCCCAGACGCCGAAGACCGAGCCTGCCCCCGATCCGGACAACGATTTCCTCGAGGGCGTCCTCATCGACGCCCCCACGGAGACGCCACCGGCAGCACCGGTCGCGAACGGCGAGCAGGCGCCTGCCGCAACGCAGTCGGAACAGGGCACCGACACGACGGCCGGTGCCGGCGAGCTCGACATCGACACCGAAAGCGATCCGGGCACGAGCCGTGATCCGGCAGGCCAGTCGCCCCAGGAGGAAACGCCTGCGGACCAGACACCTGCAGGCCCGACCTCGCCGACCGACGATGCGGACACGACCACGGGCGCGGCGGACGGCGCCAGTCCGCTCTCGGCCTGGCTGGAACCCCTGCGCATCAGCCTGAAGCACGAAGTGTCCTACAAGTTCGCCTCGCCGAAGCGCGTGGTGAACAATCGCTCGTCGGTCCGTCTGGAGTATTCCAAGGCCCTGACCAGCAACCTGTACTTCCGCCTGGACACCAAATACAACCTGCACTGGGGCAACGACCACCGCGCCCAGGCCAAGGACGAAAATCCCTTGCACGAACTCGTCACTCGCGAAGCCTACCTGCAGAGCAGTTTCGGCAACACGAGCTTCCGGCTCGGTTACCAGATCCTGCCGTGGGGTGTTTCGGAGGGCGGCGCGATCACCGACGAAGTCAGTCCCCGCAACAGCGCCGAGTACTTCTTCATCTCGCTGGAAGAGTCGCGGGTCGGGCAGGCGATGCTCACGGTGGACCACTTCGGCGATTCCGGCCAGTGGACCGCGTTCCTGGTGCCGCGCCCCGGCTACAACAAGTATCCGGATCGCGGGTCCGAGTACGACATCCCCGGTTCCTTCGACAAGAACGCGCCGGATGACGGCTGGGGCAACTTCGGCACCTACGAATTCGGCGGCCGCTGGAAGCGTTCGTTCGGCAAGAGCGACATCAGCCTGATGGCGGCGCGGCTGATCGACAACGATTACCTGGTGCGCCAGCAACGGTTCCGCATGTTCGGGCTGACCGCGAACCTCGCGATCGACAACCTGATGCTGCGCACGGAAGTGGCGCTGAAACAGCCGCGCGCGTTCTTCGCGAGCTCCTCGAGCAGCAGCGATCCGACGATCGTGGAAAGCGATCAGTTCGACTCCTCGTTCGGCTTCGATTACTCGCCCGGCGGCCGCCCGCTCACGTACAGCGCGGAAATCACCTGGAGCCGGTTGCTGGACTGGCGCGACGACATCATCGGCCGCGAGCGCAACGAGTATTCGCTGATCGGGTCGGTGACCAATCGCTTCTTCAACGACGATCTGACCCTGACCTGGCTCACGATCTACAACCGGCCGTACACCACGTTCCAGCACAAATTCCTCAGTTCCTACCAGATCGACGACAACTCCACGGTCTATTTCGAACTGTTCTATCCGGACGAACGGGACGAACGCAGCGGGACTTGGCCGTATCGCGACCAGAAACAGTTCGTCCTCCGATATCAATATCAATTCTAGCGACCGCGAGATGGATCACGCCATGCAGATGCCCGTTGAAGACGTATCGAACAAGATCTTGTCGAAGCAGATCGACAAGCAGGACGCCATGCGCCTGTTCCAGTCGCTGGACAAGGAGTCGCAGCTGCAAGTGCTGGCGATCGTCCGCCGTGCGGGCGGCATCATGCCGGCGCACGACGGCAAGGCCGCCGCGCGCGCCCTGAAGGCGCTCGACCAGCGCGACCTGACCGATGACCACCGCGCCTGGATCGCCGCGCTCGTCGAGAAGTACGACCGCTTCGTGCCGAAGTCCAAGGCCAATGTCCTGGAACACCAGGTCCACTTCGTCGACCAGCGTCGCGCCTTCCACCTGATCAAGGATCTGAAGAAGCTCCACTTCCAGATCACCTACACCAAGGCCGAAGGCGCCTACGTCCACGATGCCGATGGCAACAAGTACATCGACATCTCCGGCGACATGGGCGTGAACCTGTTCGGACACCGCGCGCCGTTCCTGATCGACGCGGTCAAGCACAGCCTGGACCAGGGCATTCCGCTGGTCGGCTACTCCGACATGATCTTCCGGGCCTGCAAGCTGTTCTGCGAGATCACCGGCCACGAACGCGCGCTGTTCACGCAGTCGGGCACCGAGGCCGTGATGTTCGCGGTGCGCATCGCGCGCGCCGCGACCGGCCGCAAGAAGATCGTGCTGTTCGACGGCAGCTATCACGGCCTGTCGGACGCGGTGGCCGCCACCCGCGACCTCGCCGGCAACAGCTTCCCGCTGGCGCCCGGCATCCTGCAGGAATTCGCCGACCAGATCATCGTGCTGGACTACGGCGACATGGCGTCGCTCGACACGATCGAGCAGCACGCCGGCGAGATCGCCACCGTGCTGGTCGAGCCGGTGCAATCGCGCCATCCCTACCGCAAGCCGGTGGAATTCCTCAAGGCGCTGCGCCAGCTGACGATCGAGAAGAACATCCCGCTGATCCTCGACGAGATGATCACCGGCTTCCGCGTCTGCCCGCAGGGCGCGCAGGGCACCTTCGGCATCAAGGCCGACATGGCCACCTACGGCAAGATTCCCGGCGGCGGCCTGCCCACCGGCGTCATCGCCGGTGCGGCGAAGTACATGGACATCGTCGATGGCGGCACCTGGCAGTTCGACGACGACAGCATGCCCAGCTCCAAGCGCACGGGCATGGCCGGCACGCATTCGCAGAATCCGCTGAAGATCGCCGCGGCCCTGGCGGTGCTGACCGAAATCAAGAAGCGCTGCGGCGACGGCGTGCAGACGTGCGACAACTGCACCTGCTTCCAGCGCACGCTCAACGAGAAGACCACGCAACTGGCGGGCACGCTGAATGCGTTCTTCCGCGAAGAGCGCCTGCCGGTGGTCATCGACACCTTCGGTTCGCTGTTCCGCTTCCGCTTCGTCGACAGCTACTGGGGCGTGACCGAAGCGCTGTTCTTCATCCTGCTGCGCATGGAAGGCGTGGAGACCAACATCCAGGGCAACTGCTTCCTGACCACGGCCCACACCGACGCGGACATCGAAGCGGTGATCGCCGGCGTGAAGACCAGCATGTCGACGCTGAAGCAGAGCGGGTTCTTCGTCGAACCCGAAGACGAACCGGTGCAGGACGAGGAAACGCAGCCGGAAACCACGGCATTCGCGCCTCCGCAATCCGGCAGCGCGCCGCACCGCAACGAAATGGAGCGCCTGAAGGCGCTGCTCGCCGCCGACCTCGCGTTGGCAGAAGATCAGGGAGTGTGAGATGAGTGCTGTGGCGGAACCGACATTGCTGGACACGATCGCGAAGACGGTCGCGTCCACCCTCAAGATCCCGGTCGAGCGACTGGACGTCGACGCCGACTTCGACTCGTTCGGCATGGACTCGATCATCGCGATCGAGCTGATGACGAACCTGAGCAAGCAGCTCAAGGTGTCGATCACGCCGGCGCAGCTGACGACGGTCAACTCGATCCGCCAGTTGGCCGCGATGATCGACAGTTCGATGAACGCAGCCCCGGCCGCGCCGGCGCCGAAGGCGCCGCCGGCCGCCGCCGCGCAACCGGTTCCCGCCGCGGCCAAGGCGCCGGCGGCACCGGCCGCTGCGGCTGCAGCCCCGCGCCGCCGCGCGGAGACGCCGCGACCGGCGCCGAAGCCCGCCGATGATGCCGCGGGGCTGCGGCGCATGCTGGCTTTCGTCCGCGACGAATACGGCCTCGACCTGCGCGGCGAACGCTTCACCTCCAAGCAGGCGCTGATCGATCACCTGCTGGAACACCACGCCGACGCGCTGCTGCATTACTACGGTCTGTCCGTCGACGAACGCAGCGCCGAACCGGAAGAGATGCAGACGGTCGCGGTGTCGACCGGCAGCCCCGGCATCGCCATCGTCGGCATGGCCTGCACCTTCGCGGATGCGCGGACGCCGGAAGCGCTGTGGAACAACCTGATCGACCAGCGCTCGCTGATCGCGCCGCTGAAGGGCGTGCGCTGGGGCACCGTCGACGCCGAGGCCGCGCCGCGCTGGGGCGCGCTGATCGACGATGTCGATCGCTTCGACCCTGCCTTCTTCGGCCTCACCGAAGACGAGGCCCGCCTGTGCGACCCGCAGGAACGCCTGGTGACCCAGTCGCTGTTCCATGCGCTGCAGCACGCTGGCCTGCGCGCCGACAAGCTGCGCGGCACGCGCACGGGACTTTTCATCGGCTACGAATACGCCGAATACGAGCACCATCTGCGCCGCAATCTGCACCGCGTTCCGAACGCGCCGGCGCTCAGCTCGTCCAGCCCGATCTACTACCTCGCCAACCGCATCTCGTTCCTGTACGACTTCAAGGGTCCGAGCGAAGTGGTCAACGCCAGTTGCGCGTCGTCCGGCCTCGCGATCCATCGTGCCTGCCAGTCGCTGGCGCAGGGCGAGTGCGACGTGGCCATCTGCGGCGGCGTGTCGCTCAATCTCTTCCAGAGCGACTACGCGGCGATCGCGCGCTACGGCCTGCTGTCGCCCGACGGCACCTGCGGCGTGTTCGACGACGCCGCCAACGGCTTCACTCGCGGCGAAGGCGTCGGTCTGCTGGTGCTCACGCGGCTCGATGACGCCGAGCGCGACAACCGCCGCATCTTCGCCAAGGTCGTCGCGACCCATCAGAACAACCGCGGCCGTGCCAGCTTCATCTCCGAGATCAAGCACGAAGCCATCACCCAGGTGATCGCCGAATGCTATGAGAAGCACGGCATCGGGCCGAACTCGGTCCGCTACATCGAAGTCGACGGCTACGCGACCAAGTGGGGTGATTCCTTCGAGTTCGAAGGCATCAAGAACGCGTTCGCCACGTCGGCCTCGGGCGAGAAGCACTGTGCGCTCGGCAGCATCAAGGGCAACATCGGCCATGTCGAGCCGGCCAGCGGCGTGGCCAGCGCGATCAAGGTCGCGTTGTCGCTGCACCACAAGGAATTCCCCGCCACGATCACCAAGAAGAAGCTCAACAGCTTCATCGACATCGATTCGCCGACCCATCCGCTGTACATCGCCGACCATCCGCTGCCGTTCGACACGCTGCGCCGCGGCGACGAACCGATCCGCGCCGGCGTCAACTCCTTCTCCGACAGCGGCATCAACGTGCACCTGCTGTTCGAGGAATACCGCACCGATCGCAGCGTCGCGCGCACGGAGCAGGGCGGCCGCCAGTTGTTCGTCTTCTCGGCGCGCACGCGCGAATCCCTGCAGGAGTCGCTGACCCTTGCGCAGGATTCCCTGCAGGAATCGTTGGTCCTCTACTCCGGTCGCCCCGCACCGGCGCTGGAAGACATGGCCTACACCCTGCAGATGACCACCGTGCCGATGGAGCATCGGCTCGCCATCATCGCCGCCAGCCACAAGGAGTTGGTCGAACTCCTGGGACGTGCATCGAAGCAACTGGCCGCCAACAAGCCGTCGGACGGCAACGGTCCGATCTTCGCCGGCGGTCCGCAGGAGCGCGAGAACGCACGCGTCTTCGACGTGATCAAGTCGCAGATCGGCGAGGACAAGCTGCTCGAAAACCTGCGCGAAGGCATGCTGAAGGACATCGCGCTGCTGTGGGTCGGCGGCATCGACATGCCCTGGGAGCGCCATTGGCGCGACGTGGTCGTGACGCGTCGTCGCAACGCGCAGGCGCTGCCGCAGCTGGTCGACCTGCCGCTGTACCCGTTTGCCAAGCATCGCTACTGGCTGGATTTCGACCCCAACGACGATGCGTCGTCGCGCGTGGACATCCCCACCGTGGCGAGGCCGAAGGCGAAGGACGGGCAGGACGGCGGCGCAGGCGAGGGCGAGGCCGCGCGCGAATGGCGCTTCGTCGACAAGCTCGCCGACGGTGAACGGGCGGAAGCGCTCGATGCCGAGGAGAAGATGGTGCGCTTCCTCTCGCAGGAAACCGCCATCCTCCTGCGCATGCCGCGCGCGGAGATCGATGTCGGCCAGAGCTTCATCGACCTCGGCTTCGATTCGATCGGCATGGCATCGCTGATCGAGAAGATGATTGCCCTGCTCGACGAGAACCTGTCCCCGAGCGTCGTGTTCAATTACACCGACATCGGCAGTCTCGGCCGCCACTTGGCCGAACAGTACCAGTCCAAGATCGAAGGCATCCACGTCGTGCGCGTCGCCGCCGCTTCCGCTTCCGCGTCCGCCCGGCCCGCCGCTGCTGCGCCCGCGCCTGGGAAGCCGCAGCAGACCACGGCGCCGAAGAACGATATCGAAACGTGGTTCACGAGCCGTGAATCGTTCTCCGACAGCATCCTCGTCAAGATGCAGATGAAGGCGTCGGGGACGCCCGTGTTCGCCGTCCCGGGATCGGACGGCAGCGTCCTGTCGCTCCAGCCGCTGAGCCGTGCGATGGCCGGCATCAAGCCGATGTTCGCGTTCCAGGGCGTGGGTCTGGACGGCAAGCGCGAACCCCTCGACAACATCCAGGCGATGGCCGAAACCAACATCGGCGCCCTCGCGACGCTGCGCGACTGCAGCAGCCTCAGCTTGCTCGGCTATTCCAACGGCGCGGTCGTCGCCTTCGAAATGGCGCACCAGCTGATGAAGAACAAGATCACGGTCGAGCGGCTGGTGCTGATCGACGGCCGCTGCCCGGCCTCCACCGTCCGCACCATCACAGACGAGATCGCCGTCGCGTTCACCGACCTGATCAACGAGCTCGGCGGCAAGTGGCCGTTGAACGTCGAAGAATTCCGTCAGGTGCCCGAAGACCAGCGCGCCGAGTATCTGCTCGAAGTCACCCGGCGCAACGGCTTCTGGATGTCCAGGGAACTCTTCATGCGCGCCTACCGGCTTTCGATCGCCAGCGAGAACGCCTGCCGCAGCTATCGCGTGAAGAAGCTGCCGAAGGCCTGCGACACGGTGATCATCCGTGCGACGCGCAACAACGGCGACCAGACGCCGTCGCTGGGGTGGGACAAGTTCCTGGTCAAGCCGCCCGTCTGCATCGACATCGACGCGGACCACCTGTCCGTCGTCAACAAGGCGGGCAGTGCGGTGATCGCAGGGATCTTCCAATGAACCGCCGGCTTCGCGTGACCGATGGCACCGGCGGGGCGCGGAACCCATCGCCGCGTCGAAAGTCCAACCCGTCTTTCTTTGCCGGGGCGGCGACCCCTTGCATGGCAATCACGATGATCAACAGGAAGTGCATTCATGTCCGTTAGAACGCGAATGGTAGACCGATTGACCAGGCACTTCGAAAACGTCCCGGATGCATTGCGGAAGAGACGTTTCCTTGTCGTCATTTTCTTCCTTGGCCTGCTTGCCGTGAGCATCTTCGGCATCAGCAAGCTGCGCATGGACATGACCATCGAGGGCTGGTTCCAGAAGGATGATCCGACGCTGGTCGCGTTCAATCGCTACCACGCGCAGTTCGGCAGCGAGGACGGCGTCTACATCGTCTACAAGGCGAAGGACGGCGACGTGTTTTCGCCGGCTTCGCTGGAAACCGCGCGCCGCATCCAGGACGAGCTGATCAACTTCCGCTCCCGACTCAAGGAAGGCGAGGAATCCGCGCTCGAACACATCGTCAAGGTCGATACCCTGGTCAACGCCTCGGTGCTGACGGTCGACGGTGACGTGCTGGCGGCCAGGCCGCTCGTCGGCGACACGGTGCCCACCTCGCCCGAAGCGCTCGCCGAGATCAAGGCGATCGCGCAATCCGAGAAACAGCTGCCGCTGCAGTTCTTCTCGCGTGACCACAAGTACGGCGGCATCTACATCGAAACCGATTTCGGCGCCGTCCCGGTCGATGCGGAGACGGTCACCGACGACACGGTCCTGTCGCTGGATCAGGCGGCCCCCGCCCCGACGGGCGAGGAAAAGCCGGTCGAGTTCAAGCCCACCGACCAGGCCGACTACCTGAAACTGTCCGAAGCGATCCAGAAGATCCTCGACAAGCCCGAATACGCCAAACAGTTCGATTTCTACGCGGTCGGCAATACCGCGGCGGCCAAGTACGACGTGCAGATGTCCGAAGAGATGGGCATGCTCTACATGGCCGCGTTCGTGATCATCATGGTGCTGCTGTGGTTCCTCTTCCGCTCCGTGTCGGCCGTGGTGTGGGCGATGCTGACGGTCATCCTCAGCACGGTCTTCACGCTTGGCGTCACCGGTTTGCTGGGCCTCACCGTCACCGGCTTCCTGATCCTCACCATCCTGCTGATCCTGACCGTCGGCGTGGCCGACTCGGTGCACGCGCTGACCGGCTACACGCGCCTGCGCACGACCGGCATGGACCACCAGCACGCGCTGCGCCACACCTACAAGTTCGCCGGCGTGGCACTGCTCCTGACCGGCATCACCAACATGGCCGGCACGTTGGCGCTGAACATCACGCCGGTCGTGCCGATCCAGAACTTCGCGATCATGTCGACCCTCGGCATCCTGTTCGCCTTGTTCCTGACGTTCTACCTGCTGCCCGTGCTGATCGACTTCTGGCCGACGGTGTCGAAAAAGAAGGTGATCGTCGACACGCCGGACAAGAAGCGGTTCCTGGATGTGCTGCCGTTCCTCCGCTCCGTGCTGGACAAGATCGTCCCGCTGGTGGAGAAGCGTCCGGTCGCGTTCATCGTTCCCTTCGTCCTGACGCTCCTCGTGTCGCTCTACGGCGCCTCCCAGGTGAAGGTCAACTCGCAGATCCTGGACCAGTATCCGAAGGACTCGGACTTCACCCAGAGCGTCCAGGTCGCCGACAAGCACATGATGGGCGCCTACGCCATGGTGCTGTACCTCGATTTCCACGAGGACTTCGCCCTGCAGGATCCTGACGTGCTGAAGGCGATGGACGAACTGCAGAAGAAGTTCGAGACCAAGTACAGCAAGTACGTGGTGCTGACCAACTCCCTCGCCTATGTGGCGAAGGACGCCAACCGGAAACTCAACGGCAACGCGCCGGAGTACGAGCGCATCCCCGAGACTCGCGAAACGCTGGCGCAGACGCTGTTCCTGTTCAACAGCGCGAATCCGAGCGAGCGCCAGCGCCTGGTCGACGACAGCTACAGCAAGGCCAACATCAAGATCTCGCTGCACAGTTACGGGTCGTACGAGTACTACCAGGTCTTCAAGCAGATGCGCGCCGACATCGACGAGATGATGGCGAAACTGAAGGCGAAGTACCCCAAGACCGAAGTGTCCATCACCGGCATCTTCACGCTGGCGATGCAGGCGGCCCAGTACCTGACCGAAAACGAGGTCATCTCCTTCGGCATCGCACTCGTCGTCGTGAGCGTGATCCTGCTGCTGGTGTTCGGCTCGTTCAAGGTCGGCATGATCGCGCTGTTCCCCAACCTGATCCCCGCGTTGCTCACCCTCGGCCTGCTCGGGATCAGCGGGATTCCGCTCGATTTCTTCACGATGATGCTCGCGCCGATCATCATCGGCATCTCGATCGACGACACCGTGCACTTCCTGTCGACCTACCAGCTGCAAATCGCCGAAGACGGGAACATCAACGCGGCGCTGCGGCGGACCATGGCCGAAACCGGTCCGGGCGTGGTGTTCACGGCGCTGATTCTGGGCCTGGGCTTCGGCATCATGTCGATCGCCTCCGCCGCCGGCACGTCCAACATGGGCAAGTTCGGCGCACTCGCGATCCTCATGGGCCTGCTCAACGACCTGTTCCTCTTGCCAGCCCTCTTGCTGACATTCAAGCCGAAGTTCAAAACGGAGACAATTGGATGAAAATCCCCTGCAGTATTTTGTTCGCGGCGATGATTCTCGCCGCCCCCCAGGCATCCTTCGCGCAAAATGCCCTCGAGATCATGAACAAGGTGGACGATGCGACGAATCACAGCTATTCGTCGTCGGTCCGCGAAATCAAGTACACGACCTGCCGCTACAACATCAATGGCGGCAAGCTGTCCTGCGCGGAGAAGCCGCGCATCGTGATGATCGAGTCGTACAGCAAGACTCGCAGCCCCCCGGGAACGCGCGACATCGAATTCAAGGCGCTCGACGTCATCATGCAGCCGGTCAGCGACAAGAACACCGCGATGCTGTCCTGGGGTTACGCCGGAGACGACAGGCCTTCCGACTTCTGGGTCTATCTGCCCGTGCTGAGCAAGGTCAAGCGCGTCGTGTCCGTCACCGACGGTGGCGAGAGCGGAGCGGTGTTCGGTTCGGAAGTGTCGGCCGAAGACGCCGACGTCAGAAAGGTGCGGGATTACACCTACAAGATCCTCGGCGAGGACACCTATCGTGGCCGCCCGGTCTGGAAGATCGAGATGACCCCGACGGCCAGCCGCCGCAAGCGTTCGTACTACGGCCGCATCGTCGCCTACGTCGACAAGGAGCGCTTCATCGTGCTCAAGGAAGACCTCTACGACCGCAGCGGCAGGCAGTACAAACAATACACCGTGCTCGACGTGGAGCAGATCGGCAAGGTCTGGATGATCACGAACGCCGCGATGAACAACCTCGTCAAACGTCGAATCACCACCTGGGTGCAGCCCAACATCGCGCTCAACGTCGACATCAACGAGGAATTCCTGACCCAGCGCTCGCTCACCGACTTCGCGTATCGCGAGCGCAACATGCAGACCTATCGCAAATTCCTGCCTCAGGGAGGGAGCGGGACGCCGGCGCCGGCCAAGCCTTGATCATGTCCTGACCATGTCATGAAACGGTCACGACCGACCACTGCATCGTGGTCGGTCGTCGGCTGCCTCCGACACGGCCGGATCCTTGTTTTTCAGCATTTTTCTGGTCACCGGGAAAACTTCCAACACACTCGTATTGAACCTGAATTTCGGCATAATGTGATCGCCTTCGCAGTCGGCGTGTGCGGTATTGGCATGTTCGATGTGTCGGCAATCACATGGGTCTGCTCAACACTTCCGTTGTTGCTGCCCATCCCGTCGACCTAGGATTCAAAAGGGGACAGTTGGATGAAAAGCGCCTACCGTTTTTTGCTTGCGGTGCTGTTTCTGGCCGCACCAACCGTGTCGCTCGCGCAGGATGCCCGCGAGATCATGATCAAGGTGGATGATCTACTCAATCGTACTTATCAATCGTCAGTCCGTCAGATGAAGTTCTCGACGTGTCGTTATGCGTTGTCGAACGGTAAACTTTCCTGCGTGGAGAAGCCGCGCAACATCCGCTTCGAAGTATTCAGCACGCACAAACCTGCTCCGCAGGGAGGCATCGACCACAAGTCGCTCGACGTCATCGTCGATCCCGTCAGCGACAAGGGGACGACGATGCTTTCGTGGATCTACGCCGACGACGACAAGCCTTTCGACATCTGGGTGTTCCTGCCCATCCTCAACAAGGTCAAGCGTCTGGTCGCGGTGTCCGATGGCAAGGAAGCGGCTGCGATGTTCGGATCGGAGGTGTCGACCGAGGACTCGTCCGACGACAGGAAAATCCGCGACTACACTTACAGGTTGCTCGGAGAGGAGACGTATCGCGGGCGGCGGGTCTGGAAGATCGAGATGACCCCGACGGCCAGCCGCCGCAAGCGTTCGTACTACAGCCGCATCGTGACCTATGTGGACAAGGAACGCTTCAACGTGCTCAAAGATGAGCTGTACGACCCGTCCGGTCGTTTGTACAAGGAATACTCCGTGATCGAGGTCAAACAGTTCGGCAAGTTGTGGTTGGCAACGAAAGCGTCGATGAACAATCTCCTCCGCCGCCGGATCACCGTGGTGGAGACGACTGCCGTCGCGTTCAACGTCGCCATCGACAGCGAATTCCACACCCAGCGCTCGCTGACCGATTTCGCCTATCGCGAGCGTCAGATGCAGCTCTACCGCAAGTCTTTGACCCAGGGGCCGGCCAAACCATGACGATGTCGGGAAACAGTGAAAATTACGATTGCATCGTGGTCGGCTCCGGCACCGCCGGAGCCGTGATCGCGCGCGAGCTCAGTGCTCGCGGACAGAAGGTGCTGATCCTCGAGCGGGGGAAATATCTCCCGCTCAAGGAGAACCTCTGGACGCTCGGGTCGATGTTCAACGAAGTCGACGTGGCCGACAAGCTCAAGGACGCCAAGGTCTACGCCGCAGGCGGATGCAGCGCGATGTACATGGCGGTCATGGACGAACCGCCGATCGATGCCTATCGGGCGCTCGGGATCGATCTGCAGCCCGCCTACGATGCGATCCGCGCGCAGGTCCCGCTCGCCGAAATGCCCGATGCGCTCATGAGCCCGCAGGCGCACAAGGTGCGGGAAGCCGCCCTTGCGCTCGGTTACGACTGGAAGAAGAAGCTGATGCTGATCGACCAGTCGAAGTGCAACGGCGTCTATTCATACGACGCCAAGTGGAAGGCGCTGACCTTCATCAATGAGGCCGTGCGCCAGGGCGCCGTGCTCAATTGCGAGACCCTGGTGGACCGGGTGCTGATCGAGAGCGGTCGTGCGGTCGGCGTGGAATGCCGGGTCAAGCAGGGCGCGTTCGGCAGCCGCACCGTCCAGTTCCGGGCGGAGCGGGTCGTCGTCTGCACGGGTTCGCTGTCGACGCCGCAACTGCTGCGCGCCAGCGGGCTGAAGCATGTCGCCGCCGGCGGCTATTTCATCGATCCCAGCTTCACGCTGTTCGGGCGCATCCCGGGCTTCCGCGGCGTCGACAGTTTCTGCGGCACCATGGAAACCACGCTGGAAGAGGGCATCGTCCTGAAGGACGCGAACGTCCACAAGCTGCCGTTCCGCATGTTCATGATGCAGTACATGCAGATTTCGCGGATGTTCAAGTACGAGGAACACATCGGCGTCACGGTGATGGCCCACGACGAAGTCGGCGGCGGGCTCTCCGAAGAAGGGCGCTACCACAAGCCTCTCGATGCCGCGGTGTTCGACAAGCTCGCGCGCGGCGAGCAGGCGGCACGCGCGATCCTCGAACGCGCCGGTGCCAAGGACATCTTCAAGGCGCCGATGTTCTCCGGTGGCGCCCTCGGTACTTTGCGTGTCGGCAGCGATGTCGACGCGAGACTCGAAACGAGCGTGCGCGATCTTTACGTGTGCGACGGCTCGCTCATCCCCGAGAACGGGCGGGTTGCGCCGACGCTGACACTGCTTTGCCTGGCGAAATACTTCGCCGACACGCTCGCACAACCCCGGGACGCGACCGCCGCAGTGCAGGGTGTGTCGGCCTGACCGCCGCACCCGCGCGAGCGGCGCTCGTGTTCCATCAATCCACCCCATCGCGACGACAGGAAGACAACATGACGGACGTATCGAACACCGCCCCCAAGAAGGTCAAGGATCCGCTCTGGAAGAGGCTCTATTTCGGCTTCAGCCTTTGCGTGATGGCCGCGCTCGTCGCGCATGTCGCATGGGTGAACTCCGGCTCGGCCCAGTGGAAGCTCGCCAAGGACGAGAATGGCATCAAGGTCTACACGATGAAGACGCCGGGCGACGCGATGCTGAAGCTGCGGACGGTGATGGAGGGCGACTACACGCTGAACCAGCTGGTCTCGCAGCACATCGGCGTCGGCGACACGCTGCAGGTGTGCAAGGAATGGATTCCCGGCTGCAACGATTTCAAGCGCATCATGCCTTTCAATCGGGAGCGCGGCTACGACCGTGATCTCTGGCGCGTGGCGATCCCGGGACCGTTCGCCGATCGCGAGCTGCTGATCTCGACCATCTTCCATCAGGACAAGGCGACCAAGAAGGTCACGCTCGACGTGGTGGGCATGCCCAACGCCCTGCCGCCGACGCCCGGCACGGTTCGTTTGGAGCGCATCCACAACCAGTGGACCTACACCCCACTGCCCAGCGGCAAGGTCGAAGTGGCGCTGATCCAGGACGTCGGTTTTTCGGACGTCGGCTTCGTGCCGTACCCGCTCCTGAACCTGGGTCTCGTCGATGACAGCTACACGTTCTTCGCGACGACGCTGCGTTCGAGCTTGCTGGAAGACAAGTACGTCCACGCCAAGGTCGACCTGGTCGACCTCGAAGACATCCGCTGACCGGATGCTCCCGGGCGCCTGATGCATGGCCCCCGGCCTCGACAGGTCGGGGGCCTGCCGAACACAGGCCCATCGCAAGTCACTGCCTCAGGGAAGAGGGGGGCGCAGCGCGCGCCGGCCAAGCCATGACCATGTCCGAAGAGAACGGAATCTACGATTGCATCGTGGTTGGCTCCGGTACCGCCGGCGCCACGATCGCGCGCGAACTCAGTGGTCGCGGGCAAAAGGTGCTGATCCTGGAGCGGGGGCCCTATCTCCCGCTCAAGGAGACGCTCTGGACGCTCGGGTCCATGCTCAAGGAAGTCCGTGTGGCCGACAAGCTCATGGAAGCCGTGGTGTACGCCGCCGGCGGCTCGAGCGCGTTGTATCTGGCGATCATGGACGAACCCCCGATCGGCGCCTATCGCGCGCTCGGCATCGATCTGCAGCCCGCCTACGATGCGATGCGCGTGCAGGTTCCGCTCGCCGAGATGCCCGATGATCTGATGAGCCCGCAGACGCACAGGCTGCGGGAGGCCGCCATCGCGGCCGGTTACGACTGGAAGAAGAAGCTGATGCTGATCGACCAGTCGAAGTGCAGCGGTGTCTACGCGTACGACGCCAAGTGGAAGGCGCTGACCTTCGTCGATGACGCCGTGCGCCAGGGCGCGGTGCTCAAGTGCGATGCCCTCGTCGACCGTGTGCTGGTCGAGAACGGGCGCGCGGTCGGCGTGGAATGCCGGATCAAGGAAGGTGCGTTCGGCCGCCGTGCCGTCCGCTACCGGGCGGAGCGGGTCATCGTCTGCGCCGGTGCGCTGGCGACGCCGTTGCTGCTGCGCGCCAGCGGGCTGCAGCATGTCGCCGCCGGCGGCTTTTTCATGGATCCCATCTTCACGCTGTTCGGGCGCATCCCGGGACTACGCGGCGTGGACAGTTTCACCGGCACGATGGAAGCCAGGCTCGAAGAGGGCCTCGTGCTGAGGGACTCGAACTTCCACAAGCTGCCGTTCCGCATGTTCATGCTGCGGTACATGCAACTGTCGCGGATGTTCAAGTACGAGGAACACATCGGCGTCACGGTGATGACCCACGACAACGTCGGCGGCGAGCTGTCTGCCGAGGGTCGCTACAACAAGACGCTGGATGCCGCGGTATTCGACAAGCTCGCGCGCGGCGAGCAGGCGGCGAGGGCGATCCTCAAGCGCGCCGGTGCCAGCGACATCTTCAAGACGCCGCTGTTCACCGGCGGTGTCCACGGCACGCTGCGCATCGGCAGCGATGTCGACGCACGGCTCGAAACCAGCGTGCGCGATCTGTACGTCTGCGATGGCTCGCTCATCCCGGAAAACGGACGGGTCGCGCCGACGCTGACACTGCTTTGCCTGGCAAAATATCTCGCCGACCACCTGACCCAGACCCGGAATGCACCTGCAGAAGCGGAGGGCGTGCCGGCCTGACCGGCGCCCTCCCGCAAAGGGATTCGGATCTGGTCACCCGGCCCGTCGCAACGACGGAAAGAGGTGGCGCAACGAAGGCCCGGACGGTTCTGTCCGGGCCGATGTCGGAGGCGAGGGATGATGCGGGCCCCGCCGATTGCGGGCATTGCCCGCAATCGACGATGACCCATCGGGCACTTCTCGTCGGTGCCTACACGCTGACCGGGATATCCGTCGCGCCGCGCATGTTCATGCGGCCGTTCCAGCGCACCGGACCGGACAGCGCCAGTTTCGGGAACCTGTTCACCAGACGGCCGATCGCCACCCGGCCTTCCAGTCGTGCGAGCGCGGAGCCGAGGCAGTGGTGCAGGCCGACGCTGAAGGTCACGTGATGGTGGGCGAGTTCGCGATCAAGCCGCAGCACGTCGGCGTCCGGACCGAACATGCGCTCGTCCCGGTTCGCCGAGCCGAGGAGGGCGATGATCATCGCGCCGGGCGGGATCTCCTTGTCGCCGATCGTGTACGGAGCGACGGTGATCCGGCGGGTCTGGTGAGTGGGGCTGTCGTAGCGGAGGAATTCCTCGACGGCATTGCCGATGAGGTCCGGGTTCGACCGCAGCAGCGCATGCTGGTCGGGATGACGCAGCAACGCGGTGATGCCGTTGCCCATCAGGTTGTAGGTCGAATGGTGGCCGGCGATGTAGAGCAGCAGGACCTGCGCCACCAGTTCGTCCTCGGAGAGGAAGTCGCCGTTGTGCGCGGCCTGGAGCAGCCCGGTCAGCAGGTCGTCGGCCGGATTCTTCCGCTTCCAGACGATGGCATCACGCATCATTTCGCACAGCTCGACGTTGGCCCGGACGATCTTCTTCATCACCTCGGGATCGTCGACCGGTTCCAGCGCAAGCACCATGGTTTCGGTTAACTCGAGCAGCCGCTTGGTGTCCATGCTGTCCGGCATGCCGAGCATCCGGGAGATCACCGCGAACGGCAGCGGGAAAGCGAACGCGTCGATCAGGTTGACCGAACGCGCATCGGCGATGCGGTCCAGCAACTGATCGACCAGTTCGACCACCATGGGCTCCAGCGCGGCGATCGAGCGCGGCGAGAACACCTTGCCCACCAACGACCGCAGTCGGGTGTGGTCCGGCGGGTCGCTGTCCATCATGGTCACCAGTTTGACGGGCGAGTTGACGACGATCTGCTCGAACTGGTCGCGCATCGGGCCGGGCGCGATGTTTTCCTCCGATGCGGACAGTCGGGCATCGCGCAGCAACGCGGAGACATCGGCGTAACGGGACACGAACCAGACGCCCAGCGGATGCTCCTGCACCGGAAGGAGATCGCGCATCTCGCGGTAGTGTTCGTACGGGCTCTCGTCAAATCCCGGCGTGAACGGGTTGAACATTCCGGGGGGCATCGGAGGCATGCCCATTTCATCGTTGGTCCCGGTCTCATGGCTCGCTTCCATTTCCGCGGCCGTTTCCGTTTCAAAGGTCGTTTCGTTTGTGTGCATTCCTGCATTCATGGTGTTTTCCATCCATTAGAGTGGAAAATCGATAGTACACAGGTTGATCCGCGTGCATTTCGGCCATGGCAGCGCCGCGGATCTTGCGGCAATTCGAATCGCCTTTTTTTCATCGGGTAAATCACAGACAAATAGTGATGGCGATCGTGCGATCCCGGGCAGAGAGTGATGACATGCGTGCGATCGTGTCGTGGATTAATGGCAGCCCGCGCAGCGACCGATGCCGACGAACGGTCATGGTCACATGCATGTTTACGATTTCAGCGCCTCACTGCTGCGCGCATTCATTCACCGCAGCGTGGACATGCGGCCGTCGACGTCGGCCCGCAGCGAGTCGCGGCTGACGTCATCGTTGCCGTTGAAAGGTGTGCAATTGGCGCCATGTTCACGGCGCATCGGCCGTGAATTCAGTCGATCAAAGCGATTGGCCGTCATCGGGATATTCGTACGCTCCCGAATCCGCGTCGGTGGACTTCGACTTGTTCATGCCGTTCCGGCTGGAGCGGAACCCCGTTTCCAATATCGAGGACGCGCCACGATCGCGATCCTTCGCCGGCATGCGCTTCGCTGCATACCTTCGTCCTGCGTCATTTTCTTCGCAGCAACCACAGCACCACCGGCGGCAACGTCAATATCAGCGTGACCGGTGCGATCAATGCGTATGCAATGTCCAGACCGGTCGCCGTTCCCGCCATCAATCCACGAATCGCCGTGACCATCATCGAGACCGGATTCAACTCCACCAGGTAGCGCAGCGTGGGAGGCATCGTCTCGGGCCGCACCATGATGTTGGAGGCGAAGGTCAGCGGAAACACCACCGCGTAGCTGATCGGCACCACGGTCGCCGCCGTCCTGACCAGCAACCCGATCACCATGAAGATGCAGCCCACGCCGACGCCGATCACCAACAGCAGCGCGAACGTGGCGAGAACGCCTGCGATGCCGGCCTCGGGCCGGTATTGCAAGGGCAGGGCGACGACCAGAACCATCAGGCACGAGATCAGATGGCGCATCAGGTCGCCGACCATGAGCCCCGCGAAGGGCGCATGCGACCAGATCGGCAGGGTCTTGAACCGGTCGAACAATCCCTTGGACAAATCCGTGGAAAGAGCCATTCCGGAATAGGCGGAATTGAAAAACACCATCTGCACCAGGATGCCGGGCACGTAATACTGCAGATAGTTTTTCGTTGATCCCTCCAACGCGCCGCCGAATATGAACGTGAACAACAGCGTCAACATGACTGGCGTGATCACCAGGTCAAAGAGCTGTTCCGGCATGTGTTTGAACTTCAGTATTGCGCGCCAGGCGAACACGAGCGCATTGGAAGCCGCGGATGGCCGCGACGGCGGCGCCACCCTGCGCATCAACGTGGCACTTGCATCGCTCATTGCGGATTCTCCGTCCTGGATTTGCCGGTCAAGCTGAAGAACACTTCATCGAGGCTGGGCTGGCCCATGGCGAAGTTGGTCAGTCGGATACCCGCTGCGTGCAGTGCCGCAACGGCATCAAGCGCGGCGGCATCGGTTCCTGCAACCGCGTAGATCGATGCCCCCTCGACGCTGTGCTGGACGGGCGCCCCCAACTGCGTCGCAAGAATCGCGTGCGCTTCTTCAATGCGGGATGGATCGGCAGGCGTGACGTGCAGCACGCCGGATCCGGTGGCCGCCTTCAGTTCGCGGCTGGTGCCCTCGGCGATCTTGCGACCGTGGTCGATCACCGCGATCCTGTCCGCCAGTTGATCGGCCTCTTCCAGATACTGTGTCGTCAGCAGGATGGTGACGCCCAACGCGGCCAGGCCACGGAGCCGCTGCCACACGTTCTTGCGTGCGCTCGGGTCCAGGCCGGTCGTCGGTTCGTCCAGGAACAGCAGGCCGGGAGTGACCACCAGCGAGGCGGCGATATCCAATCGGCGTCGCATGCCGCCGGAATAGAACTTGACCTGGCGCCCTGCGGCCTCGCTCAGATCGAAGTCTGCGAGCAGTTCGTCGGCGCGCGCCCGCGATGCCGACCAGCTGAACCCCCACAAGCGCGACAGCATCACCATGTTCTCGCGCCCGGTCAGGTCTTCGTCGAGCGAGGAGAACTGTCCCGTCATCGAGATGGCGCGACGTACGCCCTCGGGATCGGTGCGCAGGTCATGGCCCATGATCTCTGCGGTCCCGCCACTGGGGGCGGTCAGCGTGGCCAGCATCCGCAAGAGCGTGGTCTTGCCCGCGCCGTTGGGTCCCAGCACCGCAAAGATGCTGCCTCGTCGTACATCGAGATCGATGCCTTCGACCGCCTTGACGTCCCCGAAATGCTTGGCAAGCCCGCGCGCGAATATCGCCAGTTCGACGCCGGAGTCAGCCTGCATGTCGGTGCCCGCTCGCGGGGAGCGAGGCAGCGGCCATCGTGTCCGGCATTCCGTTTGCCTTGAAGAAATCCATCGTCATCGACGTTCCATGTGATGAGGTCATGTGCGGAAGACGGCAGCATCCCGGCACCGTAATCCATCGGCGCCACTTGCCGTCTATGACCTGTGCTTGTCGGTGTTTCCATGGACGCGGCTTCGCTCGACCAGAGCGGCCGTCCGGAAACGGAGTGAGGTTCGTGCCGCTGTTGCCCGACGGCGGCGAGGCTTTTGCGCCTCGCCGCCCGTGGGTCAGAGGCCTTACACGCTGATCGGGACGTTCTTCGCGCCGCGCAGGTTGATGCGGCCGTTCCAGACCACCGGGCCGGCCAATGCCAACTTGGGGAAACGGCTCACCAGCCTGCCGATCGCCACGCGACCCTCCAGGCGGGCGAGCGCGGAGCCGAGGCAGTGGTGCGCGCCGAGGCTGAACGACACGTGGTGGCGCGCCTGTTCGCGGTCGAGTCGCAGCACGTCGGCGTCCGGGCCGAACACACGCTCGTCGCGGTTGGCGGAGCCGAGGCAGCCGATCATCATCTCGCCGGGCGGGATCTCCACGCCACCGACCTGGTACGGGGCGATGGTGATCCGGCGGGTCTGGTGGGTCGGGCTGTCGAAGCGGAGGAATTCCTCGATGGCATTGCCGATGAGGTCCGGGTTCGAGCGCAGCAGCGCATGCTGGTCAGGGTGACGCAGCAGCGCGGGGATGCCATTGCCGATCAGGTTCACGGTCGTGTGATGGCCCGCGGCGTAGAGCAGCAGGATCTGGGCCACCAATTCGTCCATGGTGAGGAGGTCGCCGTTGTGCTCCGCCTCGATCATCGCGGACATCAGGTCGTCGCCCAGGTTCTTCCGCTTCCACGCGATGATTTCCTGCAGCAGGCCGACGGCCTCGATCTCGGCCCGGACGATCGTCTTCAGCACCTCGGGGTCGCCGACCGGTTCCAGCGCGATCACCAGCGTCTCGGTCAGCTCCTGCAGCCGCGTGGCATGCTCGTCCGGCATGCCGAGCATCTTGGAGATCACGGCGAACGGCAGCGGGAACGCGAACTTGTCGATCAGGTTGACGGTGCCGGCGTCGGCGATCTCGTCCAGCGACTTCTCGACGACTTCGATGATCATGGGCTCCAGCGCAGCGACCGCACGCGGCGTGAAGACCTTGCCCACCAGCGACCGCAGCCGGGTGTGGTCCGGCGGATCGCTGTCCATCAACGTCACCAGCTTGACCGGCGCCTCGACGACGAGCTGCTCGAACTGCTCGCGCATCGGGCCTTCGGCGAGGTTGTGGTCCGCCACGGACAGCCGGGCGTCGCGCAGGATGGTGGAGACGTCGGCATGGCGGGTCACGAACCAGAAACCCATCGGGTGTTTCTGCACCGGGTCGGTGTCGCGCAGCCTGCGGTACTGCTCGTACGGGTTTTCGTCAAAGCCCGGCGCGAAGGGATTGAAGAGTTCCGGGGTCGCTTCGGCTTCCAGGATTGTTTCGGTCACGGCGTGGTTCCTTCCATTATCAGTTATGGTTTGGTACGGTTCAGCATGAGCATATTGTGTATTCTCCGCATGTCAACCACGTGGCGGAGAGATCGTCGTGGCCGGGTGCCTGCATCTCAGGCACGACCGAAAAATACGATGCCGGCACACGCGATCGACATCCGCATTCGGGCGCGAAAACTGAACCGATTCGCATTTCACGAACGATACGCAAGTTGAAACGATCTTTCTTGAATTCGCGTCCGCAGTATCTTGCTTGCTCCAGCGAATTCAGCCATGAACGCCATGGCCTGTTGGCCGATCTCCGGGAGATGCATTTGCGCGATGACCGGCCTCTGCGAGGCCAGGCCGCCTGATACTTGCAACTCTGCCATTGACGTGGTGTCGACCTCATGCCCGGATGCGCATGACGATATGTCCGTAGCGGCATGATGATCTCCAGACGAACGTATCCGAGGCAGCGTTGACCAACGTCTCGGCCAACGCAAAATGCACGAAGCCGTGATCGGCGATGACGGCCATGCCCATGCCGTCAACCGTTTCGCGAGGGAAACGTGTGCTGCAGGTCGAGGACGATATCTCGATTCCCGATGCTTCCCGATGGGTAATCCCAGCCGCGGATTCTCTCCGGCATCCGGTTCTGCCGTGCCTGTCGTCGACTGTGGCGCTTGCAGTTTTCGCGATGCGGCCCGACCGCATTCGGTTCCCGCCGGCACGTCGGATCGCGCGTGGCCATCGTCGACTGCCATCACGCTTCGACTTGCCCGATCGAGCACCGTTGGCGCGGTCTCGGGTCCACCGATGATTCCGGCCCACGGCTTGCGTTCCGATGCATGCAGGAATCTCCGGCTTCGCGACATGGCGGCTGCGTGCGGCATGAGGCTTCGATTCCGCGTCCTTCAGCCGTCACGCATCGCGTGCGCCCTCCCGCCGAAGTGGTCGTGGCCGGCGGAAGAAGGCCGGCTCGCCGATGTCGTGTTTCCTGCACGACAGTTTGATCGACATCGTGCCGGCTTCGGATGTGTTCCGGCAGGATCGCGACGACCTGCGCGTCGACGCAACCCGTCTTCACGCGTCCTCCCGGTCTGTCGAGGGTAGAGAACCCGCAGGCCGATTGGCTACACTGCGCGGCCCTGGTCGGCGCCGACACCACCGTGCTGACGCTGGAAACGCTGTCTCTGCGCTGCACGAAGGATCGGGCGCGCGCCATGAACATGGATGCCCCATCGTATGCAAAGTACTGACCGTTCCGACATCGCGATCACCGGCATCGGTGCGGTTTCCGCCATCGGCGCCGACGCGGCCACGCTGCAGCACGGGTTGCTGGAAGGTCGTGCCGCATTCGGCGTGATGCAACGCCAGGGGCGGCAGATTCCGGTGCGCGAAGGCGACATCGGCGGCAGTGCTTCCGCGTTCCTCGGCGCCGAAATCGCCATGCCGAAGGTCCCGACGGAACGCGCCAGCATCGCCGCCAGGAACCTGTCGCTGACCGCGCAGGCCGCCCTCGCTGCACTCGAAGAAGCCTGGCAGGACGCGGGGCTCGACGGCGTTCCGCCGGAGCGCATCGGTCTGGTGGTCGGCGGCTGCAACGTGCAGCAGCGCGAACTGGTCCTGCAGCAGGATCGCTACCGTGGACGCGAGACCTTCCTGCGTCCGACCTACGGCATGTCGTTCCTCGACACCGACCTGTGCGGCCTGTGCACCGAGGTGTTCGGCATCCGCGGGCGCGCCTGGACGGTGGGCGGCGCCTCCGCCAGCGGCCAGCTGGCCGTGATCGAGGCCGCCGACGCCGTGGCCTCGGGCCGTGTCGACGTCTGCATCGCCGTGGGCGCCCTCATGGACCTGTCCTACTGGGAATGCCAGGGGTTGCGCACGATGGGCGCGATGGGCTCGGACCGGCACGCGAAGGCGCCCGATCTGGCCTGCCGTCCGTTCGACACCCATCGCGACGGTTTCATCTTCGGCGAAGCCTGCGGCGCCGTGGTGCTCGAACGCGCGGATGCGCTCGGCCATCGCGATCGTCCGCCGCACGCGAAGCTCGCGGGCTGGGGCGTGTGGATGGATGCACACCGCAACCCGAGCCCGTCCGTGGATGGCGAGATGGCGGCGATCGCGCGTGCTCTGGCCGGCGCAGGCCTGTCGGCAGGCGACATCGACTACATCAACCCGCACGGCACCGGGTCGCCGCTGGGCGACATCGTCGAACTCGAGACCCTGCGCCGCTCGGGGCTGACGCATGCCTGGATCAACGCGACGAAGGCGCTCACCGGCCATGGATTGACGGCTGCGGGCACGCTGGAACTGGTCGCGATCCTGCTGCAGATGCGCGCCGGCCGGCTGCATCCCACGCGCAACCTCGACGAACCGATCGACCAGGCGTTCCGCTGGACCGGTGAGCAGGGACAGGACCACGAGATCCACAACGCCCTCAACCTCAGCCTGGGTTTCGGCGGCATCAACACGGCGGTCTGCGTCCAGCGCTGGAGCTGACGCGACACCGCGGAAGGAGGCTGCAAACGGCGGTGGCGTGTTGTTCGCGCGTGGCGACGCCGTGCGCGCCGACGCCGCATCAGACGGCGTCGACGATCTCCGCGATCGGCAGTGCGCCGAACGCCTCCTTCCATGACCCGACACGGCCCGGCTGTGCCGTCTGCATCTCGATCGCCGCCAGGAACCGCGCACGCGACCAGGCCTCGGCGCCGAGCCGCGCGAGGTGCTGGTTCTCGACCTGCGCGTCGATCAACGGCCAGCCCCATGCGTGCAAGCGATGCGCGAGGGCCGCCAGCGCCGCCTTCGAACCGCCCGAGGCCGGGCTGACCATGCTTTCGCCGTAGAACATTCGGCCGACGGCGACGCCATAGATGCCGCCGACCAGCGCGCCGTCGCCATCGAAGACCTCGACGCTGTGCGCGTGGCCGAGCCGATGCAGTTCGCGATACGCGGCCTGCATGGCATCGGTGATCCACGTGCCGTCCTGCCCGGGGCGCGGCATGTGCGCACAGTGGCGGATCACCTCGGCGAACTGCGTGTCGGCGCGCGCGGTCCAGCCGAGGCCGCGCAGCGTGCGGCGATCGCGGCGCGACAGGTGCACGCCGTCGGTGCGGAACAGGGCACGCGGGGCAGGGGACCACCACAGGATCGGCTCGCCTTCCGAGAACCACGGGAAGACGCCCTGCCGATAGGCGTTGAGCAGTCGCTGCGGCTGCAGATCGCCGCCTGCGGCAAGCAGGCCGTTCGGTTCGCGCAACGCGCTCGACACCGGCGGGAACGGCGCTGCGGGATCGGGCGAGAGCCAGGGCAGGCGCAGGGTCATGCGTCGGGCGCGGGATCGCGGAACGGCGAGTGCCGCGCCATCTCCGCCGCGTAGCGCCGGGTTGCTTCCTGTTCTTCGTCGCACCAGCGCGCGATCGCCTCGGCGAACCCGGCGTCGGCGATCCAGTGCCGGCTGTGCACGAACGTCGGCAGGAAGCCGCGATCGATCTTGTGCTCGCCCTGCGCACCCGGCTGGAAGCGGGTGAGACCCTCGCGCAGGCAGTATTCGATGCCCTGGTAGTAGCAGGTCTCGAAATGCAGCCCCGAATGCATTTCGTCGTGGCCCCAGTAGCGGCCGTAGAGGGTGTCGCCGCCGCGCAGGCAGAAGGCGCCCGCGATCGGCCGGCCGTCGCGCTCGGCGAACACCAGCACCAGCCCGCGCGGGAACGCCTGCGCAAGATGTCGGAAGAACGGCAGCGTCAGCGCCGGCGAATTGCCGTGATCGTCGAAGGTGCGCCGGTAGAAACCGTGCATCGCGGCGAGATCCGCCTCGCTCGCCTCGTCGCCGTGGACCACGCGGAACGTCACGCCGGCACGCGCGACCTTCGCGCGCTCCTGGCGGATGTTCTTGCGATGCTTGTGGTCCATCGCGGCGAGGTAGTCGTCGAACGTGCGCCAGCCGGCGGCGTTGTGCCAGTGGTACTGCACGTCGAGTCGCGACAGCCACGGTGCATCGAATGCCGCGGTTTCCGCCTCGGGCAGGAAGTTCACGTGCGCCGACGTGCAGCCCGCCGCGTGCGCGAACGCGGGCATCGCGTGCACCAGCAACGCACGTGCCTCTGCATCGCGCGCGAGCAGGCGCGGGCCCGTCACCGGCGAGTAGGGCACGGCGCACAGCCATTTCGGGTAGTAATCGTGGCCGTAGTGCGCGTAGGCGCGGGCCCAGGCATGGTCGAACACGAATTCGCCGTGCGAGTTGGTTTTCACGTAGCCCGGCGCGGCGGCGACCAGTTCGTCTCCTTCCCACAGCGTGAGATGCAGTGGCCTCCAACCCCAGTCCTCGCGCAGGCAGTCGTGCGTTTCCAGCCCGGAGAGGAAGGCGTGTGACACGAACGGATTGCAGCCGTCGTGGAGGGCGTCCCACGCGGCGGCGGGGAGGTCATCGAGCGAATGAAGTGCCCGGAGCTTCATGTCGTCGGAGATCGCAGGTACACGTCCGGATCATGCTTCTGCATGTGCCGCTCGGGCTGCGACAGCGGTTCGAAACCCAGCTTCGCGTACAGCGGCTGCATGTCGCGGGTGACGAGGTGCCAGCGGCGCAAACCCTGCAGGCGCGGATCGGCCATCAGCGCCTCGACGACGGTGCGGCCGTGGCCGTGGCCGCGGTGTTCCGGCAGCACGAAGACGTCGGCGAGGTAGGCGAAGGTGGCCTGGTCGGTCACGGCGCGGGCGAACGCGACCTGGCCGACACCGTCGAGGAAGCCGCCGCAGCAGACCGAATGGCGCAGGGCGCGCTCCAGCGTGTCGCGCGGGATGCCGGCGGCCCAGTACGAGTCGCCGGACAGGAAACGATGGATCAGCGCGAGGTCGAGGTCGTCGAAATTCGCGCTGGTCCGCAGCATCGCTCAGCCTTCCTTGTCGAGGAAGCGCTCGGCGTCCAGTGCGGCCATGCAGCCGAAGCCGGCGGAGGTGATCGCCTGGCGGTAGACCTGGTCGGCGACGTCGCCGGCGGCGAACACGCCCGGGATCGAGGTCTGCGTGGCGTTGCCGTCGAGGCCGGTCTGGATGGTGAGGTAGCCGTTCTTCATCGCCAGCTGGCCTTCGAACAGCGTCGTGTTCGGGGTGTGGCCGATGGCGACGAACAGACCGTGGATCGCGATGTCGCGGGTGGCGCCGTCGAGCATCGACTTCACGCGCACGCCGGTGACGCCCTTGTCGTCGCCCAGCACTTCGTCGACGGTGTGGTGCCACACGGGTTCGATCTTGCCGGCCTGCACTTTCGCGAACAGCTTGTCCTGCATGATCTTCTCGGCGCGCAGCGTGTCGCGGCGGTGCACGAGATAGACCTTGCGGGCGATGTTCGACAGGTACAGCGCTTCCTCGACCGCGGTGTTGCCGCCGCCGATCACGGCGACGTCCTGGTCCTTGTAGAAGAAGCCGTCGCAGGTAGCGCAGGCGGACACGCCGCGGCCCTTGAAGACCTCCTCGGACGGGATGCCGAGGTACTTGGCGGTGGCACCGGTGGCGATGATCAGCGCGTCGCAGGTGTACTCGCCGCTGTCGCCCTTCAGCCGGAACGGCCGCTGCGACAGGTCGGCGGTGTGGACGTGGTCGAACACGACCTCGGTCTCGAAGCGTTCGGCGTGCGCCTGCATGCGCGCCATCAGGTCCGGGCCCATCAGGCCGTGGGCGTCGCCCGGCCAGTTGTCGACCTCGGTGGTGGTCATCAGCTGGCCGCCCATCTGCAGGCCGGTGATGACCACGGGCTTGAGATTGGCGCGGGCGGCGTACACGGCGGAAGTCCAGCCGGCCGGGCCGGACCCGAGGATGATCAGCTTCGAATGCTTGGGCGTGCTCATGGTGTCTCGCGAAGGGGCGGGGGCGATGCCGGCAGGGCGCCGCGGCAGAGGGGAATTGTAGCCAAGGGAGGCCGGATCAACCCGGCCGGGTGCGCCGCAGGCGGAACGCTGCATCGCGCCCCGGTCGGACCCGGGTCACCAGTCCTGATGGTCGGGGAGCAACCCGCGCAGTTCGGCGTCGGTGAGGTTGCGCCACTGGCCCGGCTTGAGATGGCCCAGCTTGAGCTTGCCGATGCGCACGCGCACGAGCTGCTTCACGCGGTAGCCGAAGTGCGCGGCCATCAGGCGGATCTGGCGGTTGAGGCCCTGCACCAGCACGATCCGGAACCCGAACGGCCCCAGCTTGCCGGTCTTGCAGGGCAGGGTGGTCTCCCCGTGGAGCGGCACCCCGCGGCTCATGCCGCGCAGGAATTCGTCGGTGACGCGGTGGTTCACCGCGACCAGGTATTCCTTCTCCAGCTTGTTCTCGGCGCGCAGGATCGCGTTGACGATGTCGCCGTTGCTGGTCAGCAGGATCATGCCCTCGGAGTCCTTGTCGAGCCGGCCGATCGGAAAGATCCGCTGCTGGTGGCCCACGAACTCGACGATGTTGCCCTTGACGTGCTCCTCGGTGGTGCAGGTGATGCCCACCGGCTTGTTCAGCACGATGTAGACGTGCCGGCGCTGGCCCTTGGCGGCGGTGCGCGGGCGCAGCACCTCGCCGTCGATCCGGACCTCGTCCTCCTCGCCGAGCTCGGTGCCGATCCGGGCGCGGACGCCGTTGACCGTGACCCGGCCTTCGCCGATCAGCCGGTCGGCCTCGCGGCGCGAGCAGTACCCGGTGTCGCTGATGTGTTTGTTGAGGCGCATGGACGGGCGGCGGGCTTCGGGGCAGGGCGGGCATCGTAGCCGGTGGCGGCCGGAAAATCGCCTGCGGCGGCCTCGTGCCTGACCCGGGATACCTGTAAGATCAGCCATCTGGACGACTTTTCTCAGGCATTCCCACACGGTGGCACGCGAGCTTCCCACCTCCGGCGGCAAATCCCGTCGCGCTGCGCCAGCCGCAGCGGCCGCGACCGAAGCGCCGAAGATGAGCCCCGGCCGTCAGCGGCTGGTGCGCGACATCGCGCTGATCATGATCGCGCCGCTGCTGCTGTACCTGCTGGTCTGTCTCTTCACTTTTTCGTCGCAGGACCCGGGCTGGTCGCATTCGGGCAGCGTGACCGCGCCGCTGGAGAACGCCGGCGGCCGGGTCGGTGCGTGGCTGGCGGACGTGCTGCTGTACCTGTGCGGCTACGTCGCGTTCGTGCTGCCGCTGATCCTCGGTGCGATCGCCTGGATCGCGCTGTTTGGGATGGACACCGACGGGGACGGCGACGCCGACCTCGGCCCGGCGCTGCGTCTGGTGGGCATCGTCGGCTTCGTGGTCGCGGCCACCGGACTGCTGACGCTGAAGATCGGTTCGGTCGCGGACTTCTCCGCGGGCGCCGGCGGCATCCTCGGCAAGCTGGTCGGCGACTCGCTGCTGCGCGGGTTCGGCATGATCGGCGGCAACCTCTTCCTGATCGCGCTGCTGCTGATCTCGATCACCCTCGCCACCGGGCTGTCGTGGCTGGCGGTGATGGATCGCATCGGCTTCTGGCTGATGAAGCTGCCGCCGCTGTTCCGTCGCGGCACCCAGCAGGCCACTGAATGGCAGGCCGCGCGCGCGATGCGCGAGGAGCGCGAGGAAGTCCGCAAGGTCGAGACCGAGAAGCGCGCCAAGCGCGAGCCGGTGAAGATCGAACCGCCGCCGCCGACCGCCGCCGTCGAGAAAAGCGACCGGGCCAAGCGCGAGCAGCAGATCCCGCTGTTCCACGTCCCCGACGGCAGCGGCCTGCCGCCGCTGTCGCTGCTGGACGACCCCAAGCCGCAGCCCAAGGGCTACGACGAGGACACGCTGGAGACGCTGTCGCGGCAGATCGAGTTCAAGCTCAAGGACTTCCGCATCGATGCGCAGGTGGTCGGTGCCTACCCGGGCCCGGTGATCACCCGCTTCGAGATCGAGCCCGCACCGGGCATCAAGGTCAGTTCGATCAGTTCGCTCGACAAGGACATCGCCCGCGGCCTCAGCGTGAAGTCGGTGCGCGTGGTCGACGTGATCCCGGGCAAGTCGGTGATCGGCCTGGAAACGCCGAACACCAAGCGCGAGATGATCTATCTCAGCGAACTGCTGCGTTCGAAGGAATACGACAAGTCGGTCAGCCCGCTCACGCTGGCGCTGGGCAAGGACATCGCCGGCCGGCCGACCGTGGCCGACCTCGCGCGCATGCCGCACCTGCTGGTCGCCGGTACCACCGGCTCGGGCAAGTCGGTGGCGGTCAACGCGATGGTGCTGTCGCTGCTGTACAAGGCCTCCGCGAAGGACCTGCGGATGCTGATGATCGACCCGAAGATGCTGGAACTCAGCGTCTACCAGGGCATCCCGCACCTGCTGGCGCCGGTCGTCACCGACATGAAGGAAGCGGCGAACGGCCTGCGCTGGTGCGTGGCCGAGATGGAGCGCCGCTACAAGCTGATGAGCGCGGTCGGCGTGCGCAACCTCGCCGGTTTCAACAAGAAGGTGAAGGACGCGCAGGACGCCGGCCAGCCGCTGCTGGACCCGCTGTTCCGGCCGAACCCCGAGCTGCAGGAAGCCCCGCCGGCGCTGGAACCGATGCCCTTCATCGTCATCTTCATCGACGAATTCGCCGACATGATGATGATCGTCGGCAAGAAGGTGGAAGAACTCATCGCCCGCCTGGCGCAGAAGGCCCGCGCCGCCGGCATCCACCTGATCCTCGCCACCCAGCGCCCGTCGGTGGACGTCATCACCGGCCTGATCAAGGCGAACATCCCGACCCGCATCGCGTTCCAGGTGTCGAGCAAGATCGACTCGCGCACCATCCTCGACCAGAGCGGCGCGGAGACGCTGCTCGGCCACGGCGACATGCTCTACCTGCCGCCGGGCACGGCGATGCCCGAACGCGTGCACGGCGCCTTCGTCAGCGACGAGGAAGTGCATCGCGTGGTCGAACACCTCAAGCACATCGGCGGCGGCCCGGACTATGTCGAGGGCGTGCTGGAGGAAGTGCAGACGATGGGCGACGGCGTGGTCGTCGGCCCGACGGGGCTTCCCGAAACCGGCGGCGGAGCGGGCGACGAGAGCGATCCGCTGTACGACGAGGCGGTCAAGATCGTCACCGAAAGCCGCCGCGCCTCGATTTCCGGCGTCCAGCGCCGGCTGAAGATCGGCTACAACCGCGCCGCCCGCCTGATCGAGGCGATGGAGCAGGCCGGCATCGTGTCGCCGCCCGAGCACAACGGCGACCGCACGGTCATCGCGCCGCCGCCACCGCGCTGATTGCACGATCCGACCCGCCTCGCGCCGCGACCTGCCGTCTCCGGACGTCGGGCCGGCCGCGGCCAATCCGCGTTCAGCTTCTTCCGTTCAGACTCGCCGCCAGTCCCGCCCGGAGCTTCCCCGCCCCATGATCGGCCTCCCGAAGATCGGTTCCGCCGCCGTCCGTTCCGCCGCCGCGTTCCTGCTGCTCGCCTCCGGCTTCGCCCAGGCCGGCGCCCGCGACGGCCTCGACGCCTTCACCCGCGATCTCAAGGGCCTGCAGGGCACTTTCACCCAGCAGGTGTTCGACAACCAGGGCCGTCGCAAGGAAGCCTCGTCGGGCTCGGTGGCGCTGTCCGCGCCGAAGCTGTTCCGCTGGGAATACCTGAAGCCGTACCCGCAGCTGATCGTCGCCGATGGCGCCAAGGTCTGGATCTACGACCCCGACCTCAAGCAGGTCACGGTGCGCTCGCAGGGTGCCGAAGAGCAGAACAGCCCGCTCGCGGTGCTGACCGATCCGAAGAAGCTCGACCAGTCCTTCGCCATCACCGAAGCCGGCCGCGAAGGCGGGCTGGAGTGGCTGGAACTGTCGCCGAAGCGCAAGGACAACACCGGGTTCGAGCGGGCGCGCCTCGGCTTCGAGGGCACCGCGCTCGCGAAGATGGTGATCGTCGACAGCCTCGGCCAGCGCACCGAGATCACCTTCGCTGGCTGGAAGCGCAATCCGAAATTCGCCGCCGCGACCTTCAGGTTCTCGCCGCCGAAGGGCGTCGACGTGGTGCGCGGCGAGTGAGGCATCTCCCGCACCACGCTGCCGTCGCGACCGCGCCGCTGTTGCTGGCGGTCGCGCTGTGCGCGACCGCGGCACCACCGACGGCACCGAAACCCAATCCCGCCACCGCCCGGCTCGCTGCGGCGCAGGAACGCGAAACGCTGGACAGCGTCGTCGCCGCCTCGCTGGTCGGGGCGCTGTCCGAGCAGCTCGGCGGCCGCGCGGTAAAGCTCAAGCTTGGCCGCGTCGACGTGCAGACCACCAGCCTGCGCGACCGCCGGGTGAGCGGGCAGGGCGAGGTGCAGATCGGCAACGCCGAGGAATGGATCGGCTTCCGCTTCGTCGCGCTGTACGACGCCATCTTCGAAAGTGCCGGCTATCCCGAACTCGACATCGGCGCGGCCGGCCCCGCCAGCCGGCCGGTGCCCAACGACGCGACCCTGATCCGCGAACTGGACGACCACGTCGTCGCGAAGCTGGGCGAGGAATTCGGCGGCCAGCACGTGCGCTTGCAACTGGATCGCATCGCCACCACCGAAGCCAGCCCGCGCTATTCGCGCATCGACGCCACCGGCATCGCCGACTTCGGGCCCGACGGCACCGCACCGGTGCGGGTCGAGGGCCTGTACGACCGCCTCGACAAGACCTGGCTGCGGGCGTCGTACACGCTGGACCAGGACACGAGCAACGACGCCGGCAGCAGTCCGTCGCCGGTCGGACATCGTTGAGGCGTTGATCCGCGGCTCGGCCCCTGCGACGCCGACCTGCTAAGGTGGCGCTCCCGCACCGGACGTCCTCGTTTGCCCCGCGCCACGCCGCCCGCACCGTTCTCCGAAGCGCCCGACCTGCTGGCGGTCGATCGCGAGGCGCTGCGTCCGCTGGCCGAGCGCATGCGCCCGCGCACGCTGGACGACATGGTGGGCCAGCGCCGGCTGCTGGCGCCGGGTACCGCGCTGCGGCGCTCGATCGAATCCGGCCACGTGCATTCGATGGTGCTGTGGGGCCCGCCGGGCTGCGGCAAGACCACGCTTGCGCTGCTGCTGGCGAAGTACGCCGACGCCGATTTCCGTGCGATTTCCGCCGTGCTCTCCGGCCTGCCCGAGGTGCGGCAGGTGCTGGCGGAAGCCGCCAACCGTTTCGCCGAGGGTCGGCGCACGGTGCTGTTCGTGGACGAGGTGCACCGCTTCAACAAGGCGCAGCAGGACGCGTTCCTGCCGCACATCGAGCGCGGCACCATCCTGTTCGTCGGCGCCACCACCGAGAACCCGTCGTTCGAGCTGAACTCGGCGCTGCTGTCGCGCTGCCGGGTGCACGTGATGGAAGCCGTGTCGGCCGACGACATCGCCGTCGCGCTGCAGCGCGCGCTGGACGATCCCGAACGCGGGCTCGGCGACCGCGCCCTGACGATCGCGCCTGCCCAACTGCACCTGATCGCCGTCGCCGCCGACGGCGACGTGCGCCGCGGCCTGACCCTGCTGGAGATCGCCGCCGAACTGGCAGGTGAGGGCGATGCGGCCGGCGAGGGCGGCACCATCACCGACGAGATCCTCGAACAAGTCCTCGCCGACCGCACCCGCCGCTTCGACAAGGGCGGCGAGCAGTTCTACGACCAGATCTCGGCGCTGCACAAATCCGTGCGCAGCTCCAACCCCGACGCCGCGCTGTACTGGCTGGCGCGGATGCTCGACGGCGGCTGCGACCCGATCTACCTCGCCCGGCGCATGACCCGCATGGCGGTCGAGGACATCGGCCTGGCCGACCCGCGGGCGCTGCAGATGGCGATCGACGCCTGGGACACCTACGACCGCCTCGGCAGCCCGGAAGGCGACCTCGCGCTGGCGCAGCTCGTGATCTACCTCGCCAGCACCGCCAAGTCGAACGCTGCCTACACCGCCTTCGGTGCGGCCAAGCGCGACGTGGCCGAACACGGCACCCAGGAGGTGCCGCTGCACCTGCGCAACGCGCCGACGAAGCTGATGAAGTCGATCGGCTACGGGAAGAACTACCGCTACGACCACGACAGCGCGGGCGGGGTGGCGCTGGAGCAGACCGGCTTCCCCGACGCCATGGGCGAGCGCGTCTACTACCGGCCCGTCGCGCGTGGCCTGGAGATCAAGCTGAAGGACAAGCTCGACCGCCTCCGCGCGGACCGCGAGCAGGCCCGTACCCGCGCCCGGAACGATGCGGGCGGTGGCGAAGACGACAATGCGTCAAGCTCATGAATCACTTCACGTTCGACTTCCAAATCTTTGAAATGAAAGGTCGGGTCGACAGACGAGGCGACGCATGAATCCTGCCATCTGGTGGCAGCAGCTCGGCTTGGTCGCCGCGGGCGGGGCGCTGGGCGCGATGCTGCGCTTCTGGCTGGGCGGCCTGCTGCTGCGCCACGTCGGCACCGGATTCCCGTGGGGCACGCTGGCGGTGAACCTGATCGGCTCGTTCGCGGCCGGCTTCCTGGCGATCTGGCTGGAAGGCCGCGGCCCGTCGGCGCTGTACTGGCGGGCGTTCCTGATGGTCGGGATCCTCGGCGCGCTGACCACCTATTCGGCGCTGATGGTCGAGTGCCTGCTGTTCGCGAAGTCCAGCCGCGGCGACTGGGCGCTGGGCTACCTCGTGGTCACGCTCGCTGCCGGCCTCACGCTGGTCTGGCTCGGCGCGCGGACCGCGGACGCGCTCAGGGTTTCCTGACCCGCCGACGCGGGCAATGCCGCACGCAGCAGCGGGACTTCCCCGATCCCGGCCGCCAGCCGCGATGACGATCCTGTTCCGGACCGCGCCGACCGGCGCTTTTCCGGAGCCTTCGATGAAACCGTTCGCCTGCTGCCTGCCGCTCGTCCTCGCCGCCTGCCTGCCCGTCGCAGGCCATGCCGCCAGCTATACGATCCACGTCTGCGTCGATGCCCGCGGCGTCCGCAGCTACCAGGACACGCCGTGTGCCGTCGCCCAGCACAGCGTCGCCACCCGCGAGTTCGCCACGATCGTCCCCGACCCGGCGGCATTAGCCCGCACCCGAGCGATCGAAGCCGAGATGGACCGCCGCAACCGCGGCGGCGGCGACCATGTCCGCATCGTCCGCACCGCGGCGGCAAAACGGAACGCGGCCCCGGACCCGTGCCGCGCCGCCAAGGGTCGCCGCGACACCGAACTCAAGCGCGTCGGCCTGAAGCGCACCTTCGACCAGCTCAGCCGCCTAGACGGCGACGTCTGGGACGCCTGCCACGGGTTCTGAGGCGGGATCAGGCCGCGGGCGCGGGCTGCTCCGCCTCGATCCGCGCGATTTCCGCCGCCAGCAGCTCCGGGTGCAACGCGAACTGGTCGCTGGCGAGCAGGGCGCGGCCGTCCTCGGTGACCTCGATCCGTTCGACCTGCAGCAGCGGGCCGTCGCGGAACAGTTCGATGTAGCTGTCGAGGACGCCGGTGAGCGTGCCCTGGGCGGTGTCCGGGGCGGCCAGCACCAGCTGCAGGCCGAGCGAGCGCAGGTACTGGGTGGTGGCGCGGGCGTTCTGGGCGTCGATCTTGTCGCCGAACTCGTCGAGCATGATCAGGCCGAGGCCGCCGAGTTCGCCGTCGCGCTTGCCATAGGCGGCGGCCAGCGCGGCACCGGCGATCACGTACATCGGCGCGCGGTGTTCGCCGCCCGAGCCCGAGCGCATGCGTTCGCTGAGCGTGCCGATGACCTGCTCGCCCTGGCGGATGTTGACCTCGAACACGAAGAAGCGGCGGTAGTCGTCGAGCGGCGAGGGCGCGCTGCCGCGGCCGCCGACGCGGTCCTCGACGATGTCGCGGAACGCCGCCGGGACCTCGCCGGCGCTGCCGAACAGCGTGTCGGCCTCGCCGACGTCGGCCACGCGGAGGATGAAGCGATGCAGGTCGCGGAACTCCGGCGCCACCTCGCAGCGGAACTGGTAGCGCTCGTCGTTGGAGAACGCCGGGCTCTGCGCGAGCGTGCGGTTGAGCGTGCGGATCTGCTGCTCCAGCCGCTTGAAGTTGTCGTACAGCGCCGAGGCGACGTTGCTGCGGAAGGTCTCGACCGCGATCCCGTACGCCTCGTCGGCGCGGGTCTGGTGCTGCACCAGTTCGGTGTCGCGCAGGTACGCGATCTCGGCCTGCAGCAGCGCGCCGGCGCGGCGCCAGTCCTGCGGCTCCACGTCGAAGCCGACGCCGTGGTCCTTGGCGTACTGCGCCAGCCCCGACCAGGCGTCCGGCAGCACGTTCTGCAGCGCCCTGTCGGCATCGTCGGCGCGCTGGCGGCAGCGGGCGATGCGGTCGACCAGTTCCGGATGCTTCTCGTCGAGGTCGTCGCGATGCTGCTCGACGAGGTTGGGATCGACGTCGGGATGGCGGAACGCGTCGACCGCGGCGCGGGCGATGGCGTCGCTCTCGGCGTTGAGCTGTTCGAGTCGCGACTGCGCGTCCACGACCTTGCCGCGGACGACCGCGTCCTCGCCGACGAGGCGTTCGACCAGCGCGTCGAGTTCGCGGCAGCGGGCATCGAGCGCATGCGCCTGCTCGGTCAGCCGCACGAGGTCCGGATCGGCGATCGCCGCCAACTGGTCGCGCAGCGAGGCGTAGCGCGCCGCGGCTTCGCGGTGGCGCAGCAGCACGTCGTGGACGGCCTGCGCGGCGTGCTCCGGGCCGCCGATGCGGGTCCAGTCGGCGACGCGGGCGTCGAGCGCATTGCAGATCGTCTCCAGCCGGCGAATCTCGCGGCCGGCGCGCTCGCCGTCCTCGCGCAGCAGCTTCAGCCGCTCGCGCTGGTCGGAAGCGCCGATCTTCAGTTCGCCGGCACCCGGCAGGCGCAGGCGTTCGACGCCGCCGCCCTTGGTCACCAGACCGTCGCGGGTCAGGCCGTGGCGGGTCGCGACGACCTCGGCCTCGGTCTCGATGCAGCGCAGATCGCCGAGCTGCTGGCGCAGGTAGGCCACGGCATCGGCGTCGCCGCGGAGCAGGGCGGCGACGCGGCCATCGGCGGGTTTCGCCTCGCGGCCGCCGCGGACCTGACTGGTCAGCGCCAGCTTCACGCCGTAGACCGAGCGGTGGCCCTTCAGCCCGCGATACAGCGCGACCGCGCGCTGCTCGTGTTCGGCCGGGACCAGCAGCGCCTCGACGTGGGTGCGGAGGTAGGCCTCGATCGCGCCCTGCCAGTCGGGATCGCTGACCTGCACGAGGTCGCAGACCGGGCGGCAGGGGATGTCGGCTTCTTCGAGATAGCTCATCAGCCGCACCACGTCGGCGCGCAGCTCGGCGCGGCCCGACTGCAGGCGGCTCTGGTTCTGCGCGGCGAGCTTCTCGCGCTGGCGCGCCTGTTCGAGCTCGCTGCGCGCCTCGTGCGCACGCGCGGCGACGTGCGCCATCGCCGGCGCCGCTGCGCGCAGGGCGTCGATCAGCTGCGCATGCAGCGCTTCCGGCGCATGGTCGATGCCCGCGTCGTCGGCGAGGCTCGCCAGTTGCGTGTAGAGCGCGCCCCAGGTGGCGGCAGCGCGGACCAGCGCGTCGGCGTCCAGCCCGGGCAGTTCGAGCTTCGCCGCGCCGGCGAGCGCATCGCGGACGTAGCCGGCGTTGCGCATCAGCTCGCGCTTGAGCTGCGCCATCTCGTCGCGATCGCGGCCGGCGATCTCGTCGAACGAGGCCTGCTCGCTGTAGCCGCGGGTGCCCTGCAACCGGCGCTGGGCGTCTTCGGCCTGCTGCCGGGCGCTGCCGCGGTCACTGCGGGCCTGGTCGAGCTGGCGGGCGATGCGCGCGGACGCCTCCTGCAACGCGGTCAGCGCGTCTTCGGCGGCGTCGACCTGCTCGCCGTGGGCGTCGCGGCGGTATTCGGCGGCGAGTGCGCGCCACGAGGCGGCGCGGGTGGCGTGCGCGGCGACCTTGCGGTACTGCTGCTCCACGACTTCGGCGGCGCCGATGCGCTGGGCGACCTGCTCGATCTTCTCGCGCAGTTGCCGGAAGCCTTCGAGCAGGCTGCGGAAGCGGGCGATGTCGGTCGGGCGCTCCTCGGCGACCAGCGTGCGCACGAAGTGGTCGACGTCGCTCACGCGCTGCAGGTTCAGCGCGTTCTGGAACGCCTTGCGGTAGGCGACCGGGTCGATGTGCAGGTTGCCGCCCGGCCGCAGGTGCAGCAGCAGGTCGCGCAGGAAGCGTTCGCTGGTCGCGTGCAGTTCCGGCTTGCTGCCGGCGGTCTTGCAGTGCGCGGCGGCGGCGGTGCGGAACTGCGCCCAGGTCAGCGGCAGTTCGCGGCCACCCTGGGTTTCGAGATGGTCGGCCAGCGTCAGCGCCACGCCGGGCAGCAGGTACAGCCCGTGCACGCGGTGGTCGGGCTCGTCCTCGGACGCGCCCAGTGCGACGCCGGCAGTGAGGCATTCGCCGGTGACGGTGTCCTCGAACACGAGGCTGATGTATGTCGTCGCCGTCTTGCGCACGCGGCCGTCGTCGCCGGCGCGGTACACGCCGAGGCAGTAGTCGCGGATGGTGCGGGCGCGGTGGCTGCCGCCGGCCTGCGCGTTGAAGCGGATGGTGTTGCGGTCGCCGCCCAGCATCACGATCTGCAACGCGTCGAGCAGTGCGCTCTTGCCGGCGCCGTTGGGCGCGATGATCGCGGTGGTGGCGTCGAGGTCGAGCGTCTCGGCCTCGAACAGGAAGAACTGGACCAGATGGACCCGCTTAAGCTGGCGCATGCGCGTCCTCCGCCGGCGTGCCGGTCTCGTCGTCGTTTGCGCCAAGGTCGCCGTCGTCATCCTCGTCGCGGTTGTGCTGGTCGAGCCGCTGCAGCCACTGCGCGCCCACGATCTCGACGATCGCCGGCCGCACCACGATCCGGAACGGCTGCGGGTCGTCGGGTTCGCAATCGACCACGCGCGCCACCGACCAGCGGCGCAGGGCGCGCAGGGTCTCGCGCAGCGTGCCGATGTCGGGCATCGGCCGGCCGGTCAGGTCGGCGTAGGCCTCCTGCAGTTCCGGCAGGTCGACGTAGACCTCGCCCTGGTCCTCGATCTGGCCCTGGCGCATCGCCGCGTCGTAGCGCTGGCGCAGCACGAGCAGCAGCAGCGTCTGGTCCAGCGACACCGCGGTGCCTTCGCCGTGCGAGGGGAGCGCGACGACGTAGCGGTAATGCGCGTTGCGCTCCAGCCGCACGCCCAGCGGCTCCAGCGCCGCGGCGAAGTCGCTGAACCAGGTGTCGACGAGGTGGTAGGCGTTCTTGGTGCCGCGATCGCTGGCGTAGAGCACCTGTTCGGTGACCAGCCGGTAGGCGGCGCGTTCGAAGTCCTGCGGGATGTACGTACCGCCGGAAAGTTGGCTGAGCTGGGACCAGGTGCGTTTCATGCGGAAGCGGTCTTTCCTTTGCGGCCCGCGTCGCGGCGCAGCACGAAGCGCGGGCCGCGGAGATGGGCGTTGTCGGCGTGTTCGCCCTCGACCAGCGCGATGCGGAACCCTTGCAGCAGGCGATGCAGGGGATCGTCGCGGCGCAGGCCGCCGGCGCGGCGGCTGCGCAGGGCGAGGGTGATGAGGGTCTGGTAGGCGCGGAAATCCTCGATCGTGGCGATTTCCAGCGTCTGCGAATCGAGTTCGCCGCGGTCGCGCCACTGGCGGTCGAGGTAGCGCCCGAGGTCTTCGGGCAGCACCAGCCGGGCGCGCTTGATCCGGCGCAGCAGGTTCAGCCGCGCCAGTTGTTCGGGCGTGGGCTCGGCCTGCGCGTTGGCGGTGCGCGGGATCGGCCGCGGCCGCGCCTTCGGCGGACGCAGGCGGGTTTCGTCCATCAGTCCGCCCGGCGCGACCGGCAGGCGCAACTCGCCTTCGGGCGCGGCGAGGGCGCCGCGACAGGCGCGGCGGAGCAGGGTATCGAGCCGGTCGGGGGCGCGCAGACGGTAGTCGAGGAACGCCAGCGCCCGGCGGTTGGCCTGGCGGATGTCGTCGTCGAGCCGGCCGAGGTAGTCGTCCAGCCGGTCCAGTTCGTACAGCCGGCGCAGGCTGCGCGAGAACCGCAGCGCGGCGCGCTCGGCATCGCCACCGGGGACGTGCGCGGCGTACCACTCCAGCAGCCGCGGCCGCGCCGGGCCGTGTTCGATCTCCCGCACCATGGCGAGGATCGACGTGCGCCGCGCCAGCGGATGGTCGCTGTTGTGCAGCTCGGCGTAGTCGCCGACGAACAGCTCGCCGACGTAGCGCTCGAACAGGTGCCGGGCGAACGCGGCGGTCGATTCGGCGCGGCTCAGCTCGGGCATCAGGTCGCGCACCTGCACGCCCAGCGCGGCCACGTGCGCCAGCAGGTGCCGGGCCTGCTCGGCCGCCTCGTCCAGCATGTCGCCCTGGGCATGGCCATCGACCACCTGCTGCAACTGCAGCTCGATCGAGCGGACCTTGGCGCCGAGGAAGGTCGGCCCGCGTTCGGCGAACTCGACCAGCAGGCCCAGCAGCCGCGACACCGGATGGGTCATCGACACCATCTCGCGGGCACCGATGCGCTCCTGCCGCAGCCAGCCGGCCTGGCGGAAACGGTCGTAGACCGACTGCGCCCGGATCGAGAGCGGCGTGTCCGGTGGCTCGCCGTCGTCGGCCTCCCACGGGTCGTCGGTCAGCAGGTAGCGCTCCAGCGCGGCGACGATCTCGCGGCGCAGGAAGCCGGTGCTGGGCGGCAGGGGCGCGTCCGGGCCGAAGAATTCGTCGAACAGGCGACACAGCAGCCGCCAGTAGTGCCGGCGGTTGGGCGACGCCAGCGGGCCGAACACCCCTTCGGGCAGGGTCGAGAACAGGCCGACTTCGGCCGGGGACACGCTCAACGGGCAGACTCCGGCGGGGCGGAACGGGGGCGACCGCCGATTATCCCAGAATCCCGGACAGCGTCACCGCCGGCCGGTCCGCGGCGATCCATTCACGCCGTCTGGCGACCCACGCGGCGCCATCGACGCTTTCATTCGCCGCCCCGGCCACGGGAAGACCGGCCCGCGGCATACTGCCGGCAGCCACAGGGGGCAAGGGAATGCGCACGACACGATCCGCCATCGGCCCGACGACGGGCCAGCCGGCGACACGCCTGCTCGCGGCAGGCCTGCTCGCAACAAGCCTGTTCATCGCGTGGGCCGCGACGGCGGTGCCGATCGCCCGGGCTTCGGATGGTGTCCTCTACACCTGCGTGAACGCCAAGGGCCATCGCACTTACCAGAACGCGCCGTGCCCGCAGGGGTCCGAGACTCAGGCCGTCCGGCCGTACCTGGACCCGGGCTGGAATCCGCAGGCCGCCGCCAAGGTCGAAGCCGATCGCCAGGCGGTCGAACGGCGGCGTCGATCCGGCGGCGGAGACTATTCGTTCGGCTGGCCCGAGGAACGCCGCCGCGATCCGAAGGTCGATCGCTGCCGCGTCGCCAAGGCACATCGCGAGGCCGTGCTCGAAGCCGCGGGCCTGTCGCGGACCTACGAACTGCTGAGCCGACTCGACCGCGAGGTCTACGACGCCTGCAAGGACGCGCCCGGGGCCTGAGGCCACGGCACGGCGAGGCGGATCCACGCGGCGCGATCTCGTGCGCAACGGCATCGCCCGCAACGGATGTCCGATTCGGACACGGAGGATCGCCGGCCCGTGGCGCACCGCTTGCGATTGATGACGTGCATTGACGGCCGAATCCCGATGCGATTCAATCGGCCCCCTGTCGGGTGCACAGGGATGCGCCGCCCTGCTTCAGGACGGAGTGACTGTATGCATGTGAACTCGGACCATGAGTTCTGGATCGGATCCTCGCCATCGCAGCCGCCGACGCGGTCTGCGGGCGATACGCGGCGATGCGCACCATCGGTCGCGGCCTTGCGTTCGGGCCGACGGACATGGCGCGGCATCGCCCGCCGCAGGGACGACCTGCGCTGCGGACATGCGCAAGCGTCGTGTCGGCCGCACGCCCCGTCGGTGCGTTGCACGACGAGGTCGATCTCCCGGAGGACATGGCCGGTGACGGGGCCGCATCCGTCGTGCGCGACCGCAGCCCGCCTGCGTCGCACTTCGCCACCCTCGCTCGGGGGGAAGGCCTGACGGGTGCATCGCCCGTCGCTCGCGGGCGCCGAGTCGCACCCGGGATCGTGTTCGTCCGTTCGTCGTTGACCTGTGGCGGCTGCCACGGGTGAACATCAGGGGGAAGTGTCGCGTCTGGCCTGCGGTCGCAGCAGACGGGACGAGTGCGGCTTGGAAACCACGGAAGCAAGGAATCTCGAACGATGCGGAACCAGCGCTCCTACATCATCTGCACCACGATGCGCAGCGGCAGCACGATGCTCGCCAGCGGGTTGCGGGAGACGGGAGTGGCCGGCCGGCCCGACGAATACTTCGCACCGCCGGTGCGGCTGCCGCAGGCGGAAGTGTTCGAGATGGCGCCCACGCGCTATCGCGAGCTGCTGGAGGCGCATCGCCTGACCCATCCCGCGGAGCAGGTGCTGCGCGGGATCATCGAGGCCGGCACCACCGACAACGGCGTGTTCGGCGTCAAGATCCACTTCCAGCGGCCGTTCTCCGATTTCCACAACGCGGTCGAAGTGCTGCAGGCCCGCTTCGACGACCGGCAGGCGTCGCCGCATGAACTCTTCGGCCGCGCGTTCCCGCGGCTGTCGTATCTGTGGCTGCGCCGGCAGGACCGCGTCGCGCAGGCGGTGTCGCTGTTCAAGGCGATCCGCAGCAGCGAGTTCGTGCGCGTCGAGGGCACGCACGATCCGGTCCGTCCGGTCCGCGAGGACGACTTCGACTTCGCCGCGATCCAGCGGCTGGCCGCCTGGCTGCAGAGCGGCGACGACGGCTGGCGCACCTTCTTCAAGCGCCACCGCATCGAACCGATGACGATCGACTACGAGGACCTCGCGGCCGATTACGCACCCACGCTCCGCGCCGTGCTCGAGTACCTCGGGCTGTCGTCGCAGGTGCCCGTGATCGCGGAGACGCGGCATCGCCGGCAGGCGGACGCGATCTCCGAGCAGTGGGCGGCGCGCTACCGCGAGATGGCCGCCTGATGGAGGCGCCGTCCGCCACCAACGCCGATCCCCGCCCCCCCGCCGGACCGTCCGGCGGCGATGCCGGCATGCAGACGCTGTCGGCGCGGTTCGCGGCGCAGGTCGTGCGCACCCCGGAAGCGATCGCGCTGAGCCACGGCGAGACCCGGCTGAGCTATCGCGAACTGCATGCCCGCGCGACGGCGCTGGCGCGTGAACTGCAGCGGCTCGGCGTGGGGCCCGGCGACATCGTCGGCCTGTGCATGGAACGCTCGCCGCGGCTGATCGTCGGCGTGCTCGCGATCCTGCAGGCGGGCGCGGCGTATCTGCCGATCGATCCGCACACGCCCGAAGCCCGCACCGTCTTCATGCTCGGCGATTGCCGGTCGAAGTGGCTCGTCACCGAGCGCGACCTGTGCACGGGCCCGGCGTTGGCGGAAAATCTTCCCGACTGCACGATCCTGCGCCTCGACCGCGACGTCGATCCCGGCATCCCGTCTGTCGCACCCGATGCCGCGGAAAGCCCGGAGCGGGACGTCCCCGCCGGTGCGCTGGCCTACGTGATCTACACCTCGGGCTCGACCGGACAGCCCAAGGGCGTGCTGATCCCGCACGCGAACGTGACCGCGCTGTTCGACGCCGTGCAGCCGCGTTTCCGTTTCGATGCGGACGACGTCTGGACGTTGTTCCATTCCTACGCCTTCGATTTCTCGGTCTGGGAAATCTGGGGCGCGCTGCTGTACGGCGGCCGGCTCGTGATCGTGCCCGGCGAGACCAGCCGCAACCCCGAGGCCTTCCACGAACTTGTGAGCCGCGAAGGCGTCACCGTGCTCAACCAGACGCCGTCGGCGTTCGGGCAGTTCGCGGCGGTCGACGAAGTCCGGCGCCTGCCGCTGCACCTGCGCCTGGTGATCTTCGGCGGCGAAGCGCTGCGCTTCGGCGAACTGCGCGGCTGGTTCGAGCGCCACGGCGACGCGCGGCCGGCGCTCGTGAACATGTACGGCATCACCGAGACCACGGTGCATGTCACCTGGCACGAGGTGACGATGGCCGAAGCGCTGCAGCCGCGCGGCAGCCTGATCGGCGAGGCGTTGCCGCACCTGCAGGCGCACATCCTCGACGAGCGCCAGCAGCCGATCGCCGACGGCGAGCCGGGCGAACTGCATGTGGCGGGCGCGGGCCTGGCCTGGGGTTACCTCGATCGCCCGTCGCTGACGGCCTCGCGTTTCGTCGCGAGTCCGTTCGTGCCGGGCGAACGGCTGTATCGCAGCGGCGATCTGGTCCGACGCCTCCCGGACGGCGGGATGGAGTACCTCGGCCGCATCGACCAGCAGGTGAAGCTGCGCGGCTTCCGCATCGAGCTGGGCGAAATCGAAGCGGTCTTCCTGCGCCATCCCGGCGTGCGGCAGGCGGTCGTGACCAAGCGCGAGGACGACGGCGAGCCGCGTCTCGTGGCGTACGTCGTGCCGGCTCCGGCGCAGGACGACGCGACGCGCGCCGACGAAAGCGTCGCGCAGTGGCAGGCGATCTACCAGGAGACCTACCAGCCGGCGGAAGACGACTGCAGTCCGAGTTTCGTCGGCTGGCACAGCAGCTACACCGGCGCGCCCATTCCCGAAGAGGAGATGCGGGAGTGGCTGGAGGCGACGGCCGTGCGCATCCTCGCCCGGCGCCCGCAGCGGTTGCTGGAGATCGGCTGCGGCGTGGGCCTCGTGCTGCGGCGGCTGGCACCGCATTGCGACGCCTACTTCGGCACCGATCTGTCGCCGATGGCGATCGCGCGCCTGCAGCACTGGCTGCGGACGAGCGATGACATGCCGCAGGTGCGGCTCGCGGCCCGGCCGGCCGTCGATTTCGAGGGTATTCCGCGCGATTTCGACACCGTCGTGCTGAATTCGGTCATCCAGTATTTTCCAGGCGCGCAGTACCTGCTCGACGTGCTGCGCCGCGCGTCGGCGCATCTCGCGCCCGGCGGACGCATCTTCGTCGGCGACGTGCGTCACCACGGCCTGCACGAGGCCTTCCATGCCGACGCGCAGTTCGCGCGGGCCGGCGACGACACGACCGCCGACCGCCTGCGCGCGGCGATCACCTCCGGCATCCGCCAGGAGAAGGAATTGCTGGTGGCGCCGTCGTTCTTCCGGGCGCTGCCGCAGTGGGTGCCCGCGATCACCGGCGTCGACATCCAGCTCAAGCGCGGCGATGCCGACAACGAACTGAACCAGTACCGCTACGACGTCTGGCTGCACGTTGGCACGAGGCCGACTGTCGCTCCGGCCGCCACCGCGTGGCAGCCGGACGGCGACGATCTCCTCGCCGCCCTCGACGGGCATCTCGCACAACAGCGTCCCGCCTGCGTGCGCGTTGACGACATCCCGAACGCCCGCATCGAACCGACACTGCGGACGCTCGCCCTGCTGCGCGACGCCGCCGACGGCGAGACCTGGCGCGCGCTGTGCGAACGGGCAGGGCAGCGACCGCTGCGCGGCGTGCAGCCGGAGGCGCTGTGGCGTCTGGGCGAACGGCATGGCTACACCGTGAGCATCACGTGGTCCGACGCCGATCCGGGATGCCTCGTGGCGACCTTCGTCGATGCGTCCGTCATTGCGATGGCGGACGGCGCGTTGCCTGCTCCCGTCGTCGTCGCCGGCGACCCGCAGGCGCATGCCAACGATCCGCTCGCGGACGCGACGCAGCAGGCCTTCCTGCGCAGCCTGCGCGAACACCTGGGCCAAAGCCTGCCCGAACACATGCTGCCGTCGGCGACGATGCTGCTGCCGGCGCTGCCGCTCACGATCAACGGCAAGGTCGACAAGGACCGGCTGCCGGCGCCGGAGGCGCGTCCCGACGTCACCGATTACGCCGAACCGCAGACGGCGCTGCAGAAGACGCTCGCGACCCTCTTCGCCGAGGTGCTGCACCTGGACCGGGTCGGCCTGCACGACGACTTCTTCCAGCTCGGCGGCCATTCGCTGCTGGCGATGCGGCTCGTCGCGCAGCTGCGTTCCCAACTCGCGGTCGAACTGCCGCTGCGCACGCTGTTCGAGCATCCGACCGTCGCGCGGCTCGAACAGGTCCTGCAGCAAGGGCAGGGCGACGCCGCACCGCGTGTGCTGCCGCCGATCACGGCGCGTCAAGAACACGACGCGATCCCGCTGTCGTTCCCGCAGGAGCGGCTGTGGTTCCTCGAACAGCTCGGCACGCTCGGCGCGGCCTACCACGTGCCGCTCGCGTTCCGGATCCGCGGCCCGCTCGACGTCGATGCGCTGCGCGCGGCGCTTTCGGATCTCGTCACGCGCCACGAGATGCTGCGCACGCGCTTCGTGATCGACGGCGACACGCCGCGGCAGGTGATCGATCCGCCGCCGGGACACGTGCTGGAGATCGTCGATCCAGGCGCGCCCGATGCCGTGCAGGCGCAGCGCTGCCTCGCCGCACTGCTGGACGAGGAAACGCACCATCGCACCGATCTCGAACGCGGCCCGCTGTTCCGCGCGAAACTGCTGCGCCTGCGCGATGACGAACACGCCCTGATCCTCGCCGCGCACCACATCGCGGCGGACGGCTGGTCGCACGAAGTGATGCTGCGCGAACTCGGCGCGCTGTACGACGCCCGGTCGCGCGGCGAGCCGTCGCCGTTGCCGCCGCCGGCCCTGCAATACGCCGACTATGCCGCGTGGCAGCGCCGCTGGCTCGACGGCGACGCGCTGTCGGCACAGCTGCAGTACTGGAAACGGCAGCTCGCCGACGCGCCCGAACTGCTTGCGCTGCCCACCGATCATCCGCGCCCGGCGATGGCGAGTTTCCGCGGCACGCTGCATCGCTTCGCACTCCCGGTCGCGGTCGCGCAACGTCTGCCCCGCTTCGCCCGCCAGGAAGGCGTCACCCCGTTCATGGTGCTGCTCGCCGCGTTCCAGGTGCTGCTGGCGCGCTGGAGCGGCGGCCACGACATCGTGGTGGGCACGCCGACGGCCGGCCGCACGCATCGCGAAACCGAGCCGCTCGTCGGGCTCTTCATCAATACGCTGACGCTGCGCGCGCGGATCGAACCGCAGACGAGCTTCCGCGCGGCGCTGGCGCAGGCGAAGGACACGGCCCTGGCGGCGTTCGCCCACCAGGACGTGCCGTTCGAGAAGGTCGTGGCCGAGCTGCGGCCGAACCGCGATCCCTCGCGGCAACCGGTCGTGCAGGTGATCTTCGCGCTGCAGAACACCGCCCCGGTGGCGCTGCGGCTCGCGGGCACCGGCATCGAACCCATCGAATGCCCGAGCGGCACGTCGAAGTACGACCTCACGCTCAACGTGATCGAAGCCGGCGATCGCCTGGCGGCCGAAATCGAATACGCCAGCGACCTGTTCGAGGCGACGACCATCGCCCGCGTGGCCGGCATGTACGGCGCGCTGCTCGACGACGCGATGGCGCATCCCGACCACGCGGTATCGCGCCTGCGCCTGATCGCGGCCGCGACGCCGCGACCGCAGGCGGATCCCGCGCCGGCACGCCGCCGCACCGTCTGCGATCTGTTCGAGGCGCAGGCCGCCGCGACGCCCGACGCACCCGCGCTGGAATCGCCCACCGCCTGCCTGACCTACGCCGAACTGAAGGCGCATGCCGACCGCATGGCCGTCGCACTGCGCCGTCGGAACATCGGTGCCGGCGATCTCGTCGCCGTGGTCGGCAACCACGACATCGAGACGTTCGTCGCGCTGCTCGCGGTGCTCAAGGCCGGTGCGGCCTACGTGCCGATCGACATCGAATCGCCACGTGAGCGGCTGCGCCATCTGTTCGATGACGCCCGCCCGCGCCTCGTGCTCGCGGATGCCGCCGCGCGCGATCGTCTGCCGGATAACGCGGGCTCGTGCGTCACGTTCGCGGACATCGCGCACGCGACCGCGGGGGCAGGGGACATGGCACTGCGGGACGCGGCGCCCGCGCCCGGCGACCTCGCCTACGTCATCTACACCTCGGGTTCCACCGGCATGCCCAAGGGCGTGCTGGTCGAACACGATGGCCTGCGTGCGCTGGCGCTGGCGCAGATCGATGCGTTCGCCATCACGCCGCACAGCCGGCTGCTGCAGTTCGCGTCGCTGAGCTTCGACGCCTCGGTGTCGGAAGTCTTCACCACCTGGTGCCGCGGCGCCTGCCTGTGCCTGCCGGGACCGGTGCGCATGCTCGCCGGCGACGCGCTGGCCACGCTGCTGGACACGCGCGCCATCACCCACGTGACCCTGCCGCCCAGCGTCGTGCCGGGACTGGTCGATGCGGGCGGCGCACCGACCCTGCAGACGCTGGTGGTGGCGGGCGAAGCCTGCACGGCCGCGATCGTGCGCCATTGGCCGACGCCGGTGCGTTTCATCAATGCCTACGGACCGACCGAAGCGACCGTCTGCGCCACGCTGCATGTCTGCGATTCGGCCGATCCGCGCGACCCGCCCATCGGCAGGCCGCTGGCGCACGCGACGGTCCACGTGCTCGACGATGCGCTGCAGCGCGTCCCGGACGGGATCGCGGGCGAGATCGTCATCGGCGGCACCGGCGTGGCGCGCGGCTATCTGGGCAAGCCCGCGCTCACCGCCGAGCGCTTCCCGGCCGATCCCTTCGCCGGCGGCGGAGCGCGCATGTACCGCACCGGCGATCGCGGCCGCATCCGCGCCGACGGCGTCGTCGAATTCCTCGGCCGCATCGACCAGCAGCTCAAGGTGCGCGGCTATCGCATCGAACCGGGCGACGTCGAAGCCGCGTTGCTCCGCGATGGCCGCATCGCGCAGGCCTTCGTCACCGCGCAGGGCGAACTCGACGGTCGCAGCCTCGTCGCCTACGTCGTTGCCGCGGACCGATCGGCGCCGTCCCCGGACGCTCTGTTGGCCTCGCTGCGAGGACGTCTGCCGGCCTACATGGTGCCGTCGGCGATCGTCGTGCTGGACCGCTTCCCGCTGACGGTGAACGGCAAGATCGATCGGGCCGCACTGCCCGCGCCCGGCGCCGCCGCCGCTGAACGCACGGCCGACGCGCACGTCGCTCCGCGCACGCCGACCGAACAGCGCCTCGCCGCGATCTGGGCCGACGTGCTCGGCTGCGATCCGCCGGGCATGACCGACAATTTCTTCGCACTCGGTGGCCATTCGCTGCTGGCCACGCGCGCCGTCGGCCGCATCCGCCAGTCGCTGGCGGTCGCGATCACCTTGCAGCAGTTCTTCGCCGCCACCACGCTGGAAGCGCTGGCGACCGTCGTCGATGAGACCATCGTCGATGCGACGCGCGACCACGAGACGCCGACCACGTCGCCCGTCCCCGTGCCGCGTTCGCCGCGGATGCCGTTGTCCTCGCTGCAGCAGAGCCTGTGGACGCTGGAACGCCTGGGCTCGGCGGGCGCGGCGTTCAACATGCCGATCACACTACTTGCCGGCGGCGCGGTCGACGTCGAGGCCCTGCGCCGCGCGCTGTCCGAACTGGTGCGCCGGCACGAAAGCCTGCGCACGCGGTTCGCGAGCGACGGCGACGGTCCTTTCTGCACGATCCTGCCGCCGCAGCCGGTGCAGCTCGATGTCCGCGACCTCGCCGCGCTGCCCGCCGCGACACGGCGCGCGGAAATCGACCGCATCCAGCAGGCGGAAATGCAGCGCCGCTTCGATCTCGGCAGCGGCCAGCTGCTGCGCGCGGTGCTGCTCGTCGGCGACGACGACGCGCTGCTGGTGCTGATGACCCACCACATCGCCGTCGACGGCTGGTCGATCGCGCTGCTGGTCGACGAACTGCGCGCGCTGTATGGCGCCTTCGCCGCGGGACGCACGTCGCCGCTGAGTGAACCCGCGCTGCAATCCGTCGATTACAGCGTCTGGCAGCGTCACCGGCTGGACGATCCCGCGCTGGAACGGCAGGCAGCGCGCTGGCGCGAACGGTTGGCCGGTGCGCCGACGGTGTTCGAGTTGCCGACGGACCGCGCGCGGCCAGCCGTGCAGTCGTACCGCGGTGCGCTGCATCGTGTCCGCTTGCCCGTGGAGACGCACCGTGCGCTCGCCGAGCTGGGCGCAGCGCAGGGCGCCACGCTCTACATGACGCTGCTCGCCGCCTACGGCGTGCTGCTGGCCCGCCTCGGCGGCGTCGATGACCTGCTGATCGGGTCCCCGCTCGCGGTGCGCACGGAACCGGCGCTCGAAACGGTGGTCGGACCACTGCTCAACACGGTCGTGGTGCGGGCGAACCTGGCGGACGATCCGACGTTCGTCGATCTGCTCGCGCGCATCCGCAGCTCGACGCTCGACGCCCAGGACGATCGCGAACTGCCCTTCGACCGTCTGGTCGCGCAACTGCAGCCGAAGCGGGATCGTGCACGTCCGCCGCTGGTGCAGGTGCTGTTCTCGCTGCAGAACTATCCGCAGTCGAACGACCGGTCGTCCGGTCAGGGTGCGCCGCAATGGCAGCGCGTCGAAAGTCCCTGGAGCCACGCCAAGTACGAGCTGTCGCTGTACGTCGAAGAGACGCCGGACGGCCTGTCGTGCGAGTTCGAATACGCCACCGACCTGTTCGACGCTGCGACGATCGCGCGCTGGAGCGGACATTTCCTCGCGCTGCTGGCAGGCGCGGTCGCGGATCCATCGACCCGCGCCAGCCGCCTGCCGTTGCTCGACGACGCCGCGCGCCGTCAGATCCTCGAATCCTGGAACGACACCGCGTGCACCGGGCTCGATGCGCTGTCGATCCCCGACCACGTCCGCCTGCAGGCGCAGCGCCGTCCGGAGGCGATCGCCGTGTCCTGCGCCGATCGCGCGCTGACCTACGCGGAGCTCGACCGCCGCAGTTCCGCACTCGCCTCGCGACTGCGCAGCGCAGGGGCGGCCCCCGGCGAGCGCGTCGGCCTCTGTCTCGATCGCACGGTCGACCTGGTCGTCGCGATCCTGGCCGTGTTCAAGTCCGGCGCGGCCTACGTGCCGCTCGACCCGGCCTATCCGCAGCAGCGCCTCGACGACATGGTGCAGGACAGCGCGCTGTGCTGCGTGCTGACCGATCGCGCCAGCGCGGCGCGCGTCACCGGATCGGTCGCGGCGACGTCGCTGCTCGTGATCGACGGAATCGATCCGCTTCCGTCCGAAGACACTACCGTGCACGACGTCGCGCGCTCGCCGGACAGCGTCGCCTACGTCATCTACACGTCGGGCAGCACCGGCCGGCCGAAGGGCTGCGTCGTCACCGACCGCGGCCTGCTCAATCTGCTTGGCGCGCTGGCGGACGAGTTCGATCTCGTGGCCGACGATCGTCTGCTCGCGGTCACGCCCTACAGCTTCGACATCGCCGGTCTCGAACTGCTGATGCCGCTGCTGCGCGGCGCGCGGACGCATGTCTGCCCGGCGGCGCATGCCCGCGATGCGCAGCGCCTGGCGCGGACGATCCGCGAGGTGCAGCCGACGCTGATGCAGGCGACGCCGGCGACGTGGCAGATGCTGTATCGCGTCGGCTGGCGCAACGACACCGGCATGCGCCTGCTGTGCGGCGGCGAAGCGTTGCCCGACACGCTGCGCGGGCACCTGCTCGACAGCGATGCCGCATGGAACCTCTACGGCCCCACGGAAACGACGATCTGGTCCACGACCGAACGTCTCGTGCGCGATGCGGCCACGACCATCGGCCGGCCGATCGCGAACACGCACGTGTACGTGCTGGATGCGGCGATGGCGCCGGTGCCGATCGGCGTGGAGGGCGATCTGTACATCGGCGGCGACGGCTTGGCGCTGGGCTACTGGAACCGGCCGTCGCTCACCGCACAGCGCTTCATCGCCGATCCGTTCTCGATCGGCGGGCGCCTCTACCACACCGGCGATCGGGCCCGCTGGCAGGCCGATGGGCGGCTGGAGTATCTGGGACGCCACGACGCGCAGGTGAAGCTGCGCGGCTTCCGCATCGAGCTGGGCGACATCGAGTCGGCGCTGGCGAAGCATCCCGTCATCGACCTCTGCGCCTGCGCCGTGCGTCGCGACGGCGAGCCGCAACTCGTCGCGGCCTGCGTGCCCGCGCCGGGCACAGCCTCGATGCCCGATCGACGCGCGCTGCAGGCCTTCCTGCGCGTGTCGCTGCCGGAGCACATGATCCCGGTGGACTTCATCGCGGTGCAGGCACTGCCGCTGACGCCGAACGGCAAAGTTGACCGCACCGCGATCGCGACGCTGCGCGCAGGCGCATCCACACCGGTATCCATGGCGGCACCAACGGCCACGGCGGCAGCCCGGCCGCGACGCTCGCACGACGAATACGCACGCCAGCTGCTCGCAATGTGGCGCCATGCGCTGGGTCGCGACGACATCGATCCGGACGACGGCTTCTTCGAGATCGGCGGCAATTCGCTGCTGGCCGTGACCCTCGCCGAGCGGATCGCCGCGGAACTGCAGCCGACGTTCGAGATCACCGCGCTGTTCGAGTTCGGCTCGATCGCACGCATCGCGCGGCATCTCGAAGCGCTCGATGGCGATGCATCCGCTGCGGCGGAAGACGATGCCCATACCGTTGGCGAAACCGCATCGATCCCGGCCGCGGCCGCCGATGCGACGACCGCAGGCGTGCCTGCGTACTACGCGGACAGCGTCGCCATCGTCGGCATGTCCTGCGCCTTCCCGGGCGCGGACGACCACGACGCCTTCTGGGACAACCTGCTGCAGGGACGGGAAAGCATCGAGCGCATTCCCGAGGCCGAGCTTCGCGCGCTCGGCGTGCCGGACCATGTCCTCGCCGATCCGAAGTTCGTCCCGGTCCGTTCCACGCTGGCCGACCGCGAGCTGTTCGACGCCGCGTTCTTCAACATCTCCGAGCGCGACGCGCAGTGGATGGACCCGCAGTTGCGCCTGCTGCTCATGCATGCGTGGCGCGCGATCGAGGACGCGGGCTATCGCGTCGACGACGTCGCCGACACGGCGGTGTTCGCCACCGCCAGCAACAGCGCCTACCACGCGCGTCTGATGGCCTCCGCGTCGGCGCACGACATCGAGCAGTACGTGGGCTGGATCATGGCCCAGAGCGGCACGCTGCCGGCCGTGATCTCCAACAAGCTGGGGCTGAAGGGGCCCAGCCTGTTCGTGCATTCCAATTGTTCGTCCTCGCTGACCGCGCTGGACCTGGCGCATCGCAGGCTGCTCGAAGGCGAATGGCGCTTCGCGCTGGTCGCCGCGGCGCGCGTCGCCAGCTTCGAAGGCGCCGGCTACGTGCACCAGGACGGCATGAACTTCTCCAGCGACGGCCACCTGCGCGCGTTCGATGCGGCTGCAGACGGCGCCGTCGGCGGCGAGGGCGTCGCCGTGCTGCTGCTCAAGCGCGCGAACGAGGCAATCGCCGACGGCGACCACATCTACGCGCTGCTGCGCGCAACCTCGATCAACAACGACGGCGGCGAGAGCGCCGGCTTCTACGCGCCGAGTGTCGCCGGCCAGCGCGAGGCCATCGACCGGGCCCTGACCAACGCCGGCATCGAGCCCGACACCATCGGCTACGTCGAGGCGCACGGCACCGGCACGCCGCTGGGCGATCCGATCGAGATCGCGGCGCTGTCGCAGGCCTACGGCCGGCATACGCAGGCGCGCGGCTTCTGCGGCATCGGGTCGGTCAAGACCAACATCGGGCACCTCGACACCGCCGCCGGTCTCGCGGGCTGCATCAAGGCGACGCTGAGCCTGTCGCGCGGCGAGATCCCGCCGACGCTGCATTTCCGTTCGCCCAACCCGGCGCTGAAGCTGGACCGATCGCCGTTCCATGTCGTCGCCGAACGGCAGCGGTGGCAAGGGCCGAGTCCGCGCCGCGCGGCGGTGAGTTCGATGGGCGTGGGCGGCAGCAATGCGCACGTCATCCTCGAGGCATGCGACGTCGCCGACGCCATCAATGACGACACGCCGGGCCCTTGGCTGTTCCCGCTGTCCGCGCACGATCCCGAATGCCTGCGCATGCTGGCCGCACGCTTGTCGGCGTTCGTGGCGAGGCACCCGTCGCTGTCGCTGCGCAGCCTGGCCTGGACGCTGCAGGTCGGCCGCAGGGAAATGTCGCATCGCCTGGCCATCGTCGCGACCGATGCAAACGAGCTGCAGACGCGCCTGCAGCGCTGGCTCGACGGCGGCGAGGCCTCGACCGGCGTGCACGTCGGTTGCGCGCCGAAGCGCGCCGGCAACGCCGCGCACGATCCGGCCAGTGCCGAGCTGGAAGCCGCGCTCGCACGCTGGGCGCGGCACGGCCATTTCGAAAAGCTGGCGTTGCTGTGGGTGACCGGCTTCGCCTTCGACTGGCGCGCGCTGTACCCGGATGACCCGCCGCGCCGGATCAGCGCGCCGACGTATCCCTTCCGCAAGCAGCGGTTCTGGCTCGATGCGCCACCGGTCGCGGCCGCCCAACCGACGGCGCGCAAACCGTCGCCGGCGCTGTTCGTCGAACGCTGGGATCGCCCGGCCACCGCGCGGCTGCACTGGCCGCATCGACGCGTTGTCGTCCTGTGCGATTTCGCGGCCGACGCGCCGCTCGTGCGCTCCGCCATGGCGCGGGCAGCCGCGGCCTCCAATCTCGCGCTGCACGTGCTGCCGCGCACTGTCGCGCCGGTGGGCGAGCGCTACGCAGCGCACGCAACCGCGCTGCTCGACCTGCTGCGGGAAACGGCCTCGATCGCGCCGGCGATGCTCCAGCTCGTGCTGCCGGACGACGAGGATGGCATCGTCTGCGGGGCATTGACGTCGCTGCTGCTCAGCGCCAGGCGTGAATACGATCGGCTCGATGTGCAGACCCTGCATGTCGCCGCCGAGATCGCGCCGGAAGCGATCCTCGCGCAGCTCTTCGACGTCGCGCCCCTCGCGGCGCGACACGTGCGTGGCCTCGGCGCAGCGACGCGCATGCGCCGCTTCGAGGCGTTGCCTGACGCCTCCGTGTCGAACGTGCCATGGCGCGAAGGCGGCCGCTATCTGATCACCGGCGGCAACGGCCGGCTCGGCAGGATCGTCGCCGGCGCGATGGCAGCGACGCTGCACTCCGGCGTCATCGTGCTCGCCGGCCGTGGCGAACCGTCGGCCGAGACCGCGGAACACGTGACGGCCCTGCGTACGCAGGGGCTGCAGGCGGAATTCCGCCGCGCGGACATCGCCGATGCCGCGCAGGCGCGATCGCTGCTGCAGGCGATGACGGCGGCCCATGGCGGGATCGACGGCATCGTGCACGCGGCCGGCGTGCTGGACGATGGCTATCTCGCGCGCAAGCGCGCCGCGCAGATGCTCGGCGTGCTGGCGCCGAAGGTGGCGGGGCTCGAACACCTCGATGCTGCCCTCGGCGCGGCGGCACTCGATTTCCTCATCTGTTTCGGCTCGATCGGCAGCGTCGCCGGCAGTGCGGGGCAGGGCGACTACGCCGCTGCCAACGCCTTCATGCGCACGTTCGCCGAACGGCGCAACGCGCAGGCCATGCGTGGCCTGCGCCGCGGCCGGACGCTGTGCATCGACTGGCCGTACTGGCGCGAGGGCGGCATGCAGCTCTCGGTGCACGCGGAAGCCGAGTTGCGCCGGGTCGGCCTGGCACCGCTGGAAACCGCGGACGGACTGGCCGCGTTGCAGCGCGCCTGGGGCAGCGGCGCATCCTGCGTCACTGTGCTGGCAGGCGAGGGCGCGCACCTCGGCGATCTGCTGGCGTCGCTCGACGAGCGCGTGGAAGCGACCGCCGCGTCGTCGTCAGCTGCGATCGGCGATGGCGTCATCGATGACGACGCGTCGTCGATCGCCCGCAACACGCTGCAGCGACTGATCGCGGTCTTCGCCGAGGTGTCGAAGATCGATCCGGCGCGGATCGACGGGACCGAGTCGCTGGAAACCTTCAGCATCGACTCGATCATGATCGTGCAGCTGAACCAGCGTCTCGCGCCCGCATTCCCCGGCCTGTCGAAGACCGTGTTCTACCAGTTCGCGACGCTGGCGGCGATCCGCGATCACCTGCTCGCGGACCACGCGGAAGCGTGCCGTCGATGGACGGCCGCCGGACTCGAGCCCGCGGCCGCACGCGAGGAGCCGGCGAACGCGTCCGCGACGCCGCGACGCGACGTTCCCGTCGCGATGGCGACGCAGCCCCTCGCGCGCACGTCCGGCTCCGGCATGCGCGAACCCATCGCCATCATCGGTCTCGCCGGTCGCTATCCGCATGCGCGCGATCTCGATGCGTTCTGGCGCAACCTGCGCGATGGCCGCGACTGCATCGATCCGATTCCGGCGGAACGCTGGTCGCTCGACGGCTTCTTCTGCGAGGACCCGCAGACCGCGATCGCGAACCGGATGAGCTACTGCCGCTGGGGCGGGTTCCTCGACGGATTCGCCGAGTTCGATCCGCTGTTCTTCGGCCTGTCGCCGGCCGAGGCGATGGACATGGATCCGCAGGAACGGCTGTTCCTGCAGGCCTGCTGGGAAGCGCTTGAAGACGCCAACCACACGCGCGAACTCCTGGCGCGCCGGCACGGCGGCCGCGTCGGCGTCTTCGCCGGCATCACCAAGACCGGCTTCGAACTGCACGGGCGCGATCTCGCGGAGCGCGGCGATCCGGCCACGCCGTACACCAGCTTCGCGTCGGTGGCGAATCGCGTGTCCTACCTGCTCGACCTCAACGGCCCGAGCTTCCCGATCGACACGATGTGTTCGGCGTCGCTGACCGCCATCCACGAAGCCTGCGAACACCTGCTGCGGGACGAGTGCGAACTGGCATTGGCCGGCGGCGTGAACCTGTACCTGCATCCGTCGACCTACGTCGGCCTGTGCTCGCAGCGCATGCTGTCGACCGATGGCCGCTGCCGCAGCTTCGGCGCCGATGCGACCGGCTTCGTGCCCGGCGAAGGCGTCGGCGTGGTGCTGCTCAAGCCGCTGTCGCTGGCGCAGCGCGACGGCGACCGCATGCACGGCGTGATCCTGGCCTCCGGCATCAACCACGGCGGCCGCACGCACGGCTACACCGTGCCGAACCCGCGGGCGCAGCGCGACCTGATCCGCGACACGCTCGCGCGCGCCGGCGTCGAGGCCCGCGACATCGGCCATGTCGAAGCGCATGGCACGGGCACCGAGATGGGCGACCCGATCGAGGTCGACGGACTCTCGCAGGCGTTCGCCGCCACCACGACGGACCGGCAGTTCTGCGCGCTGGGTTCGATCAAGTCGAACATCGGCCATCTCGAAGCCGCGGCCGGCATCGCCGGCCTGACCAAGGTGCTGCTGCAGTTCCGGCACCGGACGCTCGTGCCGACGATCCACAGCACGTCCGTCAATCCGAACATCGCGCTGTCGCGGACGCCGTTCTTCCTGCAGCACGACGCCCGGCCATGGCGGCATGCGCATCGGGACGATGGCACGCCAGTGCCGCACATCGCGACGGTGTCGTCGTTCGGTGCCGGCGGCGCGAACGCGTTTCTCGTCGTGCGCGAACCACTGGCCACCCGGTCGGTTCCGGCAGCGACGCATGCCGCCTCACAAGCGCCCGCGCTGTTCGTGTTGTCCGCGCGTCGCGCCGACCGTCTGGCGGAGTACGCGCAGCGACTCGCTGCGGCGCTGGCGGAAGGCGATTTCACCGACGGCGACCTCGCCGCCATCGCCGCGACATTGCAACTGGGCCGCGAGGCCATGGCGCACCGGCTGGCGTTCGTCGCGACCTCGCTGGCGGGCGCGATCGAGACGTTGCAGCGCTTCGCGCAGGGCGACCCGCTGCCGTCCGGCATCCACGTCGGCCTGCAGCGCCGCGGAACGAGCGTCGACGCGCCGCCGCTGCCGGCGGATGACGCATGGACGGCCGCGCGATGCGATGCGTTGCTGGCCGCCTGGGCCGCCGGCGCGTCGATCGACTGGACGCGTCTCCATGGCGAACGCCCGGCGCTGGTGTCGCTGCCCACGTATCCGTTCGCGCGGGAGACGTACTGGCCGGTGACGCCGTCGTCAGCGAGCACCCGCATCGCTGAGCCGGCCCCGGTCGCATCGATCGAAGCGGGCGAACTCCTGCTCACGCCCGAGTGGGAAGACGTCGACGCGATCGAGGGCACGCCCTTCGCGGGCACGCTGGTGGTCGTCAACGCACCGGCGGCGCAGCGACACGCCTGGCAGGCCGCATCGACGATGGACGCGCGCCACGCCATCGAGTGGGTCGGAATCGCCGCGAACGACGGCACACCGCTGCGTCAATCCCTGATCGGCCACCGCCTCGCGAAGGTCGTCTGGTTCGCGCCGTCCGCGGCTGCGGAGACTTTCGACGCGATGCTGGACACGCACGCGCAGGCGGTCGAGCAGTGCGCCGCGCTGCTGCAGACACTCCTCGATGCGGGCGAGCGGGGCGCCACGATCGATCTCGTCGCCGTCACGCGGCAAGGCCAGTCGACCAGCAACGGTGACGACGGGCTCGACCCTGCGCATGCCGCGGTCGCGGGTTTCCTGCGGTCCGCGGCGAAGGAATACCGCCACGGCGGCATCGCGGTACTCGATCTCGATGCCGGCGACGCGACGCCTGTGCCGTCGATCGAAACGCTGGCGTCCGCGCGCGTGATCGCGGGGCGGGCCACGGTCCATGCGTATCGCCACGGCCGCTGGCAGCGCAGCCGACTGACCGCCGTGGAGGTCGCCGGGACCTTGCCGAGCGCCTTCCGGCACGGCGGAGTGTACGTCGTCGTCGGCGGCGCGGGCCATGTCGGCCAGCGGATCACCGAACACCTCATCCGCACGCATGCGGCCCGCGTGGTCTGGGTCGGCCGGCGCGCGGCCGCGGATGTGCAGGACGCGCTGTCCGCCTTCGCCGCGGGTCGCCGCCCGTCCTACGTGCAGGCCGACGCCGCCGATCCGGCATCGCTGCAGCGCATGCGCGAGGCGGTGCTCGCACGCTTCGGCCGGATCGACGCATTGCTGGTCGCGACCACACATTTCTCGCTCGCGCCGCTCGCTTCGCTCTCGCGCGCGGACCTGCGCGCGGCCTTCGATGCCAAGGTCGCGCCGGCGATCCACCTCGCCCGGACGTTCGAGGGCGATGCGCTCGACGGCATCGTGTTCTTCTCCTCGCTCGTGTCGTTCATCGGCAACCGGGCGCAGAGTCACTATGCCGCCGCCTGCGCATGGCAGGACGCATTCGCGCATCTGCTGTCGCGACGCAACGGCATTCGGGCGAAGGTGATGAACTGGGGCTACTGGACAATCGACGACCCGCTGCGCACGGAAGAGTTGCGCGAGATCGGCATCGCGTTCATCGATGCCGCCTCGGGCGGCCGGGCGCTGGACACCCTGCTGTCCGGGCCGTTCGACCAGTGCGGATTCCTGTGCACGCAGCGACCGCTTTCGGTCGAAGGCATGAATGTCCACGACATGCTGCAGGTCGACGGCAGCACGGTGCGCCGGGCGGCACGCGCGCCTTCAGCCGAGCGCGCCACCACGGCGGTCGTCGCGGAACTCCCTGCGACGGATGGCGCGGACGATCCCTTCGCGTTGCACGAGTTCGTGCAGGCGACCGTCGCGCGCGAAGTTTGCGGTGCGCTGAGGATGGACCCGTCGCTGCTCGACGAGCAGGCGATGTTCGCCGAATACGGCGTCGATTCGATCACGGGGCTGAAGGTCGTGCGCGCGATCAACGACGCCTTGGGCATCGCGCTGCCGGGTCCGTGCCTGTTCGACCATCCCAGCCTCGAAAAGTTGACCGCGCACATCCTCGACGCGCACCACGCAGGCGTGTCGCGTGCGCGCGCCGCGACGAAACCATCGATCGCGTCGTCCGCGCAGCGGCCCGATGCCGCCACCGCCCCCGCGGCCGAACCGCAGACCGGACGCGCGCGGCTGCGCGAGCCGATCGCGATCATCGGCATGAGCGGGCGCTTCCCGCAGTCGGACGACTGCGATGAACTGTGGCGCCACCTCGCGGCAGGGCACGACCTGATCGAACCGGCGACGCGCTGGCAGGCCGGCGCATGGAGCACGGGCATCGAAGGCCCGCTGTGCCGCCATGCAGGCTACGTCCGCGATGTCGATGCGTTCGACCCGCTGTTCTTCCGCATCTCCCGTGCCGACGCGCTGTACATGGATCCGCAGCAGCGGCTGTGCCTGGAGGAATCCTGGAAGGCGCTGGAAATGGCCGGCTACGTCGGCGTGGCCATCGCCGGCCGGAAATGCGGCGTCTACATCGGCTGCAGCGGCGAGGATTACACGCAGCTCATTCCGGGCGACCTGCCGGATGCCGCGATGCACGGCAGTTCGACCGCGCTGCTGTCGTCGCGGGTCGCCTATCACCTGGATCTGCATGGCCCCGCGTTGACGGTGGACACCGCGTGTTCGAGCGGACTCGTCGCCGTGCATCTGGCCTGCCAGGCGCTGTGGATGGACGAGATCGAACTGGCCATCGCCGGCGGTGTCCACGTGCAGTGCACGCAGGGGTTCCATCTCATCGGCAGCCGCACCGGCATGCTGTCGCCGGAGGGCCGCTGCTTCACGTTCGACGCACGCGCGAGCGGCTTCGTGCCCTCCGACGGCGTCGGCATCGTCGTGCTGAAGACGCTGTCCGCGGCGCAGGCCGATGGCGACCATGTCATCGGCGTGATCGCGGGCAGCGGGATCAACCAGGACGGCACGAGCAACGGCCTCACCGCGCCGAATGCACTCGCGCAGGAACAGCTCGAATCCGAGGTCTACGCGCGCTTCGGCATCGATGTCGAAGGCATCCAGATGGTCGAGGCGCACGGCACCGGCACGGTGCTCGGCGATCCGATCGAAGTGCAGGCGCTGACCCGCGCCTTCCGTCGCCGCACGACGCGCACCGGCTATTGCGCGATCGGTTCGGTCAAGAGCAACCTCGGTCATTCGGCGGAAGCAGCCGGCATGGCGGGCCTGTTCAAGGTGCTGCTGTCGCTCGAGCACAAGCAGATGCCGCCCACACTGCATGTCCGCGAACTCAATCCGCACATCGATTTCGCGGACAGCCCGTTCCGCGTCAACACCGCGCTGCGCGATTGGCCCGCGCCGGCGACCGGCCCGCGCCGCGCCGCGCTCAGCGCCTTCGGCCTGAGCGGCACCAATGCGCATCTGGTGATCGAAGAAGCGCCGCCGGCCGCAACCCCTGCGATTCGCGAGCCGACACTGCCCTGGCTCATGGCATTGTCCGCCCGCACGCCGGAACAGCTGCGCGCCAGCCAGCAGCGCCTGCTGTCGCACCTGCGACAGCTCGTCGACGAACAACGCGATGTGGATTGCATGGCCATCAGTTGCACGCTGCTGCAGGGTCGCCAGCACTTCGAACATCGCTGGACGTGCGTGGCATCCAGCGCGCGGCAATTGGTCGAAGCGCTCGTCGCGGCGCTCGCCGTCGCGCCGGCGAACGACCGGAGCAGGCTCGACGCGCGCGAGCGCGATGCCCTGATGAAGGAAGCCGCGCAATGCATCGCATCGGCCCGGCATCCGCAGGCGCGCGACGCCGCGCTGCAGCGCCTGGGACAGGTGTTCGTGCGCGGCGCCACGCCGGACTTCGCCGGATTGTTCGAAGGCAACGGTCGGCGCATGCCGCTGCCGACCTATCCCTTCGCGCGTGAACGCTTCTGGCTTGCGGAACCGGCGCCGCGTCCCGTGCCGATCGAAGCTCCCGACATCGCGAAACCGGTGGAAAACGATGCGATGACCGATGCGAACGGCACGTTGCAGACCTTCATCACCGAGTTCCTCGAACGCGCGCTCGTGCTGAAGCCGGGCGAGCTGACGCCGGATGCGGACCTGCAGGCGCTCGGGGCGGACTCGCTGGTGAGCATGCGCCTGATGCGCGAACTCGCGCACCACTGGGGCGTCCAGGTTTCCGGCCGCGAACTGTTCGAGCATTCCACTGTCTCCGCGCTCGCGGCGCATGTCGGCAGCCTGCGGGCATCGAAGAGCGCACCCCAGATCCCCGATGCCGCCGTCGAAACGAAGGATCGCCTTGACGGATGGCTGGATGCGTTCGAGGCCGGCGATCTGAGTCTCGACGCCATGGCGCGACTCATCGAGGAAGGAGCGGCGTCATGACGATCCGCGAACTGTTGATCGCTTTCCAGCGCGGCGAACTCCCGCGCGCGGAACTGCGTCGCAAGCTGCAGGAGGCGACGACAGGCGACCTGCCGTTGTCGGAAGGCCAGCAGGGGCTGTGGATGCTCCAGTCCGTGCGCCCCGATGCCTTCGCCTACAACATCCCGATTTGCCTGCGTCTGAGCGGCCCACTCGATCCCCAGGCGCTGGAATCCGCGTGCGTCGAGGTGCTGCGCACGCACGACGTGCTGGCCTCGGCGATCGTCGAACGCGAAGGCCGGCCGCGACGGAAGCGTGTTGCGCCGGAAACGCTGCCTTTCGCGATCCACGACGCCGAAAACCTGAGCGAGGAACTGCTGACGGCACGGATGTCGAAACGGCTGCGGGCGCCGTTCACGCTCACCGAAGGCCCGCTCATGCGCGTCGATCTGTACGCACGGGGACGCGATGCATGGACGCTGCTCATCGTCGTGCATCACATCGCCTTCGACGGCGGCTCGGTGGACGTCTTCCTGCGCACGCTGTGCACCGCCTACGCGCGTGCGGCTGGACATGCTTCCGCGGTCATCCCGCCGGTGCCGGCGCACGACTTCGATGCCTTCGTCCGCCGGGAACAGGCGTTCGTCGCCAGCGAAGCGGGCGAGGCCGCCGGTCGGTATTGGCAACGGACGCTGGAAGGCGTCGCACCGGCGCTCGGTCTGGGCGGCACGCCCGGCGGCGCACGTCGCGCACGCACCGTGCGGCATGCCCTCGATGCCGACATCGGCCGTGCCGTCGGCGCGCTGTGCTCGCGGTTGCGCATCACCCCGGCCGCGTTCTTCCTGTCGATGTACCAGTCGTTGCTGGCTTCGGTATGCGGCCGGAACGATGTCGCCGTCGGCATGGCGGTCGATCGTCGCCCGCACGCCGGCTTCGACGACACCGTCGGCCATTTCGTCAACCTCATCGTGGTGCGCGCGACGCATGACCCCGCGAGCGCGCCCGAGGCACACCTGCGCGCGACGCATGCCCGCATGGCCGAAGCGCTGCAACATGCTGATTATCCGTTCCCGCGCGTGGCGCGTGCGCTGCGGAAGCGCAATCCCGGCCAGGGCGATCTCTTCGACACCGTGTTCGAGTACAAGAGCCGCCGCTTCTTCGCGCTGCAGCCGCTGCAGGCAACGTGGGCCGGGGTTCGTTTCGAACCGGTGGAAGGGCTCTACCAGGAAGGCGAATACCCGCTTGCCTTCAAGGTCGCCGAGCGCGACGGCAGCTACATCCTCTATTTCGATCACGATGCGGAGCGACTGCCGGACACGACGGTCGATGCCTGGCTGCAACGGCTCGTCGTCTCGATCGGGGCCGTGCTGTCCACGCGGGAAACGCCAGCCGCGCCGACGTCGCTCCTGCCGTCATCGTTGTCGCCGCTAAATCCTGCGTGGCGCCCGCTGCACGCGCTGATCCGCGCGCAGGCGCAACGTCATCCCGACGCGCTCGCGGCCGTGCACGATTCGGCATGCCTCACCTACGCCGAACTCGACGAACGCTCGGATACCATCGCCGGACGACTGCAGCACGCAAGCATCGGCGCGGACCACATCGTCGCGTTGCTGCTCGAACGTTCAACGGAAGCGCTGTGCGCGCTGCTGGGCGTGTGGAAGGCCGGGGCCGCCTATCTGGTGCTCGATCCCGAACTTCCGGCCGAACGGCTGCGCTTCCTGCTCGAGGATGCCGATCCGGCGGCCGTGATCGCCGAAGACGCGTTTCGCGATCGTCTACCTTGCCCGGTGGCGCGCCTGCTGACCCTGGACGACATGACGGCTGTCGACCGGCACGGCGCAGCGCACGCCGATGCGTTCGTTGCGCCCGCAGTGCTGCCGGGACAACTCGCGTATGTCATCTACACCTCCGGCTCCACCGGCATGCCCAAGGGCGTGGCGCTGACGCATGCCGGACTGGCGAACCTCGCGCGAACGCAGGCGGACGCGTTCGGCGTGACGGCGGGCGATCGCGTGTTGCAGTTCGCACCGTGGACGTTCGATGCGTCGGTGTGGGAAATCACGATGGCGCTGCAGGCCGGCGCGACGCTGCATCTCGCGCCGAACGGATCGCTGCGCCGCAGCGGCCAGCTCGCGACGCTCATGCAGCAGGCGCGGATCAACGTCGCCACGCTGCCGCCGTCGGCGGTCACGCTGCTGGAAGCTGTTGCATTGCCCGACCTGCGCACGCTGATCGTCGCGGGCGAGGCGTGCACGCCGGCGCTCGCCGAGCGCTGGATGCCGCGCTGCCGTTTCGTCAATGCCTACGGGCCGACCGAAACGACGGTCTGCGCCACCTTCAGGATCTGCGATCCCGCATCGCCGGCCAGTGTCGCATCGGGTTCGGTGCCGATCGGCAGCGCGATCACGGAAACGACCGTCCACGTGCTCGATCCGCGGACGCTGCGCAAGGTCGCGGCGGGCGAGATCGGTGAACTGTTCGTCGGCGGCACCGCGCTCGCGCGCGGCTACCTGCGCCGCGCGGGGCTGACCGCCGAGCGCTTCATTGCCGATCCGTTCGGACCGCCGGGCGCGCGGCTGTACCGGACCGGCGATCGCGTGCGCCTGCTGGCCGACGGCGAGCTGCAGTTCGTCGAACGTGCCGACGCGCAGGTGAAGATCCGCGGCTCGCGCGTGGAGCTGGGCGAAGTCGAAGCCGTGGCGCAATCGCATCCCGGCGTCGCGCAATGCGCGGTCGTGCTGCTGGAGGATCGCCGGCAGCTCGCGGCCTTCGTCGTGCCGGCGAACGGCGTCGCCGCGCCGGAGGCATCGTCGCTGCGGCGGCACATCGCGGCCCGCCTGCCGGACTACATGGTGCCGACGCATGTCGAATGCGTGGCGCAACTGCCGACCAACGTGAACGGCAAGATCGATCGACGTGCGCTCGCCGAACGCTCGCACCGCAGGAACACCCAGGAGTTGCCGACGATGACCGTACGCGACCGCGAGATCGAATCGACGCTGTGTTCGATCATGGCCGAAAGCCTGCGGCTGGAGAAGGTGCCGCTCGACGAAGGCTTCTTCGACATCGGCGGCGATTCGATCCTTGCCGTGGGCGTGGCATCGCGCATCGCGAAGACCTTCGGTATTCCGTTCGACGTGATGGCGCTGCTGGACCTCGCCAGCGTCCGTCGCATCGGCGAGCACATCGCTGCGATCCGCGCGGGCGCGCTCGCCAATGAGTCGTCGCCCGTGGTCGATGGCGTCGCCGCGCCTGTGCTGCCGACGACAAAGCCTGCGCCATCCGCGGGCATCGACGATTGCGTCGCGATCATCGGCCTGTCCTGCCACCTGCCCGGTGCGCGCGATCATCGCCAGTTCTGGGAGAACCTGCGCAGCGGCGTCGAAAGCATCGAGGTGCTGGGCACCGACACGCTGCGCGCCCGCGGGGTTCCGGAAGACCTGCTGGCGAAGCAGGGCCTGGTCGCCGCACGCGCGACCATCGCCGACAAAGACTGCTTCGACGCCGAGTTCTTCCACGTCTCCGTGCAGGACGCGCAGGCGATGGACCCGCAGTTGCGCCTGCTGCTGCAGCATGCCTGGAAAGCGGTCGAGGACGCGGGCTACCGCACGTCCGACATCGCCGATGCCGGCGTGTTCATGACCGCCGCCAACGCCGGCTATCACGCCGACACGCCGCCGGCGCCGTGGACGGTGATGGAAGGCGCGAAAGCGTACGTGACCTCGGCCTGGTCGCAGAGCGGTGCGATCCCCACGCTGATTTCCCATCGGCTCGGCCTGCGCGGCCCCAGCCTGTTCGTGCACTCGAACTGTTCGTCGTCGCTGGTCGCCCTACAGACCGCGTTCCGCAGCGTGATGGCCGGCGACGCGACGCACGCGCTGGTCGGCGCGGCCTCGCTGTCGATCAGCGAACCGCTGGGCTATGTCGCCGAACACGGCATGAACTTCTCCAGCGACGGCCATCTGCGACCGTTCGATGCCGCCGCGGACGGCATGCTGGGCGGCGAGGGCGTCGCCGTGCTGCTGCTCAAGCGGGCGAGCGAGGCGATCGCCGATCGCGATCCGATCTACGCGCTGCTGCGCGGCGTCGCCGTCAACAACGACGGCGCCGACAAGGCCGGTTACTACGCACCGAGTCTCTCCGGCCAGGCGAACGTCATCGACCGCGTGTTGCGCGACACCGGCGTGGACGTCGAAACCATCGATTACATCGAAGCACATGGCACCGCCACCCGACTGGGCGATCCGCTCGAACTGGCGGCGCTGGGCGAGGCCTTCGGGCGTCACACGCAGCGCCGGCAGTTCTGCGGCATCGGCTCGGTCAAGAGCAACATCGGCCACCTCGACACCGTGGCCGGCCTGGCCGGCTGCATCAAAGTGATGCTGGGCCTGAAGCACGGCGTGATTCCGCCGTCACTGCACTATTCACGGCCGAATCCGGCAATCGACTTCGCGAATTCGCCGTTCTACGTGGTCGGTGCCGGCATCGCACTGCCGCCGCGCGCGATCCCGCACCGGGCCGGCGTGAGCTCGTTCGGCATCGGTGGGACCAACGCGCATGCGCTGTTCGAAGAATGTCGCGTCGACGAAGCGCGAGCGACGGCCAGCATGGCCAACGCCACCACGCCGTGCCTGGTGCCGTTGTCGGCACGGAAGCCGGAACGGCTGCGCGCCTACGCCGCGGATCTGCTGGCTTTCCTGGAGCGCCACGACGCGCTGTCGCTGCGCGACATCGCCCACACACTGCAGATCGGGCGCGAAGCGTTCGACTGTCGCCTTGCGCTGGTCGCTTCCTCCGTCGACGAATTGCGCCAGTCACTGCGCGGATTCCTCGACGGCGGCGCGTCCGAGGGCCGTGACGCGCGTGCCGTGCATTACGCCGCGCTGGATGCGGACGATCTCGCGCGGCTGCTGCCGCACTGGATCGCCGACGGCCAATGGCGCAAGCTCGCCACCGTCTGGATGGGCGGCGCCGACATCGACTGGACGCGACTGGATCACGGGCATGATCGACCGCGCCGGATCTCGCTGCCGACCTATCCGTTCGCGCCGACGCGTCACGTCCGGCGGCTGACTCCGCCGCAGGCCGCACCGATGCCGATGCCCATGTCGGCAACGACCCTGCATCCGTTGCTGCATCACAACTCGTCCAGCCTCGCCGAGCATCGCTACACCTCGGTCTTCCGCGGCGACGAGTTCGTCTTCACCGACCACGACGTGCGCGGCACGCGGCTCCTGCCCGGTGTCGCGTATCTGGAAATGGCGCGTGCCGCGGTCGCGCGGGCGACGCGTTCGACGGGCACCTCGATCGTGCTGCGCGATGTCGCGTGGCTGCGGCCGCTGGTTGCCGGCTCGACACCGACGACCGTGCATGTCCGCATCGCCGCGCGCGGTGCCGACGCGTTCTCGTTCCAGGTATACAGCCAGCCCGACGGCACCGCCGAATGCGTGCATTGCGAAGGAACGGCTTCGCTCGTCAACGACACGACGCCGGATCGTCTCGATCTCGCGGCGCTGCGTGGACAATGCAAGCACGGGGTCACCGGCGAGGCCTGCTACGCGCTGTTCGACAAGCTCGGCTGCCATTACGGCCCCTCGCTGCAGGCGCTGGTGGAGACGCGCTGCGGCGACGCACCGGACGGCACGCGCTTCGCATTGGGGCACCTGCGGCTTCCGGCGCATGCGCAGCGCGACGGTCGGTTCGTGCTGCATCCCGGCCTGCTGGATTCCGCACTGCAGGCGTCGATCGGCATGGGGCTGAGCGGCGACAGGCTGGACGACGACTCTCTGGAACAGACGCTGCCGTTCAGCATCGATCGCGTGCGCATCCTGCATGCGCCGGGCGAGCAGGCCTGGGTGCACGTGCGCGAAGCGGCCGGCAGTTCCGAGCGCGTGAGCAAGCTCGATGTGCGGATCTGCGACGAAAGCGGCCGCGTCCTCGTGGAGATCGCGGGACTGAGCGCTCGCGTGGTCTCCGATGCGCCGGCGGACGCTGCGCGGGCCGCGCAAGCTGCCGCTGCGGCGCCCGTACCGGCGCTGCCGAAGGCCGCTGACAACGTGGAAACGGGCAGTGAAGCGGAAACGAGTGCCGCAGGCGCAGCGACGCTGCCGCTCGGCACGGTCCCGCTGGCGCCGGTGTGGGAGTGCCTGGGGCCACTGACGCGCCCCGTCGCATCGGGTGCGCCGCGTCGCGTGCTGCTCGTCGGCGCGTCGGCCGAAGTCGGCGCCTCGTTGCGCGCGGTGCATGCCGACGCGCAGGTGATCGCGTTGCCAGCCGATCACGCGCAGGACGACGCGATCGCACTGATCCGCTCGCATCGCCCCACGCACGTGGTGTGGATCGCGGATCCCGCCGGCATGTCGACCTCCGGTTCCGCAGCGGATGCAGCGGACGCGCAGGTCCTGCGCTGCTTCCGGCTGGTCAAGGCACTGCTGCAGGCCGGTTGCGAAACGCAGGCCCAGCATTTCACCGCCATCACCACGCTGGCGCTCGCCGTGCGCAACGCGGACTGCGGCGATCCCGCACAGGCGGCCGTGCACGGGTTCGTCGGGTCCCTCGCCAAGGAATATCCGCACTGGTCGGTGCATGCGTTCGACGTGGACAGTCTGTCGGCACTCGATGGCAGCACGGCCGATCGCACCGGAACGCCGACGATCGCCGGCGACACGCCGTGGTCCGCGCTGCTGGATTCGCCGGCGGACCCGGAAAACAGTTCGACCGCCTTGCGTGACGGTGGCGCCTACCAGCGACGTCTCCTCCCGGCCGTGCTGCCGATGGACACGCCGACGAAGATCGTCGACGGCGGCGTCTATGTCGTGATCGGCGGTGCCGGCGGACTCGGCCGCGCGTGGACCGAGCACGTGCTGCGACACCATCGCGCGAACGTCGTCTGGCTGGGACGGCGCGAGATCACGGACGAGATCGCGGAGTCCCTCCGCACGCTCTCCGCACTGGGCGGCAGCGTGCGTTACGTGCGCGCCGATGCGCGGAAACGCGCCGACCTCGAAGCCGCGTTCAAGCAAATCGAATCCGAGCACGCCATCATCCACGGCGTCATCCACACGGCGCTGACACTGCACGACCGCAGCGTCATGACCGTCGACGAAGCGACCTTCACCGACGCGCTGTCGTCGAAGATCCGGACCGGCGCCGCGCTGGCCGCCACGCTGGCGCGCTATCGCCCGGCGGATTTCGTGTTGTTCTTCTCCGCGCTGCAGAGCTTCAATCCATCGCCCGGGCAGAGCAGCTACGCCGCCGGCAGCGTGTTCGTCGATGCGACCGCGACCTGGCTGCGGCGCAAGGGCGTGGTCGCCGCGCGGGTCATCAACTGGGGCTACTGGGGCAGCGTGGGCATCGTCGCGTCGGCCGCGCACCGCCGGCGCATGGCGCACATCGGCGAAGGGTCGATCGAGCCGACGGAAGCGATGCCCTTCATCGAAGCCGTGCTGGGCGGCCCGTTCGAACAGCTCGGCCTGCTCAAGCGCGCCGCATCGCATGGCGGGGCAGCGTTGCCGATCCTCGCGAACGAAGCGCTGGCCATCGCACCACCGCCGACGCCGGCCCGGTTCGCCCTGACCGATGCACCGTCGCAGATTGCACTGCCGGAGACCGCGGCGCCACAGGCGCCCGACGACCTCGACGCGATGCTCGCCCTGGGCCTGGCGTACCGGATCGCGGAGTTCGGTGGCGTCGCATCGGGCACGTTCACGCTGGCATCGCTCGAAGCCCGGCTCGCAAAGCCGGCGCTGTACGCCCGCTGGTTGCGCGAAGCCATCGCGTTCCTGTGCCGGGCAGGGCACGTGCAGGCGCTCGGCCGCGACACGTTCGCATTCGTGCGTGCGATCACCGACGCCGACTGGGCCGTCGTGGAGCAGCACTTCGCCACCACGCAGGCCAGCGGCGACGAGAGCGCCCGCGCGCACGCGGACCTGATCGCGCCGATGCTGCGCGCGTTGCCCGAGATCCTCGCCGGACGGCGCGAAGCCACCGACGTCATGTTCTCGAACGCCTCCCTGCAGCGGGTGGAAGACGTCTACAAGAAGAATCCGTTCATCGACTACTTCAACCGCGTGGCGGCGGTGCTGGCGTCGAGCTGGATCGAGCAGCGCCTGCGCGCCACCCCCGACGCGCGGTTGCGCATCCTGGAGATCGGTGCGGGCACCGGTGCGACCAGCGCCCGCGTGTTCGAGGCCCTGCGGCCGTTCGCGGCATCGGTGGCGGAATACGCCTACACCGACCTCTCACGTGCCTTCCTCTCGCACGCCGAGCGCGAATACCGCGCCCTCGCGCCGTACCTGCAGGGACGGATCGTCGACATCGAACGGCCGCTGGCGGAGCAGGGCATCGAATGCGGCGCGTACGACCTCGTGATCGCGACCAATGTGTTGCATGCGACCCGCGACATCCATCGCACGATGCGGCATGCCAAGAGCGCGCTGGGACGGAACGGCCTGCTGATCGTCAACGAAATGCGCGGCCACGAGCTGTTCGCGCACCTGACGTTCGGTCTGTTGCCGGGCTGGTGGGCGTATCAGGACGGCTGGCTGCGTGAACCCGGCTCGCCCGGGCTCGCCCCCGACACCTGGCGTCGGGTGCTGGAAGAAGAAGGATTCCGCGCGGTGCGTTTCCCGGTCGGGAAGGCACACCGTTTCGGACAGCAGATCATCATTGCGGAGAGCGACGGCGTGTTCCGACACAAGCGCACGACGGTGCGGCCTGCACCCGAAGACCACGGCATCCCGTCCCTCACCCGCGCCGCACCGGCGGCGCCCTCCGCGCAGGCGACCGCAACGCCCCGCACACGCGACGATGCGATGCTGCGCGAGGACGCGATCCGCTACGTGCGTGCGCGCGTCGCGGAAGCGCTGGAATTCGAGATCGACGAGGTCGACATCGACGAGCCGTTCGAGAGCTACGGCATCGATTCGATCCTGTCGATCCGGCTCGCCAATGCGCTGCGCGCCCGCTTCAGCGAGGTGTCGAGCACGGTCGTCTTCGAGTTCCCGAACGTGCGCGCGCTGGCCGGCCATCTCGCTTCGACCGAGACGGCGTCCGCCGGGCATGCCCACGATGCCGTGACGGTGATGCCTGCGCCGATTGCCGCGACTTCGCTCCCGAGCGCGCCCGCCGACCTCCGCTCGGCCGCGATCGCGCATGTCCGCGAGGTCGTCGCCCGCACGCTGGAGCAGCCGGCCGACGAGATCGACACGCACGAGCCGCTGGAAAACTACGGCGTCGATTCGATCCTCGCGATCCGTGTCGCCAACGCGCTGCGCCTGACGTTCCATGACGTCGGCAGCACCGTGCTGTTCGAGCACCGTACCGTCACCGCCATCGCCGAGCACTTCGTCGCGACGCAGCCGGAGGCCGCGCGCACGCTGCTGCCGTCTGCGCCCGCCGCGATGGCGCCGGTCGCGCCGGCCGTCGCCGCACCCGCGCCGAAACCGGCGACACTGTCCGCCGACGTCCGCGAGGCGACCGTCGCCTTCGTCCGCGAGGTCGTCGCCCGCACGCTGGAACAGCCGGCCGACGAGATCGACACGCAGGAACCGCTGGAAAACTACGGCGTCGACTCGATCCTCGCCATCCGCGTCGCCAACGCGCTGCGGCTGACCTTCGAGGACGTCGGCAGCACGGTGCTGTTCGAGCATCGCACCGTCACCGCCATCGCCGAGCACTTCGTCACGACGCAGCCGGACGCCGCGCGCACGCTGCTGCCGGCTGCGCCCGCCGCGATGGCGCCGGTCGTCGCCGCACCCGCGCCGAAGCCCACGGCGACGTCCGCCGACGTTCGCGAGGCAACCGTCGCCTTCGTCCGCGACGTCGTCGCGCAGACCCTGGAGCAGCCGGCCGACGAGATCGACACGCAGGAACCGCTGGAAAACTACGGCGTCGATTCGATCCTCGCCATCCGCGTCGCCAATGCGCTGCGCCTGACCTTCCATGACGTCGGCAGCACGGTGCTGTTCGAACATCGCACCGTCACCGCCATCGCCGAACACTTCGTCGCGACGCAGCCGGAGGCCGCACGCACGCTGCTGCCGGTGTCACGCGCCCAGGCGCCGATCGCGGCGGACGCACCCGCACCGAGCGTGTCGAGTCCCCGCATCGACACGGCGGTCCTGCCGCCCACGGACGTTCATGCCGCGCCGAGCGTCGAGGCACCCGTCGGTGCGCGCAGTCCCGCGCAGGCCGACGATCGCGCCATCGCCGTCATCGGGCTGTCGGGCCGCTATCCGCAGGCCGCCGATGTCGATGCGTTCTGGGCCTGCCTCGAACGCGGACAGGATTGCGTCACCGAAATTCCGGCCGAGCGCTGGTCGCTGAACGGTTTCTACGAACCCGATCCCGCGAAGGCCATCGCCGAAGGCAAGAGCTACTGCAAGTGGGGCGGCTTCATCGACGGCTTCGCCGATTTCGATCCGTTGTTCTTCGGCATCGCGCCGCGCGAGGCGATGGCGATCGATCCGCACGAACGCCTGTTCCTGCAGGAAACCTGGCGCGCCTTCGAGGACGCGGGCTACACCCGCGCGTCGCTGGCGAAGCGGCACGACCGCCGCGTCGGTGTCTTCGCGGGCATCTCGCAATCCGGCTTCGAGCGCTGCGCGAGCGCGCTGGACGCCAGCGGCGACGCGATCCATCCGCAGACGTCGTTCGGCTCCGTCGCGAACCGGATCTCGTTCCTGCTCGACCTGCAGGGACCGAGCATGCCCATCGACACGATGTGCTCGTCCTCGCTGACCGCGATCCACGAAGCCTGCGAACACCTCCTGCGCGACGAATGCGACGTGGCGGCGGCGGGCGGTGTCAATCTCAACCTGCATCCGTCGCGTTACGTCGCATCCTGCGAAGGACGCTTCCTGTCCACGTCCGGGCGTTGCCTGAGTTTCGGCGAAGGCGGCGACGGCTTCGTGCCCGGCGAAGGCGTGGGCGTGCTGATCCTCAAGCGCCTGTCGCGCGCGATCGCCGACGGCGATCCCATCCATGGCGTGATCCGCGGCACCGGCATCAACCACGGCGGGCGGTCCAAGGGCTACACCGCGCCGAATCCCGCCGCGCAACGTGAGCTGGTGAAATCGACGTTGCGCAAGGCGGGCATCGATGCCCGCGACGTGTCGTTCGTCGAAGCGCACGGCACCGGCACCGAACTCGGGGACCCGATCGAGATCGATGCGCTGACCCAGGCGTTCCGCGACACCACCACGGAACGCGGGTTCTGCGCGATCGGTTCGGTGAAGAGCAACCTCGGGCATCTGGAAGCCGCGGCCGGCGTCGCCGGCGTGACCAAGGTGCTGCTGCAGCTCCGGCACCGTCGTCTGGTGCCGTCGCTGCACGCCGAACGCGTCAATCCGCACATCGCGTTCGAGCGCAGCCCGTTCCGCCTGCAGCGCACGTCGGCGCCCTGGTCGCTGCCGGCGACCTGCACCACGGGCACGCGCATCGCCACCGTGTCGTCCTTCGGCGCGGGCGGCGCGAACGCGTACGTGATCCTCGAGGAATACGTCGCCCCCGCGACCGCCGCCAGGCCCGCCATCGCGCGCGGACCGGTGCTGGTGCCGCTGTCGGCGAAGGACGACGTCCGCCTGCACGAGCAGGCGCGTCGCCTGCTCGATGCCTGCCGCGCGCTCGGCGACGACCGCCTCGCGGAGGTCGCCTGCACGCTGCAGGTCGGGCGCGAAGCGATGGACGTGCGTCTGGCCTGCGTGGCGCATTCGATGAGCGAACTTTGCGACAAGCTGGACCGGTTCCTCCTCGGTCGCCACGACATCGACGCCTTCCATGCCGGCATCGCGCGCCGGGGGCGCAAGGCACCGGAGCGGCTGTCCGAAGAACGCGTCAACGCCTTGCTGGACGGCTGGAGGATCCGCGGCGAACACGCGCCATTGCTCGCCGCGTGGGTCGACGGCACGGCCGAGGTCGAGTGGGAACGCCTGTATTCGCCAAGCACCCAGCACGGCATGCCGCAGCGGATCCCGCTGCCGACGTACCCGTTCGCGCCGGAGCGCTACTGGCTCGCCGCCATGACGCCGGCCCCGTCGCCGGCACCGCAGGCATCCACCTCGCGCACCGACGCCGATGCGGACCGCGTGCTGCACCCGCTGGTCCATCGCAACACGTCGACGCTGCAGGGTCTTCGCTTCAGCTCGACCTTCACCGGCGACGAGGCGATCTTCGCCGACCACGTCGTCTCGGGTCAGCGGCTGCTGCCTGGAGTCGCCTATCTGGAAATGGCGCGTGCCGCGGCTGCGCTCGCCACGGGCTCGCCCGTCGAGCAGGGCGATGCGCAGGTCTCGATGCGGATCGGCGATGTCGTCTGGCTCAAGCCCGTCGTGGCCGGCGCCGCGCCGTTCGATCTGCACGTCCGGATCAAGCCGCAGGGCGAGGATCTCGTCTGCGAATTCATGCGCGATCCCGCCGCGGAGGGCGAGGGCGGCGATCCGCGCCATCAGCAGGCACCGTGCGTGCGTGCGACCGTGTCGCTGCGACCGCAGCGGGCGCCCGCGCTCGACATCGCCGCGCTGCGCATCGCGACCACGGCCGCGCCGATGTCCGCCGACGCCTGCTATCGCGATCTGCGTGAAGCCGGCGTCGAATACGGCCCCTCGCACCGCGGCGTGGTCGAGCTGCAGCCGGGCGCGGATGCGCGCGGCCGCTTCGTGCTGGCGCGCCTGCGCCTGCCGTCGGTCGCCCACGCGGACGCCAACCGCTTCGGCCTGCATCCCGGCGTGCTGGATTCGGCGGTGCAGGCCGCCGGTTTCGACGTCGGCGATGCACCCGAAGGCGATGCCGCACGCGTGGCATCGGTGCCGTTCGCGCTGGACAGCCTGCAATTCTTCCGCGCCTGTCCGCGTGAGTGCTGGGCGGTGGTGCGCCGCACGGCGTCGGCCTCGGGCCTCGTGCGTACCGACATCGACCTGTGCGATGACGCCGGGCTCGTCTGCGTGCGCATGGAAGGCCTGAGTGGCCGCGAATACCGGCAAGCCGCCACGCCGTCGGCCGCATCGCAGACGCTGTTCTTCGTGCCCGCGCCGCGGCAGGCCGAGCCGTCATGGCCGGAAGAAGCCGGTGCGCAGCCGCGGATCATCGTCTGCGATCTCCCGGCATCGACATCGACAGCAGATACCGTGCTGGAGAGCACGGCAGCCGATCCCGCCGAGCGCTTCGTCGCGCACGCCGAGCAGATGCTAGACATCGTCCAGTCGACGCTGCGCATGCGCACGCCATCGGCACTGGAATTGCGCGTGCCGGGGCAGGGCGTCGGGCGACTGCAGGGCGCGCTGGCCACGCTGCTGCTGGCTGCGGAAGCCGAATCCTCCGCGCTGCGCACCCGCACGCTCGCGCTGGGGACGCAAGGCGCGGAGATCATCGACGCGGCCGCGCTGCGCGAAGTCGACGTGCCCGCGCGTGAACACGCCGCGCGCTGGCGCGAAGGCGGCCTGTATCTGGTCACCGGCGGCCTCGGCGGTCTCGGCAGCGCGGTGGTGGCCGACATCGCCCGCACGCCGGGCGCCACCGTCATCATCGCCGGCCGTCGCGCGCTGGACGCGACCGGGCGCGAACGCTTGCGTCGCCTGGCCGCCGATGGCGCGCGCATGCATTACCGCTGCGTGGACGTCGCGCATCGCGCGCAGGTGGAGGAACTGGTCGAGGAGATCACGCGCCACTTCGGCGCGCTGAACGGCGTGCTGCACTGCGCGGGCGTTGCGCACAACCGGCTGCTCGCCGGCCTGTCGGCGGCGGAATTGCGCGACACGCTCGCCGCGAAGGTGCTGGGCGCACGCCATCTCGACGTGGCGACCCGGCATCTCGCGCTCGACTGCTTCGTGCTGTTCTCGTCGCTGACCGCCCGCACCGGCGCGATCGGCCAGGGCGCGTATGCGACGGCGAACGCCTTCCTCGACGAGTACGCGCAGTATCGCCATGCCTTGCAGGCGCTGGGCGAACGCCATGGCCGCAGTCTGTCGATCGCATGGCCGTACTGGGCGAGTGACGTCGGCATGCAGGTGCCGGCGGAAACCGTGGACGCCATGCAACGGCAGGGCTTCGCGCCGCTGGATGCCAAGACCGGCCTGGACGCGCTCAAGCGGGCGCTGGCGACCGACCATCCGCAAGTGGCGATCGCGCACGGGCAGCCCGCACGGATCCGCGCGGCGCTGCATGCAACAGGCACCACCGCAGCACCGCCGGCAGAACGACCCGCGCCCGCGCCGTTGCCGGCGGTGGAAGCGGCGCCCGTCGCCTCTGCGCCGCAGGACGCGGACGCGACGACTGCGTTGCGCGACTTCCTCGCGACGCAGCTGATGATCGCGCCGGGGCGCATCCACGCGCACGACACCTTCGACGGATTCGGCATCGACTCGGTCGTCGCGGTGCGACTCGTCGCCGCGCTGGAGAAAGTCCACGGCCCGCTGTCGAAGACCCTGTTCTTCGAGTACACGACCGTGGGCGAGCTGGCCGAGCATCTGGCGAGCCGACGCCCGGTGCGGGCGATCGCGGCAGATGCGGCTGCCGTCACCGTTGCCACGTCCGATGCCATCCCGCACGACGACGCTGCCGCGTCTGCTGCGCCGCAGGACGCCGCGGCCGTTGCACCGCAGACCGTCGACGACATCGCCATCATCGGTCTCGCAGGACGCTATCCGCAGTCGCCGACGCTGGAGGCGTTCTGGGAAAACCTGAAGGCGGGCGTCGATTGCGTCGGCGAGATTCCGGCCGACCGCTGGGCGCTGGACGGCTTCTACGACGCCGACCGGAACGCGGTCGGGAAGAGTTACTGCAAGTGGGGCGGCTTCATCGACGGCGTCGCCGAGTTCGATCCGACGTTCTTCAGCATCTCGCCGCGTGAAGCGCCGATGATGGACCCGCAGGAACGCCTGTTCCTGATGTGCACCCACGATGCGATGGAGGATGCAGGCTACACCCGCGAAGCGCTGAACCGTTCCGCAAACGCGGCGGGCGTCGGCGCGGCAGGTACGGGTGTGTTCGTCGGCGTGATGCACACCGAGTACCAGTTGTACGGGGCGCAGGCGCAACTGCTCGGCGAACCGCTGGCGCTGGGGTCGGGCATCGCTTCGATCGCCAATCGCGTCAGCTATTTCGGCCATTTCCAGGGACCGTCGATCGCCGTCGACACGATGTGCTCCTCGTCGCTGACCGCGATCCACCTGGCCTGCATGAGCCTGCGCGCCGGCGAATGCGGCGTGGCCATCGCCGGCGGCGTCAACGTGTCGCTGCATCCGAACAAGTACCTCGGCCTGTCGGAAGCGAAGTTCGCCTCCGCCAGCGGCCGCTGCGCGGCCTTCGGCGACCGCGGCGACGGCTACGTGCCGGGCGAGGGCGTCGGCGCGGTCGTGCTGAAACCGCTGGCGCGCGCCATCGGCGACGGCGACCGCATCCTCGGCGTGATCAGGGGCAGCGGCGTCAACCACGGCGGACGATCCAACGGCTTCGCCGTGCCCAACGCGGCGGCGCAGGCGCAACTGATCGGACGCGTGCTCGCACGCAGCGGCGTCGACCCGCAGGCCATCGACTACGTCGAGGCGCACGGCACCGGTACCGCGCTCGGCGATCCGATCGAGATCGCAGGCCTGACACGCGCACTGCGCGGCGACACGACGACGCCCGCGGCGGGATCGATCCGGATCGGCTCGGTCAAGTCCAACATCGGGCACTGCGAGAGCGCGGCCGGCATCGCCGCGCTGACCAAGGTCCTGCTGCAGATGCAACATGCGACGCTGGTGCCGACGCTGCACGCGCAGTCGCTGAACCCGAACATCGACTTCGCGCAGACGCCGTTCGTGGTCCAGCGCACGCTGGCGCCCTGGCTGGCGCGCACAGACGAGCATGGGCGACCGCGGCCGCGCATGGCAGCGATTTCCTCGTTCGGTGCCGGCGGCGCGAACGCGCACCTGCTGATCGAGGAATACCGCGCACCGGTGCCGGTGCTGACCGACGTCGCCCCATCGCCGGCGCCGGCGTTGATCCTGCTGAGCGCACGCCATGCCGATCGTCTGGAACAGAGCGCCCGCAACCTGCTCACGGCGATGTCGTCGGGCGACTGGTGCGATGCCGATCTGGCGGCGATCGCCTGCACGCTGCAGACCGGGCGCGAGCATCACGCCCATCGCCTCGGCCTGTCGGCGCGCTCGATCGTCGAGCTGTGCGAAAAGCTGCAGGCCTTCCTCGACGGCGATCGCACCCTCTGTCGTTGCGGCGTGGTGGATGACGACCCTGCGGGCGTGTCCGCAGCGCCGATCGCCGATCCGGCCGCGATGCTCGCACGAGGCGAGGAACGCCGGCTGCTGGATGCGTGGGTGCGCGGTGCCACCTGCGCCTGGGAATCGCTGTATCCCGGGCAGCGGCCGCCGCGCGTGCGCCTGCCGACGTATCCGTTCGCGCGCGAACGCTACTGGGCGCCGGATGCGATCCGCGGCCTCCGCACGCCGCAGGCCGCACGACCTGCGCCGACGCCGGCCATCGCCGACGAAGCCGACGCCGTGCCGACCCGCATCGCGCCCGTGGCAACGACGGCCGCCGTCGCGACCGCGATGGAATCCGCCGGCACGAAGCCCGCGCTCTCCGAACTCAGGCGGGTCGAAGAGGTGCTGCGCGAAACGCTTGCGGACGTGCTCTGCATGAAGCCCGCCGACGTCGGCCTGCACACGACGTTCGTCGACCTCGGCATGGACTCCGTGATGGGCGTGGCCTGGCTGCCGGTGATCTTCGAACGGCTCGGCGTGTCGCTCGGCCCCACGAAGATCTACGAGTACCCGACGATCCGCGATCTCGCGGCCTTCGTGCACGCGCAGATGCCGAAGGCGGAGGCGGAAGCAGACACGGAGATCGCACCGATGCCCGAACCGCCTGCATCCGAGGCGCGCACGGTCGACGACTGGCTGCAGGCGATCTACGACGGCACGGCGGATCCCGCCGACGCACAGGATTGGCTGGCGATGCCGGACGCCGATGCGGCGGGAGTGGCCCATGCGCAGTGAGCGGACGATGCCGGCGGGCAGGGCGGTGGCCATGCGATCTCGCGTTTTGACACGCCTGCACAGCGCGGCAACCCGGGGTCTGGAATGACGACGAAGCGGAACACGGACATGACTCGACAAGACATTCTGCGCGCCCTGCAGGCCAGGACGATCACCCCGGAGCAGGCGAAGGCGAGGCTCGAAGCGTTGGCCCGGGACGGCGAAGCGCCGCAGCCGCAGACGCCGCCGGCACGGCAACCCGATGCCGCACGCGAACGCGTCGCGATCGTCGGCATGTCGGGCCGCTACCCCGGCGCCGCATCGCTCGACACGTTCTGGGACCTGCTGGCCGAAGGCCGCTCCGCGGTGCGCGCGATCCCGCCGTCGCGCTGGGATGTCGAGCGCTACTACGATCCGCGTCCGCAGCAACCGGGCAAGGTCTACTGCCGCTGGCTGGGCATGCTCGACGACGTCGAATCCTTCGATCCGCTGTTCTTCGGCATCTCGCCGGCGGAAGCAACGGTGATGGATCCGCAACACCGGCTGTTCCTGCAGGAAAGCTGGCGCGCGTTCGAGGATGCCGCCCTTGCGCCATCGGTACTGGACGGCGCGCGCTGCGGCGTCTACCTCGGCATCATGAACAACGAGTACGTCAACCTGTGCCAGCAGGCCGGCGCGGGCCTCGGCGAGACGACCGGCAACAGTGGCTCGATCGCCGCGGCACGCATCGCGTACCAGCTCAACCTGAAGGGGCCGGCGATCGCGATCGACACCGCGTGCTCGTCGTCGCTGGTCGCGACCCACCTGGCCTGCCAGGCGCTGCTCGCGGGCGAGATCGACCTGGCGCTGGCAGGCGGCGTAACGCTCTACCTCACGCCCGAAAGCTACATCAGCATGTGCGACTCGGGCATGCTGTCCGCCTCCGGTCGCTGCAGTGCCTTCGATAACGGCGCCGACGGCTTCGTGCCGGGCGAGGGCGTGGGCGTGCTGGTGCTCAAGCGGCTGCGCGATGCGATCGCGGCCAACGACCGCATCCATGCGGTGGTGCTGGGCTCCGGCATCAACCAGGACGGGCGCACCAACGGCATCACCGCGCCCAGCATCCGCAGCCAGATCGATCTGCTGCGCGACGTCCACAAGCGCCACGCGATCGACCCGGCCACGATCGGCTACGTCGAAGCGCACGGCACCGGCACGAAGCTGGGCGATCCGATCGAGTTCGAAGCGCTGGTCACCGCCTTCCGGGAATCGACCGACGCCGTGCAGTTCTGTGCGCTCGGCTCGGTGAAGAGCAACATCGGCCACACGTCGGCCGCGGCGGGCGTCGCCAGCGTGCACAAGGCGGTGCTGTCCCTGCGCGAAAAGCGTCTCGTGCCGACGCTGCACTACACGCAGCCGAACGAACACTGCGCGTTCGACGGCTCGCCCTTCGTGGTCAACACCGCCTTGCGGGAATGGACGACGCTCCCGGGACAGGCGCGTCGCGCGGCAGTCAGTTCCTTCGGTTACAGCGGCACGAATGCCCATGTGGTGCTGGAGGAATGGAACGAGCCGGTTGCGACGCCGACCGCGGACGCCGAGCCGCAACTGTTCGTCGTCTCCGCCCGTGGCGCGGAGGAACTGAAGGCGCAATGCGCGGCGCTCGCGCGCTTCCTCGCGCGCGAGACGGGCCTGCCGCTGGCCGATGTCGCCCACACGCTGCAGGTCGGGCGCGCGGCCTTCGATCACCGCCTCGCGTTCGTCGCCACCACGCACCACGAGGCCATCGCGAAGCTGGAAGACGCACGCGAGGGACGCAGCGCAGACGGCCTCTTCATGGGACGTCTCACGGCGCTGATGCGCGAGACCGCGAACGACGCGGCGCCGCTGCCGATGCCGGCGTTCGTGACCGCCGGTTTCCTGGCGGAACTCGCGGCGCAGTGGGTGCGCGGCTTCGAGCCCAAGTGGCGCGATCTGCCGCGGACCGGGCGCGTGCGTCTGGCGCATCTGCCGACGTATCCGTTCGCGCGCGAGCGTTGCTGGGTCGATGCGGCTTCCGATGCCGGCAGCCTGTCGGCGTCGGCCGTGGCATCGGTTTCTGCGGAGACTGCGCCTGCATCGCTCGACCACCTCGAACTGCTCGTGCCCGACGCCGAAGCCGTGCCGCTCCCGCAACAGGCCATCGCCGCGGATGCATGCGTGGCGATCGTCGGTGCCACCGATGCGCAGATCGCGGCCTTCGCGCGCGTCTGGCCGCACGCGATCGCGCTGCCGGCACCTGCGCCCGATCGCATCGACGCGTGGACGGACTCGCTGCGCGCCGCCGGCCGCATCGACCAGGTCCTCTGGTTCGCGCCGGAGGCCGGCGATGCCTCGCAGGACGCCCTGTTGACCTACGAACGCGGACGCCTGCCGGTGCTGGCCTGCTTCCATGCGCTCAAGGCCCTGTTGGCGCAGGGCGGCGGCGACGCGCGCCTGCAGTGGACGCTGGTCACCCGCGATGCGCGGAATGATCCGACCCATGCCGCGCTGCAGGGGCTGGTGGCGAGCGCGGTCAAGGAACATCCGGACTGGACAGCGGCGCTCGTCGACCTCGGTCGCGACGACGCGCTGCCGGTCGAACGCATCGCTGCGATCCCCGGCGATGCGCAGGGTCGCGCCTGGCTCCATCGCGATGGCCAGTGGACGCGCGAGTGCCTGCGCAGCGTGGAAGCGCGCCCACAGGCGGAGCGTGCGTTCCGACGCGATGGCGTGTACGTGATCATCGGCGGCGCCGGCGGCGTCGGCGAGGTCTTCACCGAACACCTGCTGCGCCGCTACGGCGCGCGGGTCGTGTGGATCGGCCGGCGTCGTGCGGACGAGGCCATCGCCGGCAAGCTGGCGCGGCTGGCCGCGTTCGGCCCGACACCGCTGTACCTGCAGGCAGACGCGACGGACGCAGTGGCGCTGGCCGCCGCGCGCGACGTCGCGCTGCGGACGTTCGGCGCGATCCACGGCGTGATCCACTCGGCGATCGAACTGCATGACCGCAGCATCGCCAGCCTCGACGCCGCGCACTTCGAGCAGGCGTTCGCGATCAAGGCGCGGATCGCCGCCAACGTCTTCCGCACGTTCGCCGATGACGCGCTCGACTGCGTACTGCTGTTCTCGTCGCTGGCGAGCTATTCGCGCGAGGCGGGGCAGAGCAATTACAGCGCGGGCAGTCTCTACCAGGATGCGCTGGCCCGGCAGATGGCGCTGCGCTTCGGTCGCCCCGTGAAGACGATCAACTGGGGCTTCTGGGGCGCGATCGGCGCGACGGCGGCGATGTCTCCGCTCGTGCGCGAACGCTTCGCGCAGGCCGGTGTCGGCGCGCTGCAGCCCGACGAGGCCATGGCCGCGGTCGAGATCCTGATGCAGTCCGGCGTCCCGCAGATGGCGGCGCTGCATCGCCTCACACCAGTCACGTACGACACCGCCGCATCCGAAGCGGTTTCCGCAACTGCATCCGCCCCCACATCCACGACACACGACACGGTGGCCACCATCGACATCGACGCCCGGGCGCTGGAAGCCCACGTGAAGGACACGCTGCTGACGCAGCTGGCGACCACGCTGAAACTCTCGCCGGAGCGCATCGATCCCGACGGCGCCTTCGCCGATTACGGCGTGGATTCGATCAGCAGCGTGCGCATCGTGCGCGCGCTCAACGAGGCGCTCGGCATCGAACTGGCGGGCACCAGCCTCTTCGACCACAGCTCGGTCAACAAGCTCGTTCGCCACATCCTGCAGGAGGGCGATGCGTCGCGCCTGCAGGCCGCGGCCGCGGCATCCCGCGCGCCGCAACCGGCGCAGCATGTCGTGCCGGCATCGCCTGCCGTCGACGAGGTTCGCTCAGCAGCGGATGCGACCGTATCCATGGCACCGGCCGGCCCCCGCGTCGCGGCGATGACCGCGCCCGGCCCGATCGCCGTCGTCGGCATGAGCGGTCGTTTCCCGAAGTCGGACGATCTGGATGCCCTGTGGATGCATCTCGCCGCGGGCCATGAAGTGACCGAACCGATCTCGCGCTGGCCGGTCGACACCTCATCACTGCCGGAGAACGTCCGCGTCTGTCCGCGCGGCGGATTCCTGAGCGACATCGACCTGTTCGATCCGCTGTTCTTCAACATCTCCGGCACCGAAGCGACCTACATGGACCCGCAGCATCGCCTGCTGCTGGAGTCGTGCTGGCACGCGCTGGAAGACGCGGGCTACGCCGGCGAAGGCATCGCCGGCGCGCGCTGCGGCGTCTACGTCGGCTTCAACGGCGGCGACTACGGCGAACTGCTGCAGGCGCAGCCGTCGCTGCCGCCGCACGCGATGTGGGGCAACGCGGCGTCGGTGCTGTCCTCGCGCATCGCCTACCACCTCGACCTGCAGGGGCCGGCGATCACGCTGGACACCGCGTGTTCGAGTTCGCTGGTCGCCGTGCACCTGGCCTGCCAGGGCCTGTGGACCGGCGAAACCGACATCGCGCTCGCGGGCGGCGTGTGGATCCAGTGCACGCCGGGCTTCCTGATGTCGTCCAGCCGCGCCGGCATGCTGTCGCCGACCGGCCAGTGCCGCGCCTTCGCTGCGGGCGCGGACGGTTTCGTGCCGTCCGAAGGCGTCGGCGTGGTCGTGCTCAAGCGCCTGCAGGATGCGCTGGACGCGGGCGATCACATCCACGGCGTGATCAAGGGCAGCGCCATCAACCAGGACGGCGCGAGCAACGGCATCACCGCGCCCAGCGCCGCCGCGCAGGAGCGGCTGGAGCGGCACGTCTACGCCATGTTCGGGATCGATCCCGCGGACCTGCAACTGGTCGAAGCGCACGGTACCGGCACGATCCTCGGCGATCCGATCGAGGCTTCGGCGCTGACGCGCGCATTCCGCCACTACACCGATCGCAAGGGCTTCTGCGCGCTGGGCTCGATCAAGACCAACCTCGGCCACACCGGCGCCGCGGCCGGCGTCGCGGGGCTGATCAAGGTACTGCTGGCGCTCCGCCACCGGCAGATCCCGCCGTCGCTGCATTTCGAGGCGCCGAACCCGCACATCGCCTTCGCCGACAGTCCGTTCGTCGTCAACACGACGCTGCGCGACTGGCCCGCGCCGATCGGGCGTCGCCGTCTCGCGGCCGTGAGTTCGTTCGGGCTGAGCGGCACGAACGCGCACATGGTCGTCGAAGAGGCGCCGGCACGATCCGTCGCCGCGTCCGCACCGCGTCCGACGCTGCTCGTGGTCTCGGGCTATCGCGAGGAAGACCTGCCCGCGCAGATCGATGCGCTCGCCGCGCACCTCGAACGCGAGGCCGCGACCATCGATCTCGACGCCGTCGGCTTCACGCTGGCGATCGGTCGCCGCCATCATCGCCATCGCATTGCGCTCGTGGCCGACTCGGCGATCGAAGCGACCGCCGAACTGCGCCGCTGGCGTGCCGGCACGCCGTCGCGCGTGATCGCTGCCAGCATCCTCGGCAACGACGCACGCGCCGCGCTGTCCGCGCAGGCGCAGCGTGCCGTCGAAGCGCTGGCGACCGCGTCGGGCGACGCCCGACGCGCGCAGGCGCTGTCGGACATCGCGTCCCTGCATGTGCAGGGCGCGGCACTCGATTTCGCGAAGCTGTTCGACACCCGGCGACGCGTGCCGCTGCCGCTGTACCGGTTCTCGCGCAAGCGCTACTGGGTGCCGGACCCGGCGAAGGTCGTGGAAACGAAGGCGGCGGAGCCCCGGGCATCGATCGCGCCTGTCGCCACGTCGGCAGTACCGTCGTCTGCGCCTGCAGCGGCCATCGTCGCCACTGCGCCGACCGCCAGGGTGGCCCCGCATGCCGCGCCGCTGCATCCGTTCGTGCATGCGGCCGTCGGTGATGCCTCGACGGGCGTCCATCGTTTCGCCACGCACTGGACCGGGCAGGAGTTATTCCTGCGCGATCACGTCGTGCAGGGCGCACCGATGCTGCCCGGCGCGGGCTGTCTCGAAATGGTGCGCGCCGCGGCCGGCCTGGCGTATCCGGAGCAGCGCGTCCGCCAGTTGCGCAACGTCGTGTGGCTGCGGCCGCTCGCGGTCGCCACGCCGGTGGACCTGGAGATCGTGCTGGAACCCGCGCCGTCGGGCGACATCGCCTTCCGCGTGCTCGGCGCCGGCAGCGCGACGCCGCACTGCCAGGGACGCATCGCGATGGCCCCCGCGGCGCAGCCCGCGGCCGCACCGGCCATCGACATCGGTCTGGTGCGCACCCGCTGCGATGCGCGCGTGCTCACGACGCAGGACTACTACGCCGTCTTCGATCTGATGGGGCTGCATTACGGCGAGGGCTATCGCGGCATCCAGCGCGCGTTCGTCGGCGAGGACCAGATCCTCGCGCAGCTCCGGCTGCCCGACGTGATCGCAGCCACCGAGTCGGAGGATATGGAGGATTCGGCGTTCCAGCTGCATCCCAGCCTGCTCGACAGTGCGCTGCAGGTGTCGATCGGCTTCGAGATCGGCGTCGTGCAGCCCGGGGACGGGCAGGGCGAGCAGCGCTCGCTGATGCTCTTCGCGCTCGACAGCATGGAGATTTTCGGACGCTGCACGTCGCAGATGTGGGTGTGGATCCGTCGCGACCGCCGGCAGGCCAGCCACAAGCTCGACGTCGACCTGTGCACGCCGAGCGGGCGCGTCGTCGCCCGACTGCAGGGCGTGACCTCGCGCGAGGCGGGCGCTTCCGCACGACCCGCGCAGCCGATGCCGACGCAAGTCGCCGCGCCGCGCGTCGCGCCGCAACCCCCGGCCGCCGTCGCGAGCGTGCCCGCAACGTCGCCGGCCGCGGCTGTCGAGGTCGAGACGGACGACGTGCGGGTGGGCGCATTGACGCTCGCGCCCGCGTGGGAACCGGCCGTGCCGCCCGAGGGCGAGCGCTGGCCGGTCGGGACGGCGGCGGTCGTCGTCATCGGCGACAACGAGGCGCAGTACGCGCAGCTCAAACGTCATTACCCGCGCGCCCGGCGCGTGTCCGGCGCGATCGCCGACACGGTGGATCGCGCGGCGGAAGAACTGCGCGGCCTCGGCAGCATCGACCATCTCGTCTGGCTGCTGCCGGACACGGGCTTCACGTCGATCGACAGTGACGGCCTCGTCGTCGGCCAGCAGCGTGGCGTGATGGCCGTGTTCCGTCTCGTCAAGGCGCTGCTGCGGCTGGAGTACGCGAAGAAGCCGCTGGGCCTCACCTTCGTCACCAGCAGTGCGCAGCCGGTGTTCGAGGACGAGGCGGTGGATCCCATGCACGCCGGCGTGCACGGTCTGGTCGGCACGCTGGCGAAGGAATATCCCGGTTGGCGCGTGCGGCTCGTGGACGTGCAGCCGGGCCCGCGCTGGCCGTGGCAGGACATGCTGGCGCTGCCGGCGGACCCCGACGGCAACGCCTGGGCGCATCGCTTCGGTCGCTGGCACCGCCAGCGCTGGGTGCCGTGCCGCATGCCCGAGCCGGAGCAGAGTGCGTTCCGGCACGGCGGCGTCTACGTGATCATCGGCGGTGCGGGCGGCATCGGTGAAGCCTTCAGCGAATACCTGATCCGTCGCCACGCCGCGCAGGTCGTGTGGATCGGCCTGCGCAAGCGCGACGAGGTGATCGAGGAGAAGATCGACCGTCTGGCGAAGCTCGGGCCCGCGCCGCACTACATCTCGGCCGATGCGACCGACGCGCTGGCACTGGAGCGGACGAGCGCCGACGTCGAGCGTCGCTTCGGCACCATCCACGGCATCGTGCACGCAGCGCTGCTGATGGCCGGCGATCCGCTGGAGCGCATGGACGAACAGCGCTTCTGGCGCGGGCTGGCCGCGAAGATCGAGGTGTCGGTGCGCATGGCACAGGCCTTCGCGCACCTGCCGCTGGACTTCGTGCTGTTCTTCTCGTCGATCCAGGCGCTGGAAAAGACGCCGCGGCAGGCCAACTACGCCGCGGGCTGCACGGTGGAGGACGCCTTCGCCGCGCGGCTCGCGCACGACTGGCGCTGTCCGGTGCGCGTGGTCAACTGGGGCTACTGGGGCAGCGTCGGCTTCGCCGCGATCTCCAGCGGCTACCGCAACTGGATCGCGCAGGCCGGCATGGGATCGGTCGAACCCGCCGAGGGCATGGCCGCGCTGGAACGCCTGCTCGCCGGTCCGTTCCGCCAGCTCGCCTTCCTGAAGACGAAGCGCGCCGACGCGCTCCGCGGCGTGCATTTCTCCAACGATCGCGTGTCGCGCATCGAGAACACCGCGCCCGTCGTGCTGCTCGACACGCCCGTCGACACCGACATCGACAGCCTGATCGGCCAGGGCCTGCCCGAAGCGTTCGAGACGCTGATCCTGAAGCTGCTGCGGCACACGCTCGCGGGACTCGGCGTGTTCGCGGACGGCGGTGCATCGTCTCCGTCGAATGGCATCGTCCCGCAGTACCAGCCGTGGCTGCGGCACACGCTCGACCTGCTCGCCGAACGCGGTCTCGTCGTCGAAGGCGAGGACGGCTGGCGCATCGCCGGCCCCTCGGCGGACGTGTCGCCCTGGGATGAGTGGGACAGCGCCGCGCCGGCGTGGCGCGCGAATCCGGAAACCGCGGCACCGGTCGCGCTCGCGGAAGCGACGCTACGCGAACTCGATGCCGTGCTGAGCGGTCGACGCCAGGCCACCGACGTGCTGTTCCCGAAGGCCTCGCCGCATCTGGTCGAAGGCATATATCGCGACAGTCCGGTGCCGGATTTCTTCAACCGCGTGTTGAGTTCGGTGCTGGTCCGCCACATCGAACGCCGTCGCCGCGTGGACCCGGATGTCCGCCTGCGCATCCTGGAGATCGGCGCGGGCACCGGCGGCACGACGACGCCGCTGGTGAAGGCACTGGCGCCGTATGCGGATGCCATCGCCGAATACCGTTTCACCGATCTGTCGAAGGCGTTCGCGGTGGCCGCCGAGCGTGAATTCGCCGAACGCGCGCCGTACATGCAGTACGGCAGCTTCGACGTGGAGCGTTCGCCGGCGTCGCAGGGCATCGGCCTCGGCGAATTCGACATCGTCGTCGCCGCGAACGTGCTGCACGCGACCCGCGACATCCGGCGCACGCTGCGCAACGCGAAGGCGACGCTGAAGCGCAACGGCATCCTGCTGGTCAACGAGGTCTGCGCGACCAGCCTGTTCGCGCACGTCACCTTCGGCCTGCTCAAGGGCTGGTGGCTGTACGAGGACGCGCACCTGCGCATCCCCGGCTCGCCGGCGCTGTCGCCGGCGTCGTGGCGCAGCGTGCTGACAGAGGAGGGGTTCGAGGCGATCGGCCTGCCGGCCGAGAACGCGGCCATCCTCGGGCAGCAGATCGTCGTCGCCCGCAGCGACGGCTGGCTCCGCCAGCCCGCGATCGCATCGTCGTCCGCGCCTGCGCTCACTGCCGCAAGCACATCGTCGGCGTCGAACATCGCGGCGAAGCCGTCGGTGCCAGCACCGGCACCTGCGGCGCCAGCGCCCGTGGCCGCGGCCCCCGTCGATCGCGCGGGAGCGGCGATCCGCCGCATCGTGCGCAAGACGCTGGCGACCACGCTCGACATCGACCCGGCCGCGATCCGCGACGATGCGCCGCTGACCGACTACGGCCTCGATTCGATGCTCGCGGTGCAGGCGGTGGAAGTCCTCAACACCACGGCCGGCACGTCGCTGACCACGACCAGCCTGTTCGACTACCCGAGCATCGACGCTCTGGTCGCACACCTGCTGTCGACGTCGGGCATCGCGGTCGAAGCCGTCCCGGCCGAGGCGCCGTCGCAGCACACGGCACCGCCTGCCGCCGCAGCCACGCCGCGACCGGCGGCACCCGCGCGGACGGACACCGCGCAGGCCCTGGCGCGCGGCATCGCGCAGGCGCTCGTGGACATCGCCGGCATCGACGCCGGGGACATCCGCGGCGATGTGCCGTTCACCGACTACGGCGTCGATTCGATGCTCGCCGTGCAGATCGTCGAAGTGTTGAACCAGCGGCTGTCGGTCGAGCTGACGACCACCAGCCTGTTCGACCATCCGACGATCGATGCGCTGGTCGCGCATCTCGCGGGCGGCGAGACCGCGATCGATGGCGACGGCGGCTTCGACCTCGGCGTCGCGATCGCATCGGCACCGCCGGCCCCGGCCATGGAGACCGCGCCACCGGTGGCGCGCGCGAAACCTGCATCGTCCGGCGGGGTGCTGCGCACGCAGGTGCTGCAGTCGCTGGCCGAGGTGCTGGAGATCGACGTCGCCGAGATCGATGCGCAGACGCCGTTCACCGACTACGGGCTCGATTCCATGCTGGCCGTGCAGTGGGTGGAGCGGCTGAACCAGTCGCTGCAACTGGAACTGACGACGACCAGTCCGTTCGACCATCCGACGCTCGATGCTCTGATGACGCACATCCTCGCCGGTCGCGACGACGAGGCGTCGCCCGTCGATGCGGCCATCCCCGAGCCGGCAGCGGCCGCGCAGGCGAAGCGGCGTCCGCAGCCGATGAGCTACACGATATGACCGCCGCAATGCCCGCATGCGAAACGGGCGGGGCAGGGACGACGTCCATGGACGTCGTTCCCGCTCTGCAATTACCATGGGTACGGGGTGGCCGCGCCGTCCCGCAGGAGCGTACGGCGCCCGCCACACCCCACGTCAGAGGTGACGATGTCTGAGCATGAAGCTTCGCTGGACTTCATCGTCCTGATCAACGACGAAGAGCAGTACTCGCTCTGGTCCGAATCGAATCCCGTTCCCGCCGGCTGGCGCGTGGTGCACGGCCCGGCCGGCAGGCAGGCCTGCCTCGACTACGTCGATGCCGTGTGGAAGGACCTCACGCCGCGCAGCGTGCGGCTCGCGCGTTCGTCGTCCGCCGCCCCCGTCGACAAGCCGGAATGACCTCCGCATCCCTGCACATCGATGTCGACGACGGCATCGCGCTGCACGTGCGCACGTGGGGCGCGCGGCCGCCCGGGATGCTCCTCGTCCACGGTTTCAGCCATGGCGGTTTCGTCTGGCGTGGTCTCGCCGATGCGCTGGCCGATGCCATGCCCGACCTGGGCCTGGCCGCGGTCGATCTGCGCGGGCACGGCGATTCCGACCGCGATCGCCACGGGCGGTACGACATCGCGACCCACGTCGCCGATGTGACCGCGGTCGCGCGTGCACTCGATCTGCAGGACTGCGTGCTCGTCGGCCATTCGCTCGGCGCCTCGGTGGCGATCCTCGCCGCGGAGCGCCTGCCGCACCGGCCGCAGGCCGTCATCCTCGTGGATGGCGGCCCGGGCCTGAGCGCCGCGGCATCGGCGCACATCCGCGAGGAATTCCTGCAGCTGAAGTTCCGCTATCGATCGACGGACGAATATCGCGATCAACTGCAGGCCAGCATGCCCATGGCGGCGACGCCCGTGCTGGAGGCGATGGCCGCCGATGCGCTGGCACAGCTTGCACCCGGCGAATATCGCCTCAAGGCGGATCGCACGCTGGGCTACCAGGTGCACGATCCTTCGATCGACGCCGCACTGTGGCAGGCGCTGCAACGCATGCGCATCCCGCTGCTGGTGGTGCGCGGCGCGGCGTCCGCGCTGTGCACGAAGGCGTGGTGCGATGCGTTCTCGGCCCTCATGCCGCAGGCCGCGATCGAGACCGTGAACCGCGCGGGCCATGCAGTCATGCTCGACAACCCGACCCGCTTCAATGCGCTCGTCCTGCAATACCTGTCGCATTGGCAGGGCCTGCGCGATGTCCCGCGACTGCACGCCGGGAGCGCGGGCTGACCCATGCTCTGGCACGCCGTCATCACCCGTTTCAGTTACCGCCACACGACCGCGGCCGCCGGTCTCGACGGCGTGCTCGTCTCGGTGCTCAAGCGCGATCCGCTGCAGCCGGAGCGGCTGGCGTTCCGCTATTCCCTGTTCGAGCTGACCTGCCTGCCGTCGCTGCTGGCGCAGACGGAACAGGACTTCGACTGGTTCCTCATCGTCGACCGCGACCTGCCGCCGACGTGGCGCGAACGGCTGGAGGCCCTGGTCGCCGGGCGTCCGCGCACGCATCTGCATGTCTACGATCCGTCCGAAGACCTGACCGGGACGACGTGGCTCAAGCCCTATGCGCCGCCGCAGGCCACCCGGCTGCTGACCACGCTGCTGGACGACGACGATGCGCTGCCCGCGCACTTCATCGAGACGCTGCAGCGCGCGGCCGTCGAACACGCCGACACGCTGGCGCCGGTCGCCACGCTCGCCAGCCGCAAGGGCGTGCAATGGGAACTCGTGCACAGCCGGCGCGCGCCGCTCGGCTACACCTGCGCCTGGCATCGCGGCGGATGGATCCTGTCCACCGGGCTCTCGCTGCTGTGCCGATGGCCCACGCACCGACTGACGGTACTCGCCATCCATCACCAGATCGCCGACCTGTGGTTCCTGCCGGAGCGCGGCGAGGCGTTGATGCGGCTCCTGCAGGAACGCTGGTCGCTGCCCGACACGCATGCCGGCGAAGCCGCCGCCTTCATCGGCGGACGCATGGACGATTTCAGGCGGCGCGTCGAGAGCAGCAGCGATACGCCGGACGCGATCGACGACGCCCTCCGCTTCGTCGACATCAGCGATGGCGTCGAAGCGTTCGTCGTCAGCAACCATTTCGGCAACGACCAGGTGCTGCGCCTGTTCGAGCCCAAGCCCGATCGTGCGCCCGTGGCCGGACCGCAGGATTTCCCGGACGTGCCGCTGGATTTCGATCGTTTCCGGCGCAACGCGGCCGCCTTCGGCAAGCGGTCGCGCGTCTACCGCGAACTCGTGCGCGAATTGTGGTCGAAGCCCATCCCGCTGCGGCCGCGACTGCGCCTGATCGCCTGGGCCACCGGCCGTTACCGGCAAGCCTGAGGCCGCCACGATGCCATGGAGAGACTTTCGATGACCGATGCCCCTGCCGATGACGTGGCCGAAGACGTGCGTGCCGGTGAGCCGCTCGCCGGAAACGCCGTCATCCTGATGTACCACCGCATCGCCGACGACGGCACCGACCTGTGCGTGCCGCCGGCCGAATTCCGTGCGCACATGGCGCTGCTGCGCGAGGCGGGCTATCGCGTGCTGCCGCTGCCCGAACTGGCCGCTGCACTCGCGCGCGGCGACGCGCCGGAGAAGAGCGTCGCGATCACGCTGGACGACGGCTATCTCGATGCGCTGACGCATGCGGTGCCGATCCTGCAGGAATTCGACCACCCGGCGACCTTCTTCATCATCTCCTCCACGCTCGACGAAACCTCGGAATTCTGGTGGGAAGCGCTGGAGCGCGTGTTCGCCCACGACGGCTTGCCCGCCATGCTCGATGTCGCGCTGGCCGATGGCGCCGAGCCGATGCCCACGCGCACGCCGGACGAGATCCGCGCGGCGTTCGATGCCGTGCGGCGCACGTTCTACACGCTGCCGCTCGAAGGGCAGCGCGAACGCGTCGCGACGCTGCTGCGCTGGGCCGGGCTGCCGCCGGCGGAGGCGACGCGGGCGATCCGGCCGATGACGCCCGAGGAGATCCGCGCGCTGGATCGTCTGCCAGGCATGGAGATCGGCGCGCACACCGCGCACCACCTGCTGCTGCCGGCGCAGTCCGCGGCGACGAAGGAACACGAGATCGCACACTGCAAACAGCGACTGGAAACGCTGCTCGGGCATGCGGTGCAGTCGCTGTCGTATCCGCACGGCGCCTTCGACGCGGAGACGGTGGACGTGACGGGCAGGGCGGGCTTCACCGTCGCCGTCACCACCGGCAACCAGCCGGCCTGGCGGCGCAGCCATCCGCTGGTGCTGCCGCGCTGCGCGGTGCAGGCCGGGGACGATTTCGGCGCACGCCTGCAGGCGATGTTCGCGATGCCGCCGCAGCCCCATCATTTCGACAGGACCTTCGCATGAGCCTGGTATCGCTGCAGGGATTGAAGAAGACGTACGGACTCGGCCGGCAGGGCGTCGAAGTGCTGCACGGCGTGGATCTGGAGGTGGCGCAGGGCGAATTCCTCGCACTGATGGGGCCGTCCGGCTCCGGCAAGTCGACGCTGCTCAACATCATCGCGGGCCTCGACAAGCCGACCTCGGGCGAAGTCGTGGTCGCCGATGCGCGCATCGCCACCATGGGCGTGACCGAACTGGCGCACTGGCGCGCCCGCCACATCGGCTTCGTGTTCCAGCTCTATCACCTGCTGCCGATGCTGACCGCGGCGCAGAACGTGGAAGTGCCGCTGCTGCTGACCGGCCTGGGCAGCGCCCAGCGCCGGCAGCGGGTGCGCGCGGCGCTGTCGCTGGTGGGCCTGGCCGATCGCGACGACCACAAGCCGTCGCAGCTCTCGGGCGGACAGCAGCAGCGCGTGGCCATCGCCCGCGCGATCGTCACCGATGCACCGCTGCTGGTCTGCGACGAACCGACCGGCGACCTGGACCGCGCGAGCGCCGACGAGGTGCTCGACCTGCTGTCCGCGCTGAACCAGCACCAGGGCAAGACCATCGTGATGGTGACCCACGATCCGCAGGCAGCGGCGCGCGCGACGCGCCAGTTGCATCTCGACAAGGGGCGCGCGGTCGACGCCCCGGCGGTCCACTGAGGCATCGGGCATGCGCCACGTCTTCCTCGGCGGAACCGGCCTGAAAGTCTCCGAGCTGTGCCTCGGTGCGGCAGCGTTCGGGACGAGCACGCCCGCCGATGTCTCGCGGACGATCCTGGATCGCAGCGTCGATGCCGGCGTGAACTTCATCGACACCGCCGACGCGTCGCCGGAAAGCGAAACGCTGCTCGGCGACTGGTGCGACGGGCGCCGCCACGCGCTGGTGCTCTCGACCAAGGTGTTCCGGCCGACCGGCCCGGGCCCGAACGATGCCGGCCTGTCGCGCAAGCACATCGTGCAGGCCTGCGAGGCCTCGCTACGCCGGTTGAAGACCGACCACATCGACCTCTACCTCGCGCATTCGGATGATCTGCTCACGCCGATCGAGGAAACGCTGTCCGCCTTCGACCAGCTCGTGCGCCAGGGCAAGGTGCTGTACGTCGGCGCCTCGAACCACACCGCATGGCGCCTCAACGAGGCGCTGTGGATCGCGCTGACGCGCAATCTCGCCCGCTACTGCTGCGTGCAGGTGCACTACAACCTGCTGGCGCGCGACATCGAGGCCGAACTGCTGCCGATGTGCGTGCAGAAGCGGGTCGGCGTCGTCGCGTGGAGCCCGCTGGCGCGCGGCGCGCTGGCGAATGCCGACGCGGAGGTCGGGGCAGCGGACGCGGCGGAAGCGTCGCGCATCATGCGCATCCGATCGACGCTGGCCGAAGTGGCGGCGCAGGTCGCGCGCCCGATGGCGCAGGTCGCGCTGCGCTGGACGCTGGATCGCAGCGGCGTCGATGCGGTGGCGGTCGGGGCGTCGTCGCTCGCGCAGATCGAGGCGAACCTCGGCGTCACCGGCCTGCGGCTGGCGCCCGAACACCTCGCGATGCTCGACGCCGCGTCGATGCCGCACACGCCGTACCCGGCGCTGCTCGACCCCCACGTGCGCGCACTGCGATGCTCCGATTGAAGATGCTCCAATTGAAGATGCTTCGATTGAACCATGCACGGGCGACGCGAAGCGCCAGGCCCGTGCGAACCAGGACATGACCGGATGAAACGACGCTCCACACCATCGGCGAAGAGGACGCAGGGACCATGAACGACTGGCTGCTGATCTGGAAAGGGCTCTGGCGCAAGCCCGTGCGCACTTCGCTGACCTTCGCCTCGATGACGATCGCGTTCCTGCTGTTCGGATTGCTCAACGGCATCAACCAGGGCCTCGACCACGTCACCGAGCGGTTCCACCTCGACCGTCTCTACGTCATGAACAAGATCAGCATGTACCACCCGCTGATCGTGCCGTTCGCGCAGGAAGTGGAGAAGATGCCCGGCGTCGCGGACGTCGCGTACTGGGCCTACTTCGTCGGCTACTACCAGAAGCCGACCGTGCAGCTGCCGATCGTCGCGGCGGACGTGCCGCGCATGTTCCGCATGTATCCCGAACTGCGCCTGCCCGCCGACCAGCTGCAGGCGATGTCGCGGATCAAGACCGGCGCGGTGATCAGCGACCACCTGGCCAAGCGCTTCGGCTGGAAGATCGGCGACCGCGTGCCGGTGAAGTCGGCGATCTGGCCGCGCAAGGACGGCGGCGATGCGTGGTACTTCGACATCGTCGGCATCTACCAGCCGTCCGAGGCGTCGCCGGCGCTGAACGACCTGTTCTTCATCAACCTCGACCACTTCGACGAAGCGCGTGCGTTCGGCGCCGGCGCGGTGCACCTGATCATCGTCCGCGTCAAGGACAAGGCGCAGAGCGGTGCGATCGCGAAGACCATCGACCAGATGTCCGAGAACTCGCCGTTCCAGACCCGCACGCGCACCGAGAACGCCTACGCCGCCGTGCAATGGCGGCAGATCACCGACCTGCGCAAGATCAGCAACGTCATCGTGATCGCGGTGCTGTTCACGCTGTTCGTGGTCAGCGCCAGCACGATGATGCAGTCGGTGCGGCAGCGATTCTCCGAACTGGCGGTGCTGATGACGCTTGGCTTCACGCCCGCGCGCATCGCCGGATTGATCCTCGGCGAGGCGCTGCTGCTCTGCCTGCTGGCCGCGGCGGCCGGCTTCGCCTTGACCGCGGTGGCGTTCCCGTCCGTGGCCGCGTTGTTCGGCTCGATGCGCCTGCAGCCGGGCGGATTCGTCACCGGTCTGCTCATCGCGGTGGCGCTGGCGCTGGTCAGCGCGGCCCTGCCGATCGTCCGTGCGATGCGTTTCAGCATCGTCGGCGCGCTGTCCGGACGCTGAGGAGACGCCCATGCATGCATTCAAGCTGATCCTGTCCACGGCGGTCATGAACCTGCGCAACCTCGCGCGCAGGCGCCTCAACGCGCTGGTCATGTGCCTGAGCATCGCCGGCGTGGTGGCGGTGTTCTCCGGCGTGCTGGCGATGAACGCCGGCCTCGACGACGCGATGCGCGACGCCGGCCGGCCCGACCGCGCCGTCGTGCTGCGCGCCGGCTCCACCGTGGAGATCGCCAGCGCGATCTCGCGAGACGAGCTGGACATCATCCGCAACTCCACCACGGCGCGGAAAGGCGCCGACGGCGTGCCGCTGATCACCGGCGAGGCGGTCGCGCCGCTGACCCTGATCGAGAAGCGCAGCGGCATGGAGGTCAACGGCACGATCCGCGGCGTCGGCCCCGAGGTCATGGCGGTGCGGCCGGAGATCCGGATCGTCGCCGGCCGCATGTTCAACCCCGGCAAGTTCGAGCTCGTCGTCGGCCAGCAGGCGCTGCAGCAGTTCGAAGGGCTGAAGCTGGGCGGCGAGCTGTCCGCCTACAACACGAAGTGGAAGATCGTCGGCGTCTTCACGTCCGGCCGCAGCGTGCGCGAATCCGAACTGATGGCCGACGCCAGCGTCGTGATGGAGGTCAGCCAGCGACCGATGTTCCAGAACGTCACCGTCGTGCTGCCCGACGCCTCGAAGATGGACGCGTTCAAGAAGGCGATCGCCGCGAACCCCGGCATCGCGATGGACGTGTTCAGCGAATCGGAGTTCCTGCAGCGCGAGTCGCAGAGCCTCAACGGCCTGCTGGAATTCATGGCCTACGTCATGGGCGGGATCATGGCGCTCGGTGCGGTGTTCGTCGCGATCAACGCGATGTACGCCAGCGTCGACGACCGCCGCCGCGAGATCGCCACGCTGCGGGCGCTCGGGTTCCCGTCGACGGTGGTCGTCGCATCGATCGTCGTGGAGTCGGCGCTGCTGGCGCTCGGCGGCGGCGCGGTGGGCGCACTGGTGGCGTGGATGGTCGCCAACGGCAGCACGGTGAGCACGGCGGTGGGCGGCGATCTCCGCCAGCTGGTGTTCGACGTGGCGATGACGCCGGCGGTGGTGTTGAAGGGGTTGGGGGCGGCGCTGGCGATCGGGATCTTCGGGGGCGCGATCCCGGCCGTGCGTTCGATCAGGAGTCAGATCGTCGACGATCTGCGGGCCATCTGAAAACGGGAAACGACATGACAGCGAAAGCAATCGCGAGAATCTCCAGGCCGGAACCGGAGAAGTTCCTGCGCGAGTACGTGGAAACCGGTACGCCGGTCATCATCACCGGCCTGTTCGAGGGGCAGCCGATCGACCGCATCCGCACGCGGGAAGACGCGAGCGCCGCCTTCGGCAAGGTGCCGCTGAACGTGCAGACGGAATACACGGTCGCGGCGGAATCGCCGGAGAGCGCCGTCGAGACGACGATGACGTTCGACGAGTACTGGGCGCACGTCGATGCCCATCCGGACACATCGCTGCTGTGCACCGAGTACGAGATCCCGCCGAGCATCATGCGGATGTTCCGGCTGCCCGACTTCTGCCTCGCGGACGACCTGGACGTGCCGGAGGTCCTCGGCCTGCCGCGCAAGTACGGGGACCACGACCTCTACCTCAACATCTTCGTCGCCAACAGCGGCAACCGGGCGCACCTGCATTTCGACGGCGACCACCGGCAGGTGCTGCTGCACCAGATGTTCGGCCGCAAGGAAGTGATCCTGTTCAATCCCGACGCCTGCCTCCACCTGCGGACCACGACGGCCTCGCCGTGGACGCCGGGCATCTACCTGGAGCGGATGTCGCCGCAGGAGCGGCTGGATTTCGTCGCCGAAGTGGGCGGCTACCACGCGGTGCTGGAGCCGGGCGAGACGATCTACATGCCGGCGCTGATCTGGCATTACCTCGGCTACATCGACGACGCGATGTCGTTCAACCTGCGCTTCAAGCGCAATCGCTACGGCCGCTTCCTCTGCGTCGACAACGTGCACCGGGATTCGTACATCCAGAACCTCGGCTGGAAGCTGGCGGGATCACGCGGCGAGAACGTCTACACCCGGGCGATGCCGGAGATCGAGGCGGAATACGTGCGACCGGCGGACTCGCTGCGCGACAAGGTCGCCGGCATGCGCTCGGTGCTGCGCCGCGTCTGCGAGCGCGTGATGCCCGAAGCGCAGCCGTCGCGGTTCTGTCCGCCGCACCTGGAAAACCAGGAGGTGGACAAGATCATCGCGGACATCGGCCAGACGGCACGCTACGTCGCGCCCGACCTCGCGGCCCGCGCCCGGCCGGTCGGCCCCATCACCGACGTCCAGAAGCAGACGATCGGACGCATCGCGAGCCGGCTCGGCTACTCCGATGACCTGCTGCTGCACCTGATGTGGAATCGGCTCGGCAAGACCGACCTCGACAGCCTCAGCAAGATCGACGCCGTGCAGTTCATGGTCTACCTGCGCTCGCCCGGCGCGACGCTGGTCTGACCGTCCGCGCCGCGTCGTCCGCGTCATCTGATCCCACGCATCCCTCGATTTCGCTGATCCTGTTCACGAATCCTGGTTTCTCCCAAGACTGGAGCCCTACGCATGCGAGCCGATATCCAGAGCGCCCTGAACACGTGGGAACGCGAGTACAACACGACCCTCGAGGTCTTCGCGGCCATCCCCGAGGGCCGCAACGAGCAAACCATCGTTCCCGGCAAGGGATGGAAACTGGGCGAACTGGCCTGGCACATCTGCATCAGCGAGCGCTGGTTCTGCGCGGAGATCATGGGCGCGAAGCCCGAGGGCGAGAATCCGGTGCCGTCCAACCGGCAGCCGGAGAGCATCGCCGAGATGACGGATGCCTTCCGCACATCCCACACGGCCTTGATGGACATCGTCGCGTCGAAGGACGAGGCCTGGGTCGACGAGAGCGTGAACTTCTACGGCAAGCCGTGGACGCGCATGGATCTGCTGCACCTGATGTTCCGCCACGAGGTGCACCATCGCGGCCAGCTCAGCATGCTGATGATGGTGGCGGGCGGGCAGCCGCCGACGATCTACGGCGCCCCGGGCATCAACATCGAGGATGCGGGCTGACCGCGAAACGCAATGCCCCGCCATCTCGGCGGGGCGGGGCACCGGGCACCGGCGGGTGCCCGGGCTGACGGATCGGGACCGTCGCCGGCCGCGGCCGCTCAGGAATCGAGCGACCAGCGCATGTTGCGGGCGAAACCGCCGTAGGTGTTGACCCAGCCGTTGGTGAAATCGTGCTCGTTGAACGGCGACGGGCCCGCGGGTGCTTCGTCGCCGACCAGCGCGCCTTCGGGCGGCCCGATCCGCGACACCAGCGGCGCGATCACGTCGGGATCGAACCCGTAGAAGCGCATGGCGTTCTCGCCGACCAGCTTGCGGCGGTCGCCATCGTCCAGCGTCGCGAACGCCTGCCGGATCTCCTTCCACGAGTTCGGCCAGCCGCCCTCGACGTGCGGATAGTCGGCGCCCCACATGATGTTGTCGATGCCGATCCGGCGGATCTGCTGGACCTCGTCGTAGGTCGCGGCGGTGGCGGCGGCGGCGCAGTTGCGCGCCCAGGCCTCCTTCGGGGACAGCGCCAGCCACTTCTTCGGCGCATGCCCCATCCGCAGCCAGTCGTTGTGGTAGACGTGCTCCAGCATCTCGATGTGGTTGGGCAACCAGTCGATGCCCTGCTCGGTGTAGACGAAACGCAGGTTGGGGTGGCGCACGAACACGCCGCCGAAGATCAGCTGGGCGAGGATGCGCCGGCGGAAGAAGCCGAGTTCGAGGATCGCCAGCGTCTGCGAGGCGATGCCGTTGCCATAGATCTTCGGCGGATCGCCGCCGTGCGTATGCACCGCCATGCCGAGTTCGGCGCACACTGCCCACAGCGGATCGAACACGCTCTCGTGGTAGAGCGGATAGGTTTCGTCCGGCGGCGGCAGCACGATGCCGCGAAGACCGGCCGCGTAGGCCGAGCGCACGTCGGACACGGCCTGCCAGATGTCGAACGGCATGATCATCGCGACGCCCTGCAGGCGCCCGCCGCTGGACGCGCAGAACTCGGCCAGCCAGCGGTTGTAGGCGCGCGCACCGGCGACGCGCAGCTCGGCATCGCCCGCCCACTTCGGATCGCCGAAGAACCCGCCGAAGGGGAAGGTATTGAAGCCTTGGCCGTCCGGGAACAGCACTTCGCCGGCGATGCCTTCGGCATCCAGTTCCTTCAGGCGCACCGAGATGTCCCAGGCGCCGCGGATGCGTTCCTGCATCTCGGTGTTGTCGGGGTTCGAGTAGCGGTGCATGTGCGCCTTGTACATCAGCGGCACGTCGGCGACGTTCCTGCCGGCATTGACGAAGTGCTTGCGCATCTCGGCCAGTTGCTCCAGCTCTTCGTCGAACGCGGCGTGGTACTTGCGCTCCAGATAGTCGCGGTAGCCCGCGGCCGGCAGGCCTGCATGACCGTCCACGGAAATGAGGGTGTAGGGTTTCATCGCGGGCACCTCCTGGTCATCGGGTCCACGGATCCGCCATGGCGATCCGTCTGCATCGTGCGGTTCCGACCGCTGCGGCACCGCGGTATCGGTACCGTTATCGGCAAAGGCATCGGCGGCAGCCGCGCATGCCGCGGGGCGGCCGCAGGGAAGGCCATGCACTCTATCAGGTTCACGGCGTCGGCTCCGCGACGACGGGCGTGCGCGACGGACGCATCACCAGGAAACGTTCCGCCCACAGCGCGTCCATGACCGGCATGGCCTCGTCCAGCGGCACGCCGGCCGTCGCGGCCAGCGCCGCGATCGAGGCACGGCCGTCCATCGCCCGCAGCATGGCGTGGATCCCCGCATCCAGCGGCTTCGCGGCGTGGCCGTTCCATTCCGAGCGGCGCAGTTCGAAGCGATCGTGGAAACGACCGTCCGCCTCGCGCCGACGCGTGGCGACGAGGCGCGCGTTGTCGGCGAGGCCGGGCACGAGCGAGGAACGGTCGCCGCCGTCCTTCCGGCGCAGGATGAAATCCCCCACCACCAGCGCGTTCAGGCCGGTGGTGAGGAAGCAGGCGATGGCGTCCTCGATCGAGTCGACGATCGGCTCCACGTTGTTGTTGAAGGACGTGTTGAGCACCACGGGCACGCCGGTGCGGCGGCCGAACGCGTCGATCAGGCGCCAGAACCGCGGATTCGCGTCGCGCGAGACGGTCTGCACGCGGGCGCTGCCGTCGACGTGGGTCACCGCGCCGAGCAGCTCGCGCTTCTCGGGCCGCACGTACAGGACGAACGACATGAACGGGAATTCGGTCCTGCCGTCGGGCAGTTCGAAATGGTCGGCCGCGGCTTCCTCCAGCACCGCCGGCGCGAACGGGCGGAACGACTCGCGGGTCTTGACCATGCGGTTGATCAGTCCCTTGAACGCCGCCGGGCGCGGATCGGCCAGGATGCTGCGATGGCCCAGCGCCCGCGGCCCGAATTCCGAGCGGCCCTGCACCCAGCCGACCACTTCGCCCGCGGCCAGCAGCGCCGCGGTGTCCTCCTCGATCCCGGCGCTGTGCACGATGTCGAGCACGTCCGACCACGCGCGCAGCCGGCTTTCGACGTCGTCGCGGCCGCCGATGTCCGATCCCCAGCAGACGCTGCGCAGGCGCTGCGGCGTGCCGGGGCCGGCGATCGAACGGTGGACGACGAGCGCGGCGCCGAGCGCATTGCCGCCGTCGTGCGAAGCGGGGTGCACGAAGACGTCGTCGAACAGACCGGAGCGCAGGATGTTCCCGTTCATGGTGCAGTTGTGGGCGACGCCGCCGCTCAGGCAGAGCCGGCGCAGCCCCGTGGCGGCGCGGAAATGCCGCAGCGCATGCATCACCGCCCGTTCGAGGGTTTCCTGCAGGGCGGCGGCGAAGTCCATGTGGATCTGCACGATGGGCTCGGCCTTGCGGCGCGGGACCAGCGTGGCGTGGAACTCGTCGAGCAGGTGCGGATGCAGGCGCCAGTGACCGTCGGGCAGCAGTTCGCACATGCGCGCGAAATCGGCCCGGAAGCGCGCCGGATCGCCGTAGGGGGCCAGGCCCATGACCTTGTACTCGTCGAACAGCCGGTAGCCCAGGAAGCCGATCGCGTCGAGGTAGAAATGGCCGAGCGAGTCGCGGATCGACATGCTGCGCAGCAGATCGAGCCCCTCCGCGCGGCCTGCCAGCGCCAGGCCCGATTCGGCGTCGCCCTGGCCATCGATGGTCATCACCAGCGCGTCTTCGAAGCCGGACATCGCGAAGGTCGCGGTGGCGTGGGCGATGTGGTGCGGGACGAACCGGACCCGGTCGCGCGGCACGTCCACCCCGAGGTGTTCGCGCCACTGCGCGCGCAGGGCGTCGACGATGTCCATCGGATGCGTCGCCGTCGGGTCTTCGCGGTACAGCCTGCGCAGCAGCCGTTCGGCGGATTCGGGCCGGTAGGGGATCGCGACGAAGTCGACATCGCCCAGCCCGATTCCCGCCTCCGCCAGCACGAAGCGGGTCGCGCGCAGGGGCGCGGCATACGAATGCTTGATCCGGTTGAGCCGCTCTTCCTCGATCGCGGCGACGACGTCGCCGTCCTTGATCAGCACCGCGGCGCCATCATGGGTCTGGGTGGGCGAATCGTCCTCGAACTCCGTGCCGAAGCCGCCGTAATAACCGAGTATCCGCATCAGTCTTGTCCTCCATGGTGAAACGATGTCCGTGGCGTGGATGCATCAGTCGCGCGAAGGTCGGGACGGCGTGCGCGGCGCCGCCACCGTCTGGCTCCACCACCAGGCAACGAAGGGGGCGATGAACCACAGCACGGCGAAGGGGAGGGCGCTCCACAGGGCCTGCGGATTGACCCGCACGACGAGCGCGACCACGGCGATCGCGAAGACCGGCGAGAACCAGAGCAATCGCAGGTACTGCGGGAACGTGAGCCCCTGCTGCGTCGACACCAGGATCGATGCCGTCCATTCGAGCAGTTTCCGGTGCGACACCCACATGCGGTAGCTGGCGCGGACGATCGCGTCGAGCGCGTTCCGGGCATGGTCCACCGCGAAGATGAAGGTGGCCGCGCGCATCGACAGCGAGGCCCACAACCCGCGCAGCATCGATCGCAGGTCGCCGGACAGCAGCATCACGATGGCGCCGATGAACAGACCGACGAAGGCGGGGATCCAGGCGATCGCCAGCAGGTTCAGCGTCCATGCGCCGGGCCGGCCCGACGTGGCCCAGCCGGCGACGAAACACACCAGCGCCGCGACCGGGAACATCACGCGCATGAGGTTCTGGAACAGCTTCCAGCGACCGAACAGCGACAGCGTGTTCTTCACGCGCTGGCCCGAGGCGTCGCGGATCCACGGCAGCAGCCACGGGATCAGCTGCCAGTCGCCGCGCTGCCAGCGATGGGTACGCCGCGCGGCGGCGTAGAACGTGGGGACGAAGGTCTCGTCGAGGGTCAGGTCGCCGACCATCGCCGCACGCACCAGCGCGCCTTCGAGGATGTCGTGGCTGAGGATGGTGTTTTCCGCGATCAGGCCGCGCGTCAGGCGATGGAACAGGTGGGCGTCGTACATGCCCTTGCCGACGTAGCAGCTCTGGCCGAACACGTCCTGGTCGACGTCGACGACGGGTTTGTCGTCGTCCTGCCCGCGCGAGGTCTCGATCTCCACGGTCGTGTGGAACAGCATCTCGAGCCGGGTCGGCGCCTCTTCGCCGGGCAGGCTGATGCGCGAGCGCGGCAGCATGATGACGTAACCCGCCACGACGCGCCGGCCGCTGTCGTCGAGCACCGGACGGTTGAGCGGATGCGCGAGCGCGCCGGCCAGTTGCCGGATGGCGCCGGGCGAGAGGTCCGCATTGTCGTCGTCCAGCGTCAGCACGTAGCGCGCGCCGTCGACGACGCCGAGATCGCCGTGCATCGTCGCGAACGGCGACGCCTCGCCGGCGAGGAACGCGTTGAGCTCTTCCAGCTTGCCGCGCTTGCGCTCCCAGCCGATCCAGCGACCTTCGGCGGGATTCCAGCGACGCGGCCGGTGCAGCAGCGCGAAGCCGCCGCCGTGGCGCGCATTCAGCGCATCGATCTGCGCACGCGCGGCGTCGAGCAGCGCCGCATCGCCGTCCGCGTGTTCGGCATCGGCATCGACGAAGTCGGAGAGCATCGCGTAGCCCGCGCCGGCCTCCACGTTGCGCGCGCGCAGGCGTTCCAGCGTGCGCGCCAGCCGTTCGATGCCGACCTGCGAGGTGAGCAGGCAGGGGATCACCACCAGCGTCTTCGCCGAAGCGGGGATGCCTGCGCCGAAATCGAGCCGGGGCATCCGGCGCGGCACCAGCGACAGGTGGAGGATCATGTTGAACCAGCCGGGGATGATGCCGCCGACGTACAGCGTGACCGCCAGCGCCAGCAGCGCCTGGCCGGGCCACGGCAGGCGGATGTCGAACCAGCGGACAGACAGCACGCCGTACAGCGCACAGAGCGCATAGGTCAGGCCGCAGTACGCCAGCAGCAGGCCATCGGACGTGCGCACGCGCAGTTTCTCGCGCCAGTGCAACCGCAGTTGCAGGGCCGCGGCGAGATCGACGACGCCGGCGTCGGTCAGGTAGTAACCGACATGGGCACGGCGATCGTCGGGACCGTGGCGGTCGCAGGCGGTCGTCGCGAGCGCGAGCACCGTGCGCGCGATGTCTTCACCGGATCGTCGCGCCCGTGCGGCCCATGCCTGCACGCGATCGCGATAGTCGTCGCGCGATCCCGCGTCCATGCGCCCGAAGGCGCGGGCGGGATCCGCGTGGAGGAGGGCGTCGACCGTGTCGACCGCTTCCATCGCAGAACCCTCAGTCGCCATCGCATTCCTCCGGTGCCGGGCTCGATGCCGCCGGGACGGGGAACCGGCATGCGGGTGGGCGCCTCGCCATCACGGCTGGGAAGGCTGCGCGGAATAGGCGTCTTCGCCGGATTTCTGGCTCCACCACCAGGCCAGCCACGGCGCCAGGGACCAGAGCACGACGAACGGGATCGCGCTCGTGATCGCCGGCGGATTCACCCTGGCGACGAGCAGGAACACCGCGATCGCGAAGACGGGCGAGAACCACATCAGCCGCACGTACTGCCACAGCGTGAGCCCGCGCTGCGAGGTGTCCATGATCGAGGCCGTCCACTCCAGCATCTTCCGGTGCGAGACCCACATCCGCCAGCTCGAGCGCAGGACGGCGTCGAGCGCGACGCGGGCATGGTGCACGCCGAAGATGAAGCCGCCGAGGCGCATGGACAGCGCGGCTCCCATGCCGCGCAGCATCGACGCGAAATTCCTCGAAAGCAGGCTGCGGATCGCACCCAGCAGCAACCCGAAGAGAGACGGCAGCCAGACGATCGCCAGCAGGCTGAGCGTCCACGGGCCGGGCCGCCCCGACGTGGCCCAACCCGCCACGAAACACAGGATGGCCGACACCGGGAACAGCAGCCGCATGATGTTCTGCACCAGTTTCCAGCGCCCGAACAGCGACACGGTGTTCTCGACGCGGACGCCGGCGGCGTTGCGGATCTTCGGGAACAGCCACGGGATCTGCTGCCAGTCGCCGCGCTGCCAGCGATGCGTGCGCTTGGTGGCGGCCAGGAACGTCGGCGCGAAGGTCTCGTCCAGCAGCACGTCGCTGACCAGGCCGGCACGAAGCAGGCCGCTTTCCAGCACGTCGTGGTTGAGGATGGTGTTCTCGGCGATGAGCCCGCGGGTGAGGCGGTGGAACATCGCGGCGTCGTACATGCCTTTGCCGAGGTAGACCGTCTCGCCGAAGACGTCCTGGTCGACGTCGACGATCGGCTCGGGCGAGTAGTGCTCGCCCGCGGTCTCGATGTCGATCGTCGACTGGAAGAGCTGCTCCATCCGGCTCGCTTCGTCGTCGTCCGGCAGGCTGATCCGGAATCGCGGCAGCATGATCACGAAGCCGGCCACGACCCGCTTGCCGCCGGCGTCGAGCACCGGGCGATGCAGCGGATGCGCCATCGCACCGGCGAGCGCCGCGATGGCGCCTGGCGAGAGATTGGCGTTGTCGTCGTCCAGCGTCAGCACGTAGCGCGCGCCGTCGACGACAGCGAGGTCGCCGTGCATCGTCGTGAAGGGCGACGCCTCGCCGGCGAGGAACGCGTTGAGCTCTTCGAGCTTGCCGCGCTTGCGCTCCCAGCCGATCCAGCGACCTTCGGAAGGATTCCAGCGGCGCGGCCGGTGCAGCAGCGCGAAGCCGCCGCCGTGGCGCTCGTTGAGCGCGGAAATCTCCGCACGCGCATGTCCGAGCAGCGCGTCGTCGCCTTCGGCGGTCTCGGCATCGGCGTCGACGAAGTCGGACAGCATCGCGAAGCCGACGCCGGTGCGCACGCTGCCCAGGTAGAGGCGTTCCAGCGTGCGCGCGAGCTTGAGCGTGCCTTCGCGCGACGTGAGCAGGCAGGGGATGACGACCAGCGTCTTCGCCGAATCGGGAATGCCCTGGCGGAAGTCGAGCCGCGGCACCCAGCGCGGCGCCAGCGCGCGCGAGATGACCATGTTGAACCAGCCCGGGATGATGCCGCTCAGGAACAGCGCCACCGCGAGTCCCAGCAAGGCCTGGCCCGGCCACGGCATGCGGATGTCGAACAGCAGGACCGCCGCCACGCCGGCGCCGAGGCAGAGGAAGCCCGCCAGCGCGCAATACGCGAACACCAGCGTGCCCTGTCGCTGCAGGCGCAGGGCTTCGCGCCAGGTCGTCTTCGTCTTCAGGGCACGGGCAAGGTCCGCGATGCCGTCGTCGACGAGGAAATAGCCCACGTGCGCGCGTCGGTCGGACAGGCCGTGGCGCTCGCCAGCCTGCGTCGCGAGATCGACCACGAGCCGCGCGACCTCCGGTGCGTCGCGCCGCGCGCGTGCGGCCCACATGCGCACACGGTCGCGGTAATCCTGGCGGGAACGTGCATCCATGCATGCGAACGCCTGCATCGGGTCCTGCAGCAGGATCGCATCGACCTCGTCCGCCGATGCGGCAGGAGCGGTGGCGGGAACATCGGATTGCATCGTGTCTCCATGATCAGGACGGGCGTCCCGAACGACGCCCGGGCGCCATGCATCCATGCCATGCACGACGCCGGGACAGCACGCCCCGGGATTCAACGCGTGGTCAATCGCCTGCCTTGCGCGCGCAGGCGAGCACGTATCCGCGGATGAAGCGCGCCAGGTATTCAGGATTGAAGAAGATCGGCCCCTCGCGTCGCGAGGGTGGAATGGCCGAGACCTGGCCGGCGGCCGCGTGGCTCGCCTTGAACTGCCGCACCGAACGCAGGAACGGCTTCCAGCACGCGTCGGTCGCATCGACGACCGTCACCTCCGCGAAACCGGCGCCGACGAGCGCGGGTTCGTACGCGGCCGGCGAGGTCATGGCATTGGCGTCGGGGATGTGCGTGCGTTTCGCCGTGGTCGGCGAGAGCCCGGACATCAGGATGTCGGACAGCACCAGCCTGCCGCCGGGCTTGAGCACGCGCAGCGCTTCGCGCAGGAAGGCCTCGCGGGTGTCGAAGTGGAACGCCGCCTCGACGCAGAGGATGTTGTCGAACGACGCGTCGGGGAAATCCAGCCGGGTCGCGTCCATCACCCGGAAATCGCAGCCCGGCGCATTCCGGCGGGCGCGTTCCAGCTGGTGCCCGGACACGTTGATCGCCACGATGCGGTCCGCGGAGAAATGGCGCAGCAGATGGCGGGTGGACGCCCCCAGTCCGCAGGCCACGTCGAGGATGCGTCCGCCGCGTGCGTCGTCGGGAATGAACGCGAGCAGGCGTTCGACGAGCTGTTCGGAAGCCTGCGACTGTGCCTTCGTGTCCGGAGTCCAGAATCCGAAGTTGTAGAAGTCGCTGGAGCCGTAGTAGGCCTCGATCACGGCGCCTTGCATGGCCGTGTCGTAGCCCTTGATCATGGCGCTCTGTGACACGCGCGTCTCCAACCTTAGACTAGTTCCGTTTCCGTCGCGGCCGGAGTATTGCATGGCCCCTTGCCCCCCACAAGGCGCGGTGCGGCAGACCTCAGGCGGAATCCGGAAGGTTGAGTTTTGGGGCTGCTCGACTACAGTGCGTTGCGGCATCCCGTCCCACATCGCTGGAAGCGCATGAATCCCGACGAGGCAAAGAAGGGCAGATCGGTCAGCCCGGTCCTGCTGCTCTACCGAGAACTCTGGCGGCAGGCACGCGGCAGGCGCACCACCCTGGTGAGCTCGATGCTGCTGCTGATCGGGGCGCAGCTGGTGCTGCTGCTGATCCCGTACCTGCTCGGCCGCGCTTTCAATGTCCTGCAGGCGAAGGGCGGTGCCGGCGCGGGGGAAGCGGCCCTCTGGCTCGTCGCCGTGCTCGCGGCCGCGCTCGGGAGCTGGCTGATCCATGCGCCCGGACGGATCCTCGAACGCAACATCGCGCTCGGCGTGCGTGCGCGCGTGGCGACCACGCTGACCCAGCGCCTGCTGTCGTTCCCGTTGTCGTGGCACGACCGCAACCATTCGGTGGCCACCGCGCAGCGGGTGCAGCAGAGCAGTGCGGCGCTGGGCAACTTCGCCGAAAGCCAGTTCGTGTACCTCAGCAGTGCGGTGCGGCTGGTCGGCCCGGTCGCCGCGCTCGTCGTCATCCATCCGCTGGTGGGCGGCATGGCGGCGCTGGGCCTGGTGGTGATCGCCACGTCCGTCGCGGGTTTCGATCGCGCGATCGTGCGGCTGGCGATCAGCACCAACGACGCGGACCGGCGCTACGGCGCTGTGCTGGCGGATGCGCTGGGCAACGCGACCACCGTGTTCGCCCTGCGCCAGGTGCGCCCCTTCGTCCACCTGCTCGGGCAACTGGTGGACGGCATCTTCGTGCCGCTGAAGCGGATGATCGTGCTCAACGAAGGCAAGTGGTTCGTGGTCGACATGGCGAGCCGCGTGCTGAGCGGCTGCCTGGTCGGCGTGTATGCCTGGCTCGTGCTGCGCCCGTCGTCGTCGGGCGGGCAGGGGCTGATGCTCGGCAGCCTCTACATGGTGTGGGAATACGCGGTGCAGGCCGGCGCCGTCGTGGCGTCGGTGGCCAGCAACTTCCAGCAGTTCGCCGGGCAATACGCCAACTACCAGAGCGCCGATCCCATCCGCCACGCCGAGGTCGACACGGAACTCGACGCGCCGATCGTCCCGCTGTCGTGGCAGCGCTGCGAAGTCCGCGACGTGGTGTTCCGCCATGTCGACGGCCGCGACGAAGCGCCCACGCTCGACCACATCCGGCTGTCGCTGCAGCGCGGCAAGCGTTACGCGCTGATCGGCAAGAGCGGCTCGGGCAAGAGCACGCTGATGCGCGTGCTCGCCGGCCTGTACGTCGCCGAAGGCATCGTCGTCGAAACCAGCGACGGCACGGTGGCGGACACGCCGCGCGCCGCGGCACGCCTCCTGCGCGGATCAACGACCATGATTCCGCAGGACGCGGAATTGTTCCAGGCGACCATCGCCGAGAATCTTTCGATGTGCGAGTCGCTGCACGGCCCGCCGGCGCCGGACACGCTGCCGCGCGCGCTGGAACTGGCGATGGTGACGGACTTCATGGCCGCCGACACCGATCCGCTGCAGGCGCAGATCGCGGAGAACGGCGCGAACTGGTCGGGCGGGCAGCGTGCGCGCGTGGCGCTGGCGCGGGGCATCCTCGCCGCGCACGGCAGTTCGCTGGTGCTGCTGGACGAACCGACCGCGAGCCTCGATGCGCGGACGGAAGCGGCGGTGTACCGCAATCTCTTCGCCGAATTCGCCGACACCTGCCTGGTCGCCTCGGTGCATCGCCTCGACCTGCTGCAGCACTTCGACGAAGTCCTGCTGATGGGCGACGGCCGGCTGGTGGCGCAGGGACCGGAATCGCTGCTGGCCGCGACCTCGCGCGAATACGCGGAACTGCGCGCGGCCACGCTGCAGCGCGAGTCGGCAGACACCGCCACGGCGACGCCGGCCTGAGGCCGGCCCGCCTCAGGGCGCGATCATCACCTTCAGCGCCCGCCGTTCCTGCATCGCGGCGTAGCCGTCGGGCACGCCGTCGAGGTCGGTGGTGCGGTCGAACACCCGCCCGGGCGCGATGCGGCCTTCGAGCACATCGGGCAGCAGTTCGTCGATGTAGGCGCGCGCCGGTGCCACGCCGCCGCCGATGGTGACGTTGCGCATGAAGGCGGGCATGGACGCGGGCAGGGTGCCGTCCTGCGGCACGCCGACGCGGCCGACGTGGCCGCCCGGGCGGGCGATGAGGATCGCCGTCGCCATCGATTCGCCATGCCCTGCGCATTCGAGCACCGAATGCACGCCGAAGCCGTTGGTGAGTTCGCGCACGCGCACGACCGCTTCCTCGCCGCGTTCGCCCACGACGTCCGTCGCGCCGAATTCGCGGCCCAGCGCGACGCGATCGGCATGGCGGCCGAGCAGGATGATGCGTTCGGCACCGAGCCGCCTGGCCGCGATCACACCGCACAGGCCGACCGCGCCATCGCCGACGACGGCCACCGTCTTCCCGGGCGCGACCTGCGCGGCGCGTGCGGCATGGTGGCCCGTGCCCATCACGTCGGACAGCGTCAGCAGCGACGCGAGCATCGCCTCGTCGGCCGTGGCGGCGACGGGGTAGAGCGTGCCGTCGGCCAGTGGCACGCGCACCGCTTCGGCCTGTGCGCCCGCGACCGGCCCCATCCCGAACAGCCCGCCCTGCACGCACGACGTGTGCAGGTGCGCGTCGCAGAAGGCGCAGGTCCCGTCGGAGAACGCGAACGGCATGATCACGACATCCCCGACCCGGAGCGTGCGGACCTCGCGGCCGATCGCCTCGACCACGCCGATCGCCTCGTGGCCGATCCGGAGCCCGGGCCCGTTCGGCGGCATCGACTGGTACGGCCACAGGTCGCTGCCGCAGATGCAACTGCGGAGGACGCGGATCACCGCGTCGGTGTCGTGGACGAGGGTCGCGTCCGGGACGTGCTCGATGCGGACGTCGCCCGCTCCGTGGAGGACTGTGGCGCGCATGGAACCTGCTCGAAGTCGATTCGGGGAAGCACAGGCTTACCACACTCGCGCGAGCTTCGCTGGAGCGTTCCCTGCCACGCATTGATTGCATTCGTTGACTGATCGGCGAGAATCGGCACTCCCGCCACGCCGCGGCGACGCGCTGGCCGGGGAGGGCGGCGCATCGCCCCGCACCGACAGGCCTCGCACCGCATGCACATCCTGATCCTCGCCCATGAATTCCCGCCGGTCACCATCGGCGGCGTGGCCACCTACCTGGGGCAGATCGCGGACGCGCTGGCGTCGGAAAACCTCCGGCTGACCATCGCGATCGGCGGATGCGGGCCGCGCGACACCCTCGTCGAAGCCAACCGGCAGGTGCATTTCGTGCATGCCGACGTCGATCCGCTGGTGCTCGGCAGCGAACGCTTCAACCTGTTTTCCGACGGCATCGCCGATGAAGTCGCGCGGCGCTGCGAAGCGGGACCGGGCATCCCGGACGTCATCCACTGCAACAACTGGTTCACCTATCGCTGCGGGCAGCGGCTGCGCGCGCGCTGGGGCCGGCCGATCGTGTCGACGGTGCATTCACTGGAACACCTGATCACGCCGCGCTGGGGCGTGGACACGCTGGGCTTCATCGCCCGGCTGGAACGCGATCTGTGCCGCACCAGCGACCTCATCATCGCCGTGAGCCGGTCGGTGGAGGCGGAGGTCCGCAGCCTGCACCCCGATGCGGACGTCGTCGTGATCCACAACGGCGCGGCGCCGTGGCCGGCGGTCGATCCCGAGGCCGCCGCGGCCATCGATGCGCTGTGCCCCGGGGACACCGCCGCCGACGGATCGCCGGTGAAGCTCGTCGTCTTCGCCGGACGGCTGACGGCGCAGAAGGGACTGCGCTTCCTGCTGCATGCGTTCCGCCGGATCGCGGCGGAACGCGACGACCTCCGGCTCATCGTCGCCGGCGACGGCAACGAGGACCACACCGAGGCCCTTCGCGAATTCGCCGCCACCGATCCGCTGCTGGCGGCCTCGACCCGGCTCGTGGGCAAGCTGGACCGGCCGCAACTGCGGGCGCTGTACGCACGGGCGGCGGTCGCGGTGGTGCCGTCGCTGTACGAGCCGTTCGGCTACGCCGCGACCGAGGCGATGGCCGCCGGCGTGCCGCTGGTCGCTAGCCGCATCGGCGGACTCGCCGAGATCGTCGAGCACGACCGCAACGGCGTGCTCGTCGACGTCGCGTTCGATGCCGACGGCCTGGCGCGGATCGACCCGGACGCACTCGCAGCGGCCATCGTCGATCTGGTCGACGATCCGGCGAAGGCCGAACGCCTCCGCCAGGCGGGCCTGACGCGCGCCGCCGAATTCACCGGCACGCGCATGGCCGACCGGACGCTGCAGGCGTATCGCCGCACGCAAACCGCCAAGGCCTGAGGATCGGCGGGACGGCGCGGGCGAGGAAGACGGCATTGCCGGCGAGGGTCGCGATCCGGGGGACTTGGCCTTGGCAGGCAGCGCAGATGCCATTTCGATCGCCCGGGCGCATTCCCCATTATTTCGCATAATGCATATTATGTAAATAAAGCCATGGCCATGCGGAGGCGCAGGTTCCCGGGCTTTCCGTCACCTTCTCCCGTAGCACCTTCTGGCGATGTCCGTGCAAATGTGTGACGCGCGTTGCAGTTCATGAGGTGCAACGCGGGATGGTCCCGCACCACGTCAGGAGGATGTCATGTCGGAATTTGCACGCAGGGTCGCGCAGGATTCAGTGACGCGGCCGAACGACAACCGGTGCGACTGGCGGCCACGGCCGAAGCGTCCGCATTGCACATGCATCAGCACGGACCACCCGCCGAAGCGGCCCGATCCCGCCATCTACAGCCAGACCCAGCGGATCGCCCAGGGCCAGCCCGCGAGCTGGGAAAGCCCCGACGTCCAGACGAACTGGTGGGACGACTGGCGGTTCATGGACGCGATCCAGGTCCGGGTCCACAACGAATCGAACGAGGCCAGCGCGATCAACACGCTCGTCCAGGTGCGCTGGGCGGCGTTCGGGATCGGCACGCCGTTCTCGCCGCTGGGCGACCAGATGATCAACCTCGGCTTCGCGCCGGACGCCCGCGACCTGCAGTTCCCGATCAACGATGCGGTCCGGGCGCTGGGCAACGATGTCTCGATCGAGGTGCGGATCAGCCACCCGCACGACAAGGCGCCGGACAACAACCTCGGCTACCAGGCGATCCACGGCGTGCGCACCTCGCAGGTCGGCCGTTCGCCGTCGATGCACTTCGCGGTGCGCAATCCGTCGGGGGCATCGCAGGTGCTGACGCTGGCGGTGATGCCCAACGACATCGGCGCCACGGTCACGCCGGCAAGCCGGCTGTACGCCCCGAACGAACAGATCGTGGCGACGCTGTCGACGACCGTGCCCGCCGCCATCGTGCCGCCGGCGGGCGATTTCATCCTGAAGGAAGCCACCGTCGTCGGCTACGACGCCGGCGGCCATCTGATCGGTGGCGTCACGCTGCTCGTGAGGGTCGACGCATGATGACCATGATCCGGGGATTGATCGCCGTCAGCCGCCCGTTCTCGATGCGGATGACCCCCTGCGAACTCAACGGCGCGCTGATCGGCGCGCTCACCGGGCTGTTCTTCTCCGTCGCCTGGATGGCCGGCCGGCAGGCCGACCCGACCTGGGTGCCGGTGGCCTTCCCGCTGTGGCTGCAGATGGCGCTGGCGCTGGCCGCGTTCTGCTGGTGCGCGCTGTTCGGGCTGCTGTGCGGGCCGCTGCGCTATTCGCCGTCGTCGGTGGCCGGGCCGCTACTGGTCAACGCGGTGCTGACCAGCGTGCTGACCGTCTGGCTGTGCAACGTCGTCGGCAAGCCCGCGCTGTTCGTCGCCATCGGGATCGCCGTCGGATTCGCCGTGGGCCGGCTGCTGTGCCGGTTCTGCCGCCGTCCGTCGCGCGCCGCCATCGTCCAGGGAAAGGAGGGCTGAGCCATGTCATTGACCAAACCACCCTGCGGCTCGGGCAGCGCTTCGACCGCCTCCACGTTCTCCGACCTCTGGGGCCTGATCATCTTCCTCGTGGGGCTGATCTCCGGCGTGATCGGCGTGATCACCAAGTTCGCCGAGGTGACCGCGTTTCTCACCCAGATCTGGACCGTCATCGGCATCTCGGCACCGGCGCTGTACTGGCTGGGCGCGATCGCCACCTTCGTCACCGTGCTGATCGTCATCGGCGTCTTCTGGTACAAGAACTGCTTCGAGAAGCCCGAGGGCCTGGACACCTGCTCCGCCGGCGTGATCGAGGAAGTGTTCCCCTCGTTCGACGACTGGCACGAGTGGATGTTCCCGTTCTCCGCGAGCCATCCGCGCATCGACGTCGTGGTCAAGTGCGACTACTGGAACCTCGTCGAGCAGGGCGGCGCGACCGTGGTGTGCAACGACGACACGGATCGCTCCCCCATCCTCTCGGCGTTCTTCGACAGCAAGGCCGTGTGCGCGGCCGGTGGCGGGGCGATGATCGGCGCGGCCGTGGGCGGCATCGGTGGCATCGTCGCCGGCGTGGCCATCGGCGCGGCGATCGGCTGCTCGGCCTCGGGCCCGTTCTACCTGCTGTGCCTGCTGGTGGTGCTGCTGATCGTCGCGGTGGTGGTCGCGGTGTGCGCGCTCGTCGGCGCCTTCGTCGGCGGCATGATCGGCAAGGCCGCCGCCGAGGACAACGATCCGACCGCGGGCGACAACCCGCTGACGATCGGCGACTACATCACCACGCCGGGGAACCTGATCATCATGGGCGACCTGGACAATGCCCGCGCGTACTGGTTCGTGCGCGAAGGCGGGCATGCGCTGTCCGGGCGATCCACCGGTGCCCCGCCCTTCAGCCACGTCGATCCGGACACGAACTTCACGGTCGACGCCTGCTGATGTCGCAGGCCGGGCGGTCGCCGATGCGGCCGCCCGGTCCTTCGAAACGGTGCAGGGACGTGCCTGCACCGATATTCCGACCTCCCCCGCCTCGCCCGTCGCCAGGCCGGATCGCCGGCCTGGCGTTGCGGGGGCGAAGGACGTCGCTTACTGCGTCATCAGCGACACGTCGTCGATCAGGAACGACGTCGCCACCTGCGTGCCTTCCACGCCGAGGAAGTACACGCGGATGGTCTGGCCCTTGTAGGCGCTCAGGTTGAAGCTGCGCTGGACGTAGCTCGTGCCCTTGTTGAGGTTCGAGTACGTGGCCAGCGTGCCCAGCACGGTGTTGCTGCTGTTGCGGACCTGCACCGTCAGCGTGTCGTACGCGTTGGTGGTCGTGGTCTCGGCACTGTCCACGCGCAGCCAGAACGTCAGCGTCGCGCTGGTGACGGTGGACGGGATCGTGACCGTCTGGTACGCCGTATCCGTGTGCGTGGCGCCGTAGCCGTTGAGCCACGCCTTCCAGGTGCCGGTGCGGGCCGGCAGCGTGCCGGTGCTGGTGATCACGCCGCTGGTCACGGTCCAGCTGGTGCTGCCGGACTCGAAGCCGCCGTTGACGATGCGCTCCACCGCGGACGTGGTGTTGCTGACCGAGAACGCGACCGCGCTGGACGTGCCGACGTTGTTGGCGGCGTCGTAGGCCTTGGCGGTCAGGGTGTGGCTGCCGTTGGCCAGCGTGGTCGAATCCAGCGTCGTCGAATACGGCGAGGTCGTGTCGGTGGCCTTGAGGACGTTGTCGACGTAGAACTCGACCTTGGCGACGCCGACGTTGTCGCTGGCAGTGGCGGCCAGGGTGATCGTGCCGCTGGTGCCGGTCTCGGTGGCGCTGACCGTCGGCGGCGTGGTGTCGGCGGTGGTGTTCGACACGGTGAAGGCGACCGGCGTCGACGTGGCGCTGTTGCCGGCGGCGTCGAAGGCCTTGGCGGTCAGGCTGTGGCTGCCGTTGGCCAGCGTGGTCGAATTCAGCGACAGCGAATAGGCCGCCGTGGTGTCGGTGCCGACCAGCACGCCGTCGACGTAGAACTCGACGCGGCTGACGCCGACGTTGTCGCTGGCGGTCGCGGCCAGGGTGATCGTGCCGCTGGTGCCGGTCTCGCTGGCGCTGACGGTCGGCGGCGTGGTATCGGTCGGCGGCGTGCCGCCCTGGTCCACCCACACCGGCGCGGACCACAGGCGCAGGCCGTTCGCCTGGGTGATCAGCGCGTAGTAGAAGTGCTGGCCGGTGGCGGGCGTGAAGGTGTAAGTGCCGCTGCCCTCCGTGAGCTGCGTGACCGTGCCCTTGCGGCCCGGGACGCCCTCGAAGAACTGCACGCGCTGCGCGGTCTGGCCGCTGGTGCTGGCGAAGTTCGCGGTCAGGGTGACGTTGCCGGTGTTGGTGAAGGATTCGCCCATCACGTGGCCGTTCGCGGTCAGCACGAGCTGGCTGGTGCGATCTTCGGTCGCGAACACGCGGCGCGCGCGCAGGGCGTCGTAGAACGCGGTCGTGGTCAGCGCGGTGCCGCTGGGCAGCAGCACGCCGGTGCGGTTGGTGAAGCTCAGGCCCCAGTTCGCGCAGTGGTTGTCCTGGTCGCTCGACGGCGCGACGTGGTAGCCGGCTTCCAGCAGCTTGTTCCAGGCGTCGCCGTAGTTGCTGCGGCCGACTTCGGTCTGGGTGGTGTTGGTCGAGAACGCGGCGCTGTTCATCACTTCCGCCAGCACCATCACGTCCGCGCCGTTGGCGTCGTACGCCAGCGACACGCCGCCGATCTGGAACTGGCCGCTGCTCGCCGGATGGTTGAACTGGCCGATCCAGCCGCGCTGCTTCATCACCGAATACAGCCCGGCGTAGTCGTTCTTCGCGGTGAAGACACCGCCGATCAGCTGGTTGGAGCCGTTGTATTCCCACTCCGCCAGCACATCGGGATTGATGATGTTGAGGTGGCCGCCGTTGCTGATGACGCCCCACTCCAGGCCGTACAGCGCCATGAAGCCCGGGTTGGCCGTGCGCGCGGACGCCGCCGCCTGCAGGCCGCTGCTGAAGAGGTTGTTGGCGGTCGTCGGCGAGGCGGAGGTGTTGGTGCCGGTCGACCCGTCGTACATGTGGTTGTGTTCGGAGGTCAGCAGGAAATCGCCGCCCGCCTGCGTCCGCATCATCGTGTAGGCATCGGCCGGGCCCATCGTGCCGCCCTGCGGGACTTCCGAACCGCCGCAGCTGGCCACCGGCGTGCCGCCGTCGCTGTGGCTGGTCTGGCTGTGCATGTTGCCGTAGTAGATGGTGTACGGCAGGCCGCCGGTGGCGGCGATGCTCTTCTGCGTCGCCGTCGGGGCGCCGGTGGCGGCGGCGCTCTGGCGACCCGTCGGCAGCGGCGCGATCGTCTGGACGCGCGCGGCGGGCACCGTGCCCAGCATCACGTCGTAACGCTGTTCGACCATCTCGTCATGGAACGTGGCGAAGGCCAGCTTCACCTGCTGGGCGACGCTCAGGCGCGCATCGCTTTTGGTGGCGACGGTCGGCACCGCGCGCAGGCGGACGGTGTAGTAGCCCGACGGCAGGGCGCGGCCACTGGCGTCCAGGCCGTTCCAGCGACCGAGCTTGAAGCCGCGGCCGTCGGTCAGCCGGGCGATGCCGCTGTCGCTGCCGATCACCCGGCCGCTGGCGGCGAGCACCTCGACCATCCACGCCGCGCGGGTGTTGTCGCCGGCACCGGGGTAGTCGAAGTCCACCCGGATCGGGAACTTCGCGTCGACGGGCTGGAACGGCACCGACAGCGTGGCGTCGAATTCGTAATGGTCGGGATGGCCGAGATCGGCCGCGGTCGCGAGACTGGTACAGCAGAAGGCAAGCGCGCAGGCAAGGGCCTGCCGGCGCCAAAGGCGATTGTGCATGTGTGGGATTCCCGGGGATGTGGTCCGCGTCCGTGCGGCTGGCGTCCTGCGCCGCATAGTATGGACCGTGCACATTGCAAGCACGAGACGCCCGCCCGGGCAGGCCCGGCGGGCGGGCGACCGCCCTGCCCCGGTGCCGGCCCGCCGCCGCGGCCACGACGGCGATGCCATAATCGCGGGTCGCCGACACGGACGCACAGGAGTGGTGGGATGTCGTTTGCCAGGACGGTCTTCGTCTTTTCCGGACAGGGATCGCAGTACTACCGCATGGGTCAGCCGCTGTACGACGCCGACCCCCTCTTCCGCGAACACCTGCACCGCCTCGATGCGCTGGCGGTCGAACACTGCGGCGTCTCGGTCCTGGAGGCCACCTTCGCCGGCCGGAAGGACGACGCTTTCGACCGGACACTGCTGACCCATCCGGCGATCTTCATGCTGGAACAGGCGCTGGCGCTGCGGCTGGTCGCCGGCGGTATCCGCCCGGACGTGGTGCTGGGGGCCAGCCTCGGCACCTTCGCCGCAGCCACCCAGGCCGGCTGCATGGACGAAGCGACGGCGATGACCGCCGTGGTGGCCCAGGCCCGCACCTTCGAGGCCACCTGCCCGCGCGGCGGCATCATCGCGATCCTCGACAGCCCGTCGCTGTACGAGCAGGAACCCTTCCTGCACGAGGCGAGCGAACTGGCCGCGCTGAATTTCGACATGCATTTCGGGGTGGCGGCGCCGCAGGCGGCGCTGGATGCGATCGAGGTCGAACTGAAGCGGCGCGGCATCGTGTACCAGCGGCTCGCGGTGTCGTTCGCCTTCCATTCGCGGTGGATCGACCCCGCCCGCGCGCCGTACCTGGACGCGATCCGCGGGCTGACGCTGCGCCCGGGCACGTTGCCGATCGCCTGCTGCGACCGCGCGACCACCGACGTCCGCACCCTCGTCCATCAGGACCTGTGGGACGCCCCCCGGCTGCCCATCCGCTTCTTCGACACGATCGCCCGGCTCGAAAGCGAAGGCCCGTGCCGCTACATCGACGTCGGCCCCTCGGGGACGATGGCGACCTTCCTGAAGTACGCCCTGCCCCGCGGCTCCGCGTCCACGGTGCATGCCGTGCTCACGCCGTACGGGCAGGACGTGCGCAACCTCGACACCCTGCTGGCGGCACCGCGATGAGTGACTGGAGCACGCTGCTCGCCGACGCGCTGGCGTCCGGCGAACCCGAGGCCATGCGCCGGGCGCTGTCGACCGTGCCGCAGGGCGCGCTGCGGCAGGCGATCCCGCTGCTGGACCGGATGGCCGACGACGGCGAGCGCGCCGGGCGGCTGGAGGAAGCGCTGTTCTACCGCGACTGCCTGGTGGAAGCGGCGCCGGAACGGGCCGCGGCCCGGCTGGCCCGCGGACGCCTGCGGCTGCGGCTGGGCCTGCACGACGATGCGCTCGACGACGCCCGCCGCCTGCTGCACGCGGCCGGCGACCACGCCGACGCCCTGCGCCTCGCCGGCGAGGCCCACGAAGGTCTGGGCGACCTCGGCGAAGCGCTGGCGGCCTATCGCCGGGCGCAGGCCGCGACGTCGGACCCGGCGCTGGCCGAGCGCATCCGCATCCTCGAGGCAGAACACGGCCGCGCGGAGCTGCTGCGGCGCACGCTGGACCCGGACGCCGCCACCGAGTCGCCCCGGATCGAACTGCCGCCGCCCCCGCAGTCCCGTTTCGATCCCGCGATCCGCGACGACCCGGCGATGCCCGCCGACGCCGAGGCCTTCCGCATCGACGGTCTCGTGCGCCACCTCGGCCGCTACGGCAACCAGGCCTCGCCGCGCCTCGCGATCAACCGCCTGCGCGATCCGCGCTGGTGCGAGGCGTGGGACCGCGCGCTCGGGGGCACCGCCGGCCTGCGCGTCCGCTTCGCCGGCAGCGACCTCGGCGTGCTGGCGCTGCGCGCGCTGCAGCACGGTGCCGCGCACGCGCTGTGCGTCGAGCGCCACCCGCTGGACGGCCGCATCGCCACCGGCATGGTGCAGAAGCATTTCCTCGGCGCCTGGCACGCGCAGCACGGCGACGTCGTCCGCACCTGGACCGACGACGAGCGCCGCGACTCCTTCGACGCCTTCACCCAGGCCGTCGACATCGCGGCCGCCGACGCCGCCGCTGCGCACGCGCCCTGCGACGTCGTGGTGTTCCCGGGCATCGACCACACCCTCCTCGGCACCGGCCTGGTGCCGGCGATCCGCGCCGCCCGCACCGCCGACGGCGGCGTGCCGCGGGTCATGCCCGCGCGGGCGACGCTGTACGCGATGCCGATCCAGTGGCGGTATCCCGACGACGAAGCCGCGGCCGGCTTCGACCTGACCGCCGTCGACCGCCTGCGCTGGAGCGCCTATCCGCAGGCGCTGGAGCTGGGTCCCGAGTGCTGGACCGCCCTCGCCGCGCCGGTCTGCGTGGGCACGCTCGACTTCGCCGCGTTCGAGGAGCGCGTGCAGGCCTTCGACCTGCCCGCGCTGTGCGACGGCCGCATCGACGCCGTGCTGACTTGGTTCGACCTGGACCTCGACGGTACCTCGGCCGACGCGCGCCTGAGCAGCGCGCCCGACGGCGGCCTGCGCTGCCTGCGCCCGGCGGTCCACGCCGCAGACGGCGTGCCGGTGCGCGCGGGCGAGCCGCTGCAGCTCCATGTCGGCCTCCACGACACCAGGCTGCACGTGCGCACCGTGCCCGCGCCCGTGCGCCCGCACGCCAACACGCTGCCGTCGTGGTACGTGCCGATGCTATGCGACGCTCGCCGCAACGCGGCGTATCGGCGCGCGCTGCGCGACCTGCTGCGGCTGGCACCGACGCGGCTGGCGCTGGACATCGGCGCCGGCACCGGACTGCTGTCGATGCTGGCCGTGGAAGCCGGGGCCACGCGGGTCGTCGCCTGCGAACAACTGCCCGCGATCGCGGCCGTCGGCCGCGAGACCGTGGCCGCGAACGGCCATGCCGGCCGGGTGGCCTTCGTCGAGAAGGACTGCCGCGCGCTGGAAATCCCCGCCGACCTGCCCGAACGCGCCGACCTCGCGCTGTTCGAGCTGTTCGACTGCAGCCTGATCGGCGAAGGCGTGCTGCATTTCCTCGCCCACGCCCGCGAGCACCTGCTGCGACCGGACGCGCGCTTCCTGCCCGCCGGTGCGCGGCTGCGCGCACAGGTGGTCGAGTACCGCTTCGACCACGTGCTCGGCGTCGACGCCGGGCTGCTCAATCCCTACCTGGCGTCGCTGGAATTCGTGAACGTCGATGCGCGCACGCTCGGCCATCGCCCGCTGAGCGACCCGTTCGACCTGTTCGACTTCGATTTCGCGACCGCCGGGCCGGAGCCGCAGGAGATGGCGATCGATCCGGTCGCGACCGCCGACGGCACCGCCGGCGCCCTGCTCTTCTGGTTCGACCTGCGCCTGGACGGCGACATCGCACTGTCGAACGCGCCCGACGCCGCGCCGCTGCACTGGCACCAGGGCCTGCAGTTCCTGCCCGAGGTCCGGATCTCGGCCGGGCAGGCGCTACCGCTGGCCGCGAAGCACAACGGCAGTGCCCTGCGCTTCCAGTGGCGCCAGGACGAACTGCCGAAGGAGGCCTTCTCGCGCCTGCCGCGGCTGGACCCGAACTGGCTCGCGGCCAACGCCGAACTCGACCAGCGCACCGGGCAACTGCTGCAGCACTGCGCGCAGGATCCGGACGAGTACCGCAAGGTCGCCGCGATCGCGCAGCGCCTGGCGGTCGATCCGGCGCGCCACGGGCTGGACCCGGTGATCGCCGAGCGTTTCCTGCGGATGTTCCTCAACGCGCCGGACTGAGAGCCGGCCGCACTGACGGCCGGCACACGCCGACGCTCAGGCGTCGGCGTCGGAGCGCCGCGTCGACACGGCCGCGATCGGCTCGTCCGGACACAGCGGCAGGCAGCGGCGCAGCGCGACGGTCGTCGGCGGCCGCTCGCCGCGCTCGGCGCAGATCGCCAGCAGGTAGTCGCCGGCGGGCCGGTACTGCCACAGCGCCCAGCGTTCGGGCGCGTCCTCCAGCTCGGGCTCGATCGCCAGCCGCACCCCGGTCTCGTGCGGGTAGTGGAAGCTGAAACGCTCCAGCGGCAGCGCCAGCCCCAGGCCGCGCGCCTTGATGTACGACTCCTTGAAGGTCCAGTACTCGAAGAAGCGATCGTGGCGGATCGATTCGGGCTGCTGCCGCAGCGCTTCGACCTCGGCCGGGGCGAAGTAACGGTCGACGACCTCCAGCGGGCCCTTGCGGTCGCCGACGTGCTCCACGTCCACGCCGAGTTCGCGGCCGCGGGTCACGCCCAGCGCGATCAGGCCGCTGGTGTGCGACACGTTGAAACGCAGGTCGGCGGCCTCGGGGCAGCGGGCGACGATCTCAGGTGCGATGTGCGGCCGGCCGTGACCGTTGTCGGCGAACCGCCAGTCGGCAGGCGGCAGCGGCGCATAACGAGAGAGGACGGTGCGCACCAGCGCGCGCGTCACGAGGTAGCACAGGCGATCGTCGGCGAAATAGAAGCGCGACTCGCGCGCCAGTTCGTCCTCGGTCAGCAGCGCGCGCAGCCGCGGCACGAGGTCGGCGGCGAGGTCGTAGTACGCCAGCCACAGGTCGATGTCGGCGCCGGGCGTCGATGTCGACGTGTCGGTGGCGTCCGTTCCGCCCATGCGCCGGTACTCAGATCTCGTCGATGCACAGCAGCCGCTTGGAGGCGATCCCATCCTCCTGCGGATAGCCGAAGGCGTTGTTGATGTAGTGCACGCCGTCGAGCCGCACCGAGCGGTTGATGTGGCTGTGGCCGTAGACGTGGATGTGCGGCGTGAACCGGCGCAGCTGCGCCTCCAGCCGCACCGTACCCAGCACCGGGTCCAGCGTGCGGTGCCGCTGCGGCACGAACATCGGCACCAGGTCGATCCGGGGCATGAAGTGCGAGTAGGTGATCACCCGCGCCGGCACGTCGTCCGGCGGCGCCTCGTTCATGTCGTCGAACAGCGCCGAGACCTCCTCCGGCCCCGCGCCGTCCGGCCAGCGGCAGGTGCGGAAGTCGGCCCACATCTGCAGCAGGCTGTCGTCGGGCTTGCCGAAGGAGAAGTCGTACCAGCCCAGCAGCGGCTGGATCAGCGTGCCCTCGCGACGGAAGGCCTGCATCGAGGCGCCGTTGTCGGCGGCGATGTCGGCCACTTCGCGGAATTTCTGCAGGGAATGCCGCTCCGGCGGCTCGCCCACCACCCACAGGTCGTGGTTGCCGGGCACGAACAGCACCTGCGCGAACCGGCGGGAGAAGGCATCGATGCATTCGGCCAGCAGCTTCGGCCGATGCGACACGTCGCCGGCGAGGATCAGCAGGTCGTCGCGATGGTCGGCACGGGACAGGCCGTGGACCCAGCGCATGTTCGCGTCGTAGTCGACATGGATGTCCGAAATCGCGAAGACGCGCATCGCTGTCCTGGGGCGTGAAAGGGAAAGCCCGGCAATGGCGCGGGCCGCGGCGATTCTCCACCGTGCCCCGGACCGGGTCAAACGCGAGCGTTTCGCATCCGTGACCGGCGTTCATGCACGACGCCGGCCCGGCATGCGCGATGGATCACTCAGGTGGCGAGATTGATCCAGGTCGCCTTCACTTCGGTGTATTTCTCGAAGGCGTGCAGCGACTTGTCGCGCCCGTTGCCGGACTGCTTGTAGCCGCCGAACGGCGCGGTCATGTCGCCGCCGTCCCAGTAGTTCACCCAGACGCTGCCGGCGCGCAGCTTGCGCGCCACGCGGTGCGCGCGGCCGATGTCGCGGGTCCAGACGCCGGCGGCGAGGCCGTACTCGGTGTCGTTGGCCAGCCGCAGGGCCTCGGCCTCGTCGTCGAAGCCGATCACCGACAGCACCGGGCCGAAGATTTCCTCGCGGGCGATGGTGTGGTCGTGGGCGACGTCGTCGAACACGGTCGGTTCGAGGTAGCAGCCGCCGGCCACCACGTCGGCCCGGCGTCCGCCCAGCAGCAGCTTCCCGCCCTCGGCCTGCCCCTTCGCGATGAACTCCAGCACGCGCGCGGTCTGGCCTTCGTCGACCATCGCGCCCATCGCCGCGCCGGGCTCGAACGGATGCCGCGGCTGCATCGCGCGGCCGGCCTCGACCACCGCCGCGACGAATTCCTCCTTCACCGAGCGCTGCACCAGCAGGCGCGAGGCAGCGGTGCAGACCTCGCCCTGGTTGTAGAAGATCGCGGTGGCGGCGGCCTTCGCGGCCTGCTCCAGGTCGGGCGCGTCGGCGAAGACGAGGTTCGGGCTCTTGCCGCCGCACTCCATGTAGGCGCGTTTCATGTTCGAGCGCCCGGCGCACTGCAGCAGGTGCCGGCCGACGGCGGTCGAGCCGGTGAACACCAGCCCGTCGACGTCCATGTGCAGCGCCAGCGGCTCGCCGGCCTCGCGACCGAAGCCCGGGACGACGTTGAACACGCCGGCCGGGATGCCCGCCTCCATCGCGATCTCCGCCAGCCGCAGCGCGGTCAGCGGCGACTTCTCGGACGGCTTGAGCACCACCGAATTGCCGGTGGCCAGCGCCGGGGCGATCTTCCACGCCGCCATCAGCAGCGGGAAGTTCCAGGGGACGATCGCGCCGATCACGCCCAGCGGTTCACGGGTGATCAGGCCCAGCTCGTCCTGGCCGGTCGCGGCCACCTCGCCGTAGACCTTGTCGATCGCCTCGCCGGTCCACGACAGGCAGCGGATGGTCGCGGCGATGTCGACCTGGCGGGCGTCGGTGACCGGCTTGCCCATGTCCAGCGATTCGAGCACGGCCAGCTCGTCGCCATATTTTTCAATGAGCTGCGCGAACTTGATGAGAATCTTCTTGCGATGCGTGGGCCGGGTGTCCGCCCAGATCCCCGCCTCGAAACTGCGTCGCGCCGCGGCCACGGCACGGTCGATGTCCTCGGCGCCGCCCTCGGCCACCTGCGCCAGCACGCGGCCGTCGATCGGGCTGACGCAGTCGAAGGTGCGGCCGTCGGCCGCGTCGACGTAGCGGCCATCGATGAAGGCCCGGGTCCGGATGGCGAGGCCGTCGGCGATCGCCTGCCAGCGTTCGCGGGTGTCGGGGGTGGTCATGCGGGGGCTCCGGGATGCGGGACGGGGCCGACGGAACGGCCCGTGGGAGATTGGGAGGAGGTCAGAAGGTCGGCGGCGTGCTGGCGCTGACGATCACCGCGTCGGCATCGCCGACGTTGCGGAAGCGGTGCGGCTTGCGGCAGTCGAAGTAGTAGCCCTCGCCCGCCTCCAGCACCCGCACCTGGTCGTCCACGGTCAGTTCGACCCGGCCCTGCAGGATCACGCCGCCCTCCTCGCCGTCGTGGGTGATCATGCCCGAGCCGGTGTCGCTGCCCGGTTCCATGACTTCGCGCAACACGCACATCTGCCGCTTCGGGCGATGGTGGCCGATCAGGAAATAGTGGATGTCGTTGCTGCCCATGTCGGGCTGCTCGTCGACGCCGTAGAACGGCTGGTCCGACGGCCGCGTGTCGATGTCGAGCGTGAAGAAGTCGGCCATCGAGATCGGGATCCCGTCCAGCACCTTCTTCAGCGAACTCACCGACGGGCTGACCTTGTTCTGTTCGATCAGCGAGATGGTGCTGTTGGTGACCCCCACCCGCTTGGCCAGCTCGCGCTGGCTGAGCCCCTTGTTCTTGCGGACGAGCTGCAGACGTGCGCCGATGTCCATTGGGTTCCGGTCGACTTTGGTGTAGCGGGATACTTTACACGGCTACGGCCGTGCAGCATTTTTCGTCAAATGCGAACCGGTTGTAAAGTTTTTTCAACGCGCTAAGCTTCCCGTCGACCCGTTCGGCCCAGGATCCCGCCCCATGCGCGACGACACTTCCGCCTCTTCCCTCGGCGCCGCCTACACGGCCCAGGCCACCCGCATGCCGGACGCGATGGACGCGTTCTGGATGCCGTTCTCGGCGAACCGCCAGTTCAAGGCGAACCCGCGCCTGCTCGCCAGCGCCGAAGGCATGTTCTACCGCTCCGTCGACGGCCGCGAGATCCTCGACGCCACCGGTGGCCTGTGGTGCTGCAACGCCGGCCACGCCCGCCCGCGCATCGTCGAGGCCGTGCGCCAGCAGATCTCGACGCTCGATTTCGCGCCCACCTTCCAGATGGGCCACCCGCTGCCGTTCACGCTGGCCGAGCGCCTGAAGGCGATCGCGCCGGACCATCTCGGCCACCTGTTCTTCACCAACTCCGGTTCGGAATCGGTCGACACCGCGCTGAAGATCGCCCTCGCCTACCACCGCGCCCGCGGCGAAGGCCAGCGCACCCGCCTGATCGGCCGCGAGAAGGGCTACCACGGCGTCGGTTTCGGCGGCATCTCGGTGGGCGGCCTGCCCAACAACCGCAAGTGGTTCGGCAGCCTGCTGCCGGGCGTCGACCACCTGCGCCACACGCTCGACATCGAACGCAACGCTTTCAGCCGAGGCCTGCCCGCGCACGGGCTGGAACTGGCCGAGGACCTCGAACGCCTCGTCCTGCTGCACGATGCCAGCACGATCGCCGCCGTCATCGTCGAACCGGTCGCCGGTTCGGCCGGCGTGGTTCTGCCGCCGGAAGGCTACCTGCGCCGACTGAGGGAAATCTGCGACAGGCACGGCATCCTGCTGATCTTCGACGAAGTCATCACCGGCTTCGGCCGCGTCGGCAAGGCGTTCGCCGCCGAACGCTTCGGCGTGAAGCCCGACATGATCACCTGCGCGAAGGGCCTGACCAACGGCTGCGTGCCGATGGGCGCGGTGTTCGTATCCGACGGCATCCACGAGGCCTTCATGAAGGGCCCGGAGCAGATGATCGAGCTGTTCCACGGCTACACCTATTCCGGCCACCCGCTGGCCTGCGCCGCCGCGCTGGCGACGCTGGACACCTACGCCGAGGAAAACCTCTTCGAGCAGGCCATCGTGCTGGAAGACGCCTGGGCCGATGCCATCCACGCCCTGCGCGGGCTGCCGAACGTGGTCGACATCCGCAACATCGGCCTGATCGGCGCGATCGAGCTGGCGCCGCGCCCGGGCGCGCCCGGCGCCCGCGCCTACGACGTGTTCACCCGCTGCTTCCACCAGGAAAACCTGCTGATCCGCGTGACCGGCGACGTCATCGCGCTGTCGCCGCCGCTGATCCTCGACCGCGACCACATCGACCGCATCTTCCGAACCCTTGCGCATGTGATCGCCGAAACGGCCTAATGCGCGCCTTGCCCATCCTCTGAACGGTATCCAGCCATGCTCATCGGCGTTCCCAAGGAAATCAAGAATCACGAATACCGCATCGGCCTGACGCCCGCGGGCGCGCGCGAGCTGGTGAACCATGGCCACCGGGTGATGGTGCAGCGCGACGGCGGCAAGGCCATCGGCCTCACCAACGAGATGTACGTGAAGGCCGGCGCCGAGATCGTGGACACCGCGGAGGAAATCTTTGCCCGCGCCGACATGATCATCAAGGTGAAGGAACCGCAGCCGGTCGAATGCGCGATGCTGCGCCCCGGCCAGGTGCTCTACACCTACCTGCATCTCGCGCCCGACCCCGCGCAGACCGCGGCGCTGGTGAAGTCCGGTTGCACCGCGATCGCCTACGAGACCGTCACCGACAAGCGCGGCGGCCTGCCGCTGCTGGCGCCGATGTCCGAGGTCGCCGGCCGCATGTCGATCCAGGCCGGCGCGCATGCGCTGGAGAAGGCGCAGGGCGGCTCGGGCGTGCTGCTCGGCGGCGTGCCGGGCGTGAAGCCGGCGGAAGTGCTGGTGATCGGCGGCGGCGTGGTCGGCATCAACGCCGCACGCATGGCGATGGGCCTGAACGCGCACGTCACCATCCTCGACCGCTCGCTGGAGCGCCTGAAGTACCTCGACGAGGTCTACGGTCACCAGCTCACCACCATCTACTCGACGCACGACGCCATCGAGGAACGCCTGCCCGACACCGACCTGGTGATCGGCGCGGTGCTCATCCCCGGCGCCGCCGCGCCGAAGCTGGTGTCGCGCGACCAGCTGAAGCTGATGCGCCCGGGCTCGGTGCTGGTCGACGTCGCGATCGACCAGGGCGGCTGCTTCGAGACCTCGAAGGCCACCACCCACCAGAACCCGACCTACGAAGTGGACGGCATCATCCACTACTGTGTCGCCAACATGCCCGGCGGCGTCGCCCGCACCTCCACCTTCGCCCTCACCAACGCCACCCTGCCCTTCGCGGTGCAGCTGGCGAACAAGGGCGCGAAGAAGGCGCTGCTGGACGACCCCCACCTGCTCAACGGCCTGAACGTGCACGCCGGCAAGATCACCTACCAGGCGGTCGCCCAGGACCTCGGCTACGAATACGTGCCGGCGGAGAAGGCGCTGGGTTGAGGCACGCAGCACATCGGTAGAGCGGCCTTCAGGCCGCTGCTTTGGCTTCCGAATGAAGCAGCGGCCTGAAGGCCGCTCTACCGAAGCCAGTCGGTGATTTCCACACGCAGGCGGCGGATGCGGGAGTTCCTTCTCCCCGCATGCGGGGAGAAGGTGCCGAAGGCGGATGAGGGGCGCTCTGCCGAAACCTGATCAAGCCATATCGCGGAAGCGATGACGGACACGATCGACGTTTGAAGAGAGGTTCAATCCGATGTCAGCTTCCGTGCCCACTCTCCCCCACTGCATCGCCGGCACCCACACCGCCGGCCGCTCCGACCGCCACGCCGACGTCTTCGATCCCGCCACCGGCGCGGTGACGAAGCGCGTGCCGCTGGCCTCCGTCGACGACGTGCACACCGCGGTCGACGCCGCGGCCGCCGCGTTTCCGGCCTGGGCCGAGACCACGCCGCTCAACCGCGCGCGGGTGATGTTCCGCTTCAAGGATCTGCTGGAGCGACACGCTGGCGACCTCGCGGCGATCATCACCGCCGAGCACGGCAAGGTGCTGTCCGATGCGCGTGGCGAAGTGACCCGTGGCCTCGAAGTGGTCGAGTTCGCCTGCGGCATCCCGCACCTACTCAAGGGCGAGCATTCGATGAACGTCGGCCGCGAGGTCGATTCGTGGACCGAATACGCGCCGCTGGGCGTCGTCGCCGGCATCACGCCGTTCAACTTCCCGGCGATGGTGCCGCTGTGGATGTTCCCGGTTGCCCTCGCCTGCGGCAACACGTTCGTGCTGAAACCTTCCGAGCGCGATCCGTCCGCCGCCAACTTCATGGCCGATCTGCTGAAGCAGGCCGGGCTGCCCGACGGCGTGTTCAACGTCGTCCACGGCGACAAGGTCGCGGTCGATGCGCTGCTCGATGCGCCGCGCGTGCAGGCGATCAGTTTCGTCGGCTCCACACCGATCGCCGAGTACATCTATGCCCGCGGCAGCGCCAACGGCAAGCGCGTGCAGGCGCTGGGCGGCGCCAAGAACCACATGGTCGTGCTGCCCGACGCCGATCTCGACGGCGCGGTCTCCGCGTTGCTCGGCGCCGGCTACGGCTCGGCCGGCGAACGCTGCATGGCGATCTCGGTCGCCGTGTGCGTCGGCGACGCCACCGCGGACGCGCTGGTCGCGAAGCTGGCACCGAAGGTCGCCGCGCTGAAGATCGGTCCCGGCTGCCTCGATCCCGAGATGGGCCCGCTGGTCACCGGCGCGCACCGCGACAAGGTCCGCGGCTACGTCGACGCCGGCGTGGCCGAGGGCGCGACGCTGGTCGTCGACGGCCGCGGCCACGCGGTCGACGGCCACGCCGACGGTTTCTTCCTCGGCGGCTGCCTGTTCGACCGCGTCACGCCGGCGATGACGATCTACCGCGAGGAAATCTTTGGCCCGGTGCTGAGCGTGGTCCGCGTGCCGGATTTCGAGACCGCGTTGAAGCTGGTGAACGAACACGAATACGGCAACGGCACCGCGATCTTCACCCGCGACGGCGGCGCCGCGCGCGAATTCGCGCATCGCGTGCAGGCCGGCATGGTCGGAGTGAACGTGCCCATCCCGGTGCCGATGGCCTTCCACAGCTTCGGCGGCTGGAAGCGCTCGATCTTCGGCCCGCTGCACGTCCACGGCCCCGACGGCGTGCGCTTCTACACGCGATTGAAGACGATCACCGCGCGCTGGCCGGACGACGTCCGCCACGCGGAATTCGTGATGCCGACGATGAAGTGACCAACGATGCGCATCGCGCATCGAAGGTCATCCCGAACGCATGCGAGGGATCTGCTTGCACACGCTGAACCGCACCAGGATCGTCATCCTCTCGGGCGCCGGGATCAGCGCCCGGGCTCTGGTCGCAGCCGCCCTCGCTTCGCTGGCCGCGGTCTCCGTGCCGGTTTCCGCGGGCCGCCCGGCACGCCCCGATCTCGGCGCGCAAACCCGTCGTTTCGTGGAGCACTACAAGGTCTCTCCGGAACGCGATGCACGGGACATGGCGAACTTGCGCCGCGTCCTGTCGCCGGCGTTCTTCCGGGCCCTCGACGCGGCCTTCCGCGAAGATCGCGAAACCTCGGCACAGGATCCGACTGCCAAGCCGCCCCACGCCGATTTCACCTTCATCTGCTCGGACGGTTCATTGGACGGTTACGCCATTTCGTCCGTGCGCCACACCTCATCCTCGTCCGCCGACGTGATCGTTTCGTTCCACGAGCTCTATCACGGCGAAACCTACCGCTGGAAGGACCGCTATCGCTGGATCCGCACGCAGGCCGGCTGGCGGCTCGACGACATCGAATGCGAAATCGATCGTCCCGGTGGCCGCCACTCCATGCGCAAGGCGATCGATCATGGATGACGGAAAACGCATGCATCCGAACAAGATCGTCATCCTCTCCGGCGCCGGCATCAGCGCCGAAAGCGGGCTGCCCACGTTCCGCGACGCCGACGGGCTGTGGCGCAATCACGACTGGCGTGCGCTCGCCAGCCCGGAAGGCTGGCGCAAGCATCCGGAAGTCGTGCTCGAGTTCTACAACGAACGCCGCGCCCGCGCCGCCGAAGCGCAACCGAACGCCGCGCACCGCGCGATCGCCGAACTGGAATCGAAGTACGAGGTCGTGGTCGTCACCCAGAACGTCGACGACCTGCACGAGCGCGGCGGGTCGACGCAGGTCGTGCACCTGCACGGCGAACTGGCGTGGGCGCGCGGCACCTCGCCGCGGCGGCTGCGTCGTCGCATCGACGCCGCGCCGATCCACATCGGCGACCTGTGCGACGACGGCTCGCAACTGCGACCCGACATCGTCTGGTTCGGCGAGGACGTGCCGATGATGGACGTCGCCGCACGCCACGTGACCGAAGCGGCGAAAGTGCTGGTCGTCGGCACCTCGCTGTCGGTCTACCCCGCCGCCTCGCTGACCCGCTACGCCAGCCCGACCGCGGAGAAGGTGGTGTGCGCGTTCGAGGTCGACGACCTGCCGTGGGGCTTCCGCATGCTGCGCGGCCCGGCGACGGAGATCGTGCCGGGGTTGGTGCGGGAGTGGTTGGGAACATCGACATTATCGAGGCCCAAATGACGATGCAACAATCTCCGCCAGAGATCCGGGCTTGTCAGGTTTGCACTTGTATAGAGCGAAACGCTTGAAATGATCGAGAGATAACTTGCCGGGAAATCCCGTCTCGACGAATGGCACGATCATCTGATCGAACGCTCTTTCCTCCTGCCATTTTTTCCACGAAACAAGTTGCCCGTAGATTTCCTGCTTGGCAATCATGAAGATGACACCGTCACCACCTGGCTTTGCCGCCTGGAATGGCCAGCATCTTCTTCTGAAATCATCGATTTCTTCATTAGGCTGATCCCGCCAATCAAAGAGTGAAACGCAGCCAAGGCGCCTGAAGAACGAGTTCTTCGATGATCCGAAAGTACTGACAAAGGAATCATCCGAGTTGGGGAGAAGGCCGTCGGAACGAATGATTTCCGGCCAATTTTCAACCCTTGTGACATGAAAGACCTGCCCCTCTACAAGCCGCATTATTCGGTCCTTCGACATCTTTCTTGGCGCAGATTTCATGCAGCCTCAATCACAAGGGTTGGAATTTCCCACCGGTTTCTGTGAAACATACGCGAGCTACAACCCCCGATCCATCCGGAACACAGAGAACCCCGCCGGGTCGGTCTGGCCTGCGACCGGGGCGTAGCGGCCATCGGGTTCGCGGACGAGGAAGAACAGCAGCGTCTGCGCGTCGTCACGATGGAAGTCGAGCTGACCTGAGACGAATCATGTAGCCGATCGGCAGGTGAGTTCTCTACCCTCGACAGACCAAGGAGAACTCATGAAGAA